>CACBXB010000010.1 GCA_902543185.1 Paracoccaceae bacterium
CACAAACTTGGTTAAATTTAGTTGCCGGAAAGCTTTCTGCTGCGGACCCAGAAAATGCTGGGGTTTATTTTGCTAACGCTGCTGAAGCTCGAGCAGAGATCGATGAGTTGGTTAAAGAAGTCAATAATATTTTAGAGCCAGTTCGAGGGCGTAATTTTGTCGTTTTTCACGATGCCTATCAGTATTTTGAAACCAGTTTTGATTTTCCTGCAGCTGGTGCAATTTCTTTGGGAGATGCGTCTGACCCAAGTGCAGCGCGTATTGCCGAGATCCAAGATCGCGTTAAGGATGAAGGAATAAACTGTGTTCTTTCTGAACCACAGTACAACCCAAACCTTGTTGCAACTGTGCTGTCTGGAACAGATGCTAAGACTGGTGTTATAGATCCATTGGGTGCAAGTCTAGAACCCGGTTCCAATCTTTACGGTGACCTTATTCGCAATATGGCTAAATCATTAGCTGGGTGTCTGTAAGTTTAAGCTTGAAAATTAGCTGGCCTATGAAATGGCTGGCTTGTTTTCAAATTGAGAAAAGCGAGATCCTATTATTCTAAGTTTTGAATTTTTATGTTTGAACAAATTTTAGAGAAATGACGATGGATAGAAAAAATTTGGGTGAGACAAAGCTGCGCAAACACCGACGAAATTCTGATCCGATGAGAGAGTTTGATCGCTTGCCGAAGTTATTAAGGGAATGGCTCAGCGGGGCGGCTTTACCCTGGGCTCCTAAGTCAGTATACCGAGCTTATAATAAAGCATTACGTCAAACGGGCGACACTGGTTTGGCTCTCAGACAATTAGAAAAATTACAACAACAAAAACTATCCATCGATCAAAAATTTTGAAGTAATTCAAGCCTGTTGAATTAAACGAAGGAGAAAAATAATGCAAACTTCACAAGTTCCAGTAACAGTATTAACCGGGTTTTTAGGCGCTGGTAAAACAACCTTGCTGAACCGAATTTTAACGGAGAGGCATGGAAAGAAATATGCTGTAGTTGTCAATGAATTTGGTGAGGAAGGTATAGATAACGATTTAGTTGTAGATGCAGACGAAGAAGTTTTTGAAATGAATAATGGCTGCATCTGCTGCACCGTGCGTGGTGACCTAATCCGTATTCTTAGCGGTTTGATGAAGCGGGCTGATCAACTTGATGCGATTATTGTTGAAACAACCGGTTTAGCAGACCCAGCACCTGTTGCCCAAACTTTTTTCGTTGATGAAGACGTGGCTGATCGCACAAAATTGGATGCTATCGTTACTGTTGCTGACGCCGTACATTTAGATGCGCAACTTGGTGAGCATCACGAGGCAGAAGAACAAATTGCATTCGCAGATGTAGTATTGCTCAACAAAACGGATCTTATTCAGAGTGAAAATTTGGAAAGCGTTGAAACTCGCATCCGGAAAATAAATCCTTATGCCAAAATAATTAGGACAGCTCGATGTGATGCGCCACTTGAAGAAGTTGTGGGGCTAAATGCTTTTAGTCTGGATCGGGTGCTAGAAGTCGAGCCAGACTTTTTGGAGTCAGATCATGACCACGAGCATGATGATGATATTACAAGCGTATCATTTGTGTCTGAAACTCCTCTCGATTTTGAAAAATTTCAATCTTGGTTTGGTAAGGTTCTTCAGACTAGGGGGCAAGATATCTTAAGATCAAAGGGCATTCTTGATTTTGATGGTCTTGACGAACGCTACGTTTTCCAAGGAGTTCATATGCTTATGGACGGTTCTCCTATGGGGGAATGGCCAAAAGATAAACCTAAGAGTTCTCGCGTGGTGTTTATTGGTCGCGATATTGAAAATATGGGTTTGAAAGAAGGGTTTGAAGCTTGCAAGATAGCTTAACTTCTGAGTCAACCTTAAACCAAAGACGACGCCCTAGCTTTGAAGAAACTGAGTTAGAGCGACGCGCAACTAAATTCAATTTTGGCGCACCAGTTACTGGGTCAGTGACTATAGGTGATGGCGTTGCTGTTGGTTTTGGAGATGGCAATGTTCGAATATTCCGAGAAGGTGTTGGTTATTCAACAGTCAAGGCGCACGCAGGCGTTGTACTTTGTATGGCTACTGATGGTGAACATATTTTTACAGGAAGTGATGACGGGAAATTCGTCAGGGTATCATCCGACAATACTGTGGAAGAAATTACTTCATTTGGAACAAAATGGGTTGACTGTGTTGCTGTTATTGACGGTAAGTATGCCTGCTCCTCAGGTGGAAAGGCCCATGTTTGGTCTAAAGGTCAAAAGAAACCTAGCGTTCTAGAACACTCTAGTACTATTGGTGGAATGGCTTTCGATGAAAAAGGAAAGCGTTTGGCAGTCGCGCACTATGGTGGTGTGACCATTTGGGAAGCAAAAGAGAGAAGATGGAAATCATCAAAGCTGATATGGAAAGGCTTCCACGGCGATGTATGTTTTAGCCCAGATGGAAAATATGTTGTTACAGCTATGCAAGAAAACGCTCTGCATGGTTGGCGACTTCGTGATAAGAGTGATCTTGCGATGTCAGGCTACCCTGCAAAAGTAAAAAGTTTTGCTTGGGTAGGCGACACTCCTTATCTTGTGACATCTGGTGCCAACGAAGCTATTTGCTGGCCATTTGATGGAAAAGATGGTCCCATGGGCCGAGCGCCAGTTTGCGTGGCTCCTTCCAAAAAACAAATAGCGACTTGCGTTCAAGCGCTTAACACTGAAAGTGCAGTTTTCGCAGGGTTTCGTGATGGGTCTGTTCTTTTGGCTGAAATTGATGAGAGTAAGGAGCCTATTGTCATAAAAGGTTCTTCCGGCTCTGCAATTACTGGAATATCGCTAACCTCATCTTTATCACATGTCTTGGTTGGTGATGAAGAAGGTAACATTTTATGGTCTACCCTTTGGGCAGGAGAAATGAATGCAAAATCTATTTGATCGAAAACGCCCTGACGGAGCAAAAGTTCGTGGGATTAAAGATCTTGTCATTACTCACTTTGACTTTCCTGAAACGACTGTACTTACGGTAGCAGAACTACGTTGTCACGATGAAGGTTGCCCGCCGATAGAAACTGTTATTACAGCGCGTCATTCAGATGGGTCGATCCAAGATTGGAGGCTTACTAAGCCTGTTGATAAAATTGAAAAAAAAGATATTGAATCTTTAAGTGCTTAATACTGATAGACTCAATAAAAATTAATGTAGAGATCTTGAAAGCTTTATTGTGAAACGACGTAAAAGCCCTTGTATTGATATTTGCGAATTTTCAGGACCAAACGGTTGGTGTTTGGGCTGTGGGCGCACACGTCATGAGTGCCAAAGGTGGAAAAAAATGAAACCTTACGAGGCAAATATTCTTGAAAAAGAACTTAAAAAACGAATGTCACTGCTAGGGTCTGAAAAATTCAAATAGCAGGCAAAAATCAAATAGCTCGCTATGTTTAGTTAAATACTAACATTTTAAAGTTCTTTTCCTCAAGCTACTCGATCAAGTCACCAGTCATTGGTATTGTGTGCCTATTTACGGGATCAAATTCTTGTAACATTGGTCTGCGCTCATCCAGCCAGTTCACTACACCGTCCTGAGCACTTTGTTCAAAACCCTCTGCATCACGGATAACAATAGCAATAACCTCATCATCTTTTTTCATTACAAAATGAGTGCCTGGCTCTCTATCTTTCCCGTTTTCGATGACATCCTGTAGAAAATCATCGTAATGTTCTGGCTTCGGTTTAAAACGAATAACACTTAATTTTTTGGACATTTAACCCTCCTTTGAAATATGTATTTAGATTATCAATGACCTGGGAAAAATCCAGTAAATTCATTTGCTGAAAGGCTTGTTTTTAGTCCAATCAAAAGTACCATTATCGCGCTCCTTAACCGCCTGCTTCCAACCTTTTTCCTCTACGCGTTTTTTAAAATTATGCCCTTCTGGTGTATGGCGGGAGACACCATCTAGAAGGGTCGCCAACTGCTGAGTTCCAGAGAGCCCGGTTGCCTCTACTGCCTGATTGATAACCATCTTTTGCATAGCCAACTGGTTGATCGGCACAGTAGTTAGACGTTGTGCCATAGCCTCAACTTCATCATCAAGCATATGTTTGGGAACAGCTTTTAAAACAAGCCCCATGTTGGCGGCTTCAGTTCCACTTATTTGGTCACCAGTAAATAAGACCCTTTTCGCCCGTTCGGCTCCAATCCTGTAGACCCACATTGCGGTGGATGGACAACCCCAAACACGTGTGGACATGTAGCCAATCTTGGCAGTTTCTTCCATGAAAATCATATCACTGCATAGGGCTATGTCCGAGCCTCCGCCAACAGCAAAGCCATGAATTTTACAAATGACTGGCTTTGAACATCGCCACAGTGACATAAACTTTTGTGTATTATCCCACATAAATTTATAATCGATGAGAGGATCCCATTTCTCACCCTGATAGACATTATTCTCCCCCTGATTTTCAGCGTAAGTACCAAGGTCATAACCTCCACAGAAACCCTTCCCTTTACCTGAAAGAACAATCACGTGAATATCAGAGTCACCCTCCGCTTCGAGGACAGCATCTTGCAGTTGGCCAGGGACATCGTCGTCTATGGCATTTAATTTTTTGGGACGGTTTAGGGTAATCCGACCTATGCGGCCATCTTTTTCAAAAATAACTTTTTTCACGCATGCTGTCCTAAAGTTGCCGTAATTGCTGTGTCTAATTTTTCAATAAGCTCATCTAATTGATTATCTTTAATAATAAATGGTGGAGCAAGAAGTACATGGTCCCCGTTTTTCCCGTCTCTTGTTCCAGACATCGGATAGCAGATTAAGCCGGCTTCAAATGCATTTGCTTTTAACCGAGCCGCAAATTTGTGATCTGAATCAAACGGCTGTTTTGCTTCTCGGTCTTCTACAAACTCAAGTCCCTGAAACAAGCCGCGGCCACGTATATCACCAACGTTCGGATGTTGGGAAAATTTTTCTTCAAGCGCCTTTGAAAGTTTTTTTCCTTTTTCAGCCGCGCGGCCCACTAAATCATCTTTTACAAGTTTTTCAACGACTGCACGGGCTGCAGCTGCTGCAACTGGATGACCAAGATAAGTATGCCCATGTTGAAATAGGCCACTTCCAGTTTCTATGCATTGATAAATTTCAGAAGTACAAAGCATTGCGCCAATAGGCTGGTAGCCTGCACCTAACCCCTTGGCTATACAAAGTATATCTGGGCTAACCTGCTCAGCATCACAGGCATATAAATATCCTGTTCTTCCCATGCCGCACATGACCTCATCCAATATTAAAAGCACACCATATTGATCACAAATTTTTCGGATTTTTTGAAAGTATCTGTCTACAGCTGGAACTGCTCCGAGAGTTGCTCCGACAACAGGTTCAGCCATGAATGCCATTACAGTCTCAGGGCCAAGACGAAGAATTTCATCCTCAAGCTCTTGAGCCATGCGCTGTCCATATTCATATGCTGTTTCTGTTTCTTCTCTAAGGATATACTCATAACAGGGTGATATGTGACTTACATTTATTAACAAGGGTGAAAACTGTTTGCGCCGCCACTCATTGCCACCAGTAGCAAGTGCTCCAAGAGTATTCCCGTGGTAGCTTTGTTTCCTTGCTATGAGATGTTGTCGTTCGGGCTGGCCATTTTCAATATGAAATTGTCGAGCAAGCTTTATTGCAGCCTCGGCTGCTTCAGATCCCCCGGAAACAAGATAGACGCGGTCCAATTCACCAGGCGCGTGCTTAATGAGTAATTCTGTGAGTTCTTCTGCAGGCTCAGACGTAAAAAAGCCAGTATGAGCAAAAGATAATTGATCAGCTTGCTCCTTAATAGCTGCTATAATATCTGGATCTCCGTGACCCAGGCATGAAACGGCGGCTCCGCCGGAACCATCTAAGTAGGGTTTGCCTGACTTATCATAAATATAACATCCCTGTGCGGTTACCGCTGTTGGTGGTAAATTTTTCATATTCCTAGGGAAGGTTTTTGACATCAAAAAACGCTCCATGATTAGAACTTCTTACTTAAGGATCAAAGTATCTAGTTTTATGTTACCGAACAACCTCTTGGATGATCATTCTTTTTTTGAGGGCTAATTTATCTAATGAAAACGACTTTTCTTAATGTCGCGAATTAGACGTCTATTAATTTTATTTACGCTATTCTGCAAAGCACTGTTTGAGTGGACTTTAAATGAGCGAAACAAATGATCTAGGTAATTCAATTGAGCAGCGCAGAGGCTTAATTTTTGTATTCATGGCAGGTGTTTTGTGGTCCACCGTAGGACTTGGCATCAGGTTGATTGATGAGGCAACAGTTTGGCAAATTCTATTATATAGATCGATAAGCTTGAGCCTTTTTCTTGCAACGGTCATTTATCTTCGATCGCGGGGAAATCTTTTTAAAGTAGTTAAGGCGGCGGGCCTCCCAGGGTGCATTGCGGGTTTAGCTTTAGTTGGGGCCTATTCGGGTGGGATCTATGGGATACAATCTACCTCAGTCGCAAATGCGATGTTACTATTTGCTTCTGCGCCGTTCATGGCAGCAATACTTGGTTGGATCTTTTTGCGTGAAAAAGTACGAAAAGCAACCTGGATTGCTATATTATTTGCCATCTTGGGTATTGGTATAATGGTTCAAGATAAAACCCAGGGAGGGGCGGCGCTTTTGGGAAATTTAGCAGCTTTAGGGTCTGCATTTGGGTTTGCAGTCTTTACCGTTGCACTTCGTTGGGGTCGATCAGGGGATATGCTTCCAGCCGTATTCTTGTCTGGTATCTTTGCAATTTTTATAACTTCAAGTATTTGCCTGTTCAGCGGCTTGCCATTTCAAATTTCTGCAAATGATACTAGTATTTCTACGGGCATGGGCGTATTTCAAGTTGGAGCAGGTTTGGTCTTATACACGCTTGGCTCTAAAACTTTACCCGCCGCAGAATTAACATTATTATCTTTAGCTGAAGTTCTTCTAGGGCCTCTTTGGGTTTATCTATTTCTAAATGAGGTTGCCACGTTGAACACGCTCTTTGGTGGGTTGGTTCTGTTATTAGCAATTGCCGGTAATGCAATTTCTGGGGCTCGCAGAAAGCCACCGCCGATCACTTCGCCCTGAAAGTTTTTAGTTAAAGAAATAAGTTTATTTTCGAATTGATATTTTAGTGGGATTAAGGTGGTATCCACTAAAAGCATTGGTCTTATAAAGAGGAAAGATTGGGCGATTTTGATTATATCATTGTTGGTGGTGGATCATCGGGCGCTACTCTGGCTGGCCGACTGACTGCCGATCCGTCTTTGAAAGTACTTCTGCTTGAAGCTGGTCCCTCCGACGGATCTTTGAAAATAAAAGTCCCATTAGGTTACGGTTCTTTGTTTTACGATCAAAAGTATAATTGGAAATATGAAACTGAACCTGAACCCGAGTTAAAGGGGCGCAGAATGTATTGGCCTAGAGGAAAAGTGTTGGGTGGTTCTAGTGCTATTAATGCAATGGTTTACGTTCGAGGACATCCAAACGATTATGAAGAATGGGCAGAGGCCGCTCCAAGTTGGAATTGGAGCAATGTAGAACCCTATTTCAAAAAAATAGAATCTTGGAAAGGCGAGGCCTCCCCGTTCAGAGGCAAGTCTGGTCCAATTGGTGTTTCAAATGTTGAAAACGATGTTCATCCCTTAACATATAAGTATTTAGAAGCGGGTCAGGAATTAGGTTTTCCCTATAATAGAGACTATAATGGCAATCATATGGAAGGAGTCGCTGTTTATCAAACAACGACCTCTAATGGATTAAGAGTCTCTTCTGCTAGTGCTTACATAGCGAAAAAAAAACGCAGTAAAAATTTGAAAGTGATATCAAATGCTCATGTAACAAAATTGATTTTTGAAGGTAAGCGAGTAATAGGGATATCCTTTTTCGAGGGAAATAAAGAGACGAAGGTATTTACAAGTGGAGAAGTTATTTTGAGTGCTGGAGCTCTTAATTCCCCGCAGCTTTTATACCTTTCTGGTTTGGGTCCTGCTAATGAATTAAAATCGCATGGTATTTCCATCTTACAGGACATGCCCCATGTTGGTCGTCATCTACAAGATCATATAGGGGTTGACTTCACTTTGTTGGTTAACCGTCCCTCCCTTAATCAAAAGCTTCGTCCTGTTTTGGGAAAACTTATGGTGGGGTTAGAGTACCTTTTCTTAAGGTCTGGACCTTTGGCAATGAGTCTCAACCAGGCGGGGGGGTTTGTGAAGTCTGATGCATCCTTGGATTCACCTGACTTACAACTTTACTTTTCGCCTCTGAGTTACTCGACTGCACCACAAGGTAAACGTCCGTTGATGAGTCCAGATCCTTACCCGGCAGTCAGGCTAGGCTTCAACCCGACTAAACCTACCAGTGAAGGTTGGATATCTCTTGAGTCTTCAGATCCTCGTAAAAGCCCAAAATTTGTTGGAAACTATTTGTCCACGGCGAAAGATAAAAAAGTTATGATATCTGGAATGCATTTAATGCGAAAACTCTTACAAACAAAGGCTATGAAAAAAATCGTTGATGAAGAAATTTCTCCTGGATCTAATTTCAAAGACGATGAAAGTTTTATGGATTTTGCACGGGATGAAGGTGGAACGGTTTTTCATCAATGTGGTACTTGCCGAATGGGAACAGATGTTTCCTCTTCGGTTGTAGATGAAAGTCTTAATGTCCATGGAACTCAAGGCCTCCGAGTTGTGGATGCTTCAATTTTTCCAAGAATTACGACCGGTAATACTAACGCTCCTGCCATAATGGTTGGAGAGAAGGCTGCTGATATTATATTAGCGGATCGAAAGTTATAGGAGTGCAGAAATGCTAAGAATTAATTCGATAGAGACTTTTTGTAACGAATTTGTTGGATTTGTGCGCATTACCGATGAGACAGGTCTTCAGGGCTGGGGTCAGGTCTCCACTTATCACTCAGATATTACCTGTCAGGTTTTGCATCGACAGGTAGCGCCATGGGTTTTGGGCGCTCAAATTTCTGACTTGGATGACTTGCTCGATTTAGTTACCGAACGCGAACATAAATTTCCTGGGTCTTATTTAAGAAGGGCAATAGGTGGTTTTGACACAGCTATTTGGGATTTAAGGGGCAAACAAAGTCAAAAACCTGTTGTTGAGCTTTTAGGTGGGGAACCTGGTAAATTAAGAGCATATGCCTCTTCAATGAAACGCGATATTGCGCCAAAAGAAGAAGCAGAGCGCCTTGTGAGGCTTCAGGGCGAATTTGGGTATGACGCCTTTAAAGTAAGGGCTGGAGCTGAGGTTGGTCGCAACCAAGATGAGTGGCCAGGCAGAACTGAAGAAATTATTCCAACTATGCGTAAATACCTTGGTCAAGATGCGTCTCTCCTAATCGATGCAAACAGCTGTTATTCACCAGATAGAGCAATTGAAGTTGGCCGGATACTTGAAGATAACGGGTTTTGTCATTTTGAAGAACCGTGTCCTTATTGGGAGCTTGAACAAACCAAAATTGTTACTGATGCTCTTGATATTGATGTCACGGGTGGGGAGCAAGATTGCGATATCCCGACTTGGAAAAGAATGATCGACATGCGAGCTGTCGATATTGTTCAGCCAGATGTTTTATATTTGGGTGGCATATCTCGAACAATGAGAATTGTTGAACTCGCAAAAAGTGCTGGACTTCCAGTAACACCGCATTGCGCAAACCTATCCCTAGTTACGCTTTTTACGATGCATTTATTGAAAGCAATACCAAATGCAGGGAAATATTTAGAGTTTTCGATTGAGGGTGCTGACTACTATCCATGGCAACAAGACTTATTCAAAAATAGTTTGTTTGATATAGAGGACGGCTGTGTTTCCGTAAAAAGTGACCCTGGGTGGGGTTTTGAGATTAATGATGAATGGCTTTCTAAGTCAGATTATCAGGTCAGCAATTTTGAATAAAATATAAACTTTTGAAATTTTAACAAAGCAAGGTAAAGTTAAATCTGGGTATTCATTAAATTGTCTAAACAATTAAAAATTTAAAACTTAGGGAATACAAAAATGTGGGCTGCAGACTGGAAAAATACATCCTACTGGCTTGATGATATGCCTCAGGTCTCAGGCGTTTCTAGCGATCTTAAACGGAAAGTAGATGTATTAATTATAGGTTCTGGCTACACGGGTTTGAATGCTGCACTAGAAATCGCAAGAGGCGGTCGTGATGTGATGGTCATTGAAAGTGGCTACCCAGGATATGGGTGTAGCACTCGAAATGGGGGTCAAATAAGCACTCACGTTAAGCCGTCGCTTGAAAAACTAACTCAAAAAGTTGGCGCGTCTAGAGCAAGCGCAATGAGACAAGAAGGTGTGAATGCACTGAATTGGATAGAGGAACTCGTTAATAATGAAAAACTTGAATGTAATTTTTTAAGAGCCGGCCGATTTCATGCCGCTCATTCTAGAGATCAGTATGATGACTTGGCGAGAGACGCTGAAAAGCTTACCAAGTTTGAAAACATTCCAACGGAAATTGTGCCTAAAGCTGAGCAACGTAGAGAGCTAGGAACAGATATGTATTATGGAGGCGTTGTCTTTCCTAGGCACGCTTCAGTACATCCAGCAAAATATCATCATGGGCTTTTATCGCGTGTTACCGAAGCCGGTGCTGCTGTTGTTAGTTACTGTGAAGCCAGAGCTGTAAATAAGCTGCAAAAAGGCTTTGAAGTTCGAACTTCAAAAGGTGATGTGGTTTGCAAAGACCTTGTCGTTGCCACGAATGGTTATACTACTACTATAACCCCTTGGCTTCGCAGAAGAGTAATCCCTATTGGCAGCTATATCATTGCCACTGAGCCAATAGAAAAGGGCTTGATGGATAAATTATTTCCAACAAATAGGAACATAACGGATACTTGTAAGGTCGTTTATTATTACCGCCCCTCCCCAGATCGTCAGCGAATTTTATTTGGTGGCCGAGTTTCAGCAAAAGAGACCAATACGGCATCAAGTGGCCCAAAATTACACAATGACCTAGTACGGATATTTCCAGAAATAAGCGATATTAAAGTTACTCACTCTTGGTTTGGTACCGTGGCTTATACTTTTGACGAACTTGCACATACTGGATGTCAGGATGGAATATATTACTCTATGGGTTATTGTGGCTCTGGTGTTTCGATGGCAAGTTACTTGGGTATGAGATTAGGGCAGAAAGTTTTAGGTTTATCTCAAGGTAAAACAGCCTTTGATGATCTGCCATTTCCAACGAAACCTCTTTATACTGGTAACCCATGGTTCCTTCCCGCAGTTGTTTCTTGGTATCGTTGGCGTGACAAGAGACAAATTGTTAACGCTAGGTAAAAGTAATTTTTATAAACTTTTGTTGCTTAATTTAGCCGACTCAGTGCAGTCTTAGTAACGAACAGAGTAATAGGGAGGAAAATTTATGAAAAAAACTATTATGAAATCAGCAATTGGAGGGCTTGCTGCCGCAGGTTTGATGATTACAGCTACAGCAAGTTATGCGGAAGATACGTTAAGAATTGTTTCCTGGGGTGGCGCCTATCAAAAAGGGCAGTCATTAGGGATTTTTCAGCCAGCTGCTAAAGCAATGGGTATTACAGTGAAAGAAGATACCTATGGAGGTATTTCTGACGTAAAGCTTATGGTGAAATCTGGTGCTGATAAGTTTGATATATTTTCAAGTGGAGCAGGTAGTTGTGCTTCAGGCGCAGCGGAAGGCGTTTTAGAAAAACTAGATTACTCAGTAATTGATGTAAGTGATCACTTGCCTGGAATGTATAGTGATTACTGTGCTGGTGCTGATATTTTCTCAGTGGTTGCCGCTTACAACACAGATACTTACGGAGAGGGAAATGGGCCTAAAACCTGGGCAGATTTCTATGATGTTGAGAAGTTTCCTGGTACTCGCGCTATGAGAAACAAGGTTGATGCTCAGCTTGAAACAGCTCTTTTAGCTGATGGCGTACCAATGGATCAGGTTTATGAAGTTCTCGACAGTGAAGAGGGAATAGAAAGAGCACTCGATAAGATTAGATCAATCAAACCTCATATCGCTGTATGGTGGTCCTCTGGCGCTCAACATGCTCAGCTGATGAAAGACGGCGAAGTTGATATGACTACAGGCTGGAATGGTCGATTTGATGTCGCCAAAGAAGATGGCGCAAAAGTAGCATATGACTGGCGATCAGGAATTATGGATTGGGAAGGTTATGGGATTCCAAAAGGAGCCAAAAATAAAGATCTAGCCATGAAATATATTGCTGAAATGATGAAGCCAGAGTATATGGCAGAATTCGCTAAATACATCACATATGGGCCAACAAACGGAAAAGTTTATGAGCTTGGCCTCATGGAAGACTCCAGAGCTCGTATGATGCCAAGCCATCCTGATAATGCAAAGCATCAGCTAACATTAAGCACTGAGTGGTATTCAAAGTGGCGAACAATAGCCGCTGAGATGTACACAGAAATGATGACTGAGTAACTCACTCATTTAATTTGAACTTGTTCGCTCGAAGGATTTAATCCTTCGAGCGGCTTTATATAGAGACTATAAATCTATGAACGAAACTTCTCTTAACATCTCTATTCGTGATGTAACAAAGAAATATGATCAGTTTTACGCATTGAAAGATGTCAGCCTTGAGATTAACTCAGGTGAATTCATGACCCTCCTAGGTCCTTCTGGGTCAGGCAAAACAACTTTGCTCATGGTTTTGGCAGGGTTTACCAACCCTGATTATGGCAGCGTTAAATTTGGTGATGAAGAAGTTATTTTAAAGCCACCTCATCTTAGGGGTATAGGCATGGTTTTTCAAAACTATGCTCTATTCCCACATATGACTGTTGAACAGAATGTTGGTTACCCTCAAAAATTACGTGGAGTGAGTACTTCGGAAACGAAGCGAAGTGTTGAGGAAGCTCTGAACACTGTAAAACTTGAGGGTCTTGGACACAGAGGAATTAATGAACTTTCAGGCGGTCAACGACAACGCGTAGCGCTTGCTCGTGCTATCGTATTTAAGCCCAAAATCTTGTTGATGGATGAGCCACTTTCAGCTCTTGATAAAAAACTTCGTGAAGAGATGCAGATAGAATTAAGGCAATTGCATGATACTTTGAATATGACCACTGTTTATGTGACTCATGATCAGAAAGAAGCTCTGACCATGTCAGATAGGATCACCGTAATTAATGATGGCGAGCTTATGCAGCTTGGGACGCCAAACGAGATTTATGAGCACCCAAATAATCACTTCATTGCTGATTTTATTGGAGAATCTAGCCTTCTTCCTGTTGCCGTTCGGAATGGAAAAGCGAGCTTGAATGGTGAAGATATTACCCTTGCCGAGGGAGCTGAAAAATCTGGTGAATTTCTTCTAGTTGTAAGACCAGAAAAAGCATTTTTAGCCGATAAGAAAATCAAAGGTTCAAACTATTTTGTGGGCAAGTTAATCGACTCTATTTTTCAAGGTGAAAGCCAGCTCTTAGTTGTGAAACTCAACGCTGATGATGACGATGGGCATGAAGTTAGGGTTCGTGTGCCAAATGAGAGTGTGACACAGAAAGCTCTTCCAGCGGTCGGTGAAAATGTAACCATCGGCCTTAAGGTCGCCGATAGTTATGTGGTAAGCTAAAAATGACGATAGTTGACATGGAAAAACCAAATGAAAGAGGTTTGCAGCAGGTTGCAGCAAACGAGAGGTTAACATTTTTTGGCTTAACGTTACCATATCTATTAATGGTAACAGCTCTGATTGTCATCCCAGTCGGTTGGTTGTTTTATCTCTCATTTATTGGTCGAGATGGTAGCCTTTCATTTGAAAACTACGAACGTATGATGAAAAGTAAGGCTTACATCCGTATTTTTTTAACCACGTTTAAAATTAGTATACTTACAACAATAATCTGTGCCGCAATTGGTTATCCTCTTGCATATTTTATGTCACAGCTTTCTCGGAAATGGGCCAACATATGTATGATTGGCGTGCTAATTCCATTTTGGACAAGTCTTTTGGTGCGTACTTACGCTTGGCTGGTACTACTTCAGAAAAAAGGCCTCCTAAATAATATGGCTATTGAAATGGGGTTGATTTCAGAACCAATCAAAATTGTTCATAATACAACTGGTACGCTTATTGGGATGGTGCACATCATGCTACCATTCTTAATTTTGCCTTTGTACGCAAATATGCGCGCCATAGATAAAGATGCATTGAAGGCCGCTTCGAGCTTGGGTGCGACACCAACCAGAGCATTTTGGACAGTATTTTTCCCCCTTTCTTTGCCGGGTTTGCTTGCAGGGCTTTTGATCGTTTTTGTGCTCTGTCTTGGATTTTATGTAACGCCTGCAATACTTGGGGGTGGAAGAGTTATAATGGCGGCTATGAAAATATCTAGCAATATTGAGCTTTATTTTAGTTGGGGAGCAGCCAGTGCTCTTGGCGTTGTATTGCTTGTTGTAACTGGGATCATTCTCTTTATTGCATCAAAGTTGGTTTCAATGGATCAACTTGGAAATAGGTAAAGATTATGAGCTTTCTAAATAAAAATGTTTCAGAAACACAAATTCGACTTAAAGACAGGCTATGGCTTTATATCTTTGCGTATTTAATATTATTTTTGTTGATAGTGCCGTCGTTGGTTGTGATCCCAATGTCATTTTCGGCTAGCCAATATCTTGAATTTCCGCCGAGAGAGTGGTCGCTTAGGTGGTACGAGAACTATTTTTTTGCCTGGAAAGTCGAAAATGGTTTTAATGACTGGATGCAAGCTACTTGGACTTCAGTCAAGGTTGCAGTACTGACAATATTTGTAGCAACGCCCATTGGAACAATGGCAGCTTACGGTTTAGTGAATAGCAATTCCAGAGTTAGCAAGATTCTATTTCCAATATTTATTTCGCCGATGATGGTACCAATTATACTTGTAGCGATTGGTCTTTTTTACTTTTTTGTTCAATTTAAACTGGTTGGAAGTGTTTTTGGTCTAGTCTTGGGCCATTCCTTGGTGGCAATGCCTCTGGTACTAATTATTGTATTTAGTGCTCTGAAAAATTATGATATGAACCAGGAAAAGGTTGCGCGTTCATTGGGCGCAACGCGTTTTCGAGCCTTTAGGGAAATAACCTTACCTCAAATTAAGTTTTCTATTATTTCTGCATCTCTGATTGCATTTTTGACGTCTTTTGATGAGATAATTATTTCGCTTTTTGTTGCTGGTGGGGATAACTCTACGATTACACGTAGCATGTTTTTAGCTCTTCGAGATCAAATAGACCCAACGATCGCTGCTATATCAACAATATTAATAGTCATTTCATCTGGTCTGCTTGTCATTATTCAACTGATTGGTAATAAAGAAAACAAAAAAGATTAAAATATAATTATCTCAGACTGGTTTTATTAAAAAAGTTTTATTTGGCTGGATTAGTAAAAAGCTTTGACATGAAATTGTAAAACCAAGCAGCTTGCGAAGCATCGTGTTTCATCATCAGGCTGGTTTGCTTTTGGACACTCTGAACACCAAGGCAACTTGCTGACGGTGAATTAGATTGCCATCGTCTAAAACCTTCGATCGTGCATTCGGGATGAAATTGAAGTCCGAAAACATTTTTCCCGTACTGGAATGCTTGATTTTCAAATCCCTTACTGCGCCCTAAATGAACTGCTCCTTTTGGGATTTCAAAAGTGTGAAAATGTGCTTGTGTGAAGAACTTTGGTTCTGACAAGAATTCTAATCCCTCACTTGTGGGAGTAACTTCATAATATCCAAACTCATGACGATTGTCTTCGGTTGGGCCAACCTTTGCTCCCAATAATTGAGCTATCTGCTGTGCGCCTTGGCACAGTCCTAAGATGGGTAAATTTGCTTCCATGCAAGAGCTTATCCAGTTGGATTCCTCTCTAAGAAAAGGATATTTATCATTTTCAAAAACGCTGAACTGACCACCATAAATAACTGTTCCAAAAGTTTTTTCTGTTGGTTCGCCAAGAAGGTCCCCTTGAAATGGAAATTTTTCAATCGGGATAAGGCCATTTAGCCGTGCAAAAGTAAACACACGATCATCCGCGGGTTCTTTGTTATGCCGCACTAGGATTAGCTCATTTTTATTACTCATCAAAAGCAACTCTTTTGTTATTCAAACTTATGCTTAAGGATTTCCAGTTAATGACGAAACAAACCCTTCTTGAATGATTTCGGGGTCATAAGCTTTTCGACTAAAAACCTCTCTAACCATTGGTTCAAATGTGTCTATTGATTCCATAGGATAATCTGGATCAAAGCTAGATTGATCCCATCGTTCGCAAAACTCAGCGCAGTTATTAAAAACAGGATGATGTCTAAATTGCTCTCGGGCGTTTCGATCCCAACCGTAATGATGGCCATAATAAAGCATTTGGAAGATGCCATGATGCTCGACAGTCCAAGCAACATCCCACCTAACAAATGGTCTTATAACTTCAGCAGACATCTTATCGTGATTTTGTGGAGCTAAGCCATCCCCAATATCATGTAGCAGTGCGCCCACAACCCAATCTAAATCTGCGCCATCGCGGAGAGCGCGGGTTCCGGATTGTAGGCCATGCTCGAGGCGTGTGATTTTGTAGCCCTCAAGTGTGGCTTCACTGGCTCTTTTTAATTCTCCCAGTACCCGGTCAGCAGTCAATGAAAGATAAGGTTTTTCTAACCGAGCAAGTAACTCATATTCTTCTCGAGTTCCGTCTTTCATTGCAGTAAAATCTACGTGTTCATCCATAGCTGTTCCCTGTTTTAAAGTTATCTGACACCTTAATTATGAAAACCATTCTGTATTACATAAACGATGCAAAAGTTTATCCAATATGGCTTTTCTAAAAACGGCAGTAATTCTTTAAATTCATAAAAACGTTACAAATCTATTTTAAAAGCACTGCGCGTAAGGAAAAGCCTCAATCCATTACTATCGATTCTCAAGTGCCGTGCGGGGCTTTTCCACCTGCAATTTATCTATTAAGAAATTTTATGTCACTTTGATGGCTAGATTTCTTGGTAGGATTTTATGCAAAAAGCAAACAAAGATGATTCAGAAATTTCTGGTTTCCGATTTACAATTTACGTATTGCCATTTGCAATTTCCCAAACACTTGCATGGGCGACCTGCTTTTATTCGTTTCCAGCTTTTTTGCCAATATGGGAAACCCAATTAGGATTTTCCAAAACATCTCTAACTGGCGCATATACTTTATCTCTTGTCGTAGCCGCTATATTTGCTCCTTTTGTTGGAAGATTTATCGACAAAGGTTCTGGAAACTTAGTATTTTCTTTTGGCACTATTCTGGCGTTCTCTTGTCTCTTCTCACTGTCTAAAGCAACTGAGATTTGGCATTTTTATTTTCTTTGGTTTTTCATGGGCATATCGATGTCGTGTTCTCTTTATGAAGCGTGCTTTGCTTTTTTAACGAACACTATGGCGAATAATGCGAGGCGAGCGATAACTTTTGTAACGCTGGCGGCTGGTTTTGGTGGCCCCATTTCTTTTTCGAGTGCTCATTTTTTGACCCAATTTTTTGGTTGGCGATCAGCAATACTAGTTTTTTCTCTAGTAATTCTGGTTGTTAATTTGCCTTTAGTGTGGAGTGCAACAAAAATGTTGAACAAATTCTCCAATAGGTTTGTTAAGCAGTCTTCTCGAAATTTAAAAGATGCTCTATCTATAATAAAAAAACCCACCTTCTGGCTAATTGGTGGTACTTTTGCGTTGATGTCACTCAATCACGGGATGATAATCAGCCATCTCCTGCCAATTTTTTATGACCGTGGCCTTGATGCTAAAACGGCGGTGCTCGCGGCGTCCTGCATTGGACCAATGCAAGTCATAGGTCGTTTGATGATGCTTGCATCTGAGAAAAGAGTTTCCGTATTCTCGCTTTGTTGTGTGTCTTTTATTTCAATGTTCGTTGCTGGTTGGTCAATCTATTTGGGAAATCTTTCATTTGGATTAATAATAGCTTTTGTTGTTTTTCAAGGAGCCAGCTACGGCGTTTTGAGTATTATTCGTCCAACGGTGATCTCAGGTCTTCTTGGTCGCAATGACTTTGGAACTATCTCAGGGCTGCTGGCAGTTGGGTTTGTGCTAGGATCTGCTTTAGCTCCACTGTTTGGATCGTTAGTTTGGCAGTTGGGCACCTACGACTTAGTTATATTTGTGGCATTGCTGTTGCCCGCTTTTTCTTTAGTTTTAATGATCGCTGCCTGGCGTCTTAAGCTGCAATAGTCAAATTATAAATTTTTAATGGAAATATATTAAACAGGGTTTGCCTCTTTTTATTGTTCTAGTATCTAAACATTATGAGAGCTTTTGTTTCTGAATTTTTAGGTACGCTTTTTCTTGTTGCTACGGTAGTCGGCTCCGGCATCATGGCCGAAAACCTTTCAATGGGAAATCAGGCTTTGGCGCTTTTGGCTAATGCTATTGCCACAGGTGCTATTCTGTATGTTTTGATTACAATATTTAGTGAGATATCTGGCGCTCACTTTAATCCAGTTGTTAGCTTAATAATGTTTACTATGAAAAAGCTCAGTTTTTTTGAGTTTTTGGCATATATAACTGTTCAAATAATTGGCGGAATACTGGGCACGTTTTTAGCACACTACATGTTTGAGATGTCAATTATTCAGTTTTCGACAAACGTTCGTACAGGGTCTTCTCAATATTTTTCAGAAGTTATAGCTGCTTTTGGATTACTGCTAACTATTTTACTTGGGTCGAAACAAAAAACAGGTTCCGTCGCTACTTTGGTCGCATTTTATATTACTGCTGCCTACTGGTTTACTTCTTCAACCAGCTTTGCCAATCCTGCTGTTACAATTGCAAGAACATTAACCGATACTTTCTCTGGTATCCAACATGGCGATACTATTCCATTTATCATGGCGCAAATTATTGGTGGTTTACTTGCATATCTGGTATTTATGTACCTAAGTCAGTCTAAAAGAATTTGAAAAATTTCTGTGAGATTGAGTCAGGAAAAATAAACTTAAGTATTTAAAGAGGACCACAAATAAAAATGTCGAGTGAAGTATTATATAACAATCAAGTAATCTCTTTTTTGGAAGAGCTATGGGGAGACGGATTTTTATCACCTGGAGGTTCCGATGAAGTTAAGAAAGTGCTCGAAGGTATAAAAATCAAAGATCAACGAGTTTTGGATATTGGTTCAGGATCCGGGGCTTGTGCAGTTCTATTGGCAAAGAATTATTTGGCGAAGCAGGTAGTGGGAATTGATGTTGAACCACCTGTTTGTGACGCTGCTCGAAATCATGTGTTGGCAGCAGGTTTGTCAGAAAAAATTAGTATTGAACTTGTTTCTCCGGGGCAATTGCCTTTTGAAGACGGTTCTTTTGAAGTTGTATTTTCTAAGGACTCAATTATCCACATTCCAGATAAGTCTGCTTTAGCCTCCGATGTTTTTAGAGTTTTGAAACCGGGTGGTCATTTTGCAGCATCAGACTGGTTAATAAGCCATGATGGAAAGCCATCGCCTGAAATGTCTGAATATATAAAAGCTGAAGGTCTTGACTTTGCTATGGCTTCACCAGGAGCATACCAAGAAGCATTGGTTACAGCAGGATTCGTTGAAATAGAGCTAGTAAATAGAAACCCTTGGTATTCTAAGATCGCTGCTAAAGAACTAGAATGGCTAAAAGGCCCAGACAGACAAGATTTATCCAAACGTCATGGGAAAGAGTTTATTGATCACCAAGTTGAAATCTGGATGAAATTAGTTGGAGTTCTTAAAAGTGGGGAACACTGCCCACATCATATCCGAGCAAAAAAACCTTTAGATGGTTAAACATCTAATTTGCCGACCTTCTTAAATTTTAATGATTTAGATGCTGGCGATAAGTTTATTTCATCGATTATCGTTCCCTGCCGGGTTCCTAAAAAATCAAACACAATCTTTGCAATATCTTCTGTTTCGATAGCATTGGTTTCAAGTCCATCTGGTTCGAAACCCAATTTATCAAAGAATGGACTTCTGACCATTCCAGGGTTTATTAAGCATACACGAACTCCCGCAGGTCCTGCTTCATTTCTAAGTGCTTGCGCAAATCCCCTCAAACCAAATTTAGCCGCGGAATACAGTGTTGCTTTCTTTTTACCTATAACCCCAGCCTCTGATCCGAGTATAAAAATGTCTCCATTCCCTTGCGATTTCATATGAGCCACAATTGCTCGGCATAAGATAATATGTGATACTAGATTAAGATTTATAAAGTTCTCAATCTGAGGACTTGAAAAGTTTTCTAATGATTTGAAGTCTCCGTAACCAGCTCCACTTACAAAGACGTCAATATCTGGATTTTCCTTAAGGATAGATTTAATTAATTCTGGAAGTCTTTTGACTTTAGATAAGTCGGCTTCTATTGGGGTATAATTTTTTTCGTCTGGCTTGAATTTACTATGGTTTCTGGCCAGACCAATGACCCTAATTCCTCTTTCCAAAAACTTTTCTGATATTGCCCTGCCAATCCCACTGGAACTTCCAGATATTAATGCGGCTTTCATATTTGTTTCTTTCTAGGTTGTTTATATGGTGCACTGAAAAATTTTATTTTCTGATATGTAATTATTTAATTCAGATTTTAAGAAATCATGCATTTGTGTTTCAATCTTTGCCCCATAAGACACCACACCGTTTGTTTCTTCCATCGGAAAAGCAAAAAGTTTGTGTTCTGGATGAAGACTAGCTGCTTTTTTATACATTGTTTTTGGGAATCTGAGTGGGCCATAACTTATTGAATGTATCCTTTCCGGATCCAAGCCATTCATTATATCAGCAAAAAGAGCAGAATAGAGTTCTTTCCAATCAGAGGTATATATGAGTGGATCAAATCTGAGGCCTATTTTCCAACCGGCATCCGCAAGTTGTTTAATAGCACTAATTCGTCTGTTTATACTTGGTGCCTTACTGTCCAGAGACTTAGCAATTTGGGCTGGAGATAAGCTAAAAGCAACGATACAGTTGGATAGAGGTTCTCTTTGAAGAAGTGAACCAATTGCAATACTTTTAGTTCGTAATTCAAGCTCAACATTAGAAAGCCCGTTGAAAAAACTCAAAGCTTGATCGGCAAAGCCACTTAGTTTGTCGAAGGCTAAAGAATCACAATCATAGCCAGAAAAAAATGTAAGAGATTGGCCTTTATATTCCTTAATTTTTTCAGAAATTGATCTGAAGAAATCTTCAAAATTTACGAATAATACAAAATTTGCTGAAGAGTACATTCCTTGTAGAAAGCAGTATTTACAATCATATAGACAATTATACATATGAGAAAAATAAAAATTTTTGTGGGAACCCATTCCGAAACCTGAAGGTACTGGCAAAACAAAATTGTCGTGTTTTTTTGCCAATATGAGTGCTGGATTTTTTTTCTGCAATTTGAAGTTTTGATGCCGCTTATTGAATAATTCTTGATAACGATCTATTGGAACCCAACTCGCTTTGGGTAGAGCTCTACGGATGCGCGCCGTTGTTGGGTGCTCATAAATCTCCTCTTCGAAAAAAATCATTTCAATCAAAGCACATTCCAATCCTCAGCATTAAACAAAACTTCTTTCTCTAACCTTAATATTATCTCTTTTGGCTGAGAATTTAAAAACTCAGATAAGTCCAACTTTTTTGAAGGGAAAGCAACTTTCCACTTTCTATAGATTTCTCGAAACTTATACTTGTTGGTCTCTGTGAATTTAAATCTTTTTTCAAACTCTATAACTTCATTTGGGATTGAAAGACGTTTCTTTTCTTCCTCTACCAATATCTCAATTTCGGCTATTATATCTAAGATTTTTGATAATTGTTTCTCTATCAATTCGCGAACTAAATGCTTTGTAATCAGAGATGAAGAGGCATTTGGTGTATCAGAAACAATCTTAATTACATATGTAAGCTCATTGCACGAAAAAGATGGAGCCATTTCACAGAAACCAGCAGCTTCCATATCATATAATACTTTCTCCTTGTATCCATTTTCTGGCTTGCTGACTGTAAATAAAATTGCTGACGGTATCTGTTTGGAAAGTCTTAATCCTGGGAAAAAGGCAGCGCCACTTTCTTTTAAGACCACTTTATTAGCTTGATATATATCGCCTATTGGTCCCTTGAAAAATCCAGCTATTCCCAAATTAATCCAAGCTGAGTAGTCATTAATTTTTAAATAGGTTTTTAAAAATGTTGCGGCAGCTGCTGATTTTATCGATCCCGTACCGGATATAACAAGAGCATGTCCTGTCTCTTCATTTGCATAAATTGGGAAAAGTGATTTATTCTCTACAAGTTTCATTTTTAAGGCGTCTATTAATGGTTTTGCTTCTGCCCGGAGAGCAATTACCCAGCAAAATTTGAACTGAGGATCCATATTACTCTCAGCATTAGTAAATTCACTCATTGTCCAATAAACTTTCAAAGTGAATTATTTTTTTATCCAGCTCATCTGTAAAATCTTTTTTGCCGCGTTTCATGGAGCCATTCATCAATATTTTAAGCTTTACGATAAGTTCTGTTAGAGCAAGTTGGTATTTAGATCGACTTAAATTTTTATTTTGTAAAAGTTTTTCCAGACTGTAGATCCTAAATCTGTCCATTCCCCAGTACATTTGTGATAATTGATCTGAGTGGCCACCATTTTTAATAGTAAGTTTTTCATTTACAAAATGGATCTGTTCAAAAGCACAATACCTTAACCAAAAATCATAGTCTTCACATGCTTTTAAGTCTTCATCAAAACTTCCAAGGTCGCTAAAAACCGATCTGTGAATTAAGGCTGAACTTGGGGAGATACAACACATTTTCAGACACTTTTCAAAAAGATCACCTCCGTTTTTGCCGTGCTTTTTATGCGGATTTACTCGGATCCCATTTCTTACCCAAATTTCGTCGGTGTGGCTAACTCTACAAGAAAAGCTTTCTTTTTTTAGTGACAATAATTGTGCCTCTAATTTAGTGGGCTTCCACTGATCATCCGAGTCCAATAAGGCTACATATTCTGAGGAAGATAATTCTATTCCAATATTTCTGGCAGAACTAACCCCTCCATTTTCTTTATAGATATATAGTAGGGAGTTTTTTTGAGATTCAGATAATGAAAACCCTAAATTTTTCAGGACATCCCAGGTTTTATCATTCGATCCATCATCAACAACAATAACTTCTTTGGGTTTAAACGTTTGCGATAGTACGGATGAGACACTTTCTTCGATTAAGTGTGCTCGATTGAAGGTTGGAATTATAACAGAAACATTTGGCATTAGAATAAGCAGTGTACACACTTGCATAGTGATCAAACAGAGATTTTTACTTTATTTAAGAAATAAAAACTGCACTAGTAAGTAATCTGGAAGATTTGGAGGGATATTCATGAAGCCGTTAGCTTTTTCTAAATCTGGAAAATTTTGGAGAGGAAATCTGCATACTCACTCCAATCGCTCAGATGGGTTACTCTCACCTGATGATTTGTGTCAAAGTTATAAAGATGAGGGCTACAATTTTTTAGTGATTTCAGATCATTTTGTTGGTTTGTATAATTATCCTATTACTGAGCCTTCTGATTTTTGTGATCCAGAATTTATTACCATTTTAGGTGCTGAGCTTCATTCGGGAGCTGCAGAGAACGGAGAAATTTGGCATATACTTGCAGTGGGTTTGCCAAAAGATTTTGTGCCTACTAATTCACCCAATTTTGTTCCAAGTGCTAATCAAGAGACTGGGCCAGAAATTGCCAAGCGATGTGTTGAAGCTGGTGCTTTTGTAACAATAGCGCACCCTCAGTGGTCTGGGCTTACTTTAGCGGATGCTAGATCCATAAACTCAGCCCATGCAGTTGAAGTTTATAATCACGGTTGTGCCGTAAGTACCGATCGTCCTGATGGATTTTACACGTTAGATTTACTCTTAGCTGAAGGTCGTAAGTTGAACCTTGTGGCGACCGATGATGCGCACTTTACTGATCCTGACTACTTTGGAGGCTGGGTTATGGTTAAGTCTAATAAAAACAGTCCTGAATCTATCTTGGAATCTTTAAAGGAGGGCGCCTTTTACTCATCACAAGGGCCCGATTTAGTAGACATTGAGATAGAAACTGGCTCAGTAGAGGTTCATTCAACACCAGTCAGTACTGTAATTATTCAAGGACAAGGCTCTGCTTACGTTGCCCAACATGGTGAAGCTTTAGTTTCTACACAAATTTCCCTAGATCGTCTTAAAAATAGCCCGTGGTTACGGGTAACCGTTATCGACCATAATGGGAAAAGGGCTTGGTCTAATCCTATATGGAGAGATTAATTTCTGGTCAAATAAGAAGCTTAATTTATGCCCCCATTATTGCCTTAACTTCAAGAAACTCTTCTAAGCCCCATTCCGCTTTCTCACGACCGTTGCCCGACTGTTTGTAGCCTCCAAATGGTGCGTCCGCCCCACCGGATCCATAGTTAACATGAATTTGGCCAGCGCGCAGGCGTCTTGCAATTGAAGTGAGTGTTTCTTTGTCTTCCCCTGAAACATAAGCTGCAAGGCCATATTCAGTATCATTTGCAATCGCTACAGCATCATCAATATTCTCGTAGGTAAGCATTGAAAGAACAGGGCCAAAAATTTCTTCTTTTGAAATTGCCATATCGTTTTGCACATTACCAAAAACCGTGGGCTTAGCGTAATAGCCTTTTTCCAACCCGTTTGGCTTTCCAGTACCACCGATCAGTAGTTCAGCACCCTCATCGATACCTTTTTGAATTAAATTCTGAACTTTTTCATATTGTACGTCGCTGACCAAAGGACCAATGGTTGTATCATCTTTTTTGGGGTCGCCAGCTATTACCCTTGCGGCCGCATCTTTCGCGATAGAGTATGCATCATCCTTTCGAGCCGCCGGAACCAACATTCTTGTAGGCGCATTGCATGATTGACCCGTATTACTCATACAGGAATCAACCCCAGCGCGTATTGATTTTTCAAAGTCAGCATCGTCTAAAATGATATTAGCTGACTTTCCGCCTAGTTCCTGACTTACTCTTTTGACACTATCAGCGGAGGCTTTTGCAACTGCAACCCCCCCCCCTGGTCGATCCAGTAAACGACATCATATCAATATCAGGATGGGCGGACATTGCTTCGCCCACGACTGGTCCCATACCGTTGATCAGATTGAAAACGCCTGCTGGCACTTTAGCTTCGTCGAGTATTTCAGCAATAATCATTGATGAAAGCGGAGCAATTTCGGAAGGTTTTAGTATTGCCGTACATCCTGCGGCTAGACACGGTGCCAATTTTGAAACGACCTGATTTACTGGCCAGTTCCAAGGTGTAATTAGTCCACAAACTCCAATTGGCTCATGTCTAATAATAAAGTTACCGTGCTCATACTCGAAATTATGGTTGGTTAAAGAGCGAATAGCGGCTTTTAAGTGCCCCAGTCCCACCATGGCCTGAGCACCCTTAGCCAGATAGGTGGGTGCACCCATTTCGGTTTGGATGGCATCTGCTACGTCGTCAAGACGGCGCTTATAAATTTCTCTAATTGTTGTCAGCAAATCAATTCGTTGCTCAACAGGAGTTTGAGAGTAAGTTTCGAAAGCTTTTCGGGCTGCTTGAACAGCTTCATTCACATGACTTGCATCACCCAAAGATATTTTTGTGACTTTTTCTTCAGATGCGGGATTAATAACATCGAGTGTTTTAACACCACTTGGCGTCACCCAAGAGCCGTTAATATAAAAGTCCAACTTTTCCATAAACTATTCTCCATAAACTATTCAAAACATCGAATCTGCTAAAAACCATAGATTTCGATCTCTATAATCAAAAGTCAGACAGTTAAAGCTTTATTATTCTAATGCGACCTTGTTGTTTATAAAACAGATGTTAGGGTATAATTTGCATCAACAAAGCTTTGTTTTAATGACAATGGCATCTTAGATAATGAGGAGCAACTGGTCATGACTTTGATCAGAGAAGAGGACCTAGTAGAAAGCATTGCTGATGCTTTTCAATACATTTCGTATTTTCACCCACCAGATTTTGTAATTTCTCTATCGTCTGCATGGGAGCGGGAAGAAAGTCAAAGCGCCAAAGATGCAATGGCACAAATCTTAGTTAACTCAAGAATGGCTGCTATGGGAAGACGTCCTATATGCCAAGATACAGGCAGTGCTAATGTCTATTTAGAAGTAGGCTATGATGTAAAATTTGATTTTTCTCGCAGTCTGCAGGAAGTTGTGGATGATGGCGTTCGAAAAGGATACCAATTTGATAAGAACCCACTTCGCGCTTCGATTGTTCTTGACCCGGTAGGTTCAAGAAAAAATAGTGGTGATAACACTCCTGCATTATTAACTGTTGATCTGGTTCCCGGTAATACCGTCTCCGTTTATGTTTCGGCCAAGGGAGGTGGTTCAGAAAATAAAGCAAAATTTGCTGTTCTCAATCCTTCAGACTCAGTCGCTGATTGGGTTGTTGAAACAGTTGAAAAACTAGGCGCTGGTTGGTGTCCTCCTGGCATCCTGGGAATTGGTGTTGGAGGTTCGTCGGACCGAGCAATGGCAATGGCCAAAAAAGCATTGAATGATCCGCTTGATATGCAAGCATTATTGAAAAATGGCCCTAAAAATAAATCAGAAGAATTACGGATTGAAATATATGAAAGAGTAAACGCTCTGGGTATAGGGGCTCAGGGATTAGGTGGGGTTACTACCGTACTAGATGTAAAGATAAAAAGTTTTCCTACTCATGCAGCATCTCTTCCCGTTGGTTTAATCCCGAACTGTGCAGCAACGCGTCACTTACATTTTACTTTAGATGGAACGGGCGTTCCTAAGTTTGAAACACCTGATTTGGAGGCTTGGCCAGAAATTTTACTTGATGAAGCGAACAAAAATGCCCGCCGAGTAGATGTAGATAATCTTGATGAAGAAACTTTGGCTAGTTTGAAAATAGGTGAAACTTTGTTGTTAAATGGCACAATTTATACGGGGCGAGATGCTGCCCATAAAAGAATAGTCAATTTTCTTGATGAGGGAAAAGCACTGCCGGTAAATTTGGAAAATCAAACGATTTATTATGTTGGGCCAGTTGATGCGGTGGGTGACGAAGCTATTGGTCCGGCAGGTCCAACAACATCAACAAGAATGGATAAATTTACTGATCGAGTTCTCGGTGATACTGGTCTGAAATTAATGATAGGAAAAGCAGAGCGGGGGCCTGAAGCAATTGAGGCAATTAAAAAACACAAAGCAGTTTATGCAATTGCCGTTGGCGGGGCCGCATACCTAGTCTCAAAAGCTATAAAAGAGGCAGAACCTGTTGCTTTTGAAGATCTTGGTATGGAAGCGATTTATAAACTTAGAGTAGAAGATATGCCTGTTTTGGTGGCTGTTGATAATAGTGGAGCTAGTATTCACAAATCTGGGCCGGCTGCTTGGCGTAAGAGTTGACCAAAATTAGGGCATGATGTTTTAAATGCAAAAAGTTTTGATTACAGCAGGTGCATCTGGCATTGGTTATGCTCTAGCCGAAACATTTTATGCTGCAGATTACAAAGTTTGGATAATAGATGTTTCAGAAAAAGATTTAAAAAAATGTCCAAAAGATTGGGAGCAAAGTAATATTGATGTTTGTGACGAAAATGCAATGGCGGCTCTTTTTAAAAAAATTAATGACAAATGGGCCGGATTAGATGTTCTCTGTGCTAATGCTGGAGTTGCTGGTTCAACAGCGCTGATTGAGGATCAAGATGCCGAAGCATTTCGAAAGTGTTTAAATGTAAATTTAATAGGTGCTTTTCTGTCTGTTAAAGGAAGCTTACCAATTATGAAAAAACAAAAGAAAGGCACCATTATTTTTACCTCATCTACAGCAGGTCTTAATGGTTTTCCATATCGCTCTCCTTACTCCTCAAGTAAATGGGGAATACACGGATTTATGAAAACATTAGCCATGGAGGCCGGCCCATTTGGGATAAGAGCAAATGCTATTGCACCTGGCTGTGTTGAGGGTGCTCGTATTGATGCCGTAATTGAAAAAGAAGCTGCAAAGAAAAAGACTACTTCTGATGTTATTAGAGAAGCTTATAAATCGGGCACGTCCCTTAAGACCTTTGTGAATGCCGAGGACATAGCATCTATGGCTTTATTTTTAGCCTCAGAGCAGGCAAGTCGAATATCGGGTCAGGTAATTGCTGTGGATGGGCATACGGAAAATCCAGACCCTAAAATATAAATACACGGAGAAATTTTTGGAAGAAATTACTAGTAAAATTATATTAGGTGAAAAAAGGTTGAAACTGGCCTCGGATCATGTTGATAGAGTTTTAACAAGAATTTTTATTTCGGTTGGTTTTCCAGAAGATATCTCAAAAGCAACTTCATCTCATCTTGTTGATGCCAATTTAGTCGGCGTTGAAAGTCACGGTATTATGCGAGTTTTAGAGTACGCAGATGAAGTAAAATCTGGTGTCTTGAACCCCTCTAGTCGTCCTGAATTAATTAAACAAGACAAAAATTTTCTTGAAATTAATGCAAGTGGTGGCATAGGCATTCCAGCGCTTAATCTTGCTTATGATGAATGCTGCAAAGATGCAGAAGACAAGGATCTGTCTATTATGGCAGTCAAACATGTTGGGCATACTGGCCGACTTGGCGCATATGCTGAGGTTGCTGGTCAAAGAGGGTTCTTAACGATTTGCATGGGAGGTGGAAACCGTCAATACTGGAGGCAGGTTGCTCCTCCCGGTGGGGCTAAAGCAATGCTGCCAACCAATCCTTGGTGTATAGGAATTCCAGCAGGAAAAACTGGTCCTGTGGTTCTGGATTTTGCCACATCCAAAATTGCTGGTGGATGGATCTATGCGGCTAAGTCTGCAGGAGCACTTTTACCGGATAATTCTGTAAAAGATGCAAATGGAAACGTGACCAGAAATCCTGATGATTATTTTTCTGGTGGTGCACTTATGCCAGCCGCTGAGCACAAAGGATTTGGTTTAGCTTTAATTGCTGAATTAGTTGGACAGGCATTACTTGGACCATCAACAACTAAGCATTGGTTGTTAATAGCGATAAAAGCAGACCAGTTCCGTGAAAAAACTGCTTTTGAACGAGTAGCAGATGAAATTTTGGATGAAATCAGGTCATGTCCTCCGGCACCGGGAAGTTCGGGAGTTCAGATACCGGGCGAACGCGAACGAATTCAAAGAAGTGCGTCCCAAAATATTCTTCAAATACCAGTGTCTACATGGGATCAGATTTGTGATCTGGCAGGTAAATATGGCGTACCAATTTAAACCTTACCAAAGATTTATTTAGCCACCCTTAAATTGTTGAAGTAGAAATATTTCACTTTCTGGCTTAATAGGAGTGTGGTCTGCTCCAGATACCATTTCCCCATCAACTGCAACTGAAACACCCGCTTCAATTATGGGTTCCAAGTTTGGATAAATAGAAATAAGCTCGTCGAGCATCTTACCAACAGTATCTGCTTTTACTTTAATTACTAGCTCTCCGTCAGTGAATTGGCGCAAACCTGACCACAGATTTACTTCTGCCATTAGCTATCTTCCTTGATCGCTTTTAATACCTTTGGGGGGGAAATTGGCAAATGACGGAGGCGTTTTCCAGTCGCATCTGCAATTGCGTTTGCAATTGCTGGAAGTGGAGGCGCTATTCCTGTTTCCCCAACTCCTCGCACACCAAATGGGTGGCTGTCGCTTGGTACTTCAACAATGACTGTATCTATCATAGGAAGGTCTGAGGCGACAGGTACCCGATAGTCTAAAAACCCTGCGTTCTGCAACCTGCCGTCTTGCCCATAGATATATTCTTCGTTTAATGCCCAGCCTATTCCTTGCGCTGCCCCACCTTGGAACTGACCCTCAACATATGATGGATGGATAGCTCTGCCTGCATCTTGAACGACAAGATAACGCAATATTGTGGCTCTTCCTGTTTCTGGATCCACCTCAAGATCAACAACGTGCGTACCAAAACTCTCTCCTGCTCCTCCATATGTAGTCGCGTGATGACCAGAGATTGGTCCTCCCGTGCGTCCCATTCGACGACCGATTTCCTTAATTGTCATCGGAGGAAAGTCACCGGCATTTGGTCCTGCTGGGTGAGCGGCACCATCAAACCAATCGACTGCTTCTTGGTCAATGCCCCATTTGTTGGCGGCACGTTGGCACATTTCTTTGATAGCTTCGTTACACGCTTCAACTGCAGCTTTGCCTATAGCAAAAGTTGCTCGACTTCCGTGGGTTGGTTCATTGACACCTAGAGAGCCGGTTTCAACAACATTTACCCGAACATCTTCATATGGGATTCCCAGTGTTTCAGCCACCATCAGAGCCATTGACGCTCTACTCCCACCAATATCTGGTGTACCTATAGATAGAGTAATTGTCCCGTCTTCACCCAAAGCCATAGAAATGGATGTCTCTCCGCCATGGTTCATCCAAAACCCTGAAGCAATTCCTCTTCCTTGGTTAGGGCCAAGCTTTACGTTTAAATTTGGATGGGATTTTGCAGCTTCGAGGGTTTCAATAAGTCCTATTTTTCTGAACTTTGGTCCAAAACTTGATTTAGTGCCTTCTTTAGATCCGTTCAAAAGCCTTACATCAATGGGATCCAGATTTAGTTCACGGCACATTTCGTCCACAAGACTTTCTACTGCAAACGCTGCCATAGGAGATCCTGGCGCTCTGTATGCTGCTGACTTGGGTCGGTTGGAAAGCACGTCGTAACCAATGTGATGTACGGCAGGAAGTTGATAATTAGCAAAGGCGCACTCCAATGCCATACCGGTTGGCGCCATCCCTGGGAACGCTCCACCTTGCATTCGGAAAACTGCCGAAGCGGCTGTCATTTGTCCATTTTTCTTCATGCCTATTTTAACGTCCATTGAAGCAGACGCAGTCGGGCCTGTGGCACGTAGAACTTCGGATCGGGTCATAACCAACTTTACGGGGCGACCACCTGCTTTTTGAGAAAGGGCTAGAGAAAGGGCTTCAGAAAAAATTGTAGTTTTTCCACCAAAACCACCACCTATTTCTGACGGTGTAACCCGAAGCTGAGAAGCTTCCAGCCCAAGAACCGCTGCACACATTTTTCTGATAAACCACTGGCCTTGTGTGCAGATCCACATTTCACCTTTTCCATCTTGGCCAAGTTGACCAACGCAAGCATGTGGTTCAATATACCCCTGATGCGCAGCCTCCGTTTTATAGGTGTTTTCCATGATGAGATCTGCATTAGAGAACCCCGTTTCCAGATCCCCGTGGCCGAAGTCCATGTATGAAACAACATTAGGCGGTGATCCTTCTGGTACAGTATGGTCTTGTGCTCCCTCTCTGATGACTGGTGCATCAGGCCTCATTGCTTCATCAACATCGGTTACGTGAGGAAGAATTTCATATTCAACTTCAATAAGCTTTATCGCATCTTTGGCTGCTAGTGCTGATGTCGCTGCGACGGCTGCTACTGCGTGCCCATCATATAGAGCCCTATCACCCGCTATCGTATTTTCTTGTAGATAAAAATCTTCTCCTTTTAAACCAGTAGGGAAATCAGCTCGAGTTACAAAAGCTTTTACACCTGACAATGCTTCTGCTTTAGAAGTATCAATTTTAACAATACGCGCATGGGCGTGAGGAGAGCGGAGTACTGCGGCGTGAAGCATATTTGGAGCATTAAAGTCTGCCCCATATTTTGCTCGCCCTGTTACTTTGTCTAAGCCATCAGGACGGTTGGGACGGGTACCTATATATTTAAATTTATTTATGAGTTCATCTTTTGCCATTAGGATGCTTCCCTCATTTCTTTTGCTGCATCTAGCACAGCCCTTATAATTTTATCATATCCTGTACATCGACAAAGATTACCAGCTAACCAATATCGCACCTGTTCTTCATTTGGGTCAGGATTTTTTTCCAATAAATTTTTTGCTGCTACCAGAATACCTGGTGTGCAAATACCGCACTGCAAAGCGGCATGCTCAACAAACTTTTTCTGAAGGGGGTGCAGTTTGTCCCCTTTCGCCATACCCTCAATTGTTTCTATACTTTTGCCACTCGCTTCAACACCTAGCATTAAACATGAGCACACTAGTCGGTCCTCAATGGTTACAGTGCAAGCGCCGCAATCGCCTGTTCCGCACCCTTCTTTTGTTCCGGTTAGGTTGAGGCGGTCCCTTAAAACATCCAAGAGAGTTTCCCTAGGATCACATAGAAACTCAACATCGTCTCCGTTAACTTTGGCAGTTACATGAATATTAGTCATCATTATTTTCCTTGGGCTCGATCATAAGCTTTTTTTGCAGTACGCACGGCTAGAACACCAGCGATGTCTGTTCTAAACTCTATCGTTCCTCTTTTATCATCAATTGGATTACATGCTTTCTCTGCCGCTTGGGCTAGCCTTTTCAAGGCTGCTTTATCTAATTTGGTTCCGATTATAGCCTTAGCGCATTCATCAACTAATAGCACGGTGGGTGCTACAGCTCCCAAAGCTACGCGAGCTTCAGTTATTATTCCATTATCCAAGCGCAAACTAACCGCGCAGCCCACAACTGCGATATCCATTTCCGTTCTTGGTATGAACCTTAAGTAAGCATCACCTGCATTCTTTTCTCTAGCTGGTATATGAACAGCTGAGATCAGTTCACCTTTTTTTAATGATGTTTTGCTTGGACCAGTTGGAATATTTTCGACCTTTTCTATTCTTTCGCCTGAGGGACCTATGACTGAAACGGTAGCCCCAGCGGCAATTTGAGCAGGTACGCTATCGGCTGCAGGTGACCCATTACATAGATTTCCAACTATCGTGGCTCTTCCTTGAATTTGCGTTGATCCAATTAAATCTGTGGCTTCCACCAAGCCTGGCCAAGCTTTCTTAAACTCTGCATGCTCCGACATCGCAGCGCCTGAAACGCCAATTCCTAAAGTCCAGCTGCCATCTTTATTTTTGGTGATGTCTTTTACACCCTGAATTTTTTTTACGTCAATTAAGTCATCTGGGGTAATGATGTCGGAGTGCATTTGAACGAGCACATCCGTACCTCCGGCTAGAAAACGGGTTTTCCCTTTTGAACTAGCCGCTATTGCAGAAGCGTCTGAAAAACTAGAAGGCGTATGGTAATTCATAAAAAAACTCTACTTTGAAAAGATATTTTTGGTTCGTGTGAGGTCAGGCTAACTTAAAAAATTTATCCAATCAATTTTAATTGAACCCTCATTAATTTATTTTATTTTTTAAAGTTCTATAAAAATTTGCTCGTCTTCAACTTTTAGCTTGTATGTTTTTAGATCTTCGCAGGGTGGGTCCATTACGACTTTACCAGTTTTAATATTGAATACCCCGAGATGCATAGGGCATTCTATTTCTTCGCCGTCAATTAAACCATCTACGAGGTGAATGTCTTCATGCGTGCAAAGACCGTCAGTAGCATAGAACCCGTCTTCCAGATGGTAAATGCAATATGTTCGATCATTGTGATCAAATCTGTATTGGTCTTCAAATTCAACATCTGAGGTATTGCAAACAAATGTCCAGTCCGCCATTATCTGTTTCGTCCTTGTTGTTTAAATTTTGTTTTGAGCTAATTTTATAGTTAGTAAATTGTAGGGTGGCAAAGAAAAATGGAAATACAAAAACCACAAATAGGTATAAATAGCACATCTGGTGATTGGTTTAAAATTAAAATTGATCGTAAAGTTTTAAAAGAGCTTTCGAGGCGCAGTGATTTCGAAGGTTGGAAACATATAATCATTTATTTTGTTTCGTTATTGGTATTAGGTTTGCTTTGTTATAGCTCTTGGGGCACATGGTGGTTCATTCCAATATATCTGGCTTACTGCACGTGGTGGGGAGGTGCAGACGCCATATGGCATGAGTGTGGTCATAGAACAGCTTTCAAGACCCGCAACTTGAATGACTTCTTCTATGAAATAGCAAGTTTCATGAATAACTTTGAATCAGTACGTTTTCATTGGAGTCATTCACTTCATCACAGTTATACGGCATCGGTTGACCCTCATGATTTTGAGGTAGAGGGTAGCATTTTTTGGAAACCAAAGACATTGGTAGAGTTTTTAATTATTTTTGTACCAGGATTTGGACTTTTAAATTTGCACAAGTCACTACATTACGAAATTTTACAGCATGCTCTTGGTGTTAATACGCGCGTCATGCGTGAATGTATTCCACAGGAAAAGCAAGCGTCTTGCATAAGAAACTCTCGTATCTACGTTGGATTATGGATAGGAATTATTTTATTTGCTATAGCTATTGGTTCTTGGCTACCAATATTCCTACTTCTTGTTCCCAAGTTTTTTGCGACGCTAAATATCGTTTGGGGCATAACCCAACATGTGGGGTTGAAAGAGGATGTCAAGGATCACCGTTTATCTACCCGTTCAGTGCGTTTAAATCCTATTTTTAGTTTTATTTATTGGAAAATGGAATATCATATTGAGCACCATATGTTTCCGATGGTCCCATCGCATAGGCTCCCTAAATTACATGAGGTTATAAAAGAGCAGCTTCCTAAGCCTAAGTCTCTTTACCATGCCTATAAAGAAATTATTCCAGCAGTTTTGAAACAAACTAAAGACCCCGATTATCATATTGGGGTTGAGTTACCAGATGCGGGGGCTCAAACAGTTAATTCTGCTTGATTGTAAAAGATAGCTGTTGGAAATTCTTATAGGGAGCCAAAAACATGCAAAAAAAATTGACCGTAAAAGATATATTAGGCTCCCGAGGGAAGAGGAAACTCACCGAAATTTATACCCATACGATATTAGAAGCTGAAGCGTGTGAGTCAGCTGGCATTGATATGATTATTACCTCAGAATTAAACGACTACGAGAGCATACGTTCAGCAGCGCCAAATACTTTTTTCACAGTAGGATTAAGTTATGGAGCTCATTTAGATGAGCATTCAATTTTAAAGAGATCTTTCTATCTTATGAATAATGGGGCTGATGCAATTTATTGTCCCCAGAGTACACGATTTATTAAAGCTATTGCAGATGAGGGAATTCCCGTCATAGGTCATTCTGGTTTTATACCATATAAATCGACACACTATGGTGGATTTAAGGCAGTTGGTAAGACTAATTTAGAAGCAAAAAAAATTCTTTCCGAAATTATCAAAATACAAGAAGCCGGAGCCTTTGCAGTGGAGTTAGAGATTGTCCCGTCAAAAGTGGCCACTGAAATATCAAAAGCAGTTGAAATCTTCCTCATTGGAATGGGAAGTGGTGTTGATTGTGATGCGCAATATTTGTTTTCTGAGGATGTTTTGGGTTACAATAAGGGACATATTCCTAGACATGCAAAAGTTTACTCCGATCTCCACAAGGATTTCGACGCTTTGCAAAATAAAGCGGTTAAAGCATATTCTAAATTTGCAAATGAAGTGAGAGATTTAAAGTATCCCTCATCGGAACACGATATCAGTATTGCTAATGAAGAGCTTAATCAATTCTCTGACTTTATTAAAAATAGTAATTGACCAAATATAAATATAAGATACTGCATATTTTTGTTATTTCAAAATAGAAAAAATATGCTGTATTTCACCAATTTTTTAAAAAATTTTGGTGAATTTTAGGTCCTGATATATCGTTGTAGCTATGAGATATCGAATCGATATTCAAAAACAAAATGGGAGGGAAAAATGAAATCAATTAAGTATGGATTAGCTGCGCTATTTTCGCTGCAGCTCGCTACGACCGCCGTAGCTGCGCCAACTGGACAAGATTTAGGAGCAAACTGGTGTTCAGATGTAAAAATGCATTTTTATGCGGGTGGGCCTGAAGCAGGAGGCTTCGCAGGCATTGTTGCAGCAGGCGCAATGAATGCGATCCGCGATACTGGGGCTGATGCTGAAATTTTGTATTCTGAGTGGGACTTTGAGAAAATGGTGCGTCAGCTTCGAGAGTCTATTGGTCTCGGTGTGGATGCAATAGCGATGATGGGACATCCAGGTGATGATGCCCTTATGCCGTTGGCTAAACAAGCTGCTGCTGCCGGCATAATAATGACATATCAAAACGTGGATCCAGGGGGAGTCCGTGCCAAATTTGGAGGTGGTTATGTTGGAGCCAACCTGGCAACTCAAGGTAAAGCATTGGCTAGAGAAGCCATCCGACAATTTGGTCTTAAATCTGGTGATCATGCTATAGTAATGGTTCCAGTAGGTGACTACGCTCGGGCGCAACGTGAAGATGGTGCGCGTATTATTTTTGAAGAACATGGCATGACCGTAACTGTTGTAGATGGCGAAACCAATTACGCCTCAGACCCTAACCTTACTATACCTGTTTTTGGCGCTGCCTTGAATGCAAATCCTGGCACGAAAGTTATTGTTCATTCTGGAAGCGACGTTATGAATGTTGCGGAGGGTATAGCAAAAGCTGCGGGTTATGGTCCTAATGAAATTTTGCAAATAGGTTTTGATACCAGCCCGCAAATTATGAGTGCCTTCGAAAAGGGCTACGTACACCTAACTTCGGATCAGCAACCATTCCTTCAAGGCTACCTGCCTGTCCTATCTCTTTGTCAGACAGCAGTTCTTGGTACTGGAGCTATTAACCAGGATACAGGAGCAGGTTTTGTAGACGTAAATAATTATAAATCTGTGAAAGCCCTCGCTGACGCAGGTCTTCGATAAAAATAGTTAAAAAAAGGAAGCTGGCTTGACAATTTGTTGAGCCAGCTATTTTGCGATGGCAACAATTATTGAATTAAAAAATATAACAAAAAAGTTTGCGGGTGTAACGGCGCTCAATGATGTCAATTTAAGTGTTGAAAAAGGCGAAGTTGTTGGTCTTATCGGCGATAACGGCGCCGGAAAGTCGACTTTGATTAAAACTTTAGTGGGAGTTCATGCTCCTGACACTGGTTCCATCGAAATTCAGGGTAAATCGGTTGAGAAATGGAGTGCTCTTAAAGCCCGAGAAGCAAGAATTGAAACAGTTTTTCAAGATAGAGCTCTGTGCCCCCAGCAATCAATAGTTTGGAATATTTTTATGGGTAAAGAACTTACTTACCCTTTTGGCTTTGTTAGGCACAAAGAGCAAATCGATGTTGCTAACCGCTTAATTCGAGAAATTGGTTTCACCTCAGAACTTATCGATGCCGAGTCCCCCGTTGGGAACTTATCTGGTGGGGAGAGGCAAGGCGTGGCGATTGCTCGGGCAATATATAATGAAGCTGAGCTCATAGTTTTAGATGAGCCAACCAATAATTTATCTCTTAATGAAACCCAAAAAGTATTTGATTTTATTTCAAATGTTAAAGAGACGGGGCGCTCAGTTTTATTTATTGGTCATAATATATACCACGTTTATGATATTTCTGATAGATTTGTGATCCTGGATCGCGGTGAGGTTATCCATAAGTTGGACAAACAGGATGTCGCTTCAGCAGAAAACTTAATGAAAATTATGAGAGATACAATAAAAGGTCATTAAAATGGGCAGTGTAAAAAATTATGCATTCAAAAACTACTTTCATAAAAATGGAAGAGCTATGGGCAGTATGGGCTACTTTATATTGTTGATGATTGTATTCCTAATAGGTGCGCCAGAGGCTTGGATTAGACCAAATCTTCATCAATCTGTTTTTGTTATGATGCCCACATTATTATTTATGGTCATTCCATTGGTATTTTTGGTCGCTTCTGGTGAAATAGACCTTTCCTTTGCCTCTACATATGGGCTTTCGGCATATGTTTTTGCACTTCTTGTAACAGCAGGAATTGATCCAGCAATAGCATTTATTGGAGGTATTTGTACCGGTGCACTCGTTGGAGCGTCTGTTGGCGCGCTTATAGTCTTTGGTAGGCTCTCATCTTTGGTCGCGTCATTAGGTGTTTTGTTTTTAATAAGAGGTTTTTTATTTGTTTCAACTAACAGCAGATCTATTACGCTTCTGGAAATTGATACACATTGGATGTATCCAATGCTTGTAGGAAAAATTTATGGTCTCCCAGTTCAGGTTCTTTGGGCTCTGGGTTTTGTAATTTTCAGTTATTACCTTTTTAACAGACACGTCTTTGGCATACATGTGCACCATGTGGGAGATAATGAAGTTAGCGCAGCCCAAATGGGTGTGAATGTTAAAGCGGTAAAAATAAAAGCATTTATGTTTGTAGGAATTGGCGCTGCAGTAGCGGGTATGTTTACCACACTTATAACATACACTTTTTTTCCAACTCAAGGTTTTGGCTATCTTCTCCTCGCATTAGCTGCTGTTTTTATCGGAGGAACTCCTTATTGGGGTGGATTGGGAACAATTGTTGGTGCTGTCTTTGGTGTTGGAGTAATAGCCTATATGGAAATTGGTGTTGTGGCCGTTGGAATGAGCGGAACCTGGCGGCAATTCTTTAATGGTTTGATAATTCTTCTTGCTCTAATAGGGCATAGATTGCATGGAGACAGGGTCCGTTGAGGTGGATAACTGTTATCTAAAGTTATTTTAAAAAGTCAAATTTACCTAGAAGAGTAGGTGTCGGAAGTGAAAAAAATAGTATTGATAGGTGCAGGCAGTGCAGTGTTTGGGTTGGGAACAATCAATGATATTTTCCAGTCAGAGAGTTTGGTCGGATCAACGATTATTCTTCATGACATAAATGAAAACTCACTTAAAAAAATAGCTGAAGCTGCTGAAAAATTTAGGGCTGAGCATAATTTGAACTTTGTAATTAGGCCCGTGTCAGATCGTCGTGAGGCATTAAAGGACGCTGATTTTTGTGTAATTTCCATTGAAGTTGGTCATAGATTTGACCTTTGGGATATGGATTGGAAAATACCGCTGCAATTTGGCTTCAAGCAAATCTATGGAGAAAATGGTGGCCCTGGTGGTTTATTTCACTCTCTTCGTATAATTCCGCCCATACTTGCGATTTGTGAGGATATACAAGCAATTTGCCCAGAAGCATTTGTATTCAATTATTCAAATCCTATGCAACGGATTTGTCACTCCGTTACGACCAAGTTTCCTCAGCTTAAATTTGTTGGTTTATGTCATGAAATTTACTCCATGGAAGTGCAATTGCCTTTGCTTCTAAACACTGACCGATCAAATATAAATTTTAGAGCAGGAGGGCTTAATCATTTAAGCATACTTGTTGATGCAAATTTCAAGGATACTGGTAAGGATGCATATCCAATAATTCATCAAAAATTTGAAAAATTTTATTCAAAGTATGAAAACATCTATGATAATTATCATCACTCTAAGCCTGGCGGTGAAAGGGGTGTATTTTTCCAGCTTTACCAAAAGTATGGGTTTTTACCGATAACTGTTGATAGTCATTTGGGGGAGTACCTGAGTTGGGGTCATAGTGTTGCAGATCATGATGGAATTAACGAATTTTACACAAATTATAAAAAGAAATGCATGAGTTTTTCAGAAGCGGAAAGTCAGTACTCGAAATTTTTCAATCTAGAAAAGAGATCACACGAAAGAATAATACCGATTTTAGAGGCGATTTTGGAAGATGAGAACTCTGAAGAAGCGGCCGTCAATATTCCAAACAACGGCTGTATAAACGATTTACCAGAAGATATAGTTGTTGAAGTTCCTGCAAAAGTAAACTCATCAGGAGTTCATGGAATTAGGCTCAATAATTATCCAAGGGCATTTTGCTCTCTTTTAAACAGTCAGGTTGGCTGTATTCGTATGACAACTGAAGCTGTTTTAAATCAGTCAAAAAACGATGCTTATTTTGCTCTACTTGCGGATCCAGTTGTAGATGATGCACGATCAGCTGAGAAGCTACTTGATACTATGATAGAGCTTCAGAATGATTATTTGGGATATCTCAATTAATAATACCGATAAATTTTATAAATTTATTGTTCAAATCGCTAATTTTGTAATGGTTTAACTTCTATTTCACCTTCGGCATAAGATTGAATGGCTAATGCGGCTGCGTTTGCTGCCGCGGCCGTTGTGAAATAGGGTATTTTGTCAAATAGGGCTACTGACCTAATATCTCGGCTATCTCTGATAGATTGTATGCCTTCGGTAGTATTCATAACCAATGAAATCTCGTTATTTTTCATACGATCTACTATGTTGGGGCGACCTTCGTGAACTTTATTTACTATGTCACAATTTATCCCATCTTTTTGAATAAATTCTGCTGTTCCTCTTGTAGCAACTAAATCAAAACCAATTTCTGTTAGAAGCCTGGCCGTTTCTAAAAGAAGTGGTGTTTTGTCATTATCTTTAATGGAGAAGAAAACTTTTCCAGATGTTGGAAGGTTCATTCCAGCACCGAGCTGAGCTTTTAAAAATGCTCTTGCAAAGTTTCTGTCCCATCCCATAACCTCACCGGTTGAACGCATTTCGGGACCTAATATTGTATCAACTCCGGGAAATCGTGCAAACGGCATGACGGCTTCTTTGACACTAAACCAGGGCATATTGGGGTCGGCTAGTGTCATAGGATCCGTTTTTGGTAATTTTTCGTGGAAATCAACCTGCTTGTAAGGTTCTCTTTCGGAAAAATCTGACAATTTTTCGCCGGCCATGAGCCGTGCTGCGATAGAAGCAATCGCACTGTCGGTTGCTTTAGCAACAAAAGGAACTGTTCTGGAAGCTCTAGGGTTTACTTCAATTAAATAAACCTCATCATCTTTTACGGCGAATTGTACATTCATTAAACCTACGACGTTAAGTCCAATTGCGAGAGCTTTGGTCTGCGCTTCTAGATCTTCAATTACTTTTTGAGGAAGAGAGTAGGGAGGTAATGAACAGGCACTGTCTCCAGAATGCACACCTGCTTCTTCTATATGTTGCATTATCCCGGCTATATGAACATCTGTCCCATCACATAGGGCATCTACATCGCATTCTACGGCTCCAGAAAGATATCCGTCCAGTAGAACTGGACTTGAACCAGATACAACGACTGCATTATTAATGTACTTTTCAAGTTGGTCTTGGTTATGAACAATCTCCATGGCTCTGCCGCCGAGTACGTATGAAGGACGAATGACTAGAGGGAAACCAATTTGATCAGCAATTTGCATGGCTTCGCTACCAGTTGAAGCAATTCCATTGTTTGGTTGTTTAAGTTGGAGTTTATTCACTAACGCTTGGAAACGTTCCCTGTCTTCAGCTAGGTCAATAGCATCAGGTGATGTTCCCAGGATAGGAATACCTTGCTCTTCCAAAGCTTTTGCTAGCTTAAGTGGCGTCTGCCCTCCGAATTGGACTATTACGCCATGAAGAGTGCCGCTCCGCTGCTCTACATTAAGTATTTCCATAACATGCTCAAAGGTCAGCGGCTCGAAATATAGGCGGTCTGATGTATCGTAGTCTGTTGATACGGTCTCTGGATTGCAATTAACCATTATAGTTTCATAGCCAACGTCAGTAAGAGCAAAACATGCGTGACAACAGCAATAATCAAACTCTATCCCCTGGCCAATTCGGTTAGGCCCTCCACCAAGTATTACCACCTTCTTTTCTGCTGATGGTCGTGCTTCGCATTCCACATCACCGAGCATAGGAGCTTCATAGGTTGAATACATATATGGGGTTTGTGCCTCAAATTCTGCAGCACATGTATCAATTCTTTTAAAGACCGCAGTTATTCCAAGATCATAACGTTTATTTCTAACATCTAATTCAGATGAACCAGTAATTTTAGCTAAGCGGGCGTCGGTAAACCCTAGCATTTTTAGATTTCTTAGATCGTCTGCTGAAGATGGTAACCCTGTTTTTCGGATGCTTTCTTCTGTATCAACAATTTCTCTGATGCGTTCAATAAACCAGGGATCATACATCGTAACGGCTTGAATATCATCATTTCCAATCCCTAAGCGTATTGCCTGGGCGATCGTTAATATTCTATCAGGAGTTTGTTTGCTCAAAGCGTTTATGATTGACGAATTATCGTCAGAGCCTGGTATTTCTATTTCGTCGAAACCGGTAAGGCCTGTTTCCATAGATGCTAAGGCTTTTTGCAAACTTTCATGGAAAGTTCTACCAATTGACATCACTTCACCAACAGATTTCATAGCAGTTGTAAGGTAAGGTTCAGACCCCGGAAATTTTTCGAATGCAAATCTTGGAATTTTAGTTACGACGTAGTCAATTGTTGGCTCAAAAGAAGCAGGCGTTACTTTCGTTATATCGTTGTCTAACTCGTCCAAAGTATATCCAACGGCCAATTTTGCGGCAATTTTTGCAATGGGAAAACCGGTTGCTTTTGAAGCAAGTGCTGAGGATCTAGAAACTCTTGGATTCATCTCAATCACGACCATCCGGCCGTTTTTTGGGTTCACTGCCCATTGAACATTAGATCCGCCAGTTTCAACGCCAATTTCCCTTAAAACAGCGATTGAGCCGTTTCGCATAATTTGATATTCTTTATCGGTTAGCGTTAGCGCCGGTGCAACGGTAATTGAATCTCCTGTATGAACGCCCATAGGGTCAACGTTTTCGATTGCACAAATGATAATTGCATTGTCCGCTTTGTCACGAACAACTTCCATTTCAAACTCTTTCCAGCCAAGTAAGGATTCATCAACTAGAATTTGATTCACGGGTGATGCGTCCATTCCAGTGCGGCAGAAGTGCTCATAGTCAGCCCGATTGTATGCCACGCCACCTCCTGTACCACCTAGCGTAAAAGCTGGCCTGATAATTGCGGGCAACCCAATCATATCTAGTGAGTTTAGAGCAATTTGAACGCCTTCGTTTAGGTTCGCCGTTCCGTCTGAATTTTTTGGGGCAGTAACGATAGTTGCTTTTGGGTTTTCGAGCCCCAACCTATCCATGGCTTCACGGAATAATTTTCTATCCTCAGCCATTTCTATAGCGTCGCGTTTTGCGCCAATCATTTCGACATTAAATTTGTCCAAAACGCCCATAGACTCTAACTCAAGTGCGGTATTGAGGCCTGTTTGACCACCCATGGTGGGCAACAGAGCGTCGGGCCTTTCTTTTTTAATGATTTTGGCAACGACTTCTGCGGTAATAGGTTCGATATAAGTAGCATCGGCTAATTCTGGGTCTGTCATTATTGTAGCTGGATTAGAGTTAACGAGTATTACCCGATAACCCTCTTCTCTAAGTGCCTTGCATGCTTGCGCTCCAGAATAGTCAAACTCACAGGCTTGCCCGATTACAATAGGGCCAGCACCAATAATCATTATAGATTTGATATCTGTTCTCTTAGGCATTCTTCTTTTTCTAGACCTTAGCAGTATTGCTGGATCATGCTTGAGCAAATTGTCATGGGTTATAGTGGACATTACTTTTGGTGCAAGAGGTATCGTAAATTTTCGAAAAATATCCGGTTTCAGACCTGTAATATACTTACAAGCAAGGCTATAAGTTTATGGTAACACTGAAGGCATAAATTTTGAAAATCCATTTTGATACAGCACCAAAGACGAGCCTCCACTGGTTTAAAAATCCTCTGAAAATTATTAAGGCATATCAGTTTGCTGAAGTCAGGATAGCTTTAGAAGAGCTTCAAAAATATTTGGATGATGGATATTGGATAGCGGGGCTAACTTCCTATGAGTTATCATATGCTTTGGAGCCAAAACTTTCCTGCTTATCTCATTCAAGCCAGGCCATTCCTCTCATTCAGTTTGGTGTTTTCGATGGGCCAAGTAGTTTAAATTTAGCAAACTCTTCTTACTCAATATCTTCGTTTGTTTCAGACTGGGATGAAACGCATTATAAAGACGCCTTTGATCAAGTTTTAGCTTATATTGAGGCAGGCGATATTTATCAGGCTAATCTAACATTTAGTCTGTTTGCTGATTTCGAAGGCGACCCCTGGACCTTCTATAAAGATCTACAAAAAAAACAAAAAGTTAAACATGGCGCTTTTGTCGACTTAGATAGTGAAACATCCATTCTTTCGCGATCTCCAGAATTATTTTTTAAAACCGATAGTGAGATGAATATTTCCACTAGGCCTATGAAGGGTACACAGCCACGCGATCTAGATGCTGAAAAAGATCAACAAAATTTAAATTTCCTAAAAAATGATATTAAAAATCGCGCTGAAAATCTTATGATTGTGGATTTGTTGCGGAATGATATTTCGAGAATAAGCAAGGTGGGAACGGTTAAGGTGCCAGAGCTGTATCGAGTAGAGACTTATGAAACTGTTCACCAGATGACTTCTTTAATCATTGGTGAAATGAATAAAAAAACAACACTTGCCGAGTTGTTTGCAGCACTCTTCCCTTGTGGCTCAATAACAGGTGCTCCAAAAATCCGGGCAATGGAGATTATACACGAGTTGGAACGAAGACCTCGCGATATCTATTGTGGCACGATTGGGTGGATGGCTCCTGATGGAAGCTCTGAGTTCAATGTGGCTATACGAACTTTATTGATGCAAAATGGAAAAGCAGTATTGAATGTTGGCGGTGGAGTTGTTTTTGATAGCACTTCGAATTCTGAGTACGAGGAAGCACTTTGGAAATCCCGATTTACCCAAATAGCCGAGAAGACCTAGAGCTGATTGAAACTTTCCTGTGGGATCCGGAGAAGGGCGCACCGGACATTGATTTGCATTTAGAGCGAATGTGTAAGTCTGCTGCAAAACTAAAATTTAAATTTGAAATAATTAAAATTAAGGAAAAGATACTCAAAATTAATTCGCAAAGCCGTCTTCGATGTCGACTGACATTGCGTTTTGATGGTAAAATTAATCTTACAAATGCACCTCTAAGTCCCAATTCTAAAACTTGGATCTTGGGTATTTCGGAGTCAATTTTGAGTTCTTCCGACCCTTGGTTACTGCACAAAAGCTCTAACCGCGGTTTGTATGATGCCGAAAGGGCAAATTTGCCTGATGGAATAGATGAATTTATTTATCTCAATGAACGTAATGAAGTATGTGAAGGAACCATAACAAATATATTTGTCAAAAAAGCCGGCCAGTGGTTAACCCCACCACTTTCAAGTGGATGTTTGCCTGGGGTGCTAAGAAGAAAAAAAATTGAAGATGCCAGCTGCAAAGTCAAAATTATAACTTTTTCTGACCTTAAAGACGCTGAAAAAATAACAGTTGGAAACGCTCTCCGTGGTGAAATTGAGGCTGTTTTGAGCCACTAGACTTGACATCTGACTAACAAAGAGTTGTATCGCGACTAAAAAACTCACTGTGGAATATTTATTATGCATTCTTATCGTAGTCACACATGTGCTGATTTAAATAAAACAAACGTTGGAAGCGACGTTCGATTATCTGGTTGGGTTCATAGAATACGAGACCACGGAGGTGTGCTATTTGTAGACTTAAGAGACCATTACGGTATTACCCAAGTTTTATGTGATCCAGATAGCCCGGTTTTCTCGGAAATGGAGAAAGTTCGGTCGGAGTGGTGCATAAGAATTGATGGGAATGTTAAGGCTAGAGACGAAAGTTTGGTTAATACAAAAATCCCAACTGGGGAAATCGAAGTATTTGTACGTGACTTGGAGGTTCTGGGAGCCTCTGAAGAGCTACCTCTAATTGTTTTCGGTGATCAAGAATATCCGGAAGAGACCCGCTTAAAGTATAGGTATTTGGATCTACGACGGGAAGTTATGCAGCAAAACATGACATTAAGGTCTGATGTCGTTGCATTTATTCGGAAAAGAATGTGGGATTTGAATTTTAGAGAATATCAAACACCGATTATAACGGCTTCAAGTCCAGAAGGCGCGCGAGATTTTTTAGTACCGTCTAGGCTTCATCCTGGTAAATTTTATGCACTTCCTCAAGCCCCGCAGCAGTTTAAGCAGCTGATAATGGTTTCTGGGTTTGATAAATATTTTCAAATTGCTCCCTGTTTTAGAGATGAAGATCCGCGTGCAGATCGCTCTCCAACGGATTTTTATCAGCTTGATGTGGAAATGAGTTTCGTTACCCAGCAAGATGTATTTGATACAATCTCTCCTGTGATAGCTGGAGTTTTTGAAGAATTTGGTTCTAGTCGTAAAGTAGATGATCCGGCCGAGTGGCCTCAGATTAGCTATGAAGATTCTGCAAAGTGGTATGGAACTGATAAGCCTGACTTGAGAAATCCCATAAAAATGCAAGATGTCTCCGAACATTTTAGAGGTTCTGGTTTTGCAATATTTGCTAATTTATTAGAGCAAGAAGGTACAGAAATTAGAGCCATTCCTGCACCTGCCGGCGGCAGTAGAAAGTTTTGTGACAGAATGAACGCCTTTGCTCAAAAAGAAGGTCTTCCCGGAATGGGTTATATATTCTGGCGAGACAATGGTGATGGGATGGAAGCTGCGGGACCGCTTGCAAAAAACATTGGTCCTGAGAGAACAGAAGCCTTGCGTGCTCAGCTAGACCTTGGGACAGGGGATGCCGCTTTCTTTTTGGGCGGAAAGCCTAAAAATTTCGAAAAAGTTGCAGGTAAAGCCAGAGATGTAATTGGTGATGAGCTCAATCTGACAGATCATGATCGCTTTGCCTTTGCATGGGTCGTTGATTTTCCAATTTATGAAAAAGATGAAGAAACCGGCAGAATAGATTTCGAGCACAATCCGTTTTCAATGCCTCAAGGTGGGATGGAGGCACTAGAATCTGACCCTCTGCAGGTAAGAGGTTTTCAATATGATTTGGCATGCAATGGCTATGAATTAGTCTCCGGCGCTATTAGAAATCATCGGCCTGAGATTATGCTTAAGGCATTTGAAATTGCTGGCTATGATGAAAACGAAGTTAAAAATAGATTTGGCGGAATGGTAAATGCTTTTCATTACGGAGCTCCACCCCATGGTGGTTGCGCTGCGGGAATTGATAGGATTGTCATGCTACTGGCAGATCAGCAAAATATTAGAGAAGTTATTATGTTTCCAATGAATCAGAAAGCTGAAGATTTAATGATGGAAGCTCCTAGCGAACCATTGCCGGATCAATTAATGGAATTAAACTTGCGAGTAATTCCGCAAGAATAATTGGAGCTTAAAATGATCGGTAGATTAAATCACGTTGCTATAGCTGTTCCTGATTTAATGGAAGCAGCCGCTCAATATAAACAAATGTTGGGGGCATCTGTTGGAGAACCTCAAGAAGAGCCAGATCATGGCGTGACGGTTATATTTATCGAACTTCCAAATACTAAAATTGAGTTATTGCACCCGTTGGGTGAAAACAGTCCTATCGATTCTTTTTTGGAGAAAAACCCTTCTGGTGGGATACATCACGTATGCTATGAGGTTCAGGATATTATTAAAGCAAGAGATCATTTAAGCTCTGAGGGCGCGCGTATTTTGGGTTCTGGCGAACCGAAAATTGGTGCTCATGGCAAGCCTGTTTTGTTTTTGCATCCTAAAGATTTTACTGGAACACTCATAGAATTAGAGCAGGTTTAATTTTATATGGGCATTACTTCTGCGTTAGTTCTTTTTTTTGTTATCTGGTTTTTGGTTTTCTTGGTTGTCATTCCCATCAGACTTGAAACGCAAGGTGATGTTGGAGAAGTTGAACCAGGAACTCACGCTGGAGCACCTGCGAACCACAACTTAAAAAAGAAAGCTTGGATAACAACTGGTATATCTGCAGTTATTTGGGTAATTATTGCTTCCGTTATTTTATCAGGAAATCTTACAATTCACGATATAGATATTTTTAATAGGATGAGCGTGCACTGATTTATTGCTCAGTTGGTAGAGTAACTGACTTTTAATCAGTGGGTCACAGGTTCAAATCCTGTACGGCTCACCACTAAAATCAATAACTTAGCGGAAATAATATATAAACCTCTCAAGCTGTGGGTTCCAAATGGGTTCCAAAATAGATGATCACATTTGCAATTCGCGCGCGCCCGTGCGCGACCTGTGTCTTTTTGTGTGGAAGGGGCTTATTTCTTTGAGTTACAGTTTCGTGAATAAACGCAATCCATACCAGTGCTCACTCATGCAATACTTTTCTCACACCAGCATGCCTCGATGACAGAAATGACAAACTCCCCTTTATCAGGCGTAGGATAGAGGTGGCGCATATATCGATAGGACGATGGATAAGGTGAGTTTTGTCCTAAGATTCTTCCCAGAACTTCTGGTGACTTTACTTATGCCCTAGCTTCTAAAGCTTCAGCTATGATTGGCAGATCACGGCGGGACTTTAGACATACTGCGTGAATTTCACCATAAATTTGGAAATCAGCTGCACGAATTTTGGCAACTTGAAGGTTTTCTGGGATTTCATCAGTTGAGACTGGCGCAAGTCCTAATCCCTCTTGAGCTGCTTGCAAGGCACCTTCGCGACTGCCAAAAATAGCTACTCTTCCAGGAATATATCCGTTTTGACCTAGTGCAGTATCCATCAAATTGCGTGTCTCTGACCCTATTTCACGTTGAATAAGCGTCTGTTCTTTAAATTCATCGCGAGAAACTGACCCTTTAGTGCAAAGAGGGTGTTTTTTGGAAACAGCAAATACAATTTCTGGTTCAGAAATAATTCGCATTTCACAATCTGTATTAGGTAAATGAGCTCCTACATATGCCAAGTCTATTTGATAGGATAATACCATGTCTAAAAGGGTTTTGGAGTTATCCAGTGTAAGATTTACTTCGAGACCTGGATACCGTTTCATCATTTGGGTCATAATTCCTGTTGCCCACCTTGGTGAAATTGCTCCCACACGCAAAGTCCCCCCTTTATTTTGTCCAGCACTTTGAACTAGTGCTTCTGCATCCTTTTCCAGGCTAAACAGTTGTATTGTTGTTTCATATAGTTTTTCCCCCAATGGTGTTAAACGAGCTGTGCGTCCTCTGCCCCTAAAGAAAAGCTCAACTCCATATCGCTGCTCAAGACTCAGTACTTGAGCAGTTAACGTAGACTGTGAACGTGAAATAAGCTCGCTAGCGCGTACAAACCCACCACTTTGAGCAACTGCATGAAAGGCACGTAATTCTGTAAAAAACATAATAAAAATAGATAAAAACGATTTACTATTAGTATATAAACTATTTTACCAATGTAATTGCAACCTTCTAGTTTGGAAGAAACTAGGAGACTTTACATGAATACTGTTGGATTTAGACAAGCCAATATTAATTTCGATGACTTGCGTGAGGCGGTGGGCCGGTCTGATTGTATCAGTGAGAGTACTAAAGTTATCAAAGATCATAGCCATGATTGGTGGCCAATCAATTCTGCCTGGCGTCATCAGGAAAAGTCTCCATTTGAACCCAACGCGGTGGCAACTCCCAAAAACTCTGAAGAAGTTGCGAAGATTCTTTCATGGGCACAAAAGGCAAAAGTTCCTGTAACACCATGGGGTCTTGGATCTTCTGTGGTTGGTGGCCCGTTGACGGTGCATGGAGGTATTTCTCTGGATACGACCAAGCTGGATCGTATAATCGACATTGATACTGAAAATATGCATGTAACAGTGGAAGCCGGAAAAAATGGTGGCATTCTAGAGGATCAACTTCAATCTCTTGGCTTGACACTAAACCACTCTCCACAATCACTTTATCGATCAACTGTCGGGGGATGGCTTGCAACCCGAGCAACAGGACAATTTTCTTCACGCTATGGTGGAATTGAAGATCTTTGTGTCGGTTTCAAAGCAGTGCTTGCAGATGGTACAAAAGTTACGGTCGGAGGCTCTCCAAGGATGGCAGTTGGGCCAGATTTGCGGCACATTTTAATTGGATCTGAGGGTTGCTTGGGTGTGATAACGGAGGTCACACTACGGCTCTTCCCACTAGCTGAATTTCGTAAATTGCAGACGGTAACTTTTCCTGACGTTACTTCTGGAGTAACAGCTATGCGGCAAATAATGGTATCTGGTCTTAGTCCGTTCTTATTGCGCTTTTACGATTTAGCCGAGGCACGTCACGCTATGAAAGATGCCTCATTTTCTTCTCCTGTAATGTTTGTTGGCTCAGAAGGCGCAAAGAATTTTGCTGATAGCGAGATGTCTGAACTTCTAAAAATCTGTAACGAAAATAGTGGTGTGGATGTAGGATCAGATGGTGCAGAAGCCTGGATGAAAAGGCGCTTTGATTTTTCTACCATAGAGAATGTTTTAAAGACCCATGGAGGTGTAGCAGAAACGATAGAAGTAGCAAATAATTGGTCAGGAATTAGTGGCACTTATGATGCTTTAACAAAAGCACTGAGACCATTTGCGGATGAAGTCCTGGGCCACTTTTCTCACGCTTATACCGACGGTGTCTCGCTCTATGTCATATTGCTTGGTCAAGCAGAGTCCCCAAAAGACGCTGAATTACAATTTGAGCAAATCTGGAAGGTTGCGAACAGAGCAGTATTAGACTCTGGGGCAGTTCTTTCACACCACCACGGTACTGGACTTGCTCGCAACGAACATGTGCATGAAGCCCTGGGATCTTCCTGGGAGCTTTATAGCCGGCTAAAAAAGGCGATTGATCCATCTGGCATCTTGAACCCTGGAAAGCTCGGCTTATGAACCGCGCTCGAGGAGGAGCGCTATTAATCTCATAGGGAGGATTATTATGATTAAGACAACTCGTAGAAATATGTTTAAGGCGGCGGCGCTATTAGGCGCGATCGCTTTAGCGGCCGGACCAGCTGTAGCACAAAAAAAGCTTGTTCTCGGAACGATTCAGGGTCCAACGGCACCCTTGACGCTTGCAGCTGAACATTTTGGTTCTGAACTGGAGCGATTGACTGATGGGCGCTTCAAAGTCAATGTCGTAAGCGCTGCGCAGCTTGGTCCGGCACTTGAGCAGTATCAAAATATACAGAGTGGAGCACAGGATCTGTTCGTAGATGATATTGGATGGAACGCCCAGTTTGTGAGGGACTACGGTGTTCTAGCAGTCCCCTTTGCAATCAACGGTCCAGAGGGTTTTCGAAAAGTTTTGGGAAGTGATTTCGCAGAAAGTTGGCGAGCAGAATTAAAGAGCCAGCATGGAATTGCAACTCTCTCTGATACATTCATTCGTTCACCGCGAGTAGTTTTTACTACATCAGCTGTTTATAGTCCGGACGATCTATCAGATGTAAAGTTTCGTGTTCCTGAGATAGATGTTTACTTTAATTCCTGGAAAGCCATCGGAGTGAATCCTACACCAGTGCCATGGGGTGAGCTCTATCTTGCACTTCGCCAGGGAGTCGTTGACGGTGGAGAAGGGCCTTTCACGACGTTAATTCCTACTAAATTTCCAGAAGTTGCAAAAAATGTATTACTTACCAATCACCTATATTCGTCTAATACGATGATTATGAATGGTGCGAGTTACGATGCGCTAAGCGATGCTGATAAAGCGCTTTTTGCTGAAGCAACTGAGTCCGCTGAAAAGTTCTTTTTGAAGGAAATCGCCAAAATGGAAGCTGAACATCAAGGTACAATGGAAACTGAATATGGCGTCACATTCGCTACACCTTCAGACACACAACGTGCGGCTTTTGCAGCAAAGGTTTCTGAAGCTGTGCCAGGTTTTGTTGAAAGTGGTTTATTCAGTGAAGGCATCTACGAAAAGGTTATTGCTGCGCAATAAACTGTTAACTATCTTCCCCGGCGTATGCTGTAGTGTACGCCGGAGTGCTCTTCTGATTTGGAAAAGTTTAAATGTTAGTTGGAATAATAGCTGATGATTTGACCGGGTTGACCGCCGTAGCCAGTGAATTTGAGCGCTTCGGATTTTCGGTTGGGATCGCTTTTAGTTCTGACCAGGTAGATTCAATTTCTGATCGTTACGATATTATTGGGGTGGATACTAATTCCCGAGAAAAAAACTCGCAAAAGGCAGCTAAAGCAGCCGAGGAGGCTGCAGAGGTTCTTTCAAAATTTAACCCTGTCTGGTTATTCAAACAAGGTGACTCTGCACTTCATGGTAATATAGCCTCTGAGCTTTCGGCAGTTTCCATAAAATTAAAAGCAAAAAATGTCCTAATGGCTCCTGCTTGCCCCTCTCTAAATAGGATTACCATAGATGGAGTTCATCGTATAATTGCAGATGACCCTCATACCCATTTAAGCGTAGTGGACCTTTGGTCTGACGATCAAAAAGTGGCTGTAGTTGACTCCACCAAGCCTGCACCTGATGCGCTAAACTGCCCACTGATAACAGTTGTTGATGCGGACAGCGACGCATCGCTTGATGCTGCAGTTAGACGTGCTGACGCATTTGATGAAAGACTTATCGCAGGGTCAGTGGGCCTTGCGAAAGCGCTGGCCAGGCATTTGTGGGTAAAAACTACAGGTGATTTTGCCCCAGCCCTAATTATTCTCGGCAGTTTTCAGTCGAAATCAAGAAATCAAGCTGAAACACTTCTGGCAACTAAAACTGCTAAACAGATCAATTTGCCTATCAGTATTAACGGGGCACCTGATTTGCTTTTAACTGTAGAGAAAGTAAAGGAGGCTCTTTCTGAGGGGCTTCACGTTATTCTTGCTGCTGACACCAGTTTGTCTGAAGCCTCCGACTCTATACGCTATCCTTTTCTAGATGGCGCAGTACAAGAAAAAATAGAAAATGCATTACGCCATACCACTCGAGCAGTCTTTGATCAGGTACGAAACAATATATGTGGTTTAATTGTTGTTGGAGGTGCAACTGCTGGGATAGTTTCTCGCGAAATTTTAAACATTAATCTCATACATGACATAATTCACTTAAGTGATGGTGTTGCGGCAGGGCTAGCTGAAGACTCCCAAGGTCAGCTTCTGCCAATAGTAACCAAGGCAGGTAACTGGGGAGAGAAAGAGATTTTTTTCCTAGCAGTTCGGTGGTTGCAGAAATCAAAAATTATTCAACAATTTAAAAAGGAGTGATTTTAATGTCTATTAAACCATTAGTAATAGGTGTCACAATGGGTGATCCAGCTGGGATTGGTCCTGAAATCACTACAGCGCTTCTAGCTGAACGGGTTTATGAAAAAGAAGTTCGGGCGGTCCTAATTGGATGCGCAAAGATGGTTGAAGAAGCTGCAAGGCGAAAAGGTCTCGATGTTTCAGTCCGGCGTCATGAAGTCCTTAAACGTAATGAACTTAGATCAGGGGTCATTGATGTTTATGATCCTGAGGTCTTTGATGCTGCCTTGGTTCAGCCTGGTGGTATCAGTAAGGAGGCTGGAGAGGCATCAATGCTTTACAATCGGCAAGGTGCTGAATTAGCTATGGCTGAAGAAATAGATGGTCTTGTAACTTCGCCAGTGACAAAAGCTAGTGCCAAGATGGCAGGCTACGATTATCCCGGACAAGCTGAGTATTTTGCTGAGCTGGCTGGCGGAGTACCATTTTCTACCATTTTGATCTGGCAAAACTTCAAGGCGGCACTTTTTACTACTCACACTCCATTAATCGATGCTTGCAGAGCGGTAACAAAAGATAATCTCTTGAAAAAAATTCGTTATCTGCACCAAAACCGTTTTGCGCTTGGTCTTCCCAATCTTCGTTTAGCTGTCGCTGCACTTAATCCCCACGCTGGAGAGTTTGGGACTATGGGTCGGGAGGAAAAAGATGAAATAGAGCCAGCTATTTCAATAGCGCAAAGTGAAGGTATTTCTGTCGATGGACCTTTCCCAGTTAATGCACTGATTTCTCCACCTTACAACGGTAGAGATTATGATTTAACTTTGGCGCTTTATCATGATCAGGTGGTTTCGCGCATGAATATGAATGAGACGACAACACTTACTTTTGGTCTTCCATTTATCCGAACATCAGTAGGGCATGGTTCAGCATTAGATATTGCTGGAAATGATGTTGCTGATCATGGTGCGCTGGCCACGACTTATGATCACACTGTTGATCTTGCTCTATCACGCCAAAATTCGAAGATTTTCTCTCAATGACTGATCAAAAAAATAGTCCAATTGCGAGAGCGCGTTTTAAAATGATTAAATTGCAACAGCATATTCTTATTCTGATAGCAATTTCCATGACTATTGTCGTGGTTTATCAAATTGTCGCCCGTATTGGTGGTTTCTCGGTAAGGTGGACCGAAGAATTAGCCAGGTTCCTCAGTATATGGGCAACTTTTCTAGCAGTACCAATTCTCATAGCGTCTGGAAGACTGATAAATATAGATTTTTTCTATATGGCAATGCCTGCTTGGCTTCGGCGTTTGATTTCCTATCTCCAAATTTTGATCTCTATAGCTGCATTTCTAACCCTTATTTGGATAGGTTTTGCACAAGTACAGGCAACTTGGCATCAGACCAGCCCAGGTCTGCTTTGGCCTATGGGTCTTTTTACACTGCCTGTAGTGGTTTGTTCAATTCTTAGCATTTTTGTTACTCCTGACTGGTTAACTTTCAATCAACGCTTTGGAGAAGATGCCGATATGGAGAAATACCTATGACTGTTGGTATGATTCTTATAGTTTTGGCGGTACTAGCGGCAATAGGTCTACCCGTTTCTATTGCAATTCTTGTCCCATCACTACTTTATCTCTTCGTAAATGAAATCCCACTTTCTTCAGCAATCGCTAGAATGTCTGGTTCAGTAAATTCGTTTACCGTGATGGCTGTTCCATTTTTCATTATGGCTGGTCAGGTCATGAACCATAGTGGGTTGACCGAAAAATTAGTGGCCTTCACTCGATGTCTTGTGGGGCATTTACGTGGAGGGTTAGCGCAGGTTAATGTTGCTGCAAGTATAATCTTTGCAGGTATGTCAGGGTCTGCTGTTGCTGATGCAGGTGGGCTTGGATCGGTCTTAATTGGACCTATGAAAAAGGATGGATATACCGCATCTTTCTCAGCTGCCGTTACAGCAGCATCTTCTACAATAGGTCCCATTATACCTCCTTCAATTCCAATGGTAATTTTTGCCGTTATTGCTGAAGAGTCTGTTGGCCGACTTTTTATTGCTGGTGCAGTACCCGGTTTTCTATTGGGCTTATTAATGATGGTTATGCTGCGTTTTTTACCGCAAACTCGTGATATAAAAGTTTATCCTCGTGCTTCTCTAAATGAGTTTCGTGCTCATTTACCTGCTGGGATTTTGGCAATACTTATGCCAGCAATAATTCTAATTGGGATTACCATGGGAGTTTTCACTCCAACCGAGGCGGCAGCAGTGGCAGCAGTCTATGCAACAATTGTGGGTGCATTTATTCTTCGTGGTCTTACATTTCAGCGTTTTCGTGAGGCGCTTTTGCAAAGTATGCTCCTATCAGGAAATGTTTTGTTCGTTGTTGCCGTAGCAGGTGTATTTGGATGGATTTTGGCACGTGAAGGTGTTTCTGGCCAACTGGCAGATTGGTTGGTTACAATGGATTTGTCACCGCTGATGCTGCTTATTGTGCTAAACATTTTGCTTTTGCTTATTGGTTGTGTCCTTGAGCCGATTTCTGTTTTGATAGTTCTTACCCCAGTTTTAGTACCAGTAATCGGATATGCAGGGATCGATACAGTTCATTTTGGAGTAATAATGGTTTTCAATTTAATGATAGGTCTTGTAACTCCGCCTATGGGATTAGTTTTATACGTCGTTAGTGATGTGTCTGGCGAAAGGTTTGAAAAGGTTGTTAAGGATATTTTGCCTTTTTATCTACCTATGTTATTTGTCTTGTTGTTAATTACAATTTTTCCCAACCTAGTGCTCTGGCTGCCAAATCTGATGTTCAATTGAAGCATCTGCAAAAATGTTGTCAAGTAAGGCAATGCTTGATAGTGGCTTAGCAGTTAGCGAACAAACGGATAAAGTTCGATGACGACTTTCTTTGAGCGTCGATGTTTGAAATACTATCGTCATTTAGAGATGCTTTTCTAATGGGAACTGCGGTTTATAACGATCGCTCGCACCCCCTATGACAGAAATGACAAAGTCTCCTTTATCAGGCGTAGGGGGGAGGTCGTTAAAAAACTAGAAGGACAGAGTGGTAAGATACTGCTCTCATAATTTTCTAAAAAATTAAATTACACAAGTCGACTCAAAACATCTGAAATTAATTTCATTGCTCTGTCGTTGTCTTCTATTTCATTTGGATCGAACGTTAGTGATAAACCTGGAATCGATTTAACCAATTTTGACGAGTATGAACTGCTGCTGGAAGTAAATCCTGATACCTCGTAAGTTTGAATTGGATAAGAAACCCCCTTAACCGAGATTTCTTGCTTTTTGATGCATTTTATTTCTTCTTTTACCAAGAGATAGGTATCTTCCGAAATTAGAATTTTATTTGACTCCGAATTAGTTTCCAGCCTTGCTGCCAAGTTCACTCCATTACCAATGACCGTGTAGTCTAATCTGTCCTCAGATCCAAAATTTCCAACTGTACAAACACCTGAGTGAATACCCATTCTAGCATTAAGTGATCTGGCTAATCCTCTTTCACGCCATGCTTCACGAAGTAGTTCTAGTTTCTCCAACATCTCAAGAGCCATTGAAACACATGCCATTGCATCTTCTTTATTTCCTCTGCTTTCGGGATCGCCAAAAAATACGAGAATTGCATCGCCAATAAATTTGTCGATAGTACCTCCCCAACGAATTGCAATCTTTGACATTTCTGTAAGATACTGGGTCAAAAGTTCAGTTAATATTTCAGGTTCAAGTCGTTCAGTTAGTTCTGTGAAACCCTGCAAGTCAGAGAAGAAAACAGTCAGTGGCTTACGCTGTGTCTGAATCTTAACATCAAGTTCTCCTGAAAAAATGGATTCGTAAACTTGTGGAGAAAAATACTTTGCTAACTTTTCCGAAAGGTCTACCAACTCCTTGGTTCGGTCAGCAACTTTGCTCTCTAAATTTGTATTTAAATCAGCAAGCTCCGCATGTGCTTTATCCAAGTCTTGTAACCGTTGCTGCTCTAGCTGATACAGTTTAGCATTTTGCAAAGCGTTAGCCGTTTGGTTTGCAAGAATTTTTATTATTAATTCATCAGATTTATCAAAAATATTAACTTGATCACTCTCTACCGAAAATACCCCAATCAATTCGTCTTCCATCAACATTGGTATCGCAACCTGACTCTCGGCGTTTTTCAGACCAGGAAGACTTATTTCATCTGCAACTACTGTATCTTCTGACGGTTGGATTTGCTGTTTAATAGCCTGCATATACTGCTTTTGTGCGCCAAGATTTGCCATGCGCATTAGCTTCTTTTTTTTGGCGACCATCCCTATTACACCAACGCCAATCTTTACCTCGGCCCCTATACCCTCTTCTTTATAGCCATGCGTTGATATAACTTTTAGAGCATTTTCAGAACTATCAAGCAAAAGTATCATTGAGTGTTTGAAATCGAAGTATTCTTCCATGCTCTTGAGCATAGTTTTAGCAATATCATCTAAGTTTAAAGTTTTACTAATCTGCGACGCTACCCTCTCGATGATCTCAATTTCTTTATTGCGGCGTTCTAGCTGTTCAGCTAGCGTTTTGGCATCACTATCAGTCATTTGATTTCACCTAAAAGTTTTGCTTGTGATTGCTTTGCCACGCAAAAAATTTTTCTTAACCTATAAATTATTTTTTGAAATTGATAGAACGGTATAAATGTCTGCTCCCTTAAGTTCAAAGACACCTGACATTCCACTCATTGAGGCAATTGCCTCTAGTTTCATATCCATTTCGTCAAACAGGTCGCCCTCACTTTCAGTTCTGTTATATTTCAATTCTAGCGTATAGGTATCGAAAGAAGCAGGGTTAGTTATCGTTGCAAAAGCAAACGGATTCTGGCTTATGTTTTTTCTAGTTTTATTGAAAAACTGAAAAGATAGAGCGACCTCTGTTTCGTTAACATGCCAGATTTGAGATATAACTGTCGTGTTAGGCTCTCCATCATTTGACACAGTCGTAATCCAACTCGGAAACATTCCTTGTAATGCAGGGAGGTGATCATCATTAATCATGAAATTTCTCCAACATATTAAATCTCTTTTCCTGCATCAGGACCGGGGGTCTGAACAAAAACTTTGTCGACTGAAAAGACCACTGCAATGTCTATTGGCTTTAACCAATATCTATCTGCTAAATTTTTGGGAATTCCCAGTTCATCATAAAAACCATACATTTTTTTTCTTAGGTCATCGCAGACTTGAATTTCATCATCATTAACATTACGGAGTTCTATTACTGCGCCCTTTAAATTGTAAGCTTCATGGCTGATAACAGTTGCGAAAAGACTGACACGTGAACCTATCTCTAAGTGTTCTAGAAATAGCTTGTTCGTCTTTTTGTTTAGACAACAAACAATAGTGTTCGTAGCTTGATCGCAGCAAATGCCCAGTGGATCGGCATGAAATGGCCGCAACGAAGAAGAGGCACATCCAATATGGCCTATACCATTCGTTAACACATTATAAACTTGATCTGAGATCATCTATTCTACCTAAAATACTATGTTAATAAAGTCATACTCTTCAGAATACTAAATTGCTATTAGATAATTTTCTGGTGCGACAAAATATTTATTAAGGCTTAATTACGTACTACTAGATTAAAAGGGAAGGGGCAAACAACTACCAGCGTTTAGGTTGCTAAGATACCGCTGTCACATTTTTTTTGAAAAAGGTATTCATCTTTTTTAATCAAAGTCCTCTAAACAATTTAAAAATTCTCCAGCAACTCGTTTTCCTAATTTATAGTCTGCTTTTAAAAACTCTATATTTTTTGTATCTCTTTTTGATTTCAGTTTTTTTGGAGGACATAGTTGTATGATTTCACAATCGTGTGGAGGATTGTTTATAAAATCCAGTGCGCGATTGTAAGTTTTGTCGTGCTCTAATAATGCTTTTCTCAATCGAGGATATTGTGACGATAGGAAAGCGCCAATGTAATTTTCGAGCTTCAGTCTCCTTCTAAATTTTTTCTCATATGTTCTAATTACAGTTATTTTCTTAGCCCCCATTTTATATGCTTTTTCCACAGGTAAGGGGTCCGCAATGCCTCCATCAAATTTCCTGCGTCCGTCGATTAAACTTGGTGTTTTTACCAATATAGGCAGGGTTCCAGACGCGATCATTTTTGGCATCCACTCACCATCCCCAAATGAATAATATTCAGCATTCGCTTCGATCGCATCGGTTACAACCGCAATGTAGTTTTTGCCCTCTAAGTTATTTTTAATTTTTTCCATGCTCGGGTTAAACATTTTCTCACCATCTTCGTACATTTGATGAAATTTTAATATGTCTTTACCAGTAAAGATATTTTTATAACTCAGGTAATTACCTTGTGCGGCATAGAGCATTTTATCCAAATTATTGTCTGTTTCTTTAATTAGATACCAGCATAGGACAGCCACACCATTTGATACACCAATATAAATATCAAATGGATCATAATTTTGGTTTATAAAAGTGTCAGTTATTCCAAAAGAAAATACACCTCTTTGGCCGCCACCTTCTATGATAAGAGCTGTTTTTTTATTTTCCATGACAACAAATAATTAGAAAAGTTAAGTAAAAAATCAAATCTGTTTGATAGAAATTTCAAAACAAACTGACCCAGCATGGAAATTAATAATTGGTGCAAATCGAGATGAAATAAAGGATAGGAAGCCGCTTAGACCTAGCAGCTGTTAGGTTACTAAGATACTGGTCTCACAATTTTCTGTAAACGGTATTCAACGTTTCTGATCATAATCCTCGTTTATAAATTTTTCACCAAAATCCAGAATTTGGTATACAAAAGATACTGATTGAATAAAAGAACATGGGTTTGTGACAGATGTCTCAACTGTTAATTTTTATGGCACTAACAGTCTTTGTTGCTGTTCTGATGCGAAAGAAAAAGCATAGACCGAATAGAAAGTTTACACCAAAGCCTGTCAGTAAATCTTTTAGTAGAAATCCTGAAAACAGAAGAAAAAAGTATAGATAATGGCCCGATCTGCTCTTTATTTACTCATTTTTCTATGTGCTTTTTGCGGTCCCTCAATATCTGAAGAATACCAACTTCCCCAAAACACAGATGTGACTTTCAAATATTCTGTTGCGGGCCTACCATTTGAGGGGGAATTTAAAGTCACTGAAAGTAAGTTCGATATTAATTTTAGGAATCCCGTTCAATCTGTTTTTTCTGTAAAATTTGATTTGATGAAAAGCAATGCAGGTTTTCCACTTGCTACAACGGCGATGAAACAAGTATTAGATGCTTATAGATTTCCTGAAGTAACCTTTGAAAGCAAATCTGTAGAATTTGGTGATGAAAAATTTAACGTACTAGGGTTTCTAAAAATCAGAAACGTAGTAAAGCCAGTTAATTTAATAGTGATTGTTTTGGAAGATTATAACTCAGAAAGCGAAAAAATTTATTTTTCTATTCGAGCAAGATTCAAAAGGCGTCAATTTGGTGCAGATGGCTATTATCCACTAGTGCGTGACGCAATCATAATTCAGGATGTTTTAACACTAAATAAATCGCGGGAATAAAATAAACCCGTACAAAAATATGCAATGGTAGAGACCCTATGCGAACTAGAGTGAATTCATAGGTTTGTTAATATCATCAAAGCACATTTTTATTATCTCTGCGTGAAGACGGAAATCAGATGCTAGCTTGTCTCTTAATAATCGAGCATCTTTTTCAATTTCAAATAGGCTACTCCATATTACAGAATGATCCTCAGCGGGTAACTTTTTTAACCGCGCTGTAATATCAGAGGTTTTTTCATAGAAATCACTTGTCAAAGCAACAAATAGCTTTTCTAAATTAGCCTCTGTATAAAACCTCTTGTCAATTTCAGACTGCATCTTTGAGCGATTTAATTTTGCCTGTAAAACGTATGGTTGTTCCACTTCATCTGGTTGCCAACCTTTACCACCCCAAGGCATCAATGCATTGCCACAAGTTGAGAAATCCGCCACGGCCTTGATGTACAACGCCCTTACGTCAATGCTCGCAAAGCAAAGATTTGGCAAGACAATGCAAATCAAAAATAGTCGTTTCATCTGACTTTCCTCAATTTATTTACAGCCTGTAAGACCAAGTTTTCAAATCTAGTTGATATACGCTTGCGCACTGAATTTGGATTTAAAAGCTGCGTTGACTTAATTTTGCCAGAATTGGTTCATCTGATAATCTCCAATTTCTAGCCGGCGTAAGACCAGTAATAAGAGGCAGATAAAACAAGTAATTCAACAGTAGTGCGGGCTTTGAAGCTACGCATTCGCCAATTTACGTTTTAGTAGCAGAAGTAAAAAAAACCTGCTTCAAGAGAGCACTGAAGCAGGTTCTGTAATTTGAACATCGACACGACAGGGAGGAAGTGTGTAATGAACACTTATGAGTTGCTGAAATGCTGCAAACATTACAAGTAAACTTTTCTTGAAATAATTAAGTATTAATCAACAATTGTAAGCTGCTGAATTATATGGCGAATTTGCCTAAATATTAACCATAAGAATAAATGAAAAATGTTTACTGAAATACGCAACGTCATTAGCTACAAAAATTGAGATTAGTGGGTGTAATTTTTGTAGCAATCAGGGCAAGTTTATAGTTGGGAAATTTCAGGACTATGTAACTATGAAGCGCACATCTATTTTAGGAGATATCCTTTCAGTCTTGTTTGAGCGAGACCAGTTGTCTGGGCCTGGTCGCGACAAACGTGACATATATGCGCTTTGTAGGGCTTTGGTTTCGCTTGAGGGCGACGTATCGGGACATAAATTAGCAGCTAGCGTTCTAAGTCGTTATCGTACCCTAAAAAATAAACAAAAAATTGAATTTTTTTATTTCCTCAATGACCAGCTAGATCTTGACCCAGAGCGTGTGTCTGAGTTGGCATTGGCATACAAGAAAGACCTAACACCTGAGGCATTTCGACAGCTGTCAGACGCATCTGAACCAGAGCGACAAAAATTTCTACGTCGATTGAATCAACCTATTGGAGCAACCGCAGATATAGTGGCAATGCGTGTTGATTTGCTGAGACTATTAAATGATCATCCAAATCTGGCTCGTACTGACCATGACTTTGTCGATATGCTTAAAAGTTGGTTCAATCGAGGCTTCTTGGTTCTAAGGACCATTGACTGGGATACTCCTGCACGCATACTTGATAAAATAATTGAATACGAAGCAGTTCATGAAATCAGTGACTTAGATGATCTTCGTAAGCGATTATACCCGCAAGATCGGCACTGCTTTGCATTCTTCCACCCATCGATGCCAGATGAACCATTGATTTTTGTTGAGGTTGCTCTGACGGAAAGAATTCCATCTTCCATAACAGAATTGCTGACAGAAAGGCGTGCAACTTTAGAAGCCGAAAAGGTAAAAACTGCAGTTTTTTATTCAATTTCAAATTGTCAGAAAGGTCTGACTGGGATCAGTTTTGGCAATCTCTTGATTAAACAGGTGGTGGCAGAACTTTCACAGCAGTTTCCACAGATCAGCGATTTCGTGACCCTATCACCAATTCCAGGATTAAACGAATGGTTATCAAATCAAACTGGCAATACGGAATTAAGCAAAATAGCTCTTGAAATTTTGGAAAATAGAGCGAAACCAGAGGATTTACGTGCAATAGCAGCGAGCTACTTGCTAAACGCGAAACGCAAAGATGGATCACCTATTGATCCAGTGGCACGTTTTCATTTAACAAACGGAGCGAAGGTTCATAATATACATGCAAATGCTGACCTATCACCAAATGGCATCGCGCAGTCTAGTGGTGTCATGGTTAATTACCGGTATGAACTTTCGGAGGTGGAGAAGAACCATGAAAATTTTGCATACCAATCGATCGTAGCAGCTGACAAACCTGCTCGTGCTCTGTCCAAGATAATTCCTTATTAAAAATCTAGGAGTGAAGAGGCGAAATTTGCTCTTGGTTCTTCTGAAGGTAATAAGAAAGTAAACTTTGGCTTGAGCATTATTTAGTCAGGCAACGTGTTAAATGCTGCCTTCCCATCATGTCGTTTGTCCATGTTGGTTTAAAGATTAATCTGTTAAATCGATGCTGGCCATTTGTATTGCTCTTGCATTATTGTTTTCAATAGAACACAGTCATCCGTCATTATACCATCCACATTAAGCTCTAAAAGTTTTTGCATTGTTGTGGGATCGTTAATTGTCCAAAAGTGAATTTTAATCCCTAATTTCCGCGCGTGCCTCAATACTTTTCTTGCAACTAAAGAGACGCCAAACTGCTTAATTGGTAATTGAATACACTGCGCGGTAAAGTTTTGTTCTATCCCAAGTTGAGCACCTAAATAAAATTTGATCGCATTACTCGTACCCATACTATGGCAGGTTTCAACTCCAAGTTCTTTAATGATAGCATTTATACGCTTATCGTTAAAACTTCCGATGCAAACTCGGGTACTGCACCCCATCTTCTTTATAGTATTGGCAATTGGTTTGGTAGCTTCCCAGGTTTTTGCATCTAAGTTGAATAATCCTTCCGGAAATTCTTCAAAAACGCTTGAAAGCCGTGGTATTATTGATGACTTATTCACTTTTAGGCTATCAATATCGACATCTTTTAAATCACTTATTTTTAGATTTTCTCCCGTTAATCGTTCTAATGTATTATCGTGAAAAATATAAGCTGTTCCTTCTTTTGAACTATGAATGTCTGTTTCTATTACTCGATAACCTAGATTAAAAGCTTTTCTAAATGACTCAAAGCTATTTTCTGCGGCTATAAGGCTAGCCCCTCTGTGAGCGATTGGAACAATATTTAAACTATTTATATATTCTAAAAAACTTTGAGAAGAAATTGAAATGAGGCTATCCACTTCCTAATTTTTGCTTTAAAATGGCTTCAATAATAAAAATAACTAAACAAAATATACTTATTAAATTGAGTTGCTTCTGCAATTAAAGATGCAATACTTAGCTCGGTTTCATAAGCTTTTTTCGCATTTCTCGACAATATAGCAATAGAGTTGTAATTTAATCATCAGCTGTAAACAAGGATCCTTGAGGAAGCATTATGAAATCAACCGGTGCTCGATTTGTTAGTCGCCTTACAAATAATACAATGGCTTTAGTTTTGGCTGGCGGTCGCGGTCAGCGTTTGGGCGTTTTGACAGATTGGAGAACAAAGCCTGCTGTTCCTTTCGGCGGTAAATTTCGAATAATAGACTTTACACTCTCAAACTGTATGCATTCAGGTATAAACAAAATCTGTGTATTAACTCAGTATAAATCCCACTCTTTAATAAGACATCTGATAAAAGGATGGACAAAAATCAATAATGATAGCGGGGATTTTTTAGATATAGTTCCCGCTCAACAATGGACAGATAATGAAACTTGGTTCCAAGGAACTGCGGATGCTGTTTTTCAGTCACTCGACATAATAGAAAGTCATGGCCCACAATATGTAATTATTTTGGCTGGCGATCATATTTACAATATGGACTACGGCGAAATGCTTGCCGAGCACGTTAATAATGGGGCAGATTTCTCAGTTGCTTGCATTGCAATCGAAGCAGCAAAAGCAGCCCATCAATTCGGAGTCATGAGTGTTAACGAGAATGGTCGCATAATTGATTTCGAAGAGAAGCCAAAAGATCCAAAGACAATATCAGGTGAGGAAAATAAAGCCTTAGTCAGCATGGGAATTTATGTTGTTTCACAAAAATACCTTGCCTCTATGTTGCGGGATGATGCAGTTTCAGAAAGATCAAACCACGATTTTGGTAAGGATATTATTCCTGAGGGATTGCGGCGAGGAGATCATTTTCATGCATATGAATTCCGAAACCCAACCAATGATGATCCTCCATACTGGAGAGATGTTGGAACTGTAGATAGTTATTACGCAGCAAACATGGAGTTGCTCGAAGCAGAGCCACCTTTAAATTTGTACGACAAAGGCTGGCCTATAGCTACTTATCAAAGGCAGCTACCCCCTGCATTTATAAAGCCTGGCAAAGACAATAGTAGAATTGAGTCTTCTATTATCAGTAGCGCCTGTTTAATCGAGAATTCAGAAATTAGGCGCTCGATAATTTTTTCTGAGGTACGGGTTGAATCGGGTTGTAAACTTAGCGGGGTACTTGCTCTGGGTGGCTGTAGAGTTGGTGCTAACTGTCATTTGCAGAATGTAATTCTCGATAATGGTTGTATTGTCCCGCCCGATTCGGTTATTGGATTCGATCTGCAGGCAGATGCTGAAAAATTTAATGTTACAAGCGAAGGCGTTGTTCTTATCAATCGACAAATGCTTGGACAAGGTATCAGCTATAATCCTGAATTTTAGCTCAAGTCGAAAACTAGCGCTTAAGTAAAAATATTTTGATTATTTTTGTTGGATAATTGAGTACTTACGTTCGAAAGCGCTCTATTTATAAAGAAGTAATCGATATTATCTTTTTCAACCAGAGTACGCTCATCATCACTAGCCATTACAAGCTCTCCCAGTATTTCTAGACCTCCGACAATTCCTTTACCTCCATTCCAAAATTGTTTTTCTTTATCACGAGGAATAAAATAAAGCGTAACGCTCTCGCCCAATTTTGAAGAAGTGGCAATAAAATTGGACGTAAGTCTATGCTTTCCAATCTTACTTTCTTTTATTGACTGCGTGATCCAT
>CACBXB010000011.1 GCA_902543185.1 Paracoccaceae bacterium
GGTGGCAACACCAGAATTTTTTACTAGAACGCAGGTAGGTTCACCAGAATTTTTTACTAGTAGAGAGGTAGCTGTACCCGAGTTTTTTACTAGAACGGAAGCAGCTTCACCCGAGTTTTTTACTAGAATTGATGACTCATCAGCTTCGCCAGAATTTTTCACTAGATCTGCCGGTACTGTTTCTTACTCAAATTCTATAAGTCATTATCAAAGACCTGTAATAACAGACTACGACCGGCAGGAAATTACTGGATATAGTCGAGAAGAAGTAGCTTTCTATACAAGAAATAAGCAATTGAGGACCGCAGTTAATATTTCGGGTCAGGTTGAAAAATACATCGGCGAAACGCGGGTAACGAATAACCCAGATGGTTCTGTAATCAGAGCGCACGTGGGCTGGGAGCGCGATAATCAAGTTTATGTAAATAACTGGAAGATGTACGATGATCGTGTCGAATTTGGTTCAACGTTTCAAGTTTTTGATACTGACGGATCTTATGCATGGAACGGAGACGGGACGGGATATAATCCAGCAGACGTACCTTCGATAACTGTACCAACGCCAACGCTGGATCAAATGGCTAAGCCTAATTATGGTTCGTTCACACGCTTAAATGGATCACCTGGTAATCCGGCTATTAAAAATAGAGATGATGCGGCAACTGTACCGGTAGTGCAAAGTGGTGGCGAGGATGTGCGAGATTATGGCGATACTTTCTCTCTTGATACACCAGATGTGCCAATAGGCCTTGTATCGGATGATACTGTAACGGATCCTTTTTCTGGGGCAGCTATGGAGCTATTTACCGGAAAATTAAAATTTGAGGATAGTGCAGCTTTTGGTATCTACCACGGTCCGGCCATTGTAAGCGAACAATTTTCTGCGGAGGCGGGCCAATTTCTAAAACTTAACTACAGTGCTGCAGGAGATGTAGATGATTATCACGTCGCCGGTTATATTTATAAAGTAGACGCAGCTACTGGAGATCCTATCCTAGATGAAAATGGTGATCCTAAAATTTTTATGGCCCTGAATGAGACTGGTACCGTTGAACTGAATGGTCGTGCATCAGTGGAAATTGAGGATAGTGGTGACTATAGATTTGTCTTTATCGTAGGAACTTTCGATAAAACTGGGGGATTAGCAGCTGGCGCTAGTATGAGAATAGACAATATTGTTGCAGAATTTCCATTTATAGCGGATGAGGAAACTATTGCTGCTCTTATAAAAGCGGTGAACTATTCTAATTCTGATATTGTTGAAAGCGAAACAAGTTCGATCACGTCATCTATAAGAAATAATAATGATGATCGATTTTCAACGGATGACATAATTACCAACCTTGGAGAAGATGATCCTGAATCTTCCAGAAGTATAGCTGCAACACTGGTTTCAACTGTGGGTGACGAGGCTGCTGATAATGGTAATATAACTAAGATAAGTGAAGAAATTGACACTAGCATATTAACTTCAAAAATTGATCGGGTTCAGCAACTTCTTAATAAGGCGCGTGAGCAGGCGGGTTCGCAATACTCTGCTCTTGAGAGTTTGGTAATATCTACTACAGACCTAACGTCTGAGTACGAGACAAAATACAACGAGGTTAGTCGTGTTGACTTTGCTTCGGAGACAGCTCTCTTAGCTAAAAAGCAAATATTAAAGGATACCGCTACCGCTGTTTTGGCTCAGGCTGGTGAGGGCCAGCAGCATCTCTTGAAGTTACTGAAAGACTCTCAAAAATTGCCGAAGTATTAACATTATTTTAAATTTTTAATTTGACCTTCACCGATGGTTTTGGCTAAATTGAATGCTTCAAAAACGATGTCGACCACTTCTTGTTTTGTGTAAGAATCTTTAGACATGTTATTATCTAGTTTTTGGGATACTTCATTCATGGAAGTCATATATGCTTCCATTATGGCTTTGACGAACTGGCTCGTTTCAATCAATGTATAGATTTTTTGTTTTTTGTTGTCTTCCGTGGGGTTTGAATTTTCAAGCCATTCCAAAAAATTTTTATCATAATAACATGTAAAGTCCGTTCCAGTTTCTTTTGAATAGGTCTGACATAATTTTTTGATTTGTTTTTGAGTGCATGTGTCTTTCAAGGGCTTCAATCCTATATCAAATTTAGATCAAATTGTTGCAGTAAGTTTTAAAATTGCATATCTGCCAGAACAATACCTCTAGTAGGTGTAATTCGCCAAGAGATACCAGTTTTTTTTACAAACTCGGCTTCTGCAACTCGAAATAATTTTTGGCAAGAATTAAACGCTTTTTCATCTTTATATTCCCACATGAAGCCCAGCTTAAAAGTACCTTTCCTATTCCAAATTTGGGATACCGTCTGCCTTAAAGCCCCAGCTTTTTTGAAATCTTCTTGCATATCTTCAATAATTTTTACCCAGGCTTCATGAGCAACTGTTTGATCGCTTTTACTAAGAAGGTCACAAACAATATAACTCATTAAAAGTGTTTCAGATTTTGACATTTATTTCCACTCAACTTTTACTTCATTCGCTTTAGAATTTTCAAAATAAGTAATATCACCTTCATAATAAAAACTATCAACAACAGTAAATTTATCTTTTAAAATATCCTGAAATTCTTTTCTTTTAGTCAGGTTTGTCTCTGCATCTTCGTAACTGGAGTATACAGCAAATGACAAAATCGAGGTGGGGCCTGTGCGCACATTAATAACTGTCTGCGCATTACCAAACCACTCTTTTTGTATCGTTTGATAGAAATTTTCAGATTCGGCCATTTCCTTTTCTGACAAAAATTCCATCATTGTTATTCTGGCTATAGACATAATAGTTTCCTTGTGAGTTTTAGCGCTCACAGCATCAGCGCCGCAGATGCGTTATATAGTTAGAAGAACGTGTTTCGTTTTATCGAGTTTACGAAATTAAAGCTATAAATTAGCCAGCCGTTAAGTACGGTATCGTTCCAGCTGCATCAGTATCATCTATTAACTGGAAACTGTTAATCGCACCTTCTTGTCTCGCTTTGCCATGTGGAGCATACTCTGGATCTGTTGCGAATGCCTCCGCAGATCCTGCGTCTGGAAACTGTAATATTGCGATAAAAGTATTGCCCCTGTCCTCGCCTTCCAAAACTTTTATGTTAGCGCTTCGAGATAAATACTTCCCGCCATGCTTTTCCACAAGCGGATGAACATTTGCAGCATAATCTGGAACCCACTTATCATCCGTAACTTTTATTTCTGCAATTAAGTAAACAGTCATTTTAGTCCCTTTCATAATTCTAGTTTAAATACTTTTGATGAAAACATAAGAAAGCCGTAAGTCAATAATAATAAATAGGGCCACAAAAGACGTTATAAAAATTCAAATTCCATAGCTCAAACAACTTCTAACGCCGCCATTTTTAGGTTCACCCTTAGTTGCATAATTACAAACCGAACCTTTGGTTAACAATAAATTAATTTTTTATTAATAAAATCAGTAAGTTAAGGAAAAATGGTGGGTGATGAGAGACTCGAACTCCCGACATCTTCGGTGTAAACGAAGCGCTCTACCAACTGAGCTAATCACCCGACTTGCCCTATCTACTTAAACACTTAATTTTAGGCAAGGGCATTTGTACAACTTTTTATAAACAAATCTTAGTGTTTAATTGTCTGGCTTTGCTTCTGTTCCTCGAGAGCTTTTGCAGCCGCTGCCTCTTCTGCAGCTTCGTCCCATTCGATTGGGCTTGGAGAATGAGTAAGTGCGATCTTCAAAACTTCGGAAACATTCTTGACGGCTATAATTTCTAGAGAAGATTTTACATTATCAGGAATGTCCACAAGGTCTTTTTCATTTTCCTCGGGAATAAGTACTGTTTTGATTCCGCCTCTGAGAGCGGCAAGTAACTTCTCTTTAAGCCCACCTATTGCTAGCGCGTTTCCTCGCAAAGTAACTTCTCCTGTCATCGCTAAATCTTTCCTCACAGGGATGCCGGTTAATACGGACACAATTGATGTTACCATTGCTAAACCGGCGCTTGGCCCATCTTTTGGTGTAGCTCCTTCTGGCACATGAACGTGAATATCAGTTTTGTCAAATTTGGGTGGCTTAATTCCAACTTCAGCGCTTATTGAGCGAACATACGAATTTGCTGCATCAATACTTTCCTTCATTACATCTCCCAGTTTACCAGTAGTCTTCATTCTGCCTTTACCTGGTAACTTAAGCGCTTCGATATGTAATAAATCACCGCCAACAGAAGTCCAAGCCAAACCTGTAACAACCCCTATTTGATCATCTTGTTCAGCTAAACCAAACCTAAATTTCTTAACACCAAGAAAGTCGCCAAGGTTATCCATAGTGACCTTGATGTCTTTATTTTCATTTTTAACGATCTTAGTAACAGATTTACGAGCTAATTTTGAAATTTCGCGCTCCAAATTTCTTACACCCGCTTCTCTTGTATAGTAACGAACGATACCTGTTAAAGCACCATCAGTTAGCTCAAACTCTCCTTTTCTTAAGCCATGGTTTTTTATGGCTTTATCGATTAAGTGCCTTTTAGCAATTTCAATTTTTTCGTCTTCTGTATAGCCCTCCAGCGGTATGATTTCCATTCTGTCTAATAGGGGGGCCGGCATGTTGTAGCTATTTGCCGTTGTAATAAACATTACATTAGAGAGATCGTACTCGACTTCCAAATAGTGATCCGTAAAAGTACTATTTTGTTCTGGATCGAGAACCTCAAGCATAGCACTAGCCGGATCTCCACGAAAATCCTGTCCCATTTTATCAATTTCATCCAATAAAATCAATGGGTTAGTTGTTTTTGCCTTTTTAAGTGCTTGAATAATTTTCCCAGGCATTGAGCCGATATATGTTCTTCTGTGTCCACGAATTTCGCTTTCGTCTCTGACACCTCCAAGAGAAATTCTTATAAATTCACGGCCAGTAGCTTTTGCTACTGACTTGCCAAGCGATGTTTTGCCCACACCTGGTGGGCCAACGAGGCACATTATTGGACCTTTCAATTTAGAGCTTCGTTTCTGAACGGCTAGGTATTCAATTATTCTTTCTTTAACTTTCTCTAAGCTGTAGTGATCTTTATCGAGAACTGTTTCGGCTTTATATAGATCTTTCTTGACCCGTGATTTCGTTCCCCATGGAATAGAAAGCAGCCAATCTAAATAATTTCTGACCACGGTTGCTTCAGCGGACATTGGGCTCATATTTTTAAGTTTTTTGAGTTCTGCGTCTGCTTTTTCGCGAGCTTCTTTCGTAAATTTGGTGTTATTTATACGCTCTTCAATCTCAGCAGCTTCATTTTGACCATCCTCGCCATCTCCGAGCTCTTTTTGTATAGCTTTCATCTGTTCATTTAAATAATACTCTCTTTGGGTGCGTTCCATTTGCGATTTTACGCGTGTCTTAATTTTTTTCTCTACTTTTAAAACACCCATTTCCCCTTGCATTAGTGAAAAAACTTTTTCTAGTCTTTCACTTACTGAAAGCGTCTCCAACAGATCTTGCTTCTGCTCAATCTCTATTCCAAGATGACCAGAAACCAAATCCGATAATTTAGCCGGATCATTGGTACTGGCAATTGTTGTAATTGCTTCATCTGGGATATTTTTCTTTACTTTAGCATATCGATCAAACTCTTGGGATACTGTTTTCACAAGCACAATATTGGCCTTTTCGTCACCTAGCGTTTCATCAATTTTTTCGCATTTTGCCTCAAAAAATAATTCATTTTCTACAAAATCGGTTATCAAAACCCTTGTTTGTCCTTCGACCAAGACTTTCACTGTACCGTCTGGTAATTTTAGTAGTTGGAGGACATTTGCAAGAACACCTGTTTTAAATATACTATTTTCAGTTGGCTGATCTTCTGTGGGATCGACTTGACTTGACAACAAAATTTGTTCGTTGTCTTTCATCACTTCTTCCAGCGCTCTAACTGATTTTTCCCTACCTACAAATAGAGGAACAATCATGTGTGGAAAAACAACAATGTCTCTCAAGGGTAGGACGGGAAAGGTTGTATTTTTTTCATCTAGCATGCTCAATCCTCATCTTATAGTAGGTATTATAACTCGTTTAATTCTTTTTGTTTTACATTGTTATATTTGGTTCTCTACCAATTGTTTTTCAAGTCTATCTTCAAACAAAATCGTGAACTATAACTAAGAATTAGCGAATATCTTTTATTTTCTGATAGAACTCGCAAAAAATAACTAAAATTTCCACTAGAATCCTTGACGATCGTATGCCCCAAGTTTAAACCCACATCTACGCCTAGAGCGAAGCGCGGTTGTAGCTCAGCTGGTTAGAGTACCGGCCTGTCACGCCGGGGGTCGCGGGTTCGAGCCCCGTCAACCGCGCCATTACTTTCCTAATAAAATCAATACTTTAGCCCTTTTTTAAGGGCTCCCAGTGCCTTGGCCAGTGCCGTAAAAATGAAAGGGGTGACGGGGAAATTCTTATAACCATATGATTTTAAATAATTAATTTGTTTAATTATAACACATCTAATTTTGTAAAAATTTAGTAGTATAGATGTGTCTTCTGATTTCTTACAAACCAGATTTTTAGACTTCAGATATAAACAAGTAATACATTGTGTTTCTTCGCAGTTTCACTAGATACAGGGTAAGTTACTGTATTTACTAATAAAACAGCCTTTATATTAGGCGACCCGATGGCTTCCCCAAGCTCTATTGCTAACTCTACCGTGTAGCGAATTACTCTTCCTACTTCTTTGAATAATTCTCCATCGTGATTACAATTGGACATTCCAACTACAAACTTTTCTTTACCCGGAGCATGTATTAGCAGTGGAATAATCGAGCCCAAAGTGGTTTCGTGTTCAAACTCGAGCTCTTTGCCTTCTTCTACTCCAAGAATCTCCGGGTGCACTTCAATTAGATCTTTCAACTATTTGTTTTCCCAATTGATAAGTAAAGTTTTTTCTGTGCTTTAGAGTGCAAAAATTGGATTTGTAGCTGCAAAAGCAAACGATAGAAACAATCCATGGGCTAGGCCAACCTTTAAGTGCCCAATTTTTTTTCGCTGATGTTTCCCAATATAACCAAAAACAATGAAGTAAAGAATATAGATTAGAACTGTAGTGAACATTAAGCCGTATTGTTCTGGGAATAAAATTAAAAGAATTGAAAAACCAATAATTGGTAAGCCTCGTAATAAGATAGAAACCCAAATTGAACAAGTAGCTATCAATTTTTCAATAACCAAACAAAACAGAGTAATTGGTAAAATTAGTATAATAAATGCATTCATTCGATTTTCGGATAAAGTAAATGAACCGATATAGCGATTTATTAAGAAGCATAATAATCCAAAACACAAAATAAGTTTTAACCAAGGTAGAATGTCAATTTTGAGTTTCGAAATTTGATAATTAAAAGAAAATAAATAAGCAAAAAGCCCGATTAACCCAAAATAAAATGCAATTCTTTCAAACCCATAAATAGGTATAAGGTTTATTTGAATAAGTCCGGACGATAGAGAAAAAATTGTAGCTAACAATATTTTGCGTAAAGCTCTTTTATCTTCTGCATCCGATATGTTTTGGTGGACTAAATTCGCATTCAATCGAGAAATGCCAAATACAATAAAAGTGACGCTTATTATAATCCATCCAATTTGGGTTTTCCAAAAGGGCCGGTCATAATTTTCAAGTTTTAGCCAATCAATGATAATTCTTGAGGTTTGCGGGGCATAAATAACACTAACGTGGCCGGTATTCTCTATAAAGGAAGCTTTTCTTCTGATTTTTTCATATACGTATTCCGTATTTTCCTTAGCCTCAGGTTTAAAAGTTTTTACCATTTGTAAAGCATGCGATCTTAAATGACTTTCAAATTGGCCTGATATTAGCAAAAGATCTTTTGGAAAATCCTTAGTTATTCCAGTAGAATATGGAGAAATAGCGACAACAGACTTAGTTCTTTTATCGGCACTTGCTCTAATCACGATATCTGAAGCCATAGAATGCCCGACTAAAGATATACTGATTTCATCCCCAAATTTATCGTAAACAAATTTTATAATGTCTGATAATTGATTAACTAATTGCTGGGTAGTACCTGTAATCTCCGTTGGCTGATTTATAAGCTTATGCTGGTTTGAGCCATGGCCGATGAAATCGAACAGCACAGCATTACTTCCTGCGTTAGCAATATCATAGGCTATTTGTCTCATCATTTCTTTTGAGCCAGCAAAGCCATGGCTAATAATTGTAAACTCTTTTGACGGGCGAATACTTTTAATAATTTCGATATTGCTATCTGAATTATTGAAAATATTGCTCTCATACGACCGTCGGTCTAATTCGACGAACATCAAGCCGAATAACCCAAATATGATGAAAATAAATGGAAGTTTAAAAAATTTTACAAAAAAAATTGACACTTTTTTCCCTCAGAAAACCGTCTTTGCCCTTGAGATAGTTTGTTTATGAGTTGATCCAAGTGAATTTGGGTTTGAGCGCTCGTCAAGCGCGTCATCAAATTGGAAAATAATAAAAAGAATAATTGAAGACCTCAGCGTGATAGTAAATCAACAGTAATCACAAGCCAGGCTATGCCTGTAGCGATTGCAGTAATAGCTACAGCTGCACTACCAGCATCTTTTGCATGTTTCGCTGCTGGTCTTTGTTTAATACTTATATCATCTACAATGCGTTCTATAGCTGTGTTGAGACACTCAGCTGCCAATATCAAAATACCACCAGCTAGTATTATCGCCTGCTGGGTAAAAGTTATGGGTAAGAAAAAAGTTAAAGAACCAGAAATGATATTTGCGATTATCCACTGCCATAAGCTTCCTTCGGTTTTGGCAACATGGTGGAAACCATACCAGGACCAAACAGTTCTATTTTTTATTTTGATTAGTTCTCGTAGTATTAATCTCATGAAAATTTTACTTTTAAATGCTCAAGTTGGTATGATTTATTCCGCAGGTTCTTGAACCTTTTCCGCATCAATTTCTTTCGCACGCTTTTCAACAAGATCAACAATATGTTCGACCATATCATCATTGCTAATACGGTGATCCTGTTTTCCAGCCCAATAAATCATACCATTTCCGGCTCCACCACCAGTGAACCCTATATCTGTCATTAGAGCTTCTCCTGGGCCATTAACGACGCATCCGATTATTGATAGGCTCATTGGTGTTTTAACGTGGGCAAGACGGTCTTCTAAAATTTGAACCGTTTCTATAACGTTAAAGCCTTGCCTTGCGCAGGATGGGCATGAAATTATATTCACCCCCCGATGCCTTAGCCCAAGGGATTTCAATATATCATAGCCAACTTTTACCTCTTCTACAGGATCGGCGGACAAAGAAACTCTAATAGTATCACCTATGCCTAACCAAAGAAGGCTGCCTAAACCAATAGAAGACTTTATAGTACCGCTCATCAAGCCCCCCGCTTCAGTAATCCCCAGATGTAACGGCGCATCAGTAGCGTCTGCAAGAGCTTGATAAGCTGCTGCAGATAAAAAAACATCAGATGCTTTGACGCTTATTTTAAATTCGTGGAAATCATTATCTTCTAAAATTTTAATATGATCCAATCCGCTTTCTACCATTGCCTCTGGACAAGGTTCACCATACTTTTCAAGCAAATCTTTTTCTAATGATCCAGCATTTACACCAATACGCATAGAGCAATTATTATCCTTTGCCGCTCGAATAACCTCTTTAACTCTCTCTTCAGCCCCAATGTTTCCTGGATTTATTCTCAAGCAGGCTGCCCCTGCTTCTGCAGCCTCTATGCCTCTTTTGTAATGGAAATGAATATCTGCAACGATTGGAACTGGGCTTTCCTTAACAATTTCTTTCAGTGCTTTACTACTGTCTAGATCTGGCACTGAAACCCTGACAAGATCTGCGCCGGCTTCGGAAGCAGCAATTACTTGTTTAATTGTGCTTTTTACGTCTGTGGTTAGTGTATTAGTCATTGTTTGGACTGCAATAGGGGCGTCACCACCAATAGGAACGTTTCCAACATTTATTTTGCGTGATTTACGCCTGTAAATATTCCGCCAAGGCCTAATATGGTTTTCAGACATTTCTTTACCGTTCTTATGACACTCATATGCCAATTGTTTTATGAACGATAAATAGCCTTTTAGTCCAGTTTAAACTTCTGTAAACTCGGAAAATTTCCTTCAGAAATCAACTCGGCAATCAGTTTTTTATTCAGAAGATCGGGCGTCTGTAAATTCGAAACAATATTAGCAGCAGATAGTTCAACATTTTTTCTAACTGATGTGCCACTTCCCACCGGTCCAAAAAGTTCACCATTTACAGAGAAATAGACATAACCGGACATTCCTGCTCTAAGTTGTGGTGGAATTTCCAATTGAGGTAAAATAAATTCTTCTCCTGGAAGCATTATATTTTCATAAATTACCGTACCATCAGAAGCAGTAATCTGCACCCAAGCGTTTTCAGTTACCAAGACTGCAATGGTAGGTGGAAGATCTTGAACAACCTGGATTGATGCCTCTTCGATATTATTGGCAAGCACTTTTTCAGCTAAGTTGATTTCTAATCCATCATTTGTAATTTGAGGAATATTTAACTTTTGATCCATATCAAAATTATTGGAAAAAGATGGATCTAAGGTGGAGATAGGACCATCCCTAGATGTAAGAACTGGCACATCTAAAGCCTGAGGTCGATATAATCGATCTAATCGATCATTTGACACCCGGTCTATTGCTAGGCTGGCTACATTTTCTTCCCTTATAAGTTCTGAGCTGATCTCGGTAAGAACTACTGGCGTTGCGTCAGAGGGTGAAATTTTAACTGTTTGCATTTGATTAAATAGCGTTAATCCACCATAACCAATTCCACATAAGACAAGTAATAATGCAGCTAAAGATCCTATGGCTCCAGGTTCAATTTTGTCAAAAGTTTTTGCGGAGTTGTCCAATATTGCTGAAGGAGATTTATTAAAAAGTTCTTCTCCATCAATAAAAGTTTCAGATGGCAGTAATACGGATTGCGTATTGGATTTGACTGACGACGCTTTATCTGACATTCCATGAACAGTAGAAAAGCCACTTTCCACACAAAACTTCTCAAAAGTTTCATCGGGGTCCAAATTCAAATAGCGAGCGTAAGAGCGTACGTAACCGGAAACGAATCCGGGAGTATCAAATGCGAGAGGGTCACAATTTTCTATAGCTGAAATATAGGCGGCTTTAATTTTTAGCTCACTTTGAACTTCTACAAGGGACTTTCCTAAGGTTGCTCGTTCGCCACGCAGAGTGTCTCCTAGTTTCAACTCAAAGTCGTCGAAACCCTTTGGTTTATTTTTATTATCTTCCTGACTATTATAAGCCAGTTTATATTTAGCCATAACCAATTTACCCCAAGTGCCTTAACCCCAGCCGAAAGCAATTAGCGAATCGCTTTCACGGCACATAACCCACTGTTTATCACAATAAACTTGTTTTTGCACTTACATCAAACTTATGCGCTTAACTCGGCACGATTCAGCGCACAATGAGACCAAAGGTAGTCCATCGATGCTACCAAGTGATCTATCTCTTTTGGCCCGTGCACGGGAGACGGAGTAAACCTAAGACGTTCGGTGCCTCGTGGAACGGTTGGGTAATTTATTGGTTGCACATAGATATCAAAATCTGACAATAGCATATCAGAAAGTTTTTTCGTATGGATGGGGTCACCTACAACAACTGGTATTATATGGCTTCCATGATCAATTATAGGAAGGCCCAAAGCCTTCAACCTAGCTTTCAGAACCTTTGCTTGTAGTTGGTGTTGCTCTCGGAGCAGATGATTAGCTTTTAAGTGTTCTACAGATGCGGCCGCGCCAGCCGCAATTGCAGGCGGTAGAGAGGTTGTAAATATAAACCCTGGTGCATATGATCTTAAAGCATCGCAAAGTTTCTCAGATGAAGCAATGTATCCACCCATGACTCCAAAAGCTTTTGCCAAGGTTCCGTTAATAATATCAATGCGAGATAGTAAATTATACTGTTCAGCTAGTCCACCACCGGTTTTCCCATACATTCCAACAGCATGGACCTCATCAATGTATGTTAAAGCTGAAAATTCCTCACCTAAATCACATATCTCTTTGATAGGCGCAAAATCGCCATCCATAGAATAAATGGATTCAAAGGCTATCAGTTTGGGAACTTTTGGATCATCAGCCTTTAAAAGTTTGCGCAAGTGTTCTACGTCATTATGACGAAAAATTCTCCGCTCACAACCATTTCTACGTATTCCTTCGATCATTGAAGCATGATTCAACTCGTCAGAGTATATAATTAAATCGGGCAAGAGCTTTGAGAGAGTTGAAAGAGCTGAATCGTTAGCAACGTAGGCGCTTGTGAATAAAAGACAAGCCTCTTTGTCATGCAGGCTGGCTAACTGATGTTCAAGTTTTTTGTGATGCACAGTAGTTCCAGATATATTTCTAGTACCTCCAGAACCAGCACCAGCGCTACTAAGCGCGTCTTGCATTGCTTTTAAAACAATATCGCTTTGGCCCATGCCGAGGTAATCGTTACCGCACCAGACAGTGACTGATCTTTCTGTATTATCTTTTGCTATCCATCGTGCATTTGGGAAATTGCCTCTAGCGCGCTCAATTTCAATAAAAGTGCGATATCTTCCCTCTAAATGCAGGCTTTTTAACGCAGCATCGAGTTTCTGCTCATAAAAACTTTTATCTATGTCTTTTGTCATCAGACGTTTTCTTTTTTTGACCTTGATGCTAAATTATCAAGGTTTACTATCTAAATTTACGCTTTTATTTTTTGCCTTGTTCGTGCGACAATCAACGTCTAGGCTAAATTTCTTACACGTTACAGATATTCGTAAATATGAGGGTTTCAATAGATGCTAGATGCCACTTTGTCGCGCATAGACAGTGAAATGGAACAAAATCTCAAGAGGTTGTTTGATTTTCTGAAAATAAAATCAATATCCACCGATCCAGAGTTTGAAAAAGACTGTGCTGAAGCGGCAGATTGGTTAGTAGCGGATCTGAATTCTTTTGGCGCAAAAGTAGAAAAATATGAAACTGGAGGACATCCCTTAGTTTTAGGAGACTTAGGATGTGACAGTGGACTCCACATCCTATTTTACGGACATTACGATGTACAGCCTGTTGACCCATTAGAATTATGGGACAATGACCCATTTGAACCGATTATCGAAAAACTGCCAAACGGACCTGTCATACGTGCTCGTGGATCATCAGATGATAAAGGGCAACTAATGACATTTGTTGAAGCTTGCAGGGTTTGGATTGCTCAAAATGGTTCACTTCCATTTAAGGTAACTTTTTTCTTTGAGGGTGAAGAAGAAAGCGGATCTCCAAACTTAGTTCCATTCATGAAAAAATATAAAAAGCAAATATCGTCAGATATTGTTCTAATATGCGATACTTGGTTATTTGAAAGTAGAGTGCCTTCGATTGTAACTATGTTGAGGGGTATTCTTAAAGAAGAAATTATTATAACCGGACCAGATAAAGATCTTCATTCTGGAATGTACGGAGGTATTTCTACCAACCCAGCACGGCTACTTACTAATGTTTTATCTGCTCTGCATGATAAAGATGGCGCTGTAACAATACCAGGTTTTTACGATGGCGTTTCAGAATTATCCAATAATATTAAAGATCAATGGAAAAATCTAAATTTTAAACATGATCAATTCCTTAGTGACGTTGGTTTATCTATACCAGCAGGAGAAAAAGGTAGGTCTCCGCTTGAGATGATATGGTCGAGACCAACTTGTGAAATTAATGGCATAAAATCTGGTTATATAAATGCGGGATTTAAAACGGTTTTACCATCTCAAGCCTCAGCAAAAATAAGCTTTAGATTGGTAGGAAACCAAGATCCTTTAAAAATCCGCAAGTCTTTCCGAAAAATGATTCAAAATCTTGTCCCCATTGACTGTACAGTTACATTTTTAGAACACGAAGCCTCAAAAGCTAGCCAAATGGATACCTCGTCTCCAGAGTTTGAAAAAGCAAGAGAAGCGATTTCAGAAGAATGGGGAATTGAGGCCGCTTTCGTTGGTTGCGGCGGTTCTATTCCGATTGCTGGTCATTTCCAGCAAATAACTGGGGTAGATCCAATGCTGATAGGGTTTGCTAAAGATGATGACCAAATTCATAGCCCAAACGAGAAATATGATCTTGAGAGTTTTCGAAAAGGTATCCGTAGCTGGGTAAGAGTGATAAATTCCTTTTCTGAGTTGCAAAATGTTTGAAGATTTTGTGCTCTCGAATGCCAAAGTGAATGGTATAGAAATAAATTTTAGAATAAAAAATAAAGATAACGCATCTGAAAATGCGGTTTTGTTTCTTCATGGATTTCCTCAAACTCATGCAATGTGGGCAGGAATAGCTGACAAGTTCCCTGAAAATTATCCTATTATCTGTTCCGACCTAAGAGGGTATGGTAACTCGGAAAAGCCAATTGGTTTTGAAAATTTTAGTTTTAGACATATGGCTGAGGACCAATTTCAATTAATGTCCCACTTGGGTTTCAAAAAATTTCATATTGTGGGTCACGATAGAGGAGGGCGAGTAGCTTATAGAATGGCACTCGATGAGACTGATCGAGTAAAAACTATCACATTAATGGATATAGTCCCCACAGAACTTTTGCTCTCTGGGTTAACAACTCAGGTTGCCCAAAGCTATTATCATTGGTTATTTTTGGCCCAAAAATCACCGTTCCCAGAAAAATTGATTTCTGCGGATCCTGATTATTTTTATGAATCTTGTCTTTTGGGTTGGGGCGCAGCAAATCTTGACAGCTTCGACCCAGAAAAACTCAGCCAATACAGAAAATCTTGGAATAACGTAGATACAATTCGTGCTATGTGTGACGACTATAGAGCAGCAATTCATTTCGACTGGGCTCTTGATAAAGAGGATCGAAATCGTTGTCTTGAGATCCCAGCTTGCGTGATGTGGGGAAAAACAGGAGCAATGGCTCGGCACTTCGATGTGCCTGCAACTTGGAGTAAAAATTTTTTAAATATTGAAAAAAAACCGATGGAAGGCGGGCATTTTTTTCCTGATCAATATCCACAAGAAACTGTAAGTGCTTTACTCTCTTTTATTATTAACAATATTAATTAAAGCATCGAACGGAACATAGCCCCGAATTAATTCATCATTCATAACAAAGGTTGGAGTTCCGCTTATTTTCAGCCTTTCAGCCAGATTGCGAGTATAAGCAATCATACCATTGACCTCATTACTTTCCATTGCACTTTCAACAAGGTTGGCATCTAAATTTAGGTTACTTATAATTTGTTCTAAGGCTTTCTCACTTGGCGGACCTTTCAATTTAATTAAAATGTCGTGAACTAGCTTATACATTTCATCGCCATGTACGATTTTAACTGCCAAAGAAAATTTAGATAATAATAGAGAGTCGTCGCCTAATATAGGAAACTCCTTTATTACAAAACGAATATTTCCGTCAGTACTCAGAAGCTTTTCCACCTCATTATGGGCTTTCTTGCAATAACCACACCTGTAATCAACAAACTCCACCAGCGTGATATCTCCATTTGGATTTCCGCCAATGAACGAAAAGCCATCTTCAAAAATAGCTTTTTCATGCTTTTTCACTAACTCAAAATCAGATTGTATCGCTGCTTGCTGCTCTTTTTTCCTCAACACTTCAACGGCTTCCATGATAACTTCAGGGTTTTCCAGTAGGTATAGTCGAATTTCTTCTTGCAATATCGCTCTTTCAGCTTCGCTTATTTTAGAGAGGTCTAAAGCAAATGATTGAGTTGCCAATAAAAATAAAAACGAAATTACCATTCTAAACATTGTTTGGACCTATTATTTGGATTAACTCGACTGTGGTTTTTAGAGATTGCATTTTCCTTAATATGGTAAATATATTTTCTCACCCACTTGCCATAGGGTTAAATCAATTTTTAAATAGTGCAACCTTCTAAATTAGATTAAAAATGTAACATGAAAATTTGTTATAAATTTTACCGACAGTCAAAGCTTATTTATCCTGGAAAACTTGGATCTAAAAAATATGGGGAAGCAATCGCATGAAATACTCGATGAGAGGGAATGTAGATCCATTCATTGTCATGGATGTTATGGAAAATGCCAGACAAGCTGAAGAAGGTGGCCGTAAAATTATACATATGGAGGTCGGCCAGCCTAGTACGGCGGCACCATCTGATGCCCTAGAGCGAACGTCTCAAATAATTAAAAGCAACCCTCTTGGATATACAGTTGCACTAGGCTTGCCAGAATTAAGAAAAAAAATCTCACAATTATACGGCCATTGGTACAATTTAGACTTAGATCCATCGCGTGTAATTGTAACATCAGGTTCTTCGGGAGCTTTCATCCTATCTTTTACCGCTCTTTTTGAGGAAGGTGAGAGGGTGGGTATAGGTGCTCCTGGTTACCCCAGTTATCGACAAATTTTGAAATCACTTGGAATATCACCAGTTGATATCATTACAAATTTCGAAAATAAATTTCAACCTACGGCAAAAGATGTTGTGTCTCAAAATTTAGATGGATTGCTCGTTGCGTCACCTTCAAACCCCACGGGCAGCATGTTGAGTAAGGATGAGCTTACTGATTTAATAGAAGCATCTCATTCTATTGGTGCAAATTTCATAAGTGATGAAATATATCATGGCATACAGTATGAAAAAAAAGCTGTTTCAGCCTTAGAAGTTACCGATGAGTGTTATGTAATCAATTCGTTTTCAAAATTTTTTTCTATGACTGGATGGCGCGTTGGTTGGATGGTTGTTCCCCAAAATCATATCAGAGTCGTGGAGCGTTTAGCTCAAAATTTATTTATATGTTCTCCACACGTTTCTCAGTTTGCGGCTTTAGAAGCTATGAGTTGTGAAGACGAGCTGTCTCGAAATTTAAATATTTATCGCAAAAATCGTCAAATTATCATGAAGGGATTGAAAAAGATAGGATTACAAAGCTTTGCCCCTCCCGATGGGGCATTTTATTTCTACATAGATATCTCTCAATTTAGTGATAACAGTTTATCTTTTTGCAATGAAATTTTGGAAGAAGTTGGTGTGGCTATAACTCCGGGCGTAGATTTCGATCCAGAGAGAGGCAAAACGACAATTAGAATTTCATATGCTAGATCAACTGAAGAAATAACAGAGGGCATGGAGAGGCTAGACCAATTTATGAAAAAACGAGGGTATTTTTGATAAAATTTTTTTATACAGTCGTTTTTTTAGTTTTTGCCGTGCCAGCAGAATCAGAAGTTAGTTTTGCTAGACTATTATATGAAAATTCTTTTGCAAAGGATCGATTTTTTGGTGGCCTTGAAATTAATCTTAGCTTAAGCCAGGGTGTTCCTTACAAAATAAGATTTTTAGAGGATCCAATAAGCTTAATCATCGATTTTAATATAGTGAACTTTGCTGATATAGATCCACAAAAAATTAATCATAGTAAGCATATAAAATTTATAAAATTTGAAGAATTAGACTCTAAATGGTCAAGGCTTTCGATCCAATTTGAGGACTTCTGGAGTATTGAAAATACTGAAATGAGGATTGATCCACGCGATAGTAGCGCAACAGTTTCAATTTTATTACAATCTGTATCTGAAGATGTTTTTAAATCAGAAAATATAAATGATAACAATTTCTTAAAGAGTAAAAATTCGGAACAAAAACAAAAAAGTGCAGTTATTGCAAATGAGGAATTTGTAGTTGTTTTGGACCCTGGGCATGGTGGTAAAGATCCCGGTGCTGAGGCCAGTGGTTATCTTGAATCTAATCTAATGTTGGAGTTGGCCACAGCGGTCAAAGAAAGTTTAATTAGAAACACTGAATTTAAGGTTGTTTTGACGAGGGAAGAAGACATATTTCTTTCTCTTGAGGATCGGATAACTATAGCAGCACAATCCGGTGCAGATCTTTTCATTTCATTGCATGCAGACGCTGTAATTGAAGGAGAGGCGAGCGGGACAACGGTTTATCTTTTAAGTGAAAATGCAACTGATAAAATGAGTGCCCAGTTAGCTTCGAGGCACGACCGGTCAGAAATTTTAAGAGATGTTGATCTGAGTGGCGTAGATAGCCAGGTCGCTTCTGTATTAATTGACATGGCAAGGCAAGAAACAAAGCCACGAAATGAAGCCGTTGCTTCTTTTATTCTTCAAGTTTTTAAGGAAAAAATCACGGAGCTCAGTTCGCAGCCGTTAAGGTATGCAGCATTTTCCGTTTTAAAATCTCCAGATATTCCATCAATTCTGATAGAGGCGGGCTTTATGTCTACATCCTCCGATTTACAAAATTTAATTACACCACAGTGGCGGGTAGAATTTGCTGATGCACTTTCTGAAGCAATATTTCGATGGCAAATAAAAGATAAACAGCAGAAATTTTTAAAAAAGGAATAATCTTAAAATTGGACCTATTTAATCAAAAACATATTGTAAGTATTCCAGAGCATGGGTAATTTGTTCACTACATTTGAGACTGTTAAGGGATAAACATTGTTTAGGCCGTTAATAAATATTATTGGATCGGTTTTTACCATCTTAACTTTGGGTGCAATTGGAGCTGCTATTACTATCGGAGCAGTTTTTTGGATATATGGACGAGATCTTCCAAGTCATGAATCGCTATCTCAATATAAACCTCCAACAATTAGCCGAATTTACTCTGTAGAGGGGCAAATAATAGATGAGTTTGCTCGAGAGCGAAGGCTATTCACGCCAGTTGATGAAGTCCCGAGTTCAATTAAAAATGCATTTATATCTGCGGAGGATAAAAATTTTTACTTACATCCTGGCTATGATGTCCGAGGAATAATTTCAGCTATTATTGATGCAGTTCGTTCTGGCGGACAGGTAGTAAGGGGAGCATCAACTATTACTCAACAAGTTATGAAGAACTTTTTGTTAGATGGTTCACGTCAAGCTGAGCGGAAAATTAAAGAAATAATATTAGCAACGCGAATAGAGAACACGCTACCTAAAAGTAAAATACTTGAGCTATATTTGAATGAAATTTTCCTTGGACAGAACTCTTACGGTGTAACGGCTGCCGCCCAAACTTATTTTAATAAAACATTGGACCAATTAGCTCCTCATGAAGCCGCGTTTCTTGCTGCCTTACCAAAAGCTCCCTCTAAATTTCATCCAGTAAGAAAAAAAGATCGCTTACTAGAGAGAAGGAATTATGTTCTCCGCGAAATGTGGCAGAATGGTTATCTCAACGAAACTGAATATAAATTGGAACTTCAAAAGCCACTAAAATCTGTTCAAAATGGTGACTTTCCCTCATTTAAATCATCTCTTCCTGCGCGTGACTATTTTACAGATGAAATTCGAAGGCAGCTAAGTAGAAATTTTGGTGAAGAAGAGTTTTTTACATCCGGAATGACAGTTAGGGCAACATTGGATCCGGAGATGCAGACTGCTGCAGCCACTGCATTGCAAAGGGCACTTGAAGCTTTTGACAGGAAACAAGGAGCTTGGAGAGGGACTGGACTGAAATTGACGGTACCTCAGTTAGATTATTGGAGAGAAGCTCTCTTTGAACTTCCTATGTCGCGCAAAATCAACTTAGATGGGCGTTGGTATCCTGCTGTTGTTCTAGGGTTCAAAGGTGATAGTGCAATCATTGGGATAGAAGGAGTTCCTGACGATCCAAGAGGGCATTATATTTCTTATAAAGATGTAACTTGGGCTCACAAAAAGACCAATGAAGAAGGCATGCAGTCCAAGGCAAAAAGGGCACAGGACATCTTGTCTTTAGGTGATGCTGTTTATGTAAGAGCACTAATTGATGAAAATAAAGAGTTTAAGAGATGGACATTGAGACAGATAAGCGAAGTTCAGGGAGCGTTCATGGCCATGGACGTCAACACAGGCCGCGTTCTCGCTATGCAAGGTGGCTTTGATTATGACCATTCTGTTTTCAATCGCGCTACCCAAGCAGATCGTCAGCCAGGTTCAAGTTTTAAACCATTTGTTTATGCATCTGCACTTGATAGTAAGTACACGCCTGCCACCATAGTTATCGATGCACCAATCGAATTCAATACGCCGGAAGGTCTTTGGCGTCCCAAGAATGCTTCAAGTAAGTTTTATGGCCCAACGCCCCTAAGGACTGGTATAGAAAAGTCTAGAAATTTAATGACTATTAGAGTTGCGCAAGATGTTGGAATGAAAACTATAGCAGATTATGCTGAACGTTTCGGAGTTTATATGAATATGCGTCCATATTTGGCTAATTCTTTGGGTGCGGAAGAAACTACACTTTACAAGATGGTTGCTGCCTACGCCATGTTTGCTAATGGTGGCGAGCGAGTAGAACCAACGTTGGTTGATCGTATTCAAGATAGGTTTGGCAAGACAGTTTACCGACATGATCCAAGAATATGTGAGGATTGTGTGAAGGATTTTTTGCCACAGGGTTTGGGACCGAAAATCACTTCGGAAAGAGAAAGAGTTATGGATGCCGTAACGGCTTATCAACTGACTTCAATGATGGAGGGTGTTGTCACTAGAGGTACAGCATCTAGAACAGTAAAGTTACCAGTTCCAACTGCCGGAAAAACAGGAACGACTAATGAAGCTAAAGATGCATGGTTTGTGGGGTTTACCAGCAATATTGTTGCTGGTTGTTATATAGGCTATGATATACCCGCACCGCTTGGTCGAGGAACTGGTGGTGGTAGTACCTGTGGTCCGGTATTTAATGAATTTATGCTTTCAGCTATCAAGAAATATGGTGGAGGTGATTTTAAGGTGCCGGCTGGCGGAAAATTTATTAATCTCCATCGTCTTACAGGTGATCGATTAGATGAAAAAGCCGAAGGAGACTTCGTGGTTGCAGAATATTTTCGCGATGGAGAGGAACCAACATTTGGGGATGCTGTAAATGGAGGTTTTGCAATGGGAAGCAATATTGAACTTTTTTCCGAAGAGGATGAGCAACTTGTTCATACTACAAGTTCCAGTGGTGAAATTGTAACCTTTGGTGGTGCAGCAAGCTTAGGTACTCTGACTTCTGGTGGTCTTTACTAGGAAAATTCAAAAAATATTAGTGGTAAATAAAAAGAAAAACTATGAGAGCAGATATTGAAAATTTAGTTAACTCAGTTGAAAAATCTTTGGAACTACTTCGCCAAAGAATGGACTGGGATACTGCTTCTAACCGTCTAGAAGAATTTAATGCTCGTGTGGAAGACCCCAATCTTTGGGATAAACCTGCTCAGGCTCAGAAGTTGATGAGAGAGAGACAATCATTAGTTGACGCCATGGAGGGGCATAATCAAATTAGAGATGATCTACTCTATAATATCGAAATGATTGAACTAGGTGAACAGGAAGAAGATAGCGAAATTATTGATGAAGCTGAAAAAGCTATAAACCTTTTAGCTAAAAATGCAGCCTCAAGAGAGCTTGAAGCGCTTTTGAATGGTGAGGCTGATGCAAACGATACGTTCCTTGAAATTCATGCGGGTGCTGGCGGTACAGAAAGTTGTGATTGGGCGGCAATGTTGGCTCGTATGTATTTAAGGTGGGCTCAAAAAACGGGATATAATGTCGATTTGCAATCTGAAACCCCTGGGGAAGAAGTTGGCATTAAATCTGTGACTTACAAAATAAGTGGTCATAATTCCTATGGTTGGTTAAAATCGGAAAGTGGCGTTCATAGACTTGTTAGGATTTCACCTTTTGATAGTTCAGCTAAAAGGCATACTTCTTTTTGTTCAATCTGGGTTTACCCAGTAGTGGATGATAATATTGATGTTGAGGTAAATCCAGCAGACATTCGAATAGACACTTTTCGCTCCTCTGGGGCTGGTGGACAACACGTTAACACAACTGACTCAGCCGTTAGAATAACGCATAATCCCACGGGAATTGTCGTGACAAGCTCAGAAAAATCTCAGCATCAAAATCGCGATATTGCAATGAAAGCGCTAAAATCACGGTTATACCAACTGGAGTTAGATCGTAGAAGTGCTGAGGTTGTGGAGGCCCATGAGAATAAAGGAGATGCGGGTTGGGGCAACCAAATAAGGTCTTACGTTTTACAACCTTATCAGATGGTCAAAGACCTTAGAACCGGACACGAAACTTCTGATACAAAAGGAGTATTAGATGGTGATCTTGACGATTTTATGGCCGCTACTTTAGCAATGAATGTTTCTGGAAAATCAAGGGCTGAGGCAAACGATAGCGATTAAATTAAGAGCAGTGAAAATTAGATTAAAGATAACATTTTGACAGTTGAACGATCAATAACAGAGAAAATTGAATTTAGGCTTGCGCAAATTCGTAAATGGAATCCTGAAGTGAATGCAATTGTTTCGATGCGGGAAGAAAATGATATTCTAGATGAGGCTCATAATAAAGAAAAATTGCCTATTGAGGAGCAAGGTGATCTTCATGGCGAGATCATCGCAATAAAAGATTTAGCGAATGCAAAGGGGTTTAGGACAACTCAAGGCTCGCCGATTTTTGCAAATGAAATAGCCGATAATGATGACATAATTGTTGCTAGGATGCGTGAGGCTGGCGCTATTATTATCGGGAAAACAAATACGCCAGAGCTTGGCTTGGGTAGTAATACTTTTAATCCAGTTTTTGGGACTACAAAAAACCCCTACAATTTGAGTAAATCAGCTGGAGGGTCCTCTGGCGGTGCAGCGGTTGCTTTGGCATGTGATATGGTGAAATATGCTGACGGATCTGATATGATGGGGTCTCTTCGGAACCCTGCTGCTTGGAATAATGTCTATGGGATGCGACCTACCTGGGGCTTAGTACCCAGTGAACCTAGTGATGAGTTATATTTGCACAAGTTGTCAACCAATGGACCAATGGCCAAAAATCCCCAGGATTTGGCAATTTTATTGAGGGTTATGGCTGGTAAAGACGAACGGCAACCTAATGGCGTTCCTTTTTTTGATATTGACGTTTCGTTAAAGGATCGCTCATTTAAAAATAAAAGGATAATATCTTTTATGGGTTGGGATCTTCCAGTTGAAGAAGAAATAAGAGATCTCACTGAGCAATCGTTAAAAAAATTTGAGAAACTAGGCGCCTCAATAGAGGTTGTTGATTTACCCATGGATATGGAAAAAGTTTGGAAAGCTTGGATTACTTTGCGATCTTGGTCCGTGGCAAACTCGCTTGCAAAGGAATTTAGTGATTCAAAAAAACGAAAACTGATGAAGAAACCACTAATATGGGAAATAAAGCGAGGGCTTTCGCTCAAAAACGATGAGATAATACAAGCTTCTAAGATCCGAAGCGAGTGGTTTAAAAAAATGGCTTCAGTACTTGCCCAATGTGATGCTGCTGTATTGCCGTCAACACAGGTACAGCCGTTTAATATCGAAAAAGAATATCCAGAATTTATTTCCAACTACCCCATGGACACATACCATCGATGGATGCAGGTCGTAGTGCCGGTAAGTTTAATAGGGCTTCCAGCTATTAATCTTCCAGCTGGTTTTTGCAAAAATAAATTACCATTTGGCATTCAGTTAATTGGCAAACAGTTTTCTGATAATAACCTTTTAAATATAGCCGAAAATTGGCATAGCGCTACAAGTTTTCCTGAAAAATATCCGCCTATTTTTTCAAATTAAAAGGATTGCATGATTTCAACAAGACAGATATCTGCAATTTACATGTAAGGAGTTATTCGTGGTTAGAGCTTTAGTATGCCCTGGACAAGGGGCTCAGAGTATAGGAATGGGCAAATTACTTGCTGACAAATATTCGTCAGCCAAAGCCCTGTTTGAGGAAGTTGACGATGCATTAGGCGAAAACCTATCTTCCCTAATATGGGAGGGTGGCATTGAAGAATTAACTCTCACCCAAAACGCTCAGCCAGCATTAATGGCGATGAGCTTAGCGGCATTAAGAGGATTAGAAAGTGAAGGTTTTGAAATTGACAACTGTGCTTACCTAGCCGGGCACTCTTTGGGTGAATATTCTGCTCTAGCGATGAGTAAAGCTATTTCTGTTTCGGATGCGGCAAGACTTCTGCGAGCTAGAGGGCTTGCTATGCAAGACGCAGTTCCCGTGGGGTTTGGAGCTATGGCTGCTATATTGGGGTTAAACTTCGCGACGGTTCAGTCTTTGACTGTCGAAGCTCAAGCAGCAGGTATTTGTCAGGCGGCAAATGATAATGATCCTTCGCAAGTTGTTATATCTGGTGAAAAAACTGCCGTGGAGTTCGCTATTGAGCTTGCTAAGAATAGTGGTGCGAAAAGAGCTATAATGCTACCTGTTAGTGCCCCGTTTCACTGTGAGTTGATGGCTCCTGCAGCGGAAAAAATGAAGATTGAACTGGAAGCCATAAAAATTGAGCCGCCAATTGTTCCGGTTGTATCAAATGTAAGCGCTGAAGCTATTTCAGACCCCGTTGAGATAAAAAAATTATTAGTTAGTCAGGTTACTGGGTCAGTTAGATGGCGTGAATCAATCATGTGGATGGCAAAAAATAATGTGGATGAAATCTGGGAAATTGGATCGGGTAAAGCCTTGAGTGGAATGATAAGGAGGATCGATAAAAATATAAATCTCATGACTATCTCCTCACCTGAGGATATTAGAAAAGTAAATTTTAAATGAAGAAGTTTAATTAAATGTTTGATCTGAAAAATAAAAAAGTCCTAGTCACTGGTGCTTCTGGTGGGATAGGTGGGGAAATAGCTAAAACTCTTAATGATGCTGGAGCGGAGGTTGCAATTAGTGGAACCCGACTGGAGAGTTTGAAGGCTTTATCAGATACATTGGGTGGCAACACTCAAATTTTCCCATGTAATCTGAGAGATCCTAAAGAAATCGAGGGTCTTTTAAAAGATGTTGTTGAAAAGATGGGTGGTATAGATGTTTTGGTAAACAACGCGGGTATTACGCGGGATAATTTGTTCATGCGGATGTCAGATGAAGAGTGGCAGACAGTTTTAAATATTAATTTAACGGCAACAATGAAACTTTGTAAGGGCGCTATCCGTGGTATGATGAAAAATCGTTGGGGTCGCATAATCAATATCAGCTCAGTGGTTGGATCTACAGGTAATCCTGGGCAAGCTAATTATGCAGCTTCCAAGGCTGGAATGGTGGGGATGTCTAAGTCACTAGCTTTTGAGGTGGCAAGTCGGGGTATTACGGTTAACATTATTGCTCCAGGGTTTATTGAAACGCCGATGACGGATAAATTAACTGAGGATCAAAAAACTAACATAATGACTCAGATCCCTGCAGGAAGAATGGGAACTGCCGCCGAAATAGCATCTGCTGTACTATATTTAGCAAGCCAAGATGCAAGTTATTTGACTGGAGCGACACTTCATATCAATGGTGGCATGGCTATGATCTAAAATTTAAGGATTTTATTATTTCGTAAACAAATTTGAAATTTAGCATTCTTTTTAATGCAAAACATTTGCTAATTTAAATTCTTATGTTATAGCGCTCGTGAAAAGTTAATTTGAGTTGTTTAAATAAAAAATAGCTTTCTAGCTTTAGTTAATATAACCGCCCGATAGGGCAAAAACCCCGTAATATTTAGGGGTAAATTGGGTTCAATCCCCGCAGAATGAGGAATATACGATGAGCGATACCGCAGACCGAGTTAAAAAAATTGTTGTAGAACATTTAGGCGTTGATGAAGATAAAGTTGTTGATAATGCATCGTTTATTGACGATTTAGGTGCCGATAGCTTGGATACGGTTGAGTTAGTAATGGCATTTGAAGAAGAGTTTGGCATCGAAATACCAGATGATGCTGCGGAAAATATTCAAACTTTCGGAGATGCTGTTAAGTTCATCGGAGAAGCTGCTTAGTTAAAGCCTTTGCTGATTAGAGCCCTCGCAAACGCGAGGGTTTTTTATTTGCTTCGTGATAGGAGCCCACAAGACTTGCCCTAGAGGGCTCTTACACGCTATTAGCAAATAAAGCGGTCTAAAATGAGTAAAACATGCGTAGAGTAGTGATTACGGGATTAGGGTTGATATCGCCTCTGGCCAGTGGCGTCGAGGAAACTTGGTCACGTATTCTTAATGGAGACTCTGGTGCAGGTTTAATAACGCGTTTTAACGCTGACCGGGTTGCAACAAAGTATGCATGTGAAGTGCCCCACGGAGACGGCCAGAATGGAACATTCAATGCCGATGATTGGATGGAGCCAAAGGAAAGAAGAAAAGTAGACGACTTTATCTTGTATGGTATTGCTGCTTCTGAAATGGCCATAAAGGATGCTAATTGGAAGCCTACGGAAGAGGCCAGCTTACTTCGCACAGGTGTAATGATTGGCTCAGGTATTGGCGGTTTGAATTCTATAGCGGAAACCGCAGTAATGATTAATGAGCGTGGACCTAGAAGGATTTCACCATTTTTTATACCGGGTGCATTAATTAATTTGATATCTGGGCAGGTTAGTATTCGATTTGGCTTCAAAGGCCCTAATCATTCAGTTGTAACTGCCTGTTCAACTGGAGCACATGCAATCGGTGATGCGGCCAGGCTTATTGGTGCTAATGATGCTGATGTAATGATAGCAGGTGGAGCTGAGGCTGCCATCTCCGAAATAGGAATTGGTGGGTTTAACGCCTGTAAAGCACTATCAACCAAAAGAGCTGATGATCCCACGAAGGCGTCTCGCCCGTATGATATAGATCGTGATGGATTTGTAATGGGTGAGGGGGCTGGTATTGTTGTTTTGGAAGAGTATGAGCATGCAAAAAGTCGAGGAGCTAAAATATACGCTGAAGTTGTCGGATATGGGTTATCGGGAGATGCTTATCATATAACCGCGCCTTCTGAAGATGGCGAAGGTGGACAAAGATCTATGCTTGCTGCATTAAAAAAAGCCGGTATCGAACCTGGTCAGTTAGATTACATAAACGCGCATGGTACTTCAACCATGGCGGACGTTATCGAATTAGCAGCAGTTGAGCGAATGATGGGAGATAAGTCTGGGCAATTAACGATGTCATCTACTAAGTCATCAACTGGTCACTTACTGGGTGCAGCGGGAGCAATAGAGGCTATTTTTACTATTTTGGCAATTCGTGATCAGGTCGCACCACCAACAATCAATTTAGATAATCCTGCAACAGAAACACAAATCGATTTGGCTCCAAATCAAAAAGTATCAAGAGAAGTAAACTACGCTATGTCTAACTCCTTTGGTTTTGGGGGAACGAACGCCAGTTTGCTTTTGGCGAAAGTATAAAATGTGGCGAAGTGCTGCCTCAAACATAATTTCTTTACTCGTCGTATTAATGCTTTTGGCTGGCGGCATTGGTCTAACGGCAAAGACATTTTATATTTCTGCGGGTCCTTTGGAAACCGCAATATGCATTCGCATCCCCGGCGGTAGTTCAATTCGTACAGTTTCTGAAGAATTGGAAAAAAAAGGTGCACTTCAGTCTGCTTGGTTTTTTAGGGTAGGCGTCCGGTATCAAGAAAAAGATACTAAGTTGAAAGCTGGTAGTTTTCTTATTCCGCCGTTTTCAACAATGCAGGATATTTCTAATATAGTTACACAAGGTGGCGCAAATACTTGCGGCACAGAAATCATCTACGGAGTAGGGATTGTGTCAACAACCATCAGAGTTCGAGAGCTAGATCCGAAAACTTCAAAATTAGAAGAAAAGTTTGCTTTCAAATCTAGCGATGAGAGACCGTCAGCATTTAATTCTTTTGTAGATGATAAAAGTACTAGGCACAGAATTGTAATTTCAGAAGGCGCTACTTCATGGAGAATAGTACAGGCCTTAAATGAAATAAGCTACCTTAATGGGGAGATAAACGAAATACCCCAAGAGGGCAGTTTGGCTCCAGATAGTTACGAATTTGGTCAAAAAGATTCTAGGTCAACAATATTGAAGCAAATGTCTGTGAAGCAAGATAGTATTTTACAAAGAGCTTGGCAGTCTAAATTAGATGACTTGCCATTTAAAACACCGGAAGAAGCGTTAATTCTGGCTTCAATCATCGAAAAAGAGACTGGGCTTAAAAGTGAACGGCGGATTATTTCGAGCGTATTCATCAACCGCCTAAAAAAGGGTATGCCACTACAAACTGATCCAACAGTAATATACGGAATAACTAAGGGTAAAAAAATTTTAGGCCGGGGCCTTAGACAAAGTGAGCTTCGAAAGGATACCCCCTGGAATACATATTTAAGGGGAGGCTTGCCTCCAACACCAATTGCAAATCCTGGTGAGGAAAGTATTTTTGCTGCCTTGAATCCAGAAAATACGGACTTCATATTTTTTGTTGCAGATGGAACTGGCGGGCATGCATTTGCTACAAATTTAACTGATCACAATAAAAATGTTTCTAAGTGGAGAACACTTGAAAAAAATAGCAAAGACTAGATCTCAGCAAAAGATTTTATGAAAATATTGAGATTTGATCCTTTGACCACTATATACCTATTATAATGAAGGGTTCAGTCTATGGTAGATTTGGAAAAAAAATATGCTCAGTTAGATCCCGTTTGGGACAGATTGCGTAATGAGGCAGAAGAAGCTGTGGACGCAGAACCAGCGATTGGCGGATTTATTTATACTAGTATCCTTCAACATCCGAGCTTTGAGAACGCTCTAGCCCATCGGGTTGCTTCCAAATTAGCATCGGCTGAAATTTCTGAGCAAACTCTGAGAGATATTTGCAGCAAGGCTATTTCTAACGATCCGCAGGTTGCCAATTCTGCAAGAGCCGATGTTATGGCGGTGGTAGATAGGGACCCGGCTTGTAACAGGTACATGCAGCCTCTTTTGTATTTCAAGGGCTTTCTTGCAGTCCAAGCCTATCGGGTTTCAAACTGGCTTTGGATTAATAGTCAAAGAAATATGGCATATTTTTTCCAAATGAGAACCTCAGAAGTTTTTGGAATAGACATACATCCAGCAGCAAAAATTGGAAAAGGATTGATGATAGATCATGCGCATTCGATTGTAGTTGGTGAAACATCGGTTGTTGGTGATAATGTCTCTATGCTCCATTCGGTTACTTTAGGTGGCACTGGCAAGGAAGATGAGGATCGTCATCCCAAAATAGGTGATGGCGTGATGATAGGAGCTGGTGCTAAGGTTCTAGGCAATATAAAAGTCGGAAGTTGCTCTCGTATTGCAGCAGGCTCGGTTGTATTACAAGAGATACCACCTAAGAAAACGGTTGCGGGTGTTCCGGCTAAAATAGTTGGTGAGGCTGGGTGTAGCACGCCTTCGATCAAAATGGATCAGATACTGTCCTCGGACTGATAGTCACGTTAACATGAGTACTGGGTCTTCAAGGTATTTGGTAATATTTTGGAGCAATTTTGCGCCCAGAGCGCCATCAATCACACGATGATCTAAGGAAAGAGTCAGTGACATCAAATTAGCCACTGAAATAGATTCATCTTCATTTACTATTGGTTTTTGAAGAACTCTGCCAACTGCTAGTATGGCTCCATGAGGAGGATTTATAACGGCATCAAAATTATCTACTCCAAACATGCCCAGGTTTGAAATTGAAAAACTTCCTCCTTGATATTCACTTGGCATGAGTTTTTTGGAGCGAGCTTTATCAGCCAATTCTTTCATTTCTTTTGAAATACTGGATAAGCTTTTAGTATCGGCATCTCGTATAACGGGAGTAAAAAGCCCATCCTCTACGGAAACAGCTATTGCAATATCAGAAGGTTTAAGTTGAAGAATTTTGTCCTCGGCCCAGACTGCATTTGCAGTTGGCACCGATTGCAGTGCTAAAGCGCAGGATTTTATAATAAAATCGTTAATTGAAAGCTTATTATTTTTTTCCACCAAATGTACATTCAATCTTGCTCTTACCCGTAATAATTCGTCTATTCTAGCTTCTTTTCTAAGGTAGAAGTGGGGAATATTTTGTTTTGCTTCTGTTAGCCTAGAGGCAACTGTTTTTCTCATACTGTTTAGAGGAATTTCTTTAAATTCTCTGTCAGCGTAAAGATTTGTTATTGATGATCCAGAAGCTTTTTGAACATTAGTTTTTAAAACCGGGTTTACCAAACTTTCTTGACTGGTATCTACGCTAGAGACGTTTAGATCTAAAATATCAGTTTTTACTATTCTCCCATGGGGACCCGAACCGCTAATACTTTCTAAATCAACGCCTTTTTCTCTAGCTAATCTTCTTGCGAGCGGGGTAGCAAAGACACGCGTATCGGAATTCTTAATAGCATTCATTGAGGGCTTTTTATTCTCCACAACGTCTTCTTTAGCGATTTTAGGCTTTGTGTGATCTGTATCCATAACCTGATCAGCTGTTTCATTTACTTTTAGTTCTTCACCATCATCTAAAATAACAGCAATTGGAGTGTTGACTTTGACGCTCTCGCTACCTTCAGAGACTAAAAGTTTGCCGATTATTCCCTCATCAATAGCTTCAAACTCCATTGTTGCTTTGTCGGTTTCAATTTCAGCAATTAGATCCCCACTTTGTATCTTATCTCCCTCTTTAACAAGCCACTTAGCGAGGGTACCTTCTTCCATTGTGGGCGAAAGTGCAGGCATTAATATATTAACAGACACTGATACTCTCCTTTATCGATAGCAAACTTTTTTTGCAGCACTAATGACTTCCTCAGTCGTCACAAGAGCGAGCTTTTCTAAGTTTGCGGCGTAAGGCATAGGAACATCCTTGCCAGTACAATTTATTATTGGTGCATCTAGATAGTCGAATGCGTTTTCCATTACGTAGGCCGATAAATGATTTCCTATTGACGCGACTGGAAAACCTTCTTCTACTGTAATACAACGGTTTGTTTTGGAAACCGATTGGATTATTGTTTCGTAGTCAATTGGCCTAATAGTTCTTAAATCTAAAACTTCTGCTTCTATTCCCTGAGCAGCCAGCTCTTCTGCAGCATTTAGTGCGTATTGCATGCCTATACCAAACGAAACTATAGTGATATCGGTTCCTTTACGCCAAATTCTAGCTTTACCGAATGGGACGATATAGTCTTCGATATCAGGCACATCAAAGCTGCGCCCATAAAGAATTTCGTTTTCAAGAAAGATTACTGGATTATCATCCCTGACTGCCGATTTTAGTAAGCCTTTGGCATCTGACGCGGAATATGGTGCTGCTACTTTTAGACCTGGGATATGGGCGTACCAAGAAGTATAGTCTTGACTGTGTTGTGCGCCTACTCTGGCTGCTGCTCCATTTGGCCCACGGAACACCATTGGTGCTCCCATCTGTCCACCAGACATATAAAGCGTCTTTGCTGCGGAGTTTACAATCTGATCGATTGCCTGCATCGCAAAATTAAAGGTCATGAATTCAACAATAGGCCTTAGTCCAGCAAAGGAAGCGCCAGTGGCTATGCCTGCAAAGCCGTGCTCAGTAATTGGAGTATCAATAACTCTTTTTGAACCGAATTCTTCGAGAAGTCCTTGGCTTACTTTATACGCTCCTTGGTATTCAGCCACCTCTTCTCCCATAAGAAACACTTTTTCATCGCGTCTCATCTCTTCAGCCATAGCATCCCTAAGGGCTTCTCTGACGGTTTGCTGACTAACTTGTGTCGCATCGGTCCATTCGGGTTCAGAGATTGCCTCTATGATAGATGTCTTTAATTTTGATTCTGAATTATTAGTGTCTGCAACTGGCTTTTCTTTTGATACATCACTTACTTCTAACTTTGAGATGTTCTCTCCATCATCCGCTAATATAGCTATTGGGCTATTAACTTTAATTCCTTCCGAACCTTCTGATACCAATATTTTGCTGATGGTGCCTTCCTCAACAGCTTCGAATTCCATGGTTGCCTTATCAGTTTCTATCTCCGCAAGGATATCACCTGCGGATACTGTGTCGCCTTCTTTGACTAACCATTTTGCCAATGTTCCCTCTTCCATTGTTGGTGATAGGGCAGGCATTAAAATTTCAGTTGTCATTTGCGATCCCCTCACGCGTAAATATTAGTATAAAGTTCATTAAGTTCTGGTTCAGGGCTGGCTTTGGCAAATTCCGCAGATTCATTTACGATTGTCTTAATTTCCTTATCAATCGACTTTAATTCATCTTCGCTTGCATGTTTCCCAGTCAACAATATAGATCTAATATTTTCGATGGCGTCCCGTTCTTCCCGCATTTTTTGAACCTCTTCTCGAGTTCTATATTTTGCTGGATCAGACATTGAGTGTCCTCGGTATCGATAAGTTTTGATTTCAAGGATATAGGGGCCTTTACCGGCTCGGCAGTGTTTAACCGCCTTATCTCCGGCAGCTTTTACAGAAAGAACATCCATTCCATCAACGGCCTCTCCCGGTATATCAAAGCCAGCGCCTCTAGTGTAAATGTCTGGCGTTGAGGTTGAGCGTAGTTGCGACGTGCCCATAGCGTACTGATTATTTTCAATTACGAAGATTACCGGTAGTTTCCAAAGCGATGCCATATTAAATGTCTCATAGACCTGACCTTGGTTGGCAGCGCCATCGCCAAAATAAGTAAAAGTTACTCGATCATTTTCTAAATATTTATCTGCAAAAGCTAGTCCAGCTCCAAGAGGAACTTGTGCTCCAACAATTCCATGCCCGCCGAAGAAATTCTTTTCTTTGCTAAACATATGCATCGAACCACCTTTTCCTTTAGAGTAACCACCTTTTCTACCTGTGAGTTCAGCCATGACACCCTTAGGGTCCATACCGCAAGCAAGCATATGTCCGTGGTCGCGATAGGAAGTAATTCTTTTATCTCCTTCTTCTGCTGAAGCCTCTAGTCCAACAACAACAGCCTCTTGGCCTATATAAAGGTGGCAAAAGCCGCCTATCAAACCCATTCCATAGAGCTGACCAGCTTTTTCCTCAAACCGCCTAATTAAAAGCATATCTTTGTAAAAAGAGAGCAATTCTTGTGTGTTTACGTTGGTTTTTTTTGAAACTTTGCGAGAAGTCATATGAGCTCACCTTAAAATAGTTTAGCGTTAAACTATCTTTAAACTATTTAATTGGTAAATGCGATAGCAAAATAAAAAATGCATAATTAATGTAAAATAGTTGATCAAAAGATACAAGACTCGCAGCTTGAATTTTAAGTCTTTTAGACTGGAGGATCATTTGAAGCCTAAGTTTATTGAATTATTACCTCGTCAGAACGAATTTGACCTAGTATGTCTCGCGCCTGTTCATCTAAAAGGTCTAAGTCTAGGTACTCATCTGACAATCTCAGGGTTAGATTGCGCATTTTATCAACCTCAATTTGAAGTACGATAAGTTCTGCCTCTAATTTTTTCGCATCATTTAATATTTCCGCTCTTCTAAATAACCCATAGTCACCTTGTACGGCAGCAAAAGTAAAATAAAGACCAAGCATCAATGTTACAGCAAATACTACCAACATGACCCAAGGTATTGATAATTTAGCCGAATTCATAACCTACCTTTATTGCCCAATGAACGGGATTAGGTCGATAGAATCACATAATGATTCGCAAGGGAATCCCTAAAATAAAAAAAAATCATTTTTTTTATTTAAGTTCCTGATGCAGCAGCTATTCCGGATATGGTCTGATCTAGAGCTGAATTAAATTCATTAGCAGTTTGATGAACAAATAAGCTTTGGGTTAATGCTCTTGAGAAGGAGGCGACCACCCCAGAATTTTCTTCTAAGCGTTTGGTTGCTTCTTCAAGTGAATAACCTCCAGATAACGCAACGACTCTCAGAACATTTGGATGATTAACTAAATCTTCATAAAAGTTATTTTGCTCTGGAAGTGTTAATTTGAGTAAAACATTCTGTTTAGGCGGTAATTTATTTAAATATTTTATTAAACTTTTTTTAAGATTTTTCTCAGCTTGAGATTTCTGAGACATCGTTATGGTTACTTCTGGTTCAATGATGGGTATTAAACCGGAACCTAAAATTATTTTCCCAAATTCAAATTGTTGATCTACAATTTTATCTATTCCTAAGCTGTTGTCTTCATCGATAACGGATCTCATTTTAGTTCCAAAGATTCCATATTCTGCAGCTTTTTTTAAAGTTCCATGCAAATCTGGTATGTCTTTCATGAGGCGAACACCATCTTTCAGATCTTTTAATCCCCTATCAACCTTTAAAAATGGAACAATTTTTTTTGTTTTCCAAAGATAATCTGCGGTTGGCACCCCAGAGACAAGCCGCTCCATAGTTTGTTCAAATAATATTGCTCCAATTATGTGGCTTTGGCTGAAAGAAGGGCTGGTGATTATTCTTGTTCGCATATCATGAATTAGTTTGAACATTTCTTCTTCATCTTGGTACTGATCTTCAGAAATTCCATATAATTGGAGGGCTTTAGGTGTAGATCCTCCGCTTTGGTCTAAGGCAGCTATAAAGCCTTTATCTGTTCTTATTCTTTTCAGCTGTTCAGTGTTATTCACGGCTGTCTCCATTTTACTTGAGAATTGATGTAAGAGACTGAGGAATACAATTCAATCCTGGTTGCGCTACCATAATACTCGAAAATTATAAAATTGATCGCGATTTAATTTTCCGTGAGGCAGGCAACTCCAGGTAACTCTTTACCTTCTAACCATTCTAAAAATGCGCCGCCTGCCGTTGAAACATAAGTGAATGAATCGGTTACGCCGGCTTTATTGAGAGCTGCTACAGTATCTCCACCTCCCGCGACGGATATTAAATCACCATTTTTTGTCCTTAAAGAGGCATACTTAGCAGCCTGAATAGTGGCTTCATCAAAAGGAAACACCTCAAATGCACCTAATGGCCCATTCCATAAAAGTGTTTTAGAACTATTAATACATTGTTTTATGATATCGACTGTTGATGGTCCCGCATCCAGTATCATATAATTTTCTGGACATTCATTAGCCGAAACAACTGACGTGGGTGTGTTGTGTGATAGCTCTTTTGCGATAATTACGTCTGTTGGTAAAATGACTTTGCACGAATATTTTTCTGCCTTTTTAAGAATTTTTAGCGCAGTCGGCTTTAAACTTTCTTCCACCAATGATCGACCAACATTGAACCCTTTTGAAAAAAGGAAAGTATTAGCCATAGCTCCGCCTATAATGATGCAGTCCACCTTTTCTATCAGATTTTCTAGAAGTGCAATTTTTGTAGAAATTTTAGCTCCACCTACTACGGTAACGACTGGCCGCTCGGGTTGGTCTAAAACACTCTCCAAAGCCTTAAGTTCAGCTACCATCAATTTTCCAGCGCACGAAGGTAAATATTTTGCTAAACCAGATGTGCTTGCGTGGGCTCGATGAGAAGCTGAAAAAGCGTCATTGCAAAAAATATCAGCCAGTGCTGCTAATGAAGCAGCAAATTTTGGATCATTCTCTTCTTCTCCTGGATAAAAGCGAGTATTTTCAAGTAGGATTATTTCACCTTTTTTTACAATTTGAAGGGCAGTTTCGGCGCTAGGCCCAATGCACTCTGCAGCAAAAATAACTTTAGACTTAAAATAAGTTTGCAAATCTGCTTGAAGCTGTGAAAGGCTTAAGTTTTGATGTCTCTTGCCTTTAGGACGTCCCATATGGGCAAGTAAAATCGGAATTCCACCTTTCTTGGTAATTTCGTTTATCGTAGGAACGATTTTTTCAATACGTGTTGCATCAGCAATTTTTCCATCGACCATGGGCACATTAAGGTCTACCCTAGTCAGAACACGTTTCCCGTGTAAATCTATTTGGCAAAGTGTTTTACGAGACATCACATTTATTCAGTTTGAAATATTTTCTTTTTCTTTAGACTTTTATTCTGCGTCAAGCCATATCTTGTTCTTATGGTTTGTAAAGCGTAGGAAGGGGGAAATCTTAAAAGGAGTAACCGATGGCTGAAATAAAAGATGCGGAGAATACAATCTTAATGGAATTAAAGAATGGAACCGTTACAATTGAGCTTTTGCCAGATATAGCGCCAGGGCATTGTGATCGAATGAAGGAATTGGCGCGATCAGGTAAATATGATAATGTTTCGTTTCATCGCGTTATTGAAGGCTTTATGGCGCAAACAGGTGATGTTGAATATGGAAATATGGAAAATGAATATCAGCCACATAGAGCAGGCACAGGGGGATCAGAGTTACCAAACTTAAAGGCGGAGTTTTCGGGAATTCCCCATGACAGAGGCACTTTAGGAGCTGCGCGAAGCCAGAACCCCGATAGTGCTAATAGCCAGTTCTTTATAAATTTTAACGACAACCATTTTTTGAACCGTCAGTATACAGTTTATGGGCGCGTAATAGATGGCATGGATCTCGTGGATGAAATTGTTAGAGGCGAACCGCCTGCAAATCCAGATAGGATGGTGAGCGTCAAGGTTGCGGCTGATGTATAAAGTCGTATATTTATTGTTTGTATTAGGGTCTCCAATTTTTGCGTCAAGTTTAAAAATTACTATTGGCGGAACTGCGCAGGGGCAAATCGAAATTGACCTTTTTGAAGAGATTGCGCCATTACACGTGGCTCAAATTTCAAAACTGGCAGAACAGGGACAGTATGATAACATTGTTTTCCACCGTGTAATTGAAGGTTTTATGGCTCAAACTGGCGACGTTGAATATGGAAAGGCTGGAGGTGATATAGCTTTTGCAGGTCGTGGTGGATCAGCGCTTCCCGATTTACCAGCTGAATTTTCTGATGTAAAATTTGATAGGGGTATTGTTGGCATGGCCCGAACTCAGGACCCAAATAGTGCCAATAGTCAATTTTTTATAATGTTTGAACCTGGATATTTTTTAAATGGCCAATACACGGTTATAGGACGGGTTGAGTCCGGAATGGAAGTTGTCGATCAAATAAAGATAGGTAAGGGGCCAAACGGAGCAGTTTTAGGAGAACCCGACAAGATGGTCTCTGTAGAGGTGTCGCGTTAAGTAATTTTTTTAAGGAACATTAGTAGCACTAAAATTTGCAAAAAACTTTGTTTATTAGCTGGAAATAAGAGTAACTAGGGCATGGCGTTTTTTCCCAGCGGAAAGCTTCACAGGCCTCGCCAGCATTTCGGAAGTAAGGGTTAAATTTGCGCTCGTGACTAATTCGTCATCAAGTTTGGCTCCATTTTCGGAAATTAAACGTTTTGCCTCTTTTCCAGACTTGGCTAACCCTGCTTTAACGAAAGCTTGGATTATTGGTAAGCCGTCGGATACTTCTCTTTGCTCAAAAGTAAAAGTTGGTAAATCTTCTCCGATACCACCCTTTTCGAAAACTTCTGCAGATGTTTTGGCTGCCGCATTTGCAGCATCTCTTCCGTGCAGAAGTGTTGTAACCTCGTTAGCTAATACAACTTTGGCATCATTGATTTCGGAACCTTCAAGTTTACCGAGGACATTACACTCATCTAAAGAGAGCTCTGTGTATAATTTTAAAAACCGGGCCACATCTGCATCTGATGTATTTCGCCAAAACTGCCAAAACTCATATGGAGAAAGCATATTTGCATTTAACCAAATGGCACCGTCCTGAGATTTCCCCATTTTTTTGCCGTCAGAAGTTGTTAGCAAAGGAGAGGTTAGTCCAAAAACTCGTGCGTCCGAAATACGACGAGTTAATTCCATACCGTTTATAATATTTCCGAGCTGATCTGAGCCACCCATTTGGAGTTTGCAGCCATACCTCTTATTAAGCTCATAAAAATCATAAGCCTGAAGTATCATGTAATTAAATTCTAGGAATGATAGGCTTTGCTCTCTTTCCAAGCGCGATTTAACACTTTCAAAACTTAACATTCTGTTCACGCTAAAGTGGCGTCCAACATCCCGTAGAAATTCCAAGTAATTCAAACCAGATAGCCATTCATCATTATTAATCATTAGAGCATCATCTGATTTATCACCATAATGTAGATATGCTGAAAAAACTCTTTTTATGCCAGATATATTATTTTCAATTTGCGTTTCGCCCAGTAAAGGCCTTTCTTCTGCCCTAAAGGAAGGATCGCCGACTTTAGTTGTGCCACCACCCATGAGGGTTATAGGTTGCCCCCCTGTCTTTTGTAACCATCGTAGCATCATGATTTGAATTAAACTGCCAACATGTAATGATTTAGCAGTTGCATCAAAACCTATGTAGGCAGCAATATTTCCTTCAACTATTACACTATCAAGACCTTCATAGTCAGTACAATCCGCTACAAAACCTCGCTCGATCATTATCTTCAAGAAGTCGCTTTTGGGTGTGTAAGACATGCTGGGCCTCGTTAATTCAGTGCATAAACGTTCTGTAATGGGCTATAGCTAAGAAAATTAGGATATAGCAAGGCAAAGTTTTTAAATGTTTTTGTATGTTTTACGTTTGTCTTTTACTAATGTCATGCAAAACTTGGTATTTGCTAATGTTCATCTGCTTAAGAAGCATTTTTGGTGTAATAATCATGTGTAAACATTTTTAGCTTTTCGTTAGCGCTAACACATGTTAGGGAGCGTTGGTGATTAAAAGAAGGTAGATATGGTATCTCGAGTTATCCCTGTTGAGTCATTTGATTTGGTCATTTTTGGAGCAACAGGTGATCTGGCAAAGAGAAAGATTTTTCCTGGATTATTTAGAAGGTTTCTTGCAGGTCAAATGCCAAAGAAGTCTCAGGTAGTTGGTGCTGCCCGATCAAGTTTATCACAAAAAACATTCAATGATCTCGTAGAAAATTCTATCAAAAGTTTTACTGAAATAAATTTTAGAGATAATGATCTTAAAAATTTTTTACTTTGCCTAAATTACATCCAGATTGATGCTAATGGTTCAAAAGGGTGGAATGAATTAAAGACAGCTCTTAGACCAAAAATAATACGGGCTTTTTACTTTTCTGTTTCACCTTCATTATTTGGAAGTTTAGCAGAGCGTTTACATAAACACGAAATAACTACTGAAAATAGTCGTATTGTTTTAGAAAAGCCATTTGGGCGAAATTTGAAAACTTCAAAACAGCTGAACGCAATTTTAGCAGAGCATTTTACTGAAGAACAAATATATCGCATCGACCACTACTTGGGCAAAGAAACAGTACAGAATTTAATGGCTATAAGATTTGGGAATATGTTGTTTGAGCCGCTTTGGAACGCTCAGTATGTTGATCATATCCAAATCACAGTATCCGAAACTGTTGGGGTTGGGGGTCGAGGTGAATATTATGATCACTCGGGCGCAATGAGAGATATGGTTCAAAATCACCTAATGCAATTATTATGCTTAATTGCTATGGAGCCCCCTGCGCGCTTCGAACCTGACTCTGTGCGAGATGAAAAATTAAAGGTAATAAGAGCACTTGATCCCGTGGCTCCACATCACATCGTGCGGGGTCAGTATGGATCAGGCGTTGATCACCCAGATTATCGGACAGGTGTAAACAATAAAAACTCCAAGACTGAAAGTTTCGTAGCCCTTAAAGTTAACATAAGTAATTATCGCTGGGCTGGCGTACCTTTTTATCTGCGTACCGGTAAGCGACTTAAAGCACGAAAATCGGAAATAGCTGTTATATTTAAGGAAAAACCTCACAGTATTTTTGGCCCAGAAGCCGGAAACCATCAAAATGCTCTTATCATTAGGCTTCAGCCTGACGAAGGAATTACGATGGATGTAACCATAAAAGAACCAGGTCCTGGTGGTATGCGTTTGATTGATGTGCCATTGGATATGACATTTTCTGAAACCCTGGGAATTGAAGAAAACGCAGTGCCGGATGCTTATGAGAGATTGATAATGGACGTCATTCGAGGAAATCAAACTCTATTTATGCGAGGAGACGAAGTTGAGGCGGCTTGGGCATGGACAGACCCGATAATTAATGGATGGGTTGACAGAAACGACGTTCCAAAACCTTATGATAGCGGAAGTTCTGGTCCACAGGATAGCCTGACCCTTTTGGAGCGTGAAGGCCGCAAGTGGCGCGAAATACCTTGATTGATTTTTTAAAGTATAATCACAGAGAGGATTTGGTTTCTGAAGTTGCACAAATTCTAGCTTCTGATTTGTCTGCATCAATACAAAAAAGAAAAAACGTTATTTTTTCTGTTCCAGGTGGCAGCACCCCAGGCCCAATTTTTGATAAGCTTTGTGAATTTGATTTGGATTGGAAAAGAGTAAGTATAATTTTGAATGATGAGCGCTGGGTACCTGAAAGTAATGAACGTTCAAACACAAAGTTACTTCAGGAAAGACTATTGATTAAAAAAGCTGCCTTGGCGAAATATATCTCGATGTACTCTGGTGCGTTAACTCCAGAACTCGGTATTCCTCAATTGCAAGAATGTATAGAACGGAGTTTGCCTATTTCTGTTTTACTTTTTGGTATGGGTACGGATATGCACACGGCATCACTATTTCCTGGTGGTGATAATCTTGAGAAAGCACTTTCGAGTAATGCACCGACCTTACTACCTATGCGAGCTGAAGGTGCTTTAGAGGTAAGAATAACGCTTACTGCCCAAGTCTTGAATAGTTCCAGAATTAAGCATTTAGTGATTTTTGGTGAGGAAAAACGCGCAGCCTTTGAAAAGGCCGTCGATTTGCCCCCTAGCATTGCGCCTATTTCAGCTATTTTGCCAGGCGCCAGTGTACACTGGGCCGCATAATTAATGAGATTTTGATGTTTGATCAGTTATTAAAATACTTTCAAAAAGTAAAAGATAGAAAAATCACCTCCTTGTTTGATCAAGACAAAAAACGAGCAATGAATTTCTCGGTGTTACAAGAAGATTTATTTCTAGATTTTTCCAAAACAAACATTGATCAGCCAGCACTTGAGTTACTGATTAATTTAGCCAAATTTAGAGGCATTTCTGAGGCGCGAGATGCCATGTTTAGAGGCGAATTAATTAATACTAGTGAAAGTAGGGCTGTCTTGCACACGGCGCTCAGGAATTTAGAAGCTACCCCGATTTATGTAAATAAATTAGATGTTATGCCTTCTATTTTGCAAACTTTGGAACAAATGAAAGTATTTTCTGACCGTGTAAAGTCTGGTCAGTTTTCCGGTCAAGGTGGCACTATAACTGATGTGGTTAATATTGGTATAGGAGGGTCTGACTTAGGACCTGCTATGGTTGTTAAAGCTTTAGCACCATATCACGATGGACCAAACTGTCATTTTATTTCTAATGTAGATGGGGCAAATGTTCACGACGTATTGTCAAAATTAAATCCTGAAACGACCCTAGTTATTATTGCTTCCAAAACATTTACTACTTCGGAAACAATGAAAAATGCTCAAACTGCCTATGACTGGATGTCTGGAACTGTAATTGAGCCGTCCTTGCAATTTGCCGCTGTATCTACAGCAATTCAAAAAACTGATGAATTTGGCATTTCTCGCGATCATGTTTTTGAATTTGGAGATTGGGTAGGGGGCCGTTACTCACTGTGGGGTCCAATAGGCCTCTCGATAATTATTGCTATAGGAGCAGAGGCCTTTGAGTCACTTTTAAATGGAGCTTATGAAATGGATGTTCATTTTAAAAGTGCTGAGATGGAAAAAAACTTACCCATATTACTGGCTTTAATTGGAGTATGGCACAATCAAATTTGCAATTATTCAACTAGAGCAGTGCTGCCCTATGATCAAAGGCTTAGCAGGCTTCCAGCCTATTTGCAGCAATTGGAAATGGAAAGTAATGGCAAGAGCGTAGATCTTGACGGAAGTCTTTTAGATTTTCATTCTGCTCCAGTGATTTGGGGTGAAGCAGGAACCAATGGTCAGCACGCCTTCTTCCAGTTGTTACACCAAGGTACGAGAGTAATACCTTGTGAATTTTTAGTAGCGGCTCAATCACATGAGCCTCATTTAGATCATCATCATAAATCGTTATTATCGAATTGCTTTGCTCAGTCAGAGGCTTTGATGCAGGGGCGCAGTTTTGAGGAAGTATGCTCTAAGTTAAGTAGTGATGATATTCACCATGAAAAATTTGAGGAACAAGCGCGACATAGAGTTTTTCTTGGAAACCGACCCTCCACGACTCTTTTATATCCTAAGTTGACACCAAAAGTTTTAGGTAAAATAATTGCACTTTATGAGCATAGGGTTTTTGTAGAGGGTAAAATTTTAGGGATAAATAGTTTTGACCAATGGGGCGTCGAACTAGGTAAAGAATTAGCTGCTGGGCTGGAAAAGTTTTTAGTGACAGGTTTAGAAAATAAAGATTTAAATGCTTCAACCCAAAACTTGGTCAAGGTTGCGAAAACTATGTGGTAAGTAGCTTATCTATGATATATTTTTGCCTGTAATTTTTTGATTGAATCTATTCTCTCTTGTGTTGGTGGATGACTCATTAACCAAGCCGGTACAGTACCTTGCAGGTTTGATATTTTATCCAACTTTTTAAACATAGAAATTTGTGGTTCTATCCCGAGACCAGATTTTATCATTAAAGCAGAAGCATATTCATCTGCCTCATACTCATCGCGCCTTGATAGCTTAGCCATCAGTAAATTTCCAATAATACTAGCAATAAAACCTCCCAACCCAGGAAGCAAACGAGAGAGTAGGGCACCAAGAGCTGCCCGAACGGCATTTTGTCCCGAAAAATCAATCATTCGTCTTCTAACATGACCTAATGCGACGTGTCCCAATTCATGCGCCACTACGGAGGATATTTCTTCAACTGTAATATCTCCATTTTGATATTTTTTATAAAAGCCTCTTGTAATAAAAATTCTACCGTCAGGCGCAGCTAGGCCATTTATCGGTTCAATCTCAAAAATGTTTATTCGGATCTTTTCAACTTCAAGAACATTTGCGAACTTGCCCGTTATTCTTTCTAAGTTTTTATCTATCAGTGGGTTTGATTGCCTCGATAGCTGCCTTTTCAAAGACCAAGCGGAAAATTGAAACATGACGATACCATAGAGGCCTGCCAATACTATAGTTATTAGTACAGTTGACATATGAAAAATGACCTAAAATTTTTCAACGAGCTAATTCTTTCATACCCTTCTCCAAACCCTCAAGTGTCATTGGCACCATTTTATCCTCAAAAATATCTTTCACCATTTCTATAGACTGAGTATAGCCCCAAAGATTTTGTTTCACTGGGTTTATCCAAATACTATTTGGCCATTGAGAACGAATTCTGTCTAACCAAACCTGGCCGGATTCAGCATTGTAATGTTCATTAGCCCCACCTGGGAAAGCTATTTCATAAGGCGACATTGAAGCATCTCCAACGCATATGCATTTATAATCATTACCATAAGTCCGAATTATTTCGTCTGTTGGTATTTGCTCTGTCCACCTTCTTTGATTATCTTTCCAGACACCTTCATAAATACAGTTGTGGAAATAAAAATATTCTAAATGCTTAAATTCACTTCTAGCAGCGGAGAAGAGTTCTTCGACTAATTTTATATAAGGGTCCATTGAGCCACCAACATCCAAAAAGAGCAGAACTTTCACGGCATTTCGCCGCTCTGGACGGGTTTTTACATCCAAATAGCCATTTTCTGCCGTTGACTGGATTGTTTTATCAATATCTAGCTCTTCGTCTGCTCCATCTCGTGCCCATTTACGTAGTCTTTTCAATGCAACTTTGATATTTCTTGTTCCTATTTCGATAGTGTCATCTAGGTTTTTGAAATTTCGCTTGTCCCAAACTTTGACGGCTCTTTTATGGCGAGTCTCATTTTGACCTATTCTTATTCCCTCTGGATTATATCCATATGCGCCGAAAGGGCTTGTTCCCGCCGTTCCTATCCATTTATTACCACCTTGGTGTCTGGCCTTTTGTTCTTCAAGGCGTTTTTTTAATGTATCCATTAACTTTTCAAATCCGCCTAAAGACTTAATTTCTGCCATTTCTTCCGCACTTAAGTGTTTTTCAGCCAGTTTTTTTAACCAGTTGTCAGGCAACTCTGTTTTACTAATAACTTCTTCTAGAGAAAGCTCATCTAAACCATTGAAACTATGAGAAAAAGCTATATCAAATCGATCTAAGTGCCTTTCGTCTTTTACCATGATGGTTCGAGCTAGAATATAAAAGTTTTCAATTTCATAGGTGCCAATATTCTTACTCAAGGCTTCCAGAAAAGTTAGATATTCTCTGAGACTTACAGGAATTCCTGATTTGCGCAAATTATGGAAAAAATTTATAAACATCTATTCATGCAAAGTTACGGTAAATTATTAAAGTGATAACTAATGAGACTAAAGCAAATGCGATGGAATAACCAGCTGCGTAAAAAGCAACATCCAGACTTGAACCTTTTCTCTTTTTTGCAGTTCTTGCCCCTATAAAAGCACCGATAAGTGCCATGACTAAATTAATCAATTTTTTTCCTAAATTTTAATCCAAAGGTTTAACGTTCGTTTCGTGCGATAAAGGCTAATCGTTCAAAAAGCTGAACGTCTTGTTCGTTTTTTAAAAGCGCTCCATGCAATTTTGGCAAGGCTGATGAACTATCTCGACGCAAATCCTCTGGCTTCAAATCGTCGGCAAGCAATAGTTTCAACCAATCTAGCACCTCAGAAGTTGAGGGCTTTTTCTTCAGACCAGACTGCTCTCTAATTTCGAAAAATTGGCTTAAGGCCGTGGAAAGAAGATTATCTTTTATGTCAGGATAATGAACTTTTACTATCTTACGCAAAGTTTCTTGATCCGGAAATTTAATATAATGAAAAAAACACCTCCGCAAAAATGCATCCGGCAGTTCTTTCTCATTATTTGAAGTAATTATTACAACTGGTCTTTGTTTAGCAGAAATAGTTTGCCCAGTTTCGTAGACATAAAACGACATTTTATCTAATTCTTGAAGAAGATCGTTTGGAAACTCAATGTCCGCCTTATCTATTTCATCGATGAGCAAAACCACTTTTTGCTTACTTTCAAAGGCATCCCAAAGTTTGCCTTTTCGAATGTAATTTGAGACATCATTTACCCGCTCGTCGCCAAGCTGGCTGTCTCGTAATCGCGATACTGCATCATATTCATAAAGTCCTTGTTGGGCTTTAGTTGTAGATTTTATATTCCATTCCAGCATTTTTAATTTTAAGCCAAGGGATACTTGTTTTGCGAGTTCCGTTTTGCCTGTTCCTGGTTCTCCCTTAATTAAAAGCGGTCGTTCCAAAGTAACGGCAGCATTCACTGCGATCATTAAATCTTCAGTAGCTATATAATTATCTGTGCCGTTAAATTTCATACTGTTCCTCATTTTTAACGATATGTAAAAATAACCAAATAATTAAAAAGCTTCAATCTTTTGATTTGGCTAGTGACAAATTACCCTAGGTAGTTTAACTCGACCCTACAGGGATATAAAGATGAACATAAAAAGAGGTCTGCATGTCCAATCTTGAAACGCTTGAGGGGAGGGTGATTATGAAGCCTGAAGTTTTTCTGGCAGATGATTATAGACCGGCCGAAGATGAGCCGTTTATGAACGACCGCCAACTAGAATACTTTAAACGTAAGTTATTAATTTGGAAAGCAGATTTAATGTCTGATAGCAAGGATACCATTGAGGGTCTTCAGGATAGTACTCGTAATATCCCTGACATAGCAGACAGAGCGAGTGAGGAAACAGATCGCGCTTTAGAACTACGTACAAGAGACCGTCAAAGAAAGCTTGTTGCAAAAATTGATTCTGCATTACGGCGTATTGACGAAGGGGAGTACGGGTACTGTGAAAAAACTGGAGATCCCATTTCTCTTAGAAGGTTGGATGCCAGACCGATTGCTACCATGACTTTGGAAGCTCAAGAAAAACATGAGCGTAAAGAAAAAGTACACAGAGACGAATAGTGCTCTGTTAGCTTGGGTCTGTTTGCCTTAATCTTATCGATGAGGTGAGTTTTGAGCATAATACTTTGTTGAAAGTCGCAGTAATTGGAGCAGGTGTTTCTGGATTAAGTGTTGCCAGTCTCTTAGCTGCGGCTGGTCATAAAGTATCCGTTTTTGAGAAAAATCAAAAAATTAGAGAAATAGGAGCAGGAATACAAATTTCGCCAAACGGTTTTTGCGTACTGAAAGAACTAGGTCTTTCTGAAAATATTTTCAAAAATTCTGTTCATAATAATTCGATTTTAATATGTGATTATCACAAAGGTAAAAAATTACTACAATTTGATCAAAGGTCTGTTTTAGGGAATAAAGATTTTCGGCTCATGCATAGGGCAGACTTAGTCAAAATTTTATACCGGTCAGCTTTAAGTAATAAAGTAACTTTTAATCTAGGCTATGATGCTGACGCAAAATCATTGAGTAATCAATATTCTTTTGTAATTGCAGCCGACGGTGTGCATTCAAAAACAAGAGCGTTACTAAACCCCATTAAAAGAAAGAATAGAAGATCTGACTACTTTGCCTGGCGTTCCATTGTTCCCAACAAAATAAAACACCATAACGGTGTAAGATTAACTGTCGCGCCGAATAAACATGTTGTTTCTTATCCTATAAGGGGCCGTGATCAATTAAATCTAGTTCTAATCCAAGAAGCTGAAAATAACGAAATTTTTGAGTGGGGTATGACGGAGAGACCAGAAGAAATAAAACGTCTTTTTTCTGGATTTGGGGGTGATTTGAAAGAAGCTTTGGATTCAATTGAAACGGCTCATAAATGGGGGTTAAGTTCTCACGAAGTTCCAGTTAATTGGGCGACTGGTAATGTCTTTTTAATTGGAGACGCTTTGCATCCAATGCTTCCATTTTTGGCCCAAGGAGCAAATTCTGCTCTAGAAGATGCATTTGTTTTAGCGAAGTTAATAACGTTACTTGATCCGAGTGAGGCTGCTGATAAATATCATGAAATAAGAAAACCGCGTTTGTCACGTTTAATGAAACAGATTAAAAATAATGCGTGGAAGTTCCACTTAGAACATAGTTTTTTTAGAGCCTGCACACATAGCGGTTTGCGTTTCCTAGATAAAAGTTTTCCCCAGTCAGCAAGTTTACCTTTTCGTTGGCTATATAATTATGATGTTACCAAGTTAAACATTTAATTTGACCCAAATGGGAACATGGTCGGACGGTTTCTCGCGTGCCCTTATATTGCTGTCAATTTTGCAATCATTTAACAGATCTGCGCAGTGAGGAGACAATAGAAAATGATCAATCCTAATCCCATCATTTCGATCCCAAGCACCAGCTTGGTAATCCCAGAAACTATAATGTCCGGGACCCTCATTACATACCCTGAATGCATCTGAAAAACCTAAATTTAAAATTTTTCTAAATTTTGCTCGGCCTTCCATTTTGAACAAGGCATCGTTTTTCCATACTTCTGGTGTTGCGGCGTCTTCTGTTTGAGGAATAATATTAAAGTCACCTGCCATTAATGAAGTCTGCTCAGAGCGAAGCAACTCTTGCGCTCTTACATAAAGTCTATCCATCCATGCTAATTTATAATCATATTTTGGTCCTGGGAGAGGGTTTCCGTTTGGAAGATATAAGCAGCAGATTTTTATCTCATTGGATGCACAAATGGTGCCTTCAATCCATCTAGCTTGTTCATCACTTTTATCGCCTGGTAATCCGCGCCTGATTTCTCGTAGAGGGTATTTTGACAAAATTGCCACGCCGTTGAAAGACTTCTGTCCATGAGTTTCAACATTATATCCTAAATCTTCAAAAGTTTCTTTGGGAAAAGCTTCATCTACTGATTTGATTTCTTGAAGTAGTGCTACATCTGGGTTCGACTCTTCCAGCCAATTGATTAGAGCAGGTGTCCTAGCTTTGATGCCATTAATGTTGAAGCTTGCTATTTTCATTAAACAGATTTCAAACTGAAAAACTGGTACCACACCCGCAAGAAGAACTAGCATTAGGGTTGTCGATGATAAAACGGGCGCCAATCAGCTCTTCAGAAAAGTCTATTGTGGCATCAGTCAGAAAGGGTAATGAAGTACTATCGATAAAAACTTTGCTACCTTCTTTTTCTAAAATCAGGTCATCTTCGTGTTTTATATCCAATTCTATATTATATTGAAATCCAGAGCATCCACCACCTTCAACGGCTACACGTAAACCTTTTTCGGAACTTGCTGGAATAATTTCAGCAAGCCTTTCAAAAGCACGATTGGTAACTTTCGGCGGAAGCTGCATTTTTATCTCCACTTTATTAAACATAGATAGCAATAAATATCACTTATAATTATATAGAGATTGTAGAAACTTTAAACAAGGAAATATCTATGATGCTTGCTCGATTTGCTGCCAATCCAAGCTTTGAAAAAAATCTTTCAAATTATAGATATTTTAGTGAAAGGGAAAGTAATTATCGCTCTTGTTACCAGAGAGATCGCGATCGTATTTTACATTGTTCAGCTTTCCGAAGATTAAAACATAAAACTCAAGTCTTTGTAGAGGATGAAGGTGATTACTTTCGTACTCGGTTGACGCATACCCTCGAAGTTGCCCAAGTTGCTAGAACCATAAGCACAGCTTTAGATCTTAATTATGATTTATCGGAGGCAATCGCCCTCGCGCATGATTTAGGTCATACTCCATTCGGTCATACTGGTGAGGAAGCTTTAGACGAATTGATGATGAAATATGGTGGATTTGATCATAACGCACAAGCATTGAGAATAGTCACCAAACTTGAGCAACATTATGCTGATTTTGATGGGCTTAACCTTACTTGGGATACGCTAGAGGGAATTGCGAAGCATAATGGTCCGATTAAAGAACCAGTACCATTTGCACTTAGGCAATATAATGCTATGCAAAGTCTTAGATTGAATAGCTTTGCGAGCGCAGAGGCCCAGGTTGCGGCTATTTCAGACGATATCGCTTATAATAGTCATGACTTACATGATGGGTTACGAGCAAAACTATTTACCGATAATGACATAAAGAGCTTACCATTAATTGAAAAATGTTATGATGAAGTTGATAAAATTTATCCGAATTTAGATCAATATCGGCGCAGACATGAGGCTTTACGCCGTTTTTTTGGTATTCTGGTTGAGGATGTTATTTCCACGTCAAAAAATATTATCTTGGAGCTTTCACCCAATTCGATAGAGGATATTCGGAATGCTGGTGAGCCGGTAATCCGATTCTCAGATGAAATATTTTCAGCCATAAAAGAAATAAAATCATTTTTATTCAATAATATGTATCGCTCTCCTGAAGTTATTAAGATGCGAAAAATAGTTACTTTTAAATTAAAAAATCTATTCAAAAAATATATTGATGATCCCAATTATTTGCCCTCTGATTGGAAACAAAAATCTTATCTGTCATCCAATAAAACTGAGCTGGCGAGATTGATTGCTGATTATATTTCCGGGATGACGGATCGGTATGCATTAACTCAACACGGTAAAGTGTTTGACAAAGAATATCTGTAGATAAGCAATATAAAGACATTTAATTTAATTAGTGTGGCTTGATCTTGACGTAGCTGCAGACCCTGTTAAACCGCAAAACAGAGGAAAAAAGGCTTATGGATCTCTTTTACACAGTAAGACAGCATGTGCTGAATGAACTTGAAGGCATGGTTGCTGCTGGAGAACTTCCCTCTGGCTTGGATATGACCAGCGTGGCAGTTGAGCCTCCTCGAGACCCGTTGCATGGTGATATGGCGACTAACGCAGCTATGGTTTTGTCTAAAAGCGCAAAAAAAAATCCAAGGGAAATTGCTGAAACATTGGCAAATCGATTGTCTAACGTGGACATTATTGAAAATTCACAAGTTGCTGGTCCTGGTTTTCTAAATCTTCGAATAAGCATCAAAGCCTGGCAATTAATCTTGAATACAATTTTAGAGTTGGGGAGCGCCTATGGCAGAACAGGATTAGGTAAAAATTTGCGCGTCAATGTTGAATTTGTTTCAGCAAACCCAACAGGGCCGCTTCATGTTGGACATACTCGTGGAGCCGTTTTTGGAGATGCTCTTTCAGAATTATTAAGTTTTGCCGGATTTAAAGTCACGCGTGAGTATTATATAAATGACGGTGGATCTCAGGTGGATACATTAGCTCGGTCAGTGTATCTTCGCTATCTCGAGGCTCACGGTCAAGATGTTGCTTTCGAAGATGGAACATATCCGGGTGATTACCTTATCCCAGTGGGACAGTCGCTTAAAGAAAAAGTTGGTTCTGATTATATCGATAAACCAGAGCATTACTGGTTGGAAGATGTTCGTAAATTTTCAACAGATGCTATGATGAAACTGATAAAAGATGACCTCGCCGCATTGGGAGTCAAGATGGACACCTTTTTTTCAGAAAAATCTTTATACGGTGGCGGCAAAATAGAGGAAGCAATTGAAAGTCTTAAAAGCAAAAATTTGATATATGAAGGAATTTTGGATTCTCCCAAGGGTAAGAAAGTAGAGGATTGGGAGCCTAGGGTTCAAACTTTATTTAAATCCACCTCTCATGGCGATGACGTAGATCGCCCTATTAAAAAGTCTGATGGGGCGTGGACTTACTTTGCCCCAGACATTGCTTATCACTTTGATAAAGTAGAGCGAAATTTTGATCAATTGATTGACATTTTTGGGGCTGATCATGGTGGATACGTGAAGCGAATGAAGGCCGCTGTTTCTGCGCTTTCAGATGACAAAGTCAAATTCGACATAAAATTAACCCAGCTAGTGAAGTTGTTCAAACGTGGAGAGCCATTTAAAATGTCAAAAAGGGCAGGGACATTTGTAACTTTGCGGGACCTAGTGGATCAGGTCGGTTCTGACGTAACTCGTTTCGTCATGCTAACACGAAAAAATGATGCCCCATTGGACTTTGACTTTGAAAAGGTTCTTGAGCAAAGCAAAGACAACCCTGTTTATTACGTTCAGTATGCTAGTGCCAGAATTCATAGCGTGTTCCGAAAAGCTAAACAAGCTGGAATACATTTTGATGAGGAGCAGGCGAGATCCGAAACATTTAGCAAAATCACACACGAGGCAGAAATTAAAATTGCGAGAAAGTTAGCCGAGTGGCCTCGACTTGTTGAAATCTCTGCTAAAACTCATGAGCCACATCGTATAGCTTTCTACCTCTATGAGCTAGCAAGTGATTTTCATAGTTTATGGAATAAGGGCAATGAAAATGATGCGCTGAGATTTATCCAAGAAAAGGACCACAATGCAACTTACACAAAAATGGCCATGATTTCGGCTGTTTTAGTTGTTATTTCCTCAGGTCTTGGTATTCTAGGTGTAGAGCCAGCAACTCATATGAATTAAAAAACAAGAGCTGGCCGAGGCAAATTACTAGAGATTTCTCTGGAGGCAGTATGTTAAAAGGTAGTGAGGCAGCTTCAGTTGGCGGCGAAAAACAGGTAAATTTCAAACTAAATGTGATTTTTTATTGGACTGGCGCAGCGTTGTCGTTACTCCTGATGGTTGGTGCTATTGGTTGGAGTTACCAGTTAATTGTCAGGGACATAAATCAGATCCCGATCGTTAGGGCTCAATTGGGTCCACTTAGAGTAGCTCCCGATGATCCGGGTGGTCTTACCGCTGCAAATCAAGGTTTATCAGTGACGCAACTTGCTGTAACGGAAAAGCCTTTGTCGTCGAATGAAATACATCTTGCACCGGCAGCACAGATTTTGAATGCGGAAAATTTAAAATTGGAAGTTACTGAAGAAGTTCGATCAAGTACAGATGGTGGAACATTTGAAATTAAAGAGGTTATTGCTGATAATAGTATAAATTTGAGAGCGTTATCGAGTGAAATAGAGGCAGATAAAAAGTCAAAAGAGACAGCGCTTATTTCTAAAGTGGCATTTTCCCAAAAGAAAATAGAAATAGAAAATGCAGTGTCTCTAGCGCTATCAATTACTGGTGATTCTGCAGCTTCGGTCATCTCATTACGACCCAAAATTCGTCCTTTGGTTTTTGGAAAAAATAACAAAACAGCTGGAAGCCAGGTTGTTACTAACGAACCAATTTTTGAATTAACTAAAGGGAGCGCGGTTGTACAGCTTGGGGCCTTTGATAGTAAAATCTTGGCAAAGAATGAGTGGCAACGTTTTGAAAAACTTCTTGGTTCCTTGTTATTTTCGAAGAAAATGGTTGTTCAAGAGGCAGAAAGCGGGGGTAAAATATTTTATCGTTTACGAGCCGCAGGTTTTGATGACATTTCGGATGCTAGACAATTCTGCACAGCGATAAGTGATAAAGTGGCATGTATTCCCGTCGTGATGCGCTGAATGATATCAGAACCAATCAAAAATGCAGTTATTTTTGGATGTGAAGGCCCTAAACTAACAGAAGTTGAGTTTAAATTCTTTAAAGAGACTTTACCCTTCGGTTTTATTCTTTTTTCTAGAAATATTGTCAATGCAAAGCAAGTTAATGACTTGTGCCAATCTTTGAGAGATTCGGTCGGTTGGTATGCTCCAATTTTAATTGATCAGGAGGGTGGCAGGGTCCAGCGTGTTAAGCCTCCTTTGGCGTTAGATAGGTTGCCGCCTTTAGATGAGGCCCAAAAGGCTGGACCCAATGCTAAAAGTATTTTTAAACTGCGATTCTCAGCAATTGCAAACGAATTGCTTTCGCTCGGTATTGATTTTAATTGCGCTCCTGTGCTTGATATTGCCCGGCCAAGTACTCATAGATTTTTGCGCAATAGATGTTATGGTGCGAATAAGTTTGATGTCATCTCGCTTGGCAGAATTGCATATGATGCTTTAAAATCGCGAGGTGTTTTCCCTATAATTAAACATATGCCCGGTCATGGACTAGCAACCCATGATAGTCACTTTGGATTACCTGTTGTTAAAGCTAGCAAGAAAGAGCTTTTTGCGAATGATTTTGCAGTCTTTAAGGCTTTTTATGATGCTGAAATAGCAATGTTGGCTCATGTTCTGTTTGAGGCTATAGATCCGTATTCGGTAGGAAGCACCTCTAAAAGACTGATAGATATCATTCGAAACGATCTAAAATTTTCTGGACTTTTAATTAGTGATGATATTTCCATGGCTGCTTTGTCGGGTGAAATAAAAGAACGCACTAATAATTTAATAGAAGCTGGAAATGATGTTATATTGCATTGTAATGGAAACCTTATTGAGATGAAAGAAATCATTAATTCTGGAGTAGTTCCAAACACTTTGACATTATCCCGGATGGCCTCTGTTATTGAAGAAAGAAAAAAGATACAGCATAATAAAATTTAGAGTTTAGAGTCGTCACAGAGTTCGTGAAGCAAATGGTAATTAATAGCAAACATCAAAGTGAAAATTTTGATTCTAATTCTTTTTCATCTGAATTGATGTCTTCAGATGAATTGATTATTGATCTTGACGGTTTTGAAGGTCCATTGGATCTTCTTCTAAGTTTGTCACGTACTCAAAAACTAGATTTAATGAAGATTTCCATTCTTCAGTTGGCAGAGCAGTATTTGGATTTTATTGAAAAAGCGCGCTCATTAAAGATAGAGCTTGCTGCTGATTATTTAGTTATGGCGGCTTGGCTTGCTTTTTTGAAATCTCGATTACTGCTTCCTCCTGATCCGGACGAAAATGAGCCGACTGGAGAAGAATTGGCAGCACATCTAGCGTTTCAACTCGAAAGATTACAAGCGATGCGCGACGCAGCAGCTAAGTTAATGGCTAGAGATCAACTTGGTAGAGATTTTTTTGCAAAAGGAATTGAAGAGAAAGTAGAAAAAATCAAGCGTGTAAAATATGAAGCTTCTCTTTTAGATCTAATCCAAGCTTATGCTCGAACAAAAACAAAGGATGAGTTTCGACCATTTGTTGTGGATCGAGACGATATTTATACACTTGAGCAGGCCTTGGAGCGAATGCGGGGGTTGATTGGCTATACTATTGGTTGGATAGACATTTCAACCTTTTTACCAGATGGTTGGACTTCTTCAGCAGGCCGTGTTCGCGCTGCGACAGCTTCAACTTTCGCTGCAACATTAGAATTGGCTAAAACCGGTGATCTTGAGTTGCGCCAAGGTGATAGTTTTGGGCCAATACAATTAAGATCAAAAGGGACTAATAAATGATCGAAGAAGAAAAATTTACAGAGCCTCTATTTGAGGCTCCTAAAATCGATCAACAAGAAAGAATGGTGGAAGCTATTCTGTTTGCTAGTTCAGACCCGGTGACAGTTAAAGAAATAATCGGTCGCTTACCGCATGGTAGTGAGCCGGAAAAGGCGCTGAAAAATCTAAAAGAAAAATACAAGAGTAGAGGTATAAATTTAGTAAAGGTTGGTGATTGCTGGGCCTTACGTACTGCCTCGGACCTTAGTTTTCTGATGAAGAAGGAAACAGTTGAAGTTAGAAAACTTTCTCGGGCTGCTGTGGAAACACTCGCAATAATAGCGTATCACCAACCTGTTACTCGAGCGGAAATTGAAGAGATCCGAGGTGTGAGTGTTTCTCGTGGAACAATTGATCTGTTAATGGACTTAGATTGGATTAAGATTGGGAGAAGACGAATGTCGCCAGGTAGGCCTGTTACCTTTGCCATTACGCAAAACTTTCTTGATCATTTTGGCCTTGAAAGTGCTCGTGATCTACCTGGCTTAAAAGAGTTAAAATCTGCAGGACTTCTCGAAAGCCCTCCTCCGCCTGGGTCGCCTGTGCCGAAAGAACTTTTGGAGGGTGAAGGTGAAGATCAACAGAGCGAGCTTTTTAATGAATAAAAAATCATTTAAAGTGCTTTGATAACTTTAACCCTTGGCCTTGGTAATTAGACTTTATATTCTCACCATATAATTCGTCTGGAATTTCAGCCATTCTTTCGTATACTAATCTTCCCACAATTTGGCCGTGCTCTAAAACAAAAGGCGCTTCGTGACATCGAACCTCTAAAACCCCACGAGAGCCTGAGCCACCTGCGTTAGCATGACCAAACCCTGGGTCAAAGAACCCAGCATAATGGACCCGAAATTCTCCTACCATTGCAAGGTAAGGGGCCATTTCTGCAGCATAAGCAGGTGGGATGTGAACAGCCTCTTTGCTTACAAGAATATAAAAAGCATCAGGGTCCAAGATAATTTTACTATTTGAGCTGTGAATTTCTTGCCAAAAATCCTCACGTTTGTAGGTTTTTACGTTATCTAAGTCTATTATCCCCGTATGTGGTTTTGCCTGATAGCCAACTAAGGAACCTTTTACTGGTTGCAAGTCGACTGAAAATCCCAAACCGGCATCAATTTTTGGCACGCTGTCTATTAGCTTTTCTTTATTATGAAGTTTTAGTAGCTCTTCGTCAGTTAAAATAACCTTGCCTTTTCTGAAGCGGATTTGGTTTAAACGCATACCCGGCCGAACTAGTACGGAAAATGACCGGGGGCATATTTCAACAAATAATTGGCCATTATATCCAGCAGGAATTCTGTCAAATTCAGTTCCTCTATTGGTTATAATCCGTGTTAAAAGATCTAAACGACCGGTTGAACTCTTTGCATTAGCTATAGCACTTAAATCTGCTGGTAATCTCAAGTTCTCTTCTATTGGGATTAAATAGACGCAACCCTTTTCTAAAACGGCGCCTTCTGTCATATCGATTTGATGCATTTTGAATTCATTCAACAAATCTGATACTTCATTGTCTTTTCCAGTTAGGAAAGATGCTCTTACTCGCCAGGCTACATTCCCAAGACGAAGATCGAGGCTGGCAGGTTGAATTTGACCATCTTCTATTTCTCTATTTGCAAATATAATTTTTTTTGAAATTAATTCACTGATAGTTTGACTTGGCAAGAGACCCAAAATTTTCAGCTCCATAAACTATATAACTGAGAAAATCCAACAGCTATTTGGTCGGGCTAGCAGGACTTGAACCTGCGACCTTCCGTCCCCCAGACGGACGCGCTACCAGGCTGCGCCATAGCCCGACTGTAATTGTTATTTCTTGATTTTTAGTTGAGAACAAGAAGAAAGTTCAATCTTAAAAAATTAGGCTCTTTTTTTTATGGCCACTTCGATAGAAGTTAATATTTTTTTGAATAAAACCTTATCACTATAAGAAAATGTTTTTTTGGATAAAGTATCTGAAATAGATTTAAAAGTTGCCTCTGACTGCAATGGTTCTAAAGTACCATTCACGGGTTCATCCGAAAACATAGAGAATTGACCATCTACCTCATTAAATTTATTGTTATATTTTTCTTCGTTGATTGGACCACCTAGATTTTCCTTAGTTTCTTGCGATACTTTTTTTTGTATTTCACTTGTATTTATTTCCACCGTTTCGAGTGGCGGAGAAAGATCTGAAATATAATTTAGGCCCTTTTCTTTAATAATTCTTTGTGTACCTTTTATTGTAATACCATCTTCGTGCAGAAGTTTTTTAATTCCACCGATAATTAACATATCTTTTGGTCGGTAATATCTCCGACCACCAGCTCTTTTTACAGGTTTTATTTGACTAAATTTACTCTCCCAAAACCTTAAAACATGGGTCTCTGTATCTAGCCAGCTCGCTACTTCGCTTATTGTCCTAAAGGCATCTGCTGATTTTTTCATTTTAGTAACTTAGGAATTACCGGTTGCCACGCGGTCCTTTAGTAAATGTGATGGCCGAAAAGTTAATACTCGCCGTGGAGCAATTGGGGCTTCATCACCAGTCTTTGGATTTCTTCCTACTCGTGCGCTTTTATCCCTTAAACTGAAAGTTCCGAATGATGATATTTTGACTTGCTCACCTTTTACCATAGCACTACTAATGTGGTTAAGAACGCTTTCAACTAAATCTGCAGATTCATTTCGAGATAGGCCTACTTCGCGAAATACAGCTTCATTTAAGTCCATTCGCGTTAGTGTTTTATCTGCCATTATATCCTCCCGTTTGGTATCATTTTAAAGCGCACGGTTTTTAACTGTCAACAATATTGAGACGTTTTATCTAATTTTTGGTGCAATTAAAGAATATTTCACCACCTTAGTACTATTGCTCCCCAGGCCAGGCCTCCACCGATAGCTTCAGTTACGATTAAATCATTTTGTTCTATTTGTCCGGACTTCGAAGCAACTGATAGTGCCAAGGGAATTGACGCTGCAGATGTATTACCGTGATCTTGAACAGTTTTGATCACCTTTTCATCGGGTATGCCCATCTTACGTGCAGTACCTTGTATGATCCTCACGTTAGCTTGATGAGGGACAACCCAATCAACTTCACTAGACTTTATTCCTGCTTTGGCCATTGCATTTTCTGATGTTTTTGCCAATTTCTCCACTGCGTGTTTAAAGACTTCTTTTCCTTCCATTTTTAAATAACCGGTTGTTCTATGAGAAACTCCGCCGTCAACGTATAATATATCCTTAAAGCTACCATCTGAATTAAGATCTACTGACAAAATACCACGGTCTTCTTTAGTCCCCTTTGCATGATGGCCCTCTAAGACGACGGCACCAGCCCCATCACCAAATAGCACACAAGTTGATCGATCGCTCCAATCCATTAAATTAGAAAAAGTTTCAGAACCAATTACCAATATTTTATTTGCTTGACCGGAAACTATCTGAGCATTCGCGGTCGATAATGCATAGATAAAACCTGCACAAACTGCTTGAACATCATAAGCAAATCCATGTCTCATACCTAGACCGGCTTGAACCATTGTAGCTGCTGATGGGAAAGTCAGATCAGCCGTAGAAGTAGCTAAAATTATGGCATCTAGGTCAGAAACTTCTATGTTTGCATCTTCTATCGCTTGTTTTCCAGCTAAGACAGCCATTTTTGATGTGGTTTCATTTTCATTTGAGAAATGCCTTTGTCTTATTCCGCTCCGTGTTATGATCCAATCATCGCTAGTATTAAGATTTTTCTCGAATTCTGAATTGAGAACTATTCTTTTGGGGAGGTAATGGCCAACACCCGTAATTACTGCTCTTTTAGTCATATTATAGACTGACCTTCTTCTACTCTTTTTAATTTTGGTCCATAGTGTTTGCTGATGCAACCCGAGCGGCAATTTTTTCTGAGAAATTATTTTCCGCTAACTGAACGGCTAGTTTAATAGCCGCGGCGACTCCAGTCGCATCAGCGGAGCCATGGCTCTTTACAACAGTTCCGTTTAAACCTAAAAAAACACCGCCGTTTACTCTACGTGGATCAATTCTTTTTCTTAACCTTCTCAATGAGGTAACCGCTAAAAATGATGCTAGGCGAGATAGTGGGGTGTAGGCAAATGCTTCCTTCAATAAGTTTCCAATTAAAGCCGCTGTGCCTTCACCTGTTTTGAGGGCAACATTGCCAGTAAAACCATCTGTCACAATAACATCAGCTTTATCGGTAGTGATATCACCGCCCTCAACAAATCCTACAAAAGAAAAAGTAGATGGATCACAATTTTTTTCGATAAGTTCATGCGCCCTACGCAACTCAGCTCGGCCCTTGTGTTCTTCGGTGCCAACATTAAGAAGTCCTACTTTAGGTTTTTCTAAGTTAAGACCGTTCCTCGCATATGAGACACCCATCAACGCGTATTGCAGTAAATCATTCGCCTCTGCCTTAATGTCAGCGCCAACATCAAGAACAATGTTAAATCCCACTTTTGCTCTCGAAGGCCAAAGCACAGCTATTGCGGGTCGGTTAATGCCTTCTAATTTCCGAAGACGTATCATTGATATGGCCATCAAAGCGCCAGTGTTTCCGCATGAAACACAAACATCGGCCTCGCCGTTTTTTACATATTCTAGTGCCGACCACATAGATGAATTTTTTCCACTGCGCACAACTTGGCTGGGCTTATCGCTCATTCTTATTACATCCGTCGAATTTACTATCTTCACACAATTTTTTAGCCGACGTCGTCTATTTACTAAGCGATTTAATACGTCTTCGGGGCCATGCAATATGAAGTAGAGGTTTGGATTATTTGCGGCAGAGCGCGCTACACCTGCAACAACTGCGGGTGGCCCTAAGTCGCCTCCCATTGCGTCAACACTTAACACAATGCGCCTATTATTTGTTTGGTTTTCTCGAGTATTGTGCGTCATCTGCACACGACGATACAGCTTAAGCTGCGTCCTCGTCTATATCTATTTCCTCTGCAGTAAGTATAACTTCTTTTTCGCCGTAGTATCCGCATGATGCACAGACATGATGGGGACGCTTCAATTCACCACAGTTTGGACACTCGTTTGGATTAAAAGGACTAAGTGAATCGTGCGCGCGTCTATTGTTTCTGCGAGACTTAGATACTTTATTTTGTTGGACAGCCATGCCTCAACCTCGATAGTTTAAGAGCCGAAAGCTCAGAAGTTATATTTATAATCTGCAGTCTCTTACATGATCTACTAATAGAAACACAATAGAAAATTTAAACTCTTCTTTAAAAATTATCTTCTATGCTTTTCAATTTTCTTTTTTAAGATTTAGTTTTTCTTAAATAGTTTGTCTTTAAGCTCTGAAAGTTGTGCAAAGGGTTTTACATTTTCTTCATTTAGAGGCTTTGCGCCTGGTTCAGTTACCGAATAGCAACCCAACTCCGCCCCTTCTATTTTTGGATATAGTGGTAATATTAAGTTTAGTTCTTCGAAAATTATCTCAGCTAAATCTATTTCATCATTAAGCTCGTGAAGACTGTCATCAAAAATTACTGGAGAAGTTCCATCATCATCCGCTTCGTAATTATTCTGTGAAGCCGAAGGAGAAAAAGTCCTTCTGATCGTCTCATTGACTATCGTTTGAACAGGTTTAAAGCTGATAACGCATTTTTGTTTTACATTAGCTTTTAATACAGCTTTTAGCCTCCATTCATCAATACTTAACGGGGCTAATGAACCAACCAAAGAAACTTTTTTGATGTTTAATAGATCGAGACCTTTAATTAACTCAGAAACTTTTTGATTTGAAAGTCTCAAATGAAACTCAAATGGTTTTGATTGATTTAGCTCTGAGAGGCGTAAGAGTGATTCCATATTAAAAACTCCATACAAAATGTTCGTTTAATAAACACATTAATGGTAGGAATTAAGGTAATTGATTCAAAAAGCCCATAGTTTAGGATTTAAAAAATTGAGTAATCTAAGATTATTTGTTGTTTTAGTGTTCGCCTGTTTCGCATTTTCCTGCACTACAAATATAAGAAACCACGGATACATTCCATCGAAATCAGAGCTGGATACTTTGATAATTGGTAAAGATAACAAACAAAGTGTTAGTAAAAAAATTGGTCTTCCTGCTACAGCCGGTTGGGAAGGATCTTACTATTATTATGTCAGATCAACACTCAACAATCCCAATCTTGTGTCCGACCAACTTATTGAGCGAACAGTTGTACTAATATCGTTTGATGAGCGCAGTCTTTTGAAAAACATTGAGACTTTTAGCGTTAATAATTCAACCATAGTTAGGTTGGACTATCGAGTAACTGAAATTGGACTAGATAATAAAAATATAATTCAGCAAATAATAAGATCAATTAGTGGACCTTCTGCTTCAAGTCTTGGTCTTTAAAAAGGAGTAGAAATTCATAGACAGTTTTGAAAAAGTGCTTTTGCAGTGGAAATAGTTAGGGTGGGTCGATATCGAGCGAGATTTGCAACGTCTCAAAGTGAGGTATTAGCTGCTCAAGTATTGCGTCATCAATGTTTTAATTTGTTAAATAAAGTTGAGTTAGACATCGATGATTTTGATACAATTTGCCAACATGTGTTAATTGAAAACCTAAAAACAAAGAAATTAACTTGCTGTTATAGAATTTTGAGTTTCGAGAACGGAAAAAATATCTCTAATAGTTATTCGGCGCAATTCTATGACTTAAAAGCTATTGAGAGTTATCCAAAGCCGATGATTGAAGTTGGTAGATTTTGCATAGATCCAGAAGTAAATGATCCAAGTGTCGCACTAACGGCGTGGGCGGCTTTGGCACAGATTGTTGGTCAAAGCCAAACGGAACTTCTTTTTGGTTGTTCTTCTTTTGAAGGTATTGATAAAAGGAGGTATCTTGATAGTTTTGCATTGCTGCGCGATCGGTATATAGCGCCAGTCCGTTGGCGCCCGCAGATAAAGTCAGCAAAGATTTTTTGTTATTCTAAAGATTTAAACTACAAGGTGGATAAAAAGAAGGCTTTGTTAAATATGCCACCATTATTAAAAACTTACCTTTCTATGGGAGCTTGGGTCAGCGATCACGCTGTGGTTGATTTGAATATGAAAACTCTCCATTTGTTTACAGGAATGGAAATATCTAAAATACCAAAAAGTAGAAAACAATTTTTGTTAAGATTAGCATGATTGTTTTCCTTTCATACTAGAAATTTTATGGTTGCCAGTCCGCAAATAAGTCTGAGAAATATTTTTCTCTCTTTTGGGAAAGAACCTATTTTTGAGAATTTAAATTTATTAATACATCCACGTGACCGTATTGCTTTAGTAGGAAGAAATGGGGCTGGGAAATCAACACTTCTAAAGATTCTTAAAGGTTTGGTTGTTCAGGATGAAGGCGATAGAATACTCAGTAAGGGCCTGTCGATTGGGTATATGGAGCAAGACCCCAATCTAAGTGAATTTTCTACATTATACGATTATGTTTATTCTGGAGCGTCAAAAAGCAATCTAAATTTAATTGAAATGACCGGAAAGAACCTTGGAGTTGATTTTGATATTGCTATTGCTGCTTCTTCTGGAGGTGAAAGGAGAAGGGCAGCATTAACGAAATTAATTGCTGCCGATCATGATATAATGCTTTTTGATGAACCAACAAATCACTTAGATTTGGAGGCAATAGAATGGCTAGAGTCTGAATTGAAATATTCCTCTAAAAGTTTTGTTATCATCAGCCATGACCGTACTTTTCTTTCAAATTTAACAAATGATACGGTTTGGATCGATAGGGGAAAAGCTCGCAGATGTTCTGTTGGTTTTGGAGGTTTTGAAGCATGGCGAGACAAAGTTTGGCGTGAAGAAGATGACAAAATGCATAAACTTAACAGAAAGATCCTAACTGAAAGCCGTTGGGCTGTGGAAGGAATTAGCGCCAGAAGAAAAAGAAATCAGGGACGTTTAAAAAACTTAGAGAAATTAAGAGATCAAAAGAAGTCCTACATTCGGCGAGTAGGTGCTGCAAATATGAAGCTAGTGTCTAAAAAAAAATCAGGCCAAATGGTTGTAGATGCTAAAGATCTGAACAAAAAATTTGCTAATAAATGCATTATAAGGGATTTTTCAATTCAAATTAAAAGAGGCGATAGGATTGGAATAGTTGGCCCAAATGGTATTGGGAAAACTACCTTGCTCAAGATATTATTAGGTGAAATACAGCCGGACTCTGGAGAGATTACGTTAGGATCCAACCTAATCATAGCTAAGTTTGATCAATTGCGTGAGCAGCTAAATTTAGAAAATTCTTTATTACAGAATTTAATAGATGACCCAAATATTCGGACTATTGGTGCAGCCGGGCAAATAATAGTTCGAGGTAAACCTAAACACGTTGCTGGCTACCTAAAAGATTTTTTATTTTCTGAGGAACAACTTCGCTCACCAGTAAAGTCATTGTCAGGAGGTGAAAAGGCAAGGCTCCTTTTGGCTAAGATAATGGCGACAGAAAGTAATTTACTTATTCTTGACGAGCCTACCAATGATTTGGACTTGGAAACATTAGATTTACTTCAGGAAGTTATCGCAGAATATCCAGGTACCGTTTTACTGATAAGTCATGATAGAGATTTCTTAAATCGCACAGTTGAAATAAGTATAATTTTAACTGGACAAGGTAAATTTTTGAAATTTGCAGAAAGTTGGATTGATTATCAAAGTTTAAAAATAAAGAACCTCATCTCAGATAAAGTAAAACAAAGAGTAAGTAAAAGGAATTCAAAAAAAAATTCAAGTGGTCAATCGTCACTAAAGACGAGACACTCATTTGTTGATAATTACAGGTTGGAGCAACTGCCAATTTTGATTGAACGTCTAGAATACGAAATAAAAAAACTAGAAAAATTTTTATCCGATGCTGATCTTTTTTTGGAGCATCCTCTTAAATTTCAAAAAGCGTCTACGGCACTCATCGAAAGACAGACTGAATTAAAAAGCCTTGAAGATGAATGGTTTATACTAGAAGAAAAGGCTCTTAATTCTGGTAGGAATTAACATCTATTCCTCAACCCCCTCCTTAACAAGTTTTTTATGTAAAATTGGGGTTAAATTGTGGCCAACCTCTAAAGCGTAAATGTAGGCCTGCACTCGGAAAAAGTTTTGCTCTTGGCGTGTTGAAACATTTTCTGCCGCTTCTTGGTAAAGCTCAACTAGTAAAGAAAAGTTTTTATTATGGTGCGCATTCAGTATTTTTTTATTCAGCGACATTAGTTGTTTTACGATTATGATTTCTAAAATCGTTAACTTTACTTGCAACCCAGTCATGAAAGCAGTGGGTTGGCTCATCCATTTTAGGTGAAAAGCGACCGCCGTCGAACTTAATTCCAAGGCGACCGGCTTGCATGCCCTCGACAACAAAAATATCTTCCTCGAAAACTTCTTTCCACTGATCTTTATTTTTTTTCTTTAAGAAAGAACTAGTATCTGGTTGTGAATAATAGAAATGAACATTCTCAATTGTTTCAGAAAAAGACAACGGAAGCAAAATAATCACGTAGGCGTGGTCTCTATGTGCACCTAAAAGAACGTTTGGGTATAAGGCAATGTATTCAGCTCCAGTCGACCACTGCTTACTCAAATTTTTAAAATCAGGAAATTTTTGGCCCTTATCATCGGTAATTTGCTTATAAACTAAACTACCCTGTCCTGAATGACTTCCATATTTTACAATATTATAATGATCTTCAAGACGTGAATAGCTGTTAAGCCCAGGGTGAACCCAAGGCAGGTGGTAGCTCTCGCAATAATTCTCAACTGCTAATTTCCAATTCCCTTTAACTTTTAGTGAAAATTTGCTTTCTTTACCCCCATGGTATAATTTCTGATCTAGTTCTTTCCATCTCTCAATTGTACTAGCCATAACCTTTCTAAATGGTTCAGCGGTACCGTCTATATTAACCCAAATTACATCTCTCCAAACATGAGATCTAATTTCAACTAAAGACAATTTTGATCTATCTATTTTATCATCTGTATTTCGACCGGGTCCGCCTACGTGAGGTGTACTGACTAACTTTCCTTCAGTTGAATAACACCAGCTATGGTAAGGGCATCTAATAGCCCCTTGAATTTTCTTAGTTTTTTCAATAAGAATCATTCCTCTGTGTCTACATGTATTTTGAAATACTCGAACAACATTTTTAGCATCTCTGATTATGAAAAGTGGTAGACCCATAAAATTTACAGGTTTGCTATCACCAATCTCAGGCACTTCAGAGCATACATCTAGGCCAGCCCATTGATTAAATAGTATGCTATTTTTCTCTTCATCGAATATCGATTGGTCGATATAGTGTTCATTTGGTAAGCCATTTGCTATAGAAACATGTTGTCTCACCAGCTCCAAGTTTGTTTCTTTTTGCATCTCTTTGATCTTCTAATTACTAATAAGATCCTATTCAGAGTGACAAAATTTTCATCTAATTTTGCGACTGTGATTGCCTAGTTGCGACAAAATTAAAAGTTTTCAAAG
>CACBXB010000012.1 GCA_902543185.1 Paracoccaceae bacterium
TTTTGGCTGGATGTATTTTCCCGCATCTATCAGGCCTCTAATCCCAATATAAACGAGAAAATTAATTCCTATGATTTTTAAGATCATCATTGTTTCGGGAGTATTCACGATTATTGATGAAAGTCCGAGAATAGTGAGTGCCAAAAATAGTGTTGCTTGGCTTAATATGGCCACTACACAAACTAGACTTTTTCTAAAACCAAATTCACTTGCACTAGCGATACAATTAAGTGCGTTTGGTCCAGGCATTGTAACAAAGAGTGCCCAAAAGCCTGTAAAAATAATCCAATCTTCTAGGGGCATTGATAAATCGCTTTAAGTTAAGTTATGTCGTTGAGTAACTGATAAATTATCCATTTAATAGAATAAAATCCCTGTCTTTTTTAGAGATCAAAATGCTTGGTAACTTTGGATCTGAATAGATTGACTTGTTTGTTGGATTAAAATTTCGTACCGGCTTAGGAATGAAACAGCGAAAATATTCTCCTCCAGCTACACCGGTAGATATTGTTTATGAAGATTCCGATATTCTAGTCGTGAACAAGCCAGAAGGTTTGCTGTCGGTTCCGGGTCGTGGTTTGCACTTACAAGACTGTTTGCTTAACAGAATACATGAAATTTTCCCAATGGCTCTATTAGTTCACCGTTTGGATTGCGATACGTCAGGTCTAATTGTTTTTGCTATGAGTAAACATTCTCAAAGACAACTCTCAATGCAGTTTGAAAAGAGACTCATTAAAAAGACTTACGTTGCTCGTGTCTCAGGGCAAGTATCCGAAAAATCAGGAATAATTGAAAAGCCAATTATTGTCGATTGGCCGAATCGGCCATTGCAGAAAGTTTGCTATGAGACTGGTAGGCTGGCAATAACGAACTGGCGCCGTGTCAGAGCTGATCAACATGAAAGTCGTTTAAAATTAAATCCTAAAACGGGCAGATCACATCAATTACGTGTGCATTGTATGGCTATGGGGCACGTAATTTTAGGCGATCCTTTATATGCAGAAGGAGTTAACTATGATAGATTGATGCTTCACTCAGAAGAATTAAGGTTAAATCATCCCGAGAGTGGAAGAGGTATGTCCTTTCGGTCAAAAGCGCCATTTTAGTTTGGTATTTTAATTATCACTTCAGTGAACTGGCGTAAGATAGGAACGCAACAAAGCAATAGGGTGCGCGCGAAGACTGAACCGGAGCGCAGCATAATCTTCAATAATCTCTTCACCGGTTGTCATGATTGGTAAATTAGCGGTGGGTTCGTTTATAAATTCATCACCAAGGTCGCCTGAAAATAAGGGCAGGGTTTTATTAGCCCTTATCGACTTTGCTTCCCACAGAGCTTCGCGGCGAGAGCGTCCAAGAGCAAAAAAAACATCTGCCTCTGCAAGACGTGCTAATAAATTTGGTGATACCCCTGCACGGCGCCAAACATCATGAATAGAAGAATATCCATTTCCTCGGGTTGCATTGATCCAGATTGCATCCTCTTCCTTCATCCCTTTAATTTGTCTGAAACCAAGCCGGACAGCGTGACCTCCACACCCGTCAGGTTCAAGTGTGTTATCCCAGAGACTATGGTTTATGCATACCGGGTTTATAGTTACATTATGTTCTTTTGCGTCTCTGATAATTTGTGCGGGTGCATAAAATCCCATGGGCTGAGAATTTAGTAGGGCGCATGCAAATATTTGTGGATAATGAAATTTAACCCATGCACTTGCGTATACTAATAGTGCAAAGCTAGCAGCATGACTTTCAGGAAAACCATATGAGCCAAAACCTTCAATTTGAGAAAAGCATCGCTTTGCAAAGTTTTCATCATATCCGTTCTTGAGCATACCATTAATAAATCGGTTTAAGAATTCACTGACATTTCCGTGTTTTTTAAAAGTTGCAAGCGCTCTTCTTAAGCGGTCAGCTTCATCAGGGCTGAAATTAGCGCCTATAATTGCAATTTGCATTGCTTGCTCCTGGAAAAGAGGAACGCCAAGAGTTTTACCTAGCACTTCTCCAAGCTTATCTGATGGAAAATTTACAATTTCCTCACCATTTCGGCGCCGAATATAAGGATGTACCATATCGCCTTGAATTGGTCCTGGCCGCACAATTGCAACTTGAATAACAAGATCATAAAAGCAACGAGGTTTCATTCTAGGTAAAAAATTCATTTGAGCACGACTTTCTACTTGAAAAACACCAATACTATCAGCGCGGCATAACATATCATAAACTTTGGGGTCTTCGGCGGGTAGATTTGCTAAGGTATAGTCATCACCAAAATATTGTTGAATCATGTCGAAGCTTTTTCTGATGCAAGTCAGCATTCCTAATGAAAGGATATCTACTTTTAATATACCGAGGGCATCAATATCATCTTTATCCCAAGCTATGACAGTTCGGTCTTCCATTGAGGCATTCTCAATTGGTACTAACTCATCTAAGCGTCCTTCAGTTATTACAAAACCACCCACATGCTGGCTCAAATGTCTTGGGAAACCTATAATTTCGTCAATAATCTTGAGTGTGAGGTTTAAATGATGATCTGACGGATTCAAACCAATCTCACGTATACGTTTTTCCTCTAACTTTTTTGTACTGAAAAATCCCCATAGTTGAGATGATAAAGCGCTCACTGTATCTTTGCTGAGACCCATTGCAGTACCAACCTCTCGAACGGCGCGCTTGCCTCTGTAATGGATCACCGTTGAGCAAAGGCCAGCGCGATGCCGGCCATATCGATTATAAATGTACTGTATAACTTCCTCTCTACGTTCGTGCTCAAAATCAACATCGATATCAGGGGGTTCTTCGCGTGCTTCAGAAACAAATCTTTCAAAAACCATTGTTCCAATTTCTGGGCTAACTGATGTGACCCCAAGGCAGTAGCAAACAACTGAGTTTGCTGCAGAACCTCTACCTTGGCACAAAATGTTACGGCTTCGTGCAAAAGTAACGATATCATGGACAGTTAGGAAGTAGGGTTCATATTTTAATTTGCCGATAAGTTTTAGCTCGTGATTTAGCATGGATTGCACTTTTTTGGGGGCTCCCGAAGGATACCTCCAATTAAGTCCCTCAATAGCTAATCGTTTAAGACGCTTTTGCGGTGTTTCCCCATTGTTTATTTCCAGCGGATATTGATATCTTAGCTCATCTAATGAAAACTGTAATTTATCTAAAATACGGATCGTGTTATTTATTGCCTCTGGGTATCTGGAAAAAATCTTAACTATTTCAGTGTATGAACGTAGGCGCCTTTCTGCATTTGGTAGTGCATTTTTTCCTAACTGCTCGACATTTTTACCTAGACGAATTGCTGTGAGAACGTCTGCTAGTTTGCGGCGTTTGCTATGGTGCATAATTGGATGTGCACTAGCAACGAGATCACATCTAATAATTTCGGATAGTTTCCTGATGTGTTTGAATCTTTTAGGATCGATCCCATCATACTTTGGGGTCAATACTATATAAATATCTTGATTAAATTTTTTCTTGAGAAGGGTGCTGTTCTCTAACCAAGGTTTTGATTTTTTCAAGTCCCATGGAGTTTCTGGTGGGTGAATAAGGAATACCACATCATCCAGCTCTTCACTAATTTCACCAATAACCAAATCACATAAACCTTTGTTATTACGTAATCTACCTTTAGAAAGGCACCGGCATAATGTGCCCCACCCTTTGCGTGACTTAGGCAACACTGTTATTTCAAATCCATCTATTAACTTAAATTTTGATCCAGGTATCAATCTTGGTACCGTATCTAGACTTAGTGAAGGAGGCTTTTTAATATTTTTAGGCCGGGGGGGTCCTATTAAGTTTTTACTTTCACGGTCTTTTACGAAGCGCTCTATATCCCGTGCTGCACTGTATGCTCTTACGATTCCAGTAACTGAATTGACATCAGTTATTGCAATAGCTGGTAGGCCAAGAAGCGCAGCACGCATCATGTATTCTTCAGGATGTGAAGCCCCAGTTAAAAATGTAAAGTTTGATATTATTGATAATTCAGCAAACATATAAATAAATATGTTCTTGTTTTGTTCCTTGTCTAGTAGGAGTTTTATATTTTGTATTATTTTTAAAACAAATTTCTGATTACAATACTGTTGTCTGCGAATTTATACGACGGCTCTAATTAATTTACGCTCTAAAACATGTATTACTTTTTTCAAATCATGACCTCTTTTTAAAATTTGGCCATCCATACTTATTACCGCATATTCGCCTTGTTTATTTCGCAACTTTGGGCGTTTTTCTATTCGATAAAGGGGATTTTCAGCTGTCCTGCGAAAAATTGAAAATACTGCCACGTCGTTAAGTGCCGAAATGCCATAGTCTCGCCACTCGCCAGCAGCTACCATTTTGCCATAGATAGACAATATAATTGCTAGCTCTTTCCGATTAAATGAAATTACTTGAAGTGATTTTCGGCCAGGAAATGGAGTCAGTTTATTCATAGTAAAAGATTTGCGGTCTTTACGTTTAAAATCAAGTTAAAATAAATAAACTGATTTCTATAATTTTGATCAAATTAGATCTGCATGCTTAAGTGCTGAATTGATTTTTTGTTTGGTTGGTTCTGAGAGTGGAGTTAGTGGAAGACGCACCTCATCCTTACATAATCCTAATTTATTCATTGCGTATTTGGCACCAACCAGACCAGGTTCTGTAAAAATAGCCTTATGCAAGGGCATTAATTTATCTTGGATTTTGAGGGCTAGGGAATAGTCACCTGCTAGGGTTGCTTCCTGCATCTTTGAACAAAGTTCTGGAGCAACATTTGCAGTTACAGAAATACAACCAACACCGCCTTGCGCGTTAAACCCATGTGCTGTCGCATCTTCTCCAGACAGTTGTATAAAGTCATCACCACAGGTTAAACGTTGATCACAAACTCTAGCTAAGTCGCCTGTCGCATCTTTTACACCTATAATCTCATCCAATTTTGCTAATTCACCCATAGTTTCAGGTGACATATCCACGACAGATCGGCCTGGAATATTATAGATAACTATTGGAAGGCCAATCTTTGCTAACTCAGTGAAGTGAGCTATCAAGCCTGCCTGAGTTGGCTTATTATAATAAGGGGTAACAACCAGAGCAGCGTTTGCTCCTACATTTTTGGCATGTTCTACAAATCTAGTTGCCTCGGCAGTATTATTTGAGCCGGCACCAGCTATAACGGGGACCCTACCTGCTGCTTCATTAATAACTTCGCTAACTACTTGCTCATGCTCAGCATGTGTTAATGTAGGGCTTTCGCCGGTTGTGCCAACGGGCACAAGTCCGTGACTTCCTTGCCCTATATGCCAATTTACGAGATTCCGCAGCCCTTTCACATCTACTTTGCCGTTGTTAAACGGTGTGACCATTGCTGGTAATGATCCTTTAAACATGAAACACTCCTTATAGTTTATATGCAAACTAAGAATTTCCTAAAAAGCAACATTGCTTAACTTAAATTGCACAGTACACTTAGACTACCGTATTTAGGTTCTGGATCAAAAATGCAAGCAAAGTTGCTATATATTACGTTATTTCTTTTTTTGTTTTTCACCGCGGCAGATGCTCAGGCGCCAATAAGACCTTTAGAGTCTGCCTTCAAGGCTATGGAAAATGAAGAATGGGATAAAGCCTTTCTACTTGCTGATAAAGATGGGGATTTGGGTTACTCTATTATTTTATGGCATTATTTAAGAGAAGGTTTAGGACGACCAGATCAAGCCTTGAGTTTTTTGACACAAAATTCTGATTGGCCAGGGCTACCTTATCTCAGGAAAAGATCTGAAAAAACTTTTTTTAATGCTTCGGATAAGGAGGTTTTAGCGTTCTTTGATTTGGGAAAACCTCAAACTGGTTTGGGGAGCCTAGTTTATGCACTTGCGCTGAAGCGGGACGGGCAAAAATTTAAGGCAGGTCTTGTTGCTCAAGCAGCCTGGGCTGATCAAAGTATGAATAAGAATACAACTTTTGAGATTATTGAAAATTTCCGAACAAATTTACTTCCTTTAAAAGATAATCGGTTTGAGTTTCTCCTTTGGGAAAAAGATAAAGCCTCATTAAATGCGATGTCTTTTTTATTGAGTGATACTCAAAAGGCGGTAGCTGATACTGTTTTTTCTCTTTATGCGAATAAAAAAAATGTATCTGCAAAAATTAATTCTTTACCTCCAGAGTGGAAGAAACATCCTCTAGTGATGCACGCGCGTTTCGAATGGCGACTTAGAAACAATCTTCGGGATTCGGGTCTCCAAGTTTTAGAAAAATATAGTAAATCTGCCAGGCATTTATCTCAGCCGTCAAAATGGGCTGAAAGAAGAGAAATTTTAGCTCGTGATCTGATGTATAACAAACAGTATAAAAAGGCCTATAATATTTCGTCTAATCACTATCTTGAAGAAGGTGATACTTATGCTGTTCTAGAATGGCTTTCTGGGTATTTAGCATTAGAAAAGTTGAATAACGCAGAGCTAGCTCTGAAGCATTTCAAGAATTTTTTAGTGGCGGTAGATGCTCCAATTTCATTAGGGCGGGGTCTGTATTGGCTAGGGAGAACATACGAAAAGCAAGGTAAGATGGATGTCGCGCAACAAATTTATCAAATAGGAGCCGATCGTTGGGAAACCTACTACGGTTTGCTGGCAGCCGAAAAAGTGGGAAGGACGGTAGATATGACAGTTTTAAATACTTCTCACTCCAAGTCATGGAAGAATGCAAGTTTTTCAAATGATTCAGTTTTTAAAGCAGCTTTGCTACTGTTTGCGTCAAATAGGGAAGTACTCGCAGAGCGCTTTCTCACCCATTTAACCGAAACATTATCTGATGAGGATATATTAAGATTAGTTGATTTTTTAGAGGAAAACCAAAAGGCTCATGAGCTGGTTATGGTTGCAAAAAGAGCAGCAAGTCAAAGCAAGGTTTTTCCAAGGCCTTATTTTGCGCTTCACCCGGTGGCAGATATGCCACAAAGAATTCCTCCAGAAATGACGTTGGCTATAGCGCGTCGGGAAAGCGAATTCTATCCGAAAGCTGAATCACCTGTTGGAGCTCTAGGCATGATGCAAGTAATGCCAAAGACAGCTAAAGAAATGGCAAAAAGGTTAGGCTTGAAATTTTCATCTGAAAGAATGTTGTCAGATTGGAAATATAATGCTGAGATTGGAATAGCCTATCTGGAAGAACTCTCTGAAAGGTATGATGGCAATCCAATTCTCATGGCAGCCGCATATAATGCTGGGCCATCTCGTGCTGACCGTTGGATTGAGCTTCTGGGAGATCCACGAAACCCAAAAGTTGATTTGGTCCAGTGGGTTGAAAGTATCCCTTTCGAAGAAACACGTAATTATGTTATGCGAGTTTCAGAAAGCCTTCCAAACTATAAAGTACGACTGAAAAAAGAACCTCCTAATTCTTTTTATTTTTACCTTAAAGGTTCAGGGTTTTTGCTGCTCGCGCCAAAAAGTGAATAATCCAGCGAGCACAACAAGTAATGCGCCTATAACAAGATGTGTCTCCAGATTTTCACTAAATATCCAAAGACCAATAATCGTCGCGAAGAGAAGTTGTAAGTAAGCGAAAGGCTGAAGCGAACTTGCTTCTGACACTTCGTAGCATTTTATAAGTAAATAATGTGCTAAACACGCAAGGATACATAGCAGACCCAACCAGGCCCAGTCGATAGATTCTAAAGAAACCCAGTAGCTGCTTCCAACAACTGACATTACAATTGCTCCAATTATTCCAGTCCAAAAAAATGAAGTCATCGTACTGTCCTGGCGGGCTGCATATCTGGTCAAGAGGCTGTACAAAGCAAACATAAGCGCAGCAATAAAGGGAATTATCGCTTGTAAAGAGAACACATTATTAGTTGGTTTCAAAATTATCATGACACCGACAAAACCGATAAAAATAGCAGACCACCGTTTCCAACCAACATATTCTTTCAAAATTGGTCCAGATAATGCCGCTACCAGTAGTGGGTAAATTGAAAAAACAGCATGGCTTTCAATCAAGCCTAGCAGAGTAAAACTTGTAATCATCACAATAACTTCGAAAGCGAGCAATGCACCACGAAAAATTTGTAAAAAAGGCTGTTTTGTTGATATCACTCTGCGGAGCCCATCAGCTTGTCGGGAACATAAAACGATGACAAATATAGCAAAAAACCAGTACCGAATCATAACAATAAAAAAAACATTGTATTCGCGCGCTAGATATTGAGATATACCATCTTGAATAGCAAAAATTAACATGGTTACTGCCATAAGCGATATTCCTAATTTTGGATTGCTTGTCATGACTTTTTGATCGCAACTGTCATATGTCGCTTGCGCCCAAAACCATTAGTTCGTTCAACTTCAAAGCCTGCTAAACTTAAATTTCTGCGAACGATACCTGCTGCAGAGTAAGTTGATAATGTACCTTTATTAGCCGTACATCTATAGACATCATTCAATAATTCTTTCTCCCACAGCTCTGGATTTTTAGCTGGAGAAAAGCCGTCCAAGAACCAACAATCAGCCTTTATATCTAAATTTTTAATTGTGCGCTGTGCATTACCCAAAATAAGTTGCAAATGGTAGTCACTCCCATATAGCTCTCCTTTTTCTAGGAGCTCGCTCCAAAGAGAAGAGAACTCATGTTTAATACTACTTAATTCAGCAAATTTACTTTGTGCTTTGACCATGTCTTCTGGTTTCATTGGAAACGCTTCGAAGGAAGTATAAGAAAGTTTCCCTTTTTGTTTTTTGAGTCGCCATTGCCAAAGAGTTGATAAAAAATTCAGTCCAGTCCCAAATCCTAATTCGGCAATCTTAAATCCATCTTTCAGCCTTTGAGAAAGTTTATTACCGTTTAAAAAAACATGACGAACTTCTTCCAAACCATTATCCAGCGAGTAGTAAGGGTCATCAAATTTTTGAGCTATTGGTATTCGATCATTCCGCCAAACAAGATTTGGATAAGTATAGTTTGTCAAAGGCTTGCACTTTTCTTTTGTCACCTCTATCGCTCATTTATTAGCAGGTGAAAAGAGCGAATGAAAGACATCACGATAAGAGGTGCTGGGATTATGGGGTTAACACTCGCCTGGCATTGTCTCAATTTGGGTGCGTCAGTAAGAGTAATTGATCCAAATGGCATCGCTACAGGAGCCAGTGGCGGTATAGTAGGAGCGCTTGCGCCTCATGTTCCAGAGAACTGGAATACTAAGAAACAGTTCCAACTTGAAAGTTTGCTTTATAGTCAAAAATTCTGGAGATCTGTAGATAGTGTTTCTGGACTGAACAGTGGATATAGAAGGAACGGTAGACTACAGCCTTTGATGGATGAAGCTAGCGTTACTTTGGCTCAAAAAAGAAAAGAAAGTGCAGATAATTTTTGGAAAAACTTTGCGAATTGGGAGATCATAGATAACAGCAAAGATTGGAAATTAACATCACCTACAGGCCTTTGGATCTTTGATACTTTATCTGCAACAATCCATCCCCGGTTGGCTTGTTTATCCTTGGCTCAAGCCTTGAAAAATGAAGGGTGTGAGTTTCTTTTAGAAGGAAAAAACCAAGGTAAAGTTGTCTGGGCTACCGGTGTCCATGACCTAAGCAGAATATCAAAAAAATTAGGAAATAATTTTGGAAATGGAGTAAAAGGACAAGCAGCATTATTTAAATTAACAAAGTCAAATTCAGCACAACTTTTTGCAGAAACCTTACATTTTATCCCACATTTTGACGGTACGGTTGCTGTTGGTTCAACATCTGAACGTAGTTTTGAACATGAAGATACTAACGATGATAATCTAAAGGCTTTGATTTTAAAGGCTTCAAACATATTACCAGAACTAAAAGGTAAAGACCCAATCTGTACATGGGCAAATGTGCGGCCGCGTTCACGCTCTAGAGCACCAGTATTAGGCAAACATCCTCTTTTCCCATCGGAATTCATAATGAATGGTGGTTTTAAGATAGGCTTAGCCATGGCCCCCAAAATGGGGAAAGTGTTTTCAGAATTTTTACTATTAAATGAAAACAAAATTCCAACCGAGTTTTTACCGAATGAAAGCTTATAACTGTGTTGAACCGAATCTAGGGGTAATTTAATTAGCTTCAGTTTCTAATAATCGACGAGCTATAACCTGAGCTTGGATTTCTGCTGCACCCTCAAAAATATTCAAAATTCTAGCGTCGCAAAGAATACGGCTGATTTTATATTCTAAGGCAAATCCATTTCCACCGTGTATTTGAAGACCGTTATCTGCTGCAGCCCAGGCTACTCTCGCGCCAAGTAACTTTGCCATGCCAGCCTCAAGATCACATCGGCGGTTGTTGTCTTTTTCATATGCGCTGAAGTAAGTCAGTTGCCTAGCTATCATAATTTCTACAGCCATCATTGCTAATTTATTTAGAACCCGAGGAAATTTAATGAGCGATTTTCCAAATTGTTTTCTATCTTTTGCATAATTGAAGGATTCGTCCAAAGCTGCCTGAGCAACCCCAACAGCTCGTGCTGCAGTTTGGATTCTGGCACTTTCAAATGTTTGCATAAGTTGTTTGAAACCTTTCCCTTCCTGACCGCCTAGAAGGTTCGTTTTATCAACTTTAAATTTGTCAAAGGCCATTTCATATTCTTTCATACCTCTATAGCCTAGGACCTCGATTTCTCCACCAGATATTTCTTTGTCTGGGAAAGGATTGTCATCTGTTCCAGGTTGCTTTTCGGCCAGAAACATAGACAAACCTCGATGATCTTTTGACTCAGTATCCGTGCGGGCGAGTAAGGTCATAACATGAGTGCGAGATGCATGTGTGATCCAAGTTTTATTGCCAGTAATTTGGTAGTCGCCATTTTCAGATTTTATGGCTCTCGTTCGAAGCGCTCCCAAGTCAGAGCCCGTATTGGGCTCCGTAAAAACCGCAGTTGGTAAAATTTCGCCGCTGGCTAAACCTGGCAGCCACTGTTTTTTTTGTTCTTCTGTACCACCGCAAAGGATCAATTCAGCCGCAATTTCGGTCCTGGTCCCTAAAGAGCCAACGCCTATGTATCCTCTAGATAATTCTTCTGATACAACTGCCATTGATGCCTTGCTTAAACCAAGTCCGCCGTACTCCTCGGGGATGGTTAGTCCAAAAACACCTAACTCTGATAACTCTGAAATAACTCCGAGAGGAATTAATTCGTCTTTTAAGTGCCATTCATGCGCGTGGGGCTCAATCCTATCAATCGAGAACTTTCTAAATTGTTCTCTTATCATTTCTAAGTCTTGGTCTAAACCGCTGTCGCCAACTGTGATATTTGCTGAATACTCCTGCATGATATCAACTAACAGTGTACGAGCCTCTTGTGAGTTACCTTTACTTAAAAGCTCTTGCACTTCTTGGGTTTGAAAATCTGACAGGTCTAAAGTACTTAATCCAATGTCATTAAGCCTAAAGATTTCACCTTGGCTCATCATAATTCCACCAACAATTTGCCCAAGGTACTCGCCGACCCCAATCTGCAATAAAAGTTGTTCTGCCTGTCCAAACTTCATATCTTTAGAAAGATTTTCAGCCCATTTTACCATTTGGCTAATACTTTCTGTATAGGTCGCTAGCCAAGCTACGCCATGTGCAGCTGATTGGTTAGCTTCTATCATCGGAGAAGAGACTTTGCCTTCTATCGTGACTAGATCACGCAGCTTATCTAAGGCTTTACGATTAAGTATTTCTAAAGGCTCAATTGTTTCTCTCGCTAAGTCTAAAACATTTTCCAAAATCGGTGTCGAAACCATAAGGTCGTGCTGTCCATCATGAGCCATCAAACGAGTCTCCTCAAAATTTTCTATCTTTTAGTGATTTAGCAACCGCAGCGCAACAAAAATACTAATTCAACGTTCAAATTATTGAAATATTTCGCGACAGATTTTTTTCAATGTAAAATTTTGACCTTTAAGTATTCTTTGTGGCGGATCTTATCCTGAATTTGCCTATGAAAAAAAGTTGCTCTACATCGATCTTCACAAAAACAGATTGATAATAATTTATTAACAGGACTTCACTTTTAAAAAAAAATCGTTATAGCAATATTACTTCCCCTATTATCGGATAATTCCTTTAGAATGGGCGCCTGAATTAAGGTGGTTGCGGATTATATGAAGGAGATAAAAATGGCTAAACCTATCATGGCAAGAGCGACAGCTGTTTGGCTGGTTGATAATACTATGCTTACATTTAAACAAATAGCAGATTTTGTTGGAATGCATGAGCTAGAAATTCAGGGTATAGCTGATGGGGATGTGGCGACTGGGGTAAAGGGATTTGATCCTGTCACAAACAGCCAATTAGATGCTGAAGAAATTAAAAAAGCTGAGGCAGACCCCCTCTACAAGTTAGTTCTAAAACATAATCCTGCAGCCATAGGAGAGGAAAAAAGGCGTGGCCCGCGATATACACCATTATCCAAACGACAGGATAGACCGGCTTCAATTTATTGGTTGGTCAAGTTTCATCCAGAATTGACTGATGGCCAAATTTCCAAACTTGTAGGCACAACCAAACCAACTATTCAGTCTATCCGTGAACGAACTCATTGGAATATTTCAAACATTCAACCTATTGACCCAGTTGCGTTGGGTCTCTGTAGGCAATCTGAGTTAGACATTGCTGTACAAAAAGCAGCGGCAAAAAAGGCAACTGATGGCGCCATCATGTCTGATGATGAAAGACGTAAATTGGTGAGCACTGAGCAATCGCTTGAAATGCCCGTGGAGCCTAAAATACCCTCTAGTATGGAAGGATTAGAAGCATTTAGCTTAACAGAAAATCAGACGCAAAATTCAGAAGAGGCCAATGAGGACTTTTCGGATGCAGATAGTTTTTTCAATCTTCCAGAAGAAGGCGAGAAGCCCGAAAAAGAATAATGGTATTTTTGACCTGTTAAATTTGGCGTCGAGCTTTAAGTGCAGCCATTATCGTGCCTTCATCAAGATAATCTAACTCCCCACCGATCGGAACACCTTGCGCTAACGAGGTAACTTTTACTGTGTGCTCAAGTTGTTCAGATATATAGTGCGCTGTTGTTTGACCCTCTATGGTGGCATTAAGAGCCAAAATGACTTCGGTTATATCTTCTGAAACAACACGATTTAGTAGCTTTGGTATGCGTAACTCTTCGGGGCCTACGGCATCAAGAGCAGACAAAGTACCACCCAAAACGTGGTAGCGACCCTTAAAAATATTGGCTCGCTCCATAGCCCAAAGGTCGGACACATCCTCAACAATACATAGCTCTCCATTACCTCTGTCTTGATCACTACAGATTTCGCATAAATCTGTAGTTGTAATATTTCCACAATTTAAACATTCTTGGGCTGTCTCAGATAGGTTGGATAGCATATCGGCTATTGGGAGCAAAAGAGAGTTACGCTTCCTAATTAAATGCAAAACAGCGCGGCGCGCTGATCGTGGCCCAAGCCCAGGGAGTTTTGCCATAAGCTCGATTAAAACATCAAGTTCTCGATTATTTTTCATTTTTTAAAATGGGAGTTTCATGCCGGGCGGCAACCCTAAACCTTCTGTAAGTTTTCCCATTTCTTCTTTTGCTTTTTCGCTAGCTTTTTCTTGAGCGTCTTTAATTGCGGCAACGATCAAGTCTTCGACAACTTCCTTGTCATTACTGTTAAAAATTGTTGGATCAATATCTAATGATTTAAGGTCGCCCTTTGCAGAGCAAGTAGCTTTGACCATACCTGCCCCAGCTTGGCCTTCTACCATGATATTCACCATCTCTTCCTGCATTTGGGCCATTTTACCCTGCATTTCCTGAGCAGCTTTCATCATTTTGCCCATATCGCCTAACCCGCCTAAACCTTTAAACATTTTACTCTCCTTAGTTTATTCTTCAAAAGGGTCCCACTCACCCTCAATTTCTGGTAACCTTGTTTTTTCTGCTTCTGTTATGATTTGTGCCTGTGACTTGATTTCTGTTATAGACGCTTTTGGAAAGTTTTCAAAAACTGTTTTTACAAAAGGGTGAAGTTTCGCTTCACGTTTTAATTGTGCTTCTTCGGCGTTTCTGTGCTCTTGAATTGTTTCTGCGGAACAGTTGCTGACCACTGTTATAGCCCATCGAAAGCCAGTCCAATTTTGTAACAGTTTGCCAAGTCTCTGCGCTAAGTCCGTTGGAGAATTCTCAGCAGGTGTAAACTCAATTCGCCCTGGAATATAGCTACTTAATCGAATTGAGTTTTCCACATCTATGAGAAGTTTCATATCCCGAAACTTACGAATTACTTCTAAAACACTTTCAAAAGTAGGGTATTGTAAAGCTAAAGTTTCGGCATCCAAAGCAAAGGCTGTATTGCCTTCATTCCGTATAGAACTTGTTTCAGTGTGTTGAGTTTTTTTGTAATTCAAAGAAGTGGTATCTTTTGTAGCTCCTTCAGGGCTTTCTTTTCTAACCACCGTAGTATCGGATTGAGAATTTATGAGTTTTTTTACCAGTTGCTCAGGGCTTGGAAGATCTGAAACATGCGTTATTCGGATAATTGCCATTTCTGCGGCCATCATTGCGTTTGGCGCCGATGAAATTTCTTCCAAGGCTTTCAGGAGCAATTGCCAGGTTCTGGTAAGTATTGGCATTGGCAAAGATTGAGAAAATGCCTGCCCGCGAGCTTTTTCATCAGGTGAAACTGTTGGATCATCGGCTGCGTCAGGAGTAATTTTAATAACAGAAACCCAATGCGTTACTTCTGCAAGGTCCCGAATTATCCCGATGGGGTCCGCTCCATCTGAGTATTGGCTGCCAAGTTCATTCAAGGCTTCTTTGGCCTGACCTCGCATGATAAATTCAAATAAGTCCAAAACTCTTCCACGGTCAGCTAAACCTAACATTGATCGAACTTGATCAACGTTAGTTTCCCCAGCCCCATGACTGATAGCTTGATCTAACAATGACTGTGCATCTCTTGCAGACCCTTCGGAAGCACGCGTAATTAACGCCAGGGCCTCAGTTGAAATACTCGCATTTTCAAGCGTTGCCAAATTTTGAAGCATTTTAATCATTTCTTCTGGCTCAATTCGGCGCAAATCAAATCTTTGACATCTTGATAAGACAGTTACGGGAACTTTTCGAATTTCTGTAGTTGCGAATATAAATTTTACATGTGCTGGTGGTTCTTCCAGGGTCTTCAACAATGCATTGAATGCATTGTTAGATAACATGTGTACTTCATCGATAATGTAAATTTTGAACCTTGCAGAAGCAGCACGGTAATGAACGCTATCGATTATTTCCCTAATATCATCAACACCAGTTCTGCTAGCTGCATCCATCTCTAACACGTCGACGTGTCGTCCTTCGCTTATTGCAGTACAGTGTTCACACTGGCCACACGGATTTGTTGTTGGACCTGTTTTCCCTTCGATTCCAACACAATTCATACCCTTTGCTATGATTCGAGCAGTAGTTGTTTTTCCAACGCCACGAATACCGGTCATCATGAAGGCTTGAGCAATCCGATCGGCGTCAAAGGCATTTTTCAGCGTTCTTACCATTGCCTCTTGTCCGATGAGGTCAGAAAATGTTTCCGGACGGTACTTTCGGGCTAATACTTGATAACTGTTTTTTTCTTCTGCTGTCATATCTTGGTTCTTAATCAAAGGTAGTTATAAGCTAAGTGTTTGTGTGCTAGACGTCCAGTCATCAATATAATTGAAAAGAAAATACTAATGCATTCTTTTGAAGTTTTTGAAATATCCCTTGGACCCGGATTATTAGGGATAAGCTGTTTGCCCGGTCTTCAAGGGAACGTTTTGGCTGATATTGAAAAAATTTTTAATTGGAAGCCAGCTATAATAGTGTCTCTAACAGAAAAAAAAGAGATGGAGGATCTAGGTACAAGAGATTTTATTTCTTTAATAGAAAAAGAAAAAATTCAGTGGCTACATTTCCCAATAAAAGATTTTGACACCGTTGATCAGCAGCAAGAATTTTTGTGGGAATCAATCTCCAAAAATATGCTTCAAAAAGTTAACAATGGGGATAGAATCCTAATACACTGTCGGGGGGGATGTGGGAGATCGGGCATGATTGTTTTACGCATTATGATCGAGTTTGGAGAGGACCCAGAAGAAGCCTTAGAGAGGCTCCGCAAAATTAGGCCATGTGCCGTCGAGACCAAAGCCCAAGAAAACTGGGCGAAATTACCTAAGGCAAACAGGGGTTAATTCTGAAGGTGAGAGGTTAAGTGCGACCCAAACGGTGCTCGTTACGGCTGCTTCCTTCCGGACCTGACCGGGTTGGCGAGGCGCTTGCCCGACCAACCTCTCAGAGTCACTATATGGCTTTTTAAGCTTTTATTCAAGATCTCCGCCGTAACCTTATTGCTTCTAATCAAAACTATTCTATCAATGTAAATAAGATTTTAGTGGAGATACTTTTGTGAGAAATGCTGAAGACGTAACTTTTGGAGGTTCTGGACTGAACAGAGCTGCTGCTTATCGTGGAACGGAAAAAGCAAAAGCTTCAATGGGCGACACCATAATCTTTGTCTGGCGTGGCAAAATTTTAATGGATTTAGAAAATCAACCTTCTTTGGCAAGGTTTGAGTTTCCCCATCCACTATGTGAAGGTGCGGCTGAAATTTTCTTGGGATCTGAAAAAAATCATAAATACATTGCTTTTGATGTATCTCAATGGGAAACAACTACGGGAGATCAACCTGATCCAAACGTATTTTTTGACTCAACTCAACAGCGCCATCCAAAGTTAGATAAAAAATATGCTTTTTGTGAGCTAAGAGGTCAAATGTTAAATTTGACTAAGAGAGAAGCGGAGCTGTGTTCAATTGCTAAGGGTTTGTTTCACTGGGACACTACTCAAAAATATTGCTCGTCCTGCGGTTCATTGCTTAAAATGATACTCTCTGGATGGCAAAAAAACTGTGATAATTGTGGAATGTCTCATTTCCCTAGGACGGATCCAGTTGTAATAATGCTAATAACAAGGGGAGATAAGGTTTTGCTTGGGAGGTCTCCCAATTGGCCCGAAAAAATGTACTCTTTGTTGGCTGGTTTTGTAGAGCCTGGCGAAACGATAGAAGGGGCTGTAAGAAGGGAGGTGATGGAAGAAAGTGGCGTTAAGGTAGGTAAAGTGTCATATTTGGCAAGCCAGCCCTGGGTGTTTCCAAATTCGTTAATGTTTGGGTGTCATGGTATTGCTCAAAGTGAAAAAATAACAATAGATTTCAATGAAATTGAAGACGCCATGTGGATGGGAAAGTCGGAACTTTTAGACGTTTTTGCAGGTGTAAATCAAACTATATTTCCTGCTCGGAAAGGATCGATAGCTAATTTTCTGTTGGAGAGATGGCTTTCAGATCGTTTGCAAGACTGACTAAATGCCGCCGACATATGACGGCATTCAATAACGATTTTTATCGGTAGGGTAAACTCCGAGAATTGATAAGCTATCAGTAAAATAACTCAATTCTTCAAGCGCCCTAGCGACGTTTTCATCATCTGGATGTCCCTCGATATCTGCGTAAAATTGAGTTGCAGTGAATGAGCCTCCCACCATATAACTTTCGAGCTTGGTCATATTAACACCGTTTGTGGCAAAACCCCCCATGGCTTTATATAGAGCTGCAGGGATGTTTCGAACCTGAAAAACAAAGGTTGTCATTAATTTATGGTTTCCCCTACGCTCCAAATTTGGGTTCCGCGACATAACTAGAAATCTAGTGGTATTGTGCCCGTAGTCTTCTATGTCTCGCGCGAGAATGTCTAAGCCATATATTTCGGCAGCAAGTTTACTTGCTAATACGCCTTCGTCTAATTTTTTTGAAACTGCCAATTTAGCAGCTGCGCCAGCACTATCTGCGGCCGCATCTGCTCTTATTTTGTGTTTATCCAAAAATTTCTGAGCTTGGGGTAGTAAAACTAAATGTGCTCTTACAGCCTTAATGTTTTCTAACTGAGTTCCTGTGTTAGCCATTAGAGATATCCTCACCCTTGTGAAGCATTCATCAACTATGTGCAGACCTGATTCTGGTAATAAACGGTGACTGTCCGCGACCCTACCGTAAGACGAGTTTTCAACAGGCAACATCGCAAGTTCTGCGTCACTATCACGCACTGCACGCAACACGTCGCCAAAGGTTTGGCAAGGAAAAGGCTCCATATCAGGCCTGTAGGCAATGCAAGCTTCGTGAGAGTAAGCTCCTAGAGCTCCTTGAAAGGCAATCCTGTTTGTCATTTTTATCCAATTTTATAATATTTTGCTGTACTATATATACCTTACACCTTGCATAATCCCAGAGGAAAAGAGTAGATAACGCGCAAAACTCGAGCAAAAGGTTAAATCAAATGGATACAATGACAGCAACGAAAGTTTTGGGTGGTTTTTGTGGCGCCCTTTTAATTTACCTTTTGGGCAATTGGGCAGCTGAAGAAATTTACCATGTTGGTGGCGGTCACGGGGGCGAATACGCTGCAGGCTATGCCATAGAAGTCGCTGAAGCAGAAGTGGAAGTTGACGAGATGGAAGAAGAGGGTCCACAGTTTGCTGAACTGTATTTAGCAGCAGATGTAGAAAAAGGCGCCAAAGTTTATGGTAAATGTAAAGCTTGTCACAAGTTAGAAGATGGCGCGAATGGAACAGGACCCCATCTCTACGCTGTTGTTAATCGTGCCGTTGGTTCTGTTGATGGATATGGCTATTCCGGTGCTCTTGTAGCTGTTGCAGAAACCTGGTCCCCCGAAAATCTTGATGGTTTTTTAGAGAATCCAAAAAAGTATGCTGCCGGAACTAAAATGGGATTTTCTGGATTAAAAAAGCCAGTAGATCGGGCAAATTTAATAGCATATCTCGCAACGGTGAAATAATTCGATTTAGTGGCAAACATCTGCATCTTAAATGATTGTTGGCAAATTATTTTTACTTAAATGCGCTGATACCCTTGAAACCCCCTGATTGATCCATAAAACTTAAGTATGGATCAATCAGGGGGTTTCCAATGTTAAAGCTGTCTCGCAAAGCAAATGTTTATGCAAAAATAGATGAAAATCTTGTTTTTCTGCCCATAATTAGTTCGCTGTTTACACTGTCTTTAGTCATTTTGCTTGTTGGGGTTGCTTGGGCAGATGAAAAGATAACAAAATCACATGGTTTTAATTTCTTTGGAGAGTTGAGTTATCAAGAAGAATTTACTCACTTGAACTATGTAAACAAGGACGCACCCAAGGGTGGCGATATTTCCATTTGGAGTATGGGAACGTTTGATTCTATGAACCCATACACAAGAAAAGGACGGTCTGGTGCGCTTGCTTCAGCACCCTTCGAATCTTTATTGGATGGCACTGCTGATGAGGTGGGTTCGCTTTATGGGTTGCTTGCTAAGAGCATCGAATACCCGGAAGATCAATCTTGGGTGATCTTCAACATTAGAGAAGAAGCCCAGTTTTCCGACGGTACAACTGTTACTGCTGATGATGTTAAATATACTTTTCAGCTGTTTTTAGAACAGGGTTTAGCTAGCTATAAGGCAATTTTGGAGCAGATTGTAAAAGATGTACAAGTTTTAGGTCCAAAAAAAATAAAATATTTTTTCAACCCTGACGCATCTAAGCGTGATGCTATACCGATCGTTGGAGGCCTTCCCGTTATGTCCAAAGCATGGTTTGATACGACCGGTGCTAGGCTAGATGAAAGCAGAATGGAAATTGCTATTGGTTCTGGACCGTATGTTATGGAAAAGTTTGAAGTGAACAAACGTATAACCTACAAGCGAAATAAAGATTATTGGGGTATTGATCTTCCTTTGATGAAGGGAAGGTCAAACTTCGATAGTATAACGGTTGAATATTTCGCGGATAGCAGTGCAGCTTTGGAAGGCTTTAAATCTGGAGAGTATACGATGCGCATAGAAAACGTATCGAAAAATTGGGCAACTGCTTATGACTTTCCCGCTTTGAATGAGGGAAAAGTCATTAAAAAGACGCTCCCAGACGGTGGCATTGCAACTGGCCAAGCTTTTGTTATGAATCTCAGAAGGCCAAAATTTTCAGATCCTAAAGTTAGAGAAGCCATAGGTTTACTTTATAATTTTGAGTGGTCAAATGAATCGCTGTTTTTTGGCCAGTATGCTCGTGTAAACTCCTTTTGGGAAAACTCCGAGTTGGCCGCGGAGGGTAAGCCTAGTGAAGGAGAGTTAGCTTTACTAAAACCCTTGGCTGGTGATTTACCCGCTGGTGTTTTAGATGATGAGGCTGTCACTGCATCAGTATCAGGATTGAGGGCTTTAGACCGAAAAAATCTCCGGGTTGCTTCGAAGTTACTAGACGATGCAGGCTGGTTAGTTGGTGATGATGGCCTCCGTAGGAACTCTGATGGTGATTTATTTTCTCTTGAAATCATTGAGCGCAGTCCAGCATTTGACAGAGTTATTTTACCATACATAGACAATCTAAGGGCGGCAGGTATCGATGCTAAGTATGAAAGAATAGACTCGGCACAATTTACTGACCGAAAGCGGAATTATAATTTTGATATGCTTACTACTCAACATCCAATGTCACTAGAACCATCTTCAAGTTTAAAACAATATTTTGGCTCTGAAAGTTCAGATGTATCTGTTTTTAATTCTGCGGGAGTAAGCAACCCAGCTATCGATGCATTAATTGAATACGTTATTAAAGCAGAGAATAAAGCTGAACTGAAAACATCGGTTAAAGCCCTCGATCGAGCGTTACGATCTCTACGGTTTTGGGTACCTCAGTGGTATAATAATACTTATCGAGTAGCATATTGGGATATGTATGAACATCCTGATGAAATACCACCCTTTGACTTAGGTTATCTTGATTTTTGGTGGTTCAACTCCGATAAGGCTGAGCTTCTTAAGTCTTCTGGAGCTTTAAGGTAGTTTATGGGCGCATACATCATCCGCCGACTTTTATTAGTATTCCCCACTCTACTGGGTATTTTAATAATTAACTTTACACTTGTACAGTTTGTCCCGGGCGGACCAGTAGAACAAATCTTGGCACAAATTGAAGGCGAAGGTGATGTTTTTGAAGCTTTTTCTGGGGGAAGTAAGGAAGTAGGCAATAATAATGATGGATCCTATGCTGGAGCCCGAGGCTTGCCTGATGAATTTATCAAAGAACTTGAGAAGGAGTTTGGCTTTGATAAGCCACCAGTCGAGCGCTTTTTGAATATGCTTTGGGATTATCTACGATTTGACTTTGGCGAAAGCTATTTTCGTTCGATTAGTGTGGTCGATTTAGTTGTAGAAAAAATGCCTGTTTCAATTACTTTGGGTTTGTGGTCTACTCTTTTAGCTTACCTTGTTTCCATACCCTTGGGCATAAAGAAAGCGGTTACTGATGGTAGTGATTTTGATACTTGGACCAGTGGAATAATTATACTTGCATATGCTATCCCAGGTTTTTTATTTGCAATATTGTTATTGGTTCTTTTCGCTGGTGGCTCTTATTATCAGATTTTTCCATTACGTGGATTGACTTCAGAAAATTTTGAAAACTTATCTCTATTGGCTAAAATAAAAGACTATCTATGGCATATAACTTTACCGGTTCTTGCTTCATCTATATCTGGATTTGCTACTCTTACATTGCTTACAAAAAATAGTTTTCTTGATGAAATTCAAAAACAATACGTGGTAACAGCAAGATCGAAAGGCTTAAAAGAAAAACAAATTCTATACGGTCACGTTTTTAGAAATGCAATGCTGATTGTGATAGCAGGGTTTCCAGCAGTTTTTATAGGCGTCTTTTTTGGAGGCAGTTTAATAATTGAAACGATCTTCTCGCTGGATGGTCTTGGGCGTATGGGTTTTGAGGCCGCAGTTGCACGCGATTATCCAGTAATATTTGGGACACTTTTTGTATTCGGACTCATCGGCCTCGTAGTCGGAATATTATCCGATCTAATGTATGTTTTTATTGATCCCAGGATTGATTTTGAAGGAAGACAAGGCTAATGCAGATTTCTGCTCTCAGTAAGCGCAGGTGGCGTAATTTTAGAGCAAATAAACGTGCTTACTGGTCTTTAATTATATTTAGTATCTGTTTTTCTATATCACTTCTTGCTGAGCTGATAGCGAATGATAAGCCTATCCTTGTAAAGTTTCGAGGTGAGTACTTTTTTCCTATTGCAAATTTTTATCCTGAAACGGCTTTTGGAGGAGACTTCAAAACAGAGGCGGTTTACAGAGATCCCGAAGTCCAGTGCCTTATTATGTCTGGAGGTTTAGAGAATTGTTTTGAGTCTCCAGAAGAAATTATCGAGGCAATATCAAATGAATCCTTTGATTTGAATACACCTTCTTTTGAACAAGGTTATTCTTTATGGCCGATTATCCCATATTCATACGATACCCCAGTCGATCGTCCTGGCGCAGCTCCATTGCCCCCAAATAGTGAAAATATTCTTGGGACAGATGATACCAAGCGAGATGTCCTAGCTCGGGTAATTTATGGGTTTAGGCTCTCGATTGTTTTCACAATTATAGTCACAAGTTTAGCTAGCTTAATTGGTATTATTGCAGGTGCCGTTCAGGGGTATTTTGGTGGAAGAACCGATTTGCTTTTTCAGAGATTTATTGAAATTTGGTCTGGTGTGCCTTCGTTGTATATAATCATAATTATGTTTGCGATCCTTGGGCGTAGTTTTTGGTTGCTTGTATTTTTGTCGGTTCTATTTGGCTGGATGGGTTTAGTGGGAGTTGTACGAGCAGAATTCTTGCGTGCCAGAAACTTAGAATATGTTCGAGCAGCAAAAGCGTTAGGTGTTTCAAATTTGAAAATTATGTTTAAGCACATGCTGCCAAACGCGATGGTGGCTACTCTTACAATGCTGCCGTTTATTGTGACCGGGACCATTGCTAGTCTGGCGGCCTTGGACTTTTTAGGATTCGGTCTACCATCTTCTGCGCCGTCATTAGGAGAGCTTACTCTACAGGCAAAACAAAACATTCAAGCACCGTGGCTCAGCTTCACTGCATTTTTTACTTTTGCAATAATGTTGGCTCTTTTAGTTTTTATTTTTGAAGGTGTGAGAGATGCGTTCGACCCTAGGAAGACCTTTAAATGAAACCTATTCTTACTGTGAAGGATCTAAATATTAGTTTCTTACAAGATGGAGTACGTTACAGGGCAGTTAACAACGTATCGTTTCAGGTTAATAAAGGCGAAACTGTTGCTTTAGTTGGAGAAAGTGGGTCGGGAAAGTCAGTAACTGCTCTGAGTACTGCTGCTTTATTGGGAAATGCTGCTTCAGTTGATGGTGAAATAAATATTGATGGAAATTCCGTTGACCCAAAGGATGAGCGGGCTCTACAGAAATTGAGAGGAAGTCAGATTAGCTTTATATTCCAAGAACCCATGACATCGCTGAATCCATTACACACCATTGAGCGGCAGCTTTCAGAAACAATATCGTTACATCAAAACTTGAATAAAGAAAAATTACGAGAAAATTGCATAAATCTTTTAGAAAAGGTGGGAATAAGAGACGTTGAGTTTAGGCTAAACGCTTATCCGCATCAATTGTCTGGAGGTCAACGGCAGCGTGTTATGATCGCGATGGCAATAGCAAATCGGCCTAAAATTTTGATAGCAGACGAGCCTACGACGGCATTAGATGTAACAATTCAAGCCCAAATTCTATATCTTTTAGCAAATTTAAAAAAAGAATTTGGAATGTCGATGCTTTTTATCACACACGATCTTAACATAGTTAGGCAAATAGCTGACCGAGTTTGTGTAATGAATGCTGGAAAGATAGTTGAGAAAGGGAGTACTGATAGTGTTTTTGAAAAGCCAAAGAATGAGTATACAAAAAAACTTTTGAAGGCAGTATCTTCTTCAAGCCCTAAATCAGTCTCTTCACACTCCAAGATAATTTTGAGCGCTCAAGATACCAAGGTATGGTTTCCTGTTTATAAAGGTTTATTGAAGCGGACAGTAGGCCATATTAAAGCGCTAAACTCAGCTACTTTTGATGTAAGAATGGGTGAAACATTGGGAATAGTAGGTGAAAGTGGCTCGGGAAAATCAACTATTGCTCTTGCCCTTATGAGATTAATTGATTTCGAGGGCCAAATTAATTTTGATGGTAAAGATATTGGTTCATTAAAAACAAGGGAATTAAGACGAATACGATCTGATATGCAAATCGTATTTCAAGACCCTTTTGGTTCATTGTCGCCTCGTATGACTTGTGCACAAATAATATCTGAGGGTTTGGAGGTCCATCAATCAGAAAGTTCTGATGATACCCAACTGTTAGTAGAAGATGTTATGAATGAAGTTGGTTTGGACCCAGTATTTAAACATCGTTACCCTCATGAATTCTCTGGGGGTCAAAGACAGAGGATCGCCATTGCTCGGGCTATGGTACTTAAGCCAAAATTAGTTATTTTGGATGAACCTACTTCGGCTCTCGACAGAACCGTACAATTCCAGATCATTCAATTATTGAAGCAACTTCAAGAAAAGTATGGATTAGCTTATGTTTTTATCAGTCATGACCTTGCAGTTATTCGTGCCATGTCACATCGGGTTCTTGTAATGAAACAAGGTGATATAATTGAAAGTGGCCATACAGATCAAATTTTTCAGGATCCTCAAGAACCCTACACGCGTGATCTTTTAATGGCGGCAAAAAGTTAGCCTGGCGAAATTATATCACAACTAATGTTTCTATTCCTAAGGCGTTCACAAGCTTGGCCTGCTTTACTTTCCGAGAGGCCAAGAAAAGTTGCTCTAAACCCATATTTGTTTTTAACTACTTTTCTCAATGAACCCTCCAATGAGGTCATTTCTGACAAAGCTGTTTTTATAAGTATTTTGTCAGCGGTAAATCGGTTTGGGTAAGTTCCAATATCAATACCCCAATCTTTTTGTCCGGAAGAGGTAAGACGGCTAATTATCCTTGGATAATCAACTGTTTCGATTTTATATGCAGGCTTCGGCTCGGGATTATATGATAGATTGGTATATAGCTCCGACGTTTTATCCACCAATTTATCTGATATTTGAGCTTGTTTTAAAGCAGATAAAATATCAGATCTGTATTCATTAGTCGCAATTAAGATGCCATTTTCACTATCGTCCGGCCGGATTTTGGGGCGTAAGCTTTTAGATATGCTTTTTACTTGGGGGGCTCTTGCAATCGCAGTATAAGAAGGAGGTATTGGTTTTTGAAGTTTGACGTTTCTAGGGGCTTTTTTGAATCCAAGATCCATAAGTTTCGCCACTTGTGCATTTCTGGTAGTTGTACTTCTTCCCCCGAAAACTGTGGTGATTATTCTTTCACCATTTCTATTAGCGGATGCAACCAGATTGTAACCAGCCGCTCTCGTGTACCCAGTTTTTATACCATCTGCACCTCGGTAGTGGTTTAAAAATCTTCGATTAGTATTGCGAACCTTAGTAGATCCAGCAGACGTAGTTTTGCGCGCAAATAAATTATAATAATCAGGAAAGTCATAAAACAAGTGACGACCTAAAATTGTCATATCGCGCGCTGTAGATAGGTGTCCAGATTCTGTTAGTCCGTGGGCATTTTTAAACGTAGTGCGGTTCATTCCCATTGCTTTGGCGGTTCTATTCATCCTTCTTGCGAATGCTGCTTCTGAACCCTCAATAGCCTCACCTAGTGCTGTTGCAGCATCGTTTGCAGATTTAACAGCGGCAGCTCTTATTAAATAACGCAATCTTACTTTTTGCCCGGATCTCAAGCCAAGTTTAGAGGGAGGTTCAGAAGCTGCATGGCGTGATATATTCACTTTTTTATCCAGGGATATTTCACCGTTTTCTACGGCCTGAAATACAACATATAAGGTCATCATTTTGGTCAAAGAAGCTGGGTGCAATCGTTTATTAGCATTCTCTGAATGCAAAATTTCGCCGCTCCGTGCATCCATTACCATGGCGGCATACTTCTGGTTCGCCATCAATACCATTGGCGCGGTTACGCAGAACAAAAAAGAGAGTAATATAGCGCCGACACGCGCCGGCGAAACTTGCCTTCGTCTCAAACTATTTTCCTTTACTGCCTCGGTTAGCCTCTACGGGCTTTTAAAAGCTATCTAACAATATTAGAATAACTTCGTCAAATAAACCATTATATTTTAATGATTTTTTTCCTATTTATACTATATGTTGTAGGTGTATAATTTATAGGCACAAGATATAATAAGATTAAAAGTCAATTGCGGTGAAATTTTACTCCCTTTTCTACAGAGAATTTGTGTTTATATATAGACTTAAGAAAAAAAAGCCTAAGTTTGAATAATGAACATTTTATCGCAACAAATAATATCTGAAAAAGAAGAGGGTGATGAAGACCAAGAGCTGTTGGTCAAACCCAAGCCAAAAACAAAAAGGCCACCTCTTTATAAAGTATTATTAATAAATGATGATTACACTCCCATGGAGTTCGTAGTTATGATTTTGGAAAGATTTTTTGGCCTTACTCATGCACAAGCATTCGATATCATGATTACAGTCCACAAAAAGGGTTTAGCAGTTGTTGGCGTTTTCAGCTATGAAGTGGCTGAGACAAAAGTAGCCCAAGTCATGGATTGTGCTAGACAGCATCAGCACCCTTTGCAATGTACAATGGAAAAAGAGTAATAACTCTTTAATAATATTTGTTGAAAAATTTAATTATGTTTCCTGAACGCATAAAATTTGTACAGCGTAAATTTGGCCCTTTATTTTCCCAGGATAATGAGGTGATTTTTTTCAACCCCGAAAAGCCATCTCACTGTTTGTCTCTTTCTTTGGATAAATTGGTTGCATATCAAACATTTTTTCCTGTTGTTGATCAACTCGAAAGAGCAGGAATAAACTGTGTTCAAAGTATATCTCAGCAGAAATTTAATTTGGCAATAATTTCAATTCCAAACTCAAAAAAGCTAGCTAGGCACTTAATCTATTTGGCAACGAAAGCTGTTCCTGAAGGTTTGATTATTGTTGATGGTGATAAAAGTGATGGAATTGAGTCAATGATACGCGATCTCAAAAAACATACAAAAATTACAAATGTTGTCTCCAAGGCACACGGTAGAATTGCATGGTTTGAAACGCCTGCTGATTTAGAAATTTACAAAGACGTTCCCCTGCGGATTGAGGATGGTTTTGAAACACGTGCTGGCGTTTTTTCTTCTGATGGAGTCGACCCAGCTTCTAAATTATTGGCACAACTTCTACCTAGAGATTTAACAGGAGTTGGCGCTGATTTAGGAGCAGGATGGGGCTATTTAAGCGTCAAAGTTCTTGAAAAAAATAGTATCAGCGAATTACATTTTATAGAGGCTGATTTGACTGCTATAAATCTGGCTAAAAATAATTTGAATGATCAAAGAGTGAAGTTTTATTGGTGTGATGCGTTAACATGGAAGGCCCCCAAACTTTTAGATTTTATAATTATGAACCCGCCATTTCACTGTCTGGGTCGAGCAATACCGAGACTTGGAGCAGATTTTATAAAAGTCGCCTCGCGTAATTTAAAAAGATCTGGTACTCTTTGGATGGTTGCTAACAGACACCTACCATATGAGGATGCAATTCAACGTTCTTTTTCTTCGTTTTCTGAACTTTCAGGATCAAAAAAATTTAAAGTCATACGAGCAGAAAACCCAATAAATTTTTAGCTTTTAGGAAATTACAAGATGTCTTTTTCAATTGATGGAAAAACCGTTATCGTAACAGGGGCGGCAAATGGAATTGGAGCGGCGTTAGCCCGTCATTTTGCTGAAAATGGTGCTAATGTCATGTGCGCTGATATAGATGAAAAAGCTTTAAAAAAAGACTTAGGAGAAAGTGCGGACGATAGTAATGTTAGATACTTTGCTGGTGATTTGCGTGAAAAATTAACTTTAGCAAATCTTCTTTCTGCAACGGTAGATGCATTTGACCGTGTGGATGTACTAGTTAATGCCTCCCGTCAGATGGCCACTACAGATCCATTGGATATGGATGATGAAACAGTAGAAAAATTACTACAGCAAAATTTAATGACCTCACTGCGATTGTCGCAAATGGTCGCAAAGCGAATGATAAAACAAGATGAAGAGCAGGACCATGAGTTTGCGGGTACGATTATAAATTTGTCTTCCATCGCAGCCCGACTGACCCAGCCTGAACTTCTGGCTTATTCGGTTTCAACTGCAGCATTAGAGCAAATGACACGGTCAATGGCTGTGGCGCTCGCTAAGCACCGTATAAGAGTGAATGCGGTATCGTTTGGATCTGTTATGTCTGCGAGTTTGCAGGATAAATTAAGGGAAAACCCTGATTTTAGGAAAGAAATTGAAGCCCATACTCCCACTGGAAGAATTGCTCCTGCTTCCGATGTTGTTGAGGCGGTTCATTTTTTAGCCTCTAACGCAGCAGGATTTATTACTGGTCAGGTTATTAATGCTGATGGGGGGCGGAGCTTAATTGACCCCGTTTCTATTGCTGCTCATTAAATTTTGTGTGCTTCATTTTTTCGCTGTTCCATTGACACTTTATAAGTTCCTAGCCAATGTTTGGGTAGAACTTAGGAGATTTTCTATCAATGTTTGAAACTGAAAAGTCACTCGCAAGTAATTGGTTTAAAACTCTTAGAGATGAAATCATTAGTGCATTTAAACAAATCGAAATAAACCATTTATCTGGCCCATTTTCAGATGAAGCACCGGGTATCTTTGAAATCAAAGAAACTGAGCGTACTGCTGACGATGGTAGTGATGCTGGTGGTGGAATAATGAGCGTGATGCGAAATGGTCGTGTTTTTGAAAAGGTGGGCGTAAACGTATCCACTGTTTATGGAAATTTGGGGCCAGATGCTCAAAAGGCGATGGCTGCACGAAAAGATATACCCGGAATAAAAGAAGATCCGAGGTTTTGGGCCAGTGGCATCAGCTTAGTAGCCCATATGCAAAACCCTCAGTGCCCAGCTGTTCATATGAATACAAGAATGTTTTGGACCCCTTATGCCTGGTGGTTTGGTGGTGGATCTGATCTCAATCCTTGCTTAGAGTTTGAAGAGGATACGGAACATTTTCATAAAACACTAGAGAATTTTGTAGAGCCTCATGGAGCTGGTTTGTATTCTGAATTGAAATCCTGGGCTGATGAATATTTCTTCATTCCTCACAGGCATAGAGCCAGAGGCGTGGGAGGGATCTTTATGGATGATCGCTGTACTGGAGATTGGGAAGCCGACTTTAAGTTGACTAAGGACATTGGAAAAGCATTTTTGCCAGCATATCTTCCTCTTATAGAGAAGCGTAAAAATGATAGCTTCTCAGATGTTGATAAAGAAAAGCAGTTGGCACATCGTGGTTTATATGCAGAATATAATCTAGTTTATGACCGCGGAACAAAATTTGGATTAACAACTGGTCATGATGCAGATGCCGTCTTAATGAGCCTACCCCCAGTGGCTAAATGGTATTGAGCTTTAATATGCTCATTTTGTTTATTCGAATTAAATTTGATACAAGTTTAGTGAACAATCTATACTTTAGTTTTGGTGGTTTCGATGTCCTTAATTGAGGAACTTAAAAAGGTCTTGGGTGATCAAAATGTGCTAATTGGAACTGACAAAGAGCGCTATTCGTCAGACTGGCTGGGCCAATATCAATTTGAACCTTTGTGTGTCGTTCGTCCAACTTCTACCGAAGAAGTATCTGACATTGTGAGATTAGCTCGTTCTTTTCACGTAAATATAGTCCCTGTAGGTGGCAATACTGGCCTGAATGGAGGTACACATTCCGATAATGCGATTTCCATATCTATGGAGCGGATGAATAAAATCCGTGAAATTCGATTAAATTCGAAAATTGCCATCGTTGAAGCTGGAGTAATTCTTGCGAATTTACATCAGATCGTAAATGAAAATGATTTAATGTTTCCGCTTACATTTGGAGCCCGTGGTTCGGCGACGATAGGTGGTGTTTTATCCACAAACGCTGGGGGTTCGAACGTACTTAAGTATGGCAACACTCGTGATCTAGTTTTGGGAGTGGAAATTGTCTTACCAAGCGGCGAAATAATGAATTTGATGTCTGAGTTGCATAAAGATAACTCAGGTTATTGTTTGCGAGATTTGGTTATTGGAGCTGAGGGAACATTAGGAATAATAACCAAGGCTGTAGTAAAACTTTTTCCAAAACCTAAAGCTTATGCAACTGCCATGGTTGCAGTTAAAAGTCTTGATAGTGCTCTCGCTTTGCTGAATGAATTACAGGATGGAACCGGAGGAGCAGTTGCGGCATATGAGTATATGCCTAAAAGATATATTCAAGGTCACATGGAGCTATCTTCTTCTTCTAAGAAGCCATTTAAAAAAGACTACGAACATTTAGTTATGGTTGAATTGGAAACAACCGTTGAATTATTTTCACGATATGGAGATGATGGAAAAGTTTTGCTTAGTAGTGAATTAGAAAGAATTTTAAACAAAAACTTAAATGAGGGTTTCATCTTAGATGCTCACATTGCTCAAAATGAAGAGCAGCGTTTGATTATGTGGGAGCGTCGTGAGGCTGCAGCAGAAATCTCTCTTTTAAAAACCCCTCTAATAAATAATGACATAGCGGTTCCATTAGACAAGGTATCGAAATTCTTAACTGCCATGGAGAAAAAGCTCCCAGAGTTGGACCCTGGTGCGGATGTTTTAATTGTTTCTCATCTTGGCGACGGAAATGTTCATTACACCGTTTGGCCAAGTAAAGACGATGAAAAACATAAAGATAAAATTATGGAGGAAATAGAAAATGTCGTTCTAAACTTAGGTGGGAGTTTTTCTGCAGAACACGGTATTGGGTTGTCTAAGCTATCTTCTATGGAGAGACGCAAGGATCGAGTATCGCTAAACGTCATGCGTCAAATTAAGAATGCAATCGACCCGGAAGGCATAATGAACCCAGGCAAAGTTTTACCAAAAGCAAATTAGGCTTAATCTCTCCAATCAAAGAATTTTGGGCCTGCTTGCGCTAAAATCTTCTGCGCCATTTCCCGACCCAATTCTGGCCCGTCTTCAATGTTACAAGAAGCAGTTTCAGATATAGATTCTGATCCATCAGTGCGCAAAACTTGGCCAGTAAATTTCAGTGATGAACCTTCAATTGTAGCCAAGCCGGCAATTGGAGTTTGACAAGAACCATCTAATTCGGCAAGAAATGCTCGCTCCACATTTAAACGTTGTCCTGTTTCTTTGTGGTGTATTTTTTTAAGTATATCGGTTATTTGTTTATCTTCTTCTCGCCATTCTATTCCAATCGCGCCCTGTGCTATTGCTGGCAACATTTCATTTGGGTTTATTGCGCTTTGGGCCACGTCCCCCAACCCTAAACGATTTAAACCTGCCATGGCTAAAAAAGTACATGAAGCGACACCATCTTTTAATTTCTTTAAACGTGTTTGAACATTGCCCCTAAATTCGACTACTTCCAGATCTGGTCGAGAAAATTTAAGTTGAGCTTTGCGTCTTAGTGATGAAGTGCCAACTTTAGAACCACTTGGTAGATCGCTCACATTTTTGAAGTCTGACGAAACAAAAGCATCTCTGACATCTTCGCGAGGTAAGTAGCATCCGAGCGTTAATCCATCTGGCTGCTCCACAGGCATATCTTTCATCGAGTGAACAGCTATATCAATCTTTCTATCGAGCATCTCTTGCTCAATTTCCTTAGTAAATAAACCTTTCCCACCTACTTCTTTTAAGGGTCTATCTAAAATTCTGTCACCACTTGTTGAAATAACCACTATTTCAAAAGAGTCTTCTCTGGCATTTAAAGCTTCTGCCAGACGCTTTCTTGTCTCATATGCTTGGGCTAAAGCTAATGGAGAGCCACGGGTGCCTATACGCAATGGAGCTGATGGTGAGGGGAAGTTATTTTTCATTTAATTTACTTTAAGCTATTTAATGCTGGTTGATACTAACCGAGTGGAACGATTGTGACAATTATAATTGACAATTGTCCTGACAAATAACACTAACAGGCTATAAAAAATAAAAGGCTGAAGATGACAAAAAAAATTTTAAAGGCTCTTGCAGGTGAAAAACAGAAAATACCCCCAATATGGATGATGCGGCAAGCTGGCCGTTATTTGCCCGAATATCGTGAAACGAGAGCACAGGCGGGTGATTTCCTATCGCTTTGCTATAATAGCGAATTAGCCGCAGAAGTGACGCTTCAACCGATACGGCGCTATGGTTTTGATGCCGCAATATTATTTGCTGATATTTTGCTCTTGCCTCAAGCATTGGGTGCTGACCTATGGTTCGTAACAGGCGAAGGTCCTCGCCTATCTACCGTACAAACAAAACAGGATTTTGAAAATTTACGACAGCCAGAAGAAATAAACGAAACATTAGCCCCCGTTTATGATACAGTTAAAATTTTATCGAAGGAACTACCTAGCGAAACTACGCTTATAGGGTTTGCTGGTGCGCCTTGGACCGTGGCCACTTATATGGTTGCCGGACGTGGTACTCCTGATCAGGCGCCAGCACATATTTTAAAAAATGAAAATCCTGAAGTGTTTGATAATTTGATTAATCTTCTTGTTGAAGGAACTGTAGAATATTTATCTAATCAGATAAATGCGGGAGCTGAAGTTATAAAAATATTTGACAGTTGGGCCGGATCTCTAAAAGGAAATGATTTTGACAAATACGCACTTGAGCCATGTAAAAAGATTATTTCAGCACTTAAAGTTAAGCATCCGGATGTTCCGATTATAGCATTTCCAAGACAAGCTGGCGACCGCTATGTAGGATTTGCAAAACAAGCTGGAGCAGATTGTGTGGCTTTGGACGAATCTGTTTCCGCAGAGTGGATTAGTCAAAATGTTCAAGTGGATGGCTGTATTCAAGGTAACTTGGCATCATCCCATATGGTTTCTGGAGGTAGTGCCCTTATTGATGAGACGAAAAGAATAGTGAAAGCGCTTTCCAATGGCCCGCATATTTTTAATCTTGGTCATGGGATCACGCCTGACGCTGATCCTCAAAATGTTCAGATAATGATCGATACAATTCGCAACGCTGAGTAATTTTGATTTACCCGAAAATTATTGATTTATGATTTATTGATTCTGGCCAAAAGGTGAATGGATTTTATGCTACTTGAAGTGAATGAACTTAGAAAAACTTATGCCACAGGTTTTGAGGCTCTAAAAGGGATTTCGCTCAAAGTAAACAAAGGTGAAATTTTAGCTTTATTAGGCCCAAACGGTGCTGGCAAGACTTCACTTATCTCAACTATTTGTGGCATTACAAACCCATCTAGCGGCTCTGTGGTAATCGATGGATATGATATATCAAAAAACTTTCGAGACGCTCGAAAACTGGTTGGATTAGTGCCGCAAGATATAACTCTAGAGCCTTTTGAAAAGGTGGCGAATACAATTAACTTTTCACGTGGTTTGTTTGGGAAGAAAAAAGATGATGCTTTAACAGAAAAAATTCTGACTAAGTTGGCACTTTGGGACAAACGGGACTCTCGTCTTATGGAGTTATCTGGCGGAATGAAACGCCGGGTGCTGATTGCCAAAGCCCTTATTCACGAGCCTAGACTGTTGTTTTTGGATGAGCCGACGGCAAGTGTCGACGTGGAGCTCCGCCAGAGCATGTGGAATGTCGTCGCTGATTTAAAGAAAGATGGCGTTACTATTATTTTAACAACTCATTACATTGAAGAGGCTGAGGCGATAGCAGATAGGGTTGGTATTATGAATAAAGGTGAGCTTCTTTTGGTAGAGGAAAAAACCTCATTAATGCAAAAATTTGGTCAAAAAATATTGAATATCGAATTGCAGAAAAGATTAAATCAGCTTCCCAAAGAGTTCAGTAAAGAAAATGTAAAGTTGTCAGACGACGGTCTAACTTTAACTTATATTTATGATACCAAACAAAAGAAGACAGGAATAACTAAACTTCTATCCAATCTTTCCAATTCAGGAATAAATTTACGTGATATCCAAACAGATCAATCCTCTTTAGAGGAAATTTTTGTAAATCTGGTTAAGGAAAAAGTGGAATGAATTTTCAAGCAGTTAAAGCAATTTATTTCTTTGAAATGGCCAGGTTTTTTAGAACTCTTTTACAAAGTTTTGTTTCGCCAGTAATATCTACCTCCCTCTACTTCGTAGTTTTTGGTACAGCTATAGGCAGTCGGATTCAGGAGGTTGAAGGAATAAGTTATGGGGCCTTTATTGTTCCTGGATTGATTATGTTATCCGTCATGACGCAAGCGACTTCAAATGGAAGCTTTGGTATTTATTTCCCAAAATTTATAGGAACTATTTATGAGCTTTTGTCGGCTCCCATAAGTTATTTTGAGATAATTCTGGGATATGTTGGTGCGGCTGCTACTAAAGCCCTCTTTATAGGTCTTGTTATTTTAGCTACTGCAGCGATCTTTGTAGACTTAAAGATAATGCATCCCGTTGCAATGATTTTATTTTTAGTTTTGACCTGTATTTCGTTTTCCTTATTAGGATTCATTCTAGGGATTTGGGCAAGAAATTTTGAACAATTACAATTGGTACCTTTATTGGTTGTAACGCCGTTAGTATTTCTGGGGGGGTCATTTTATTCAGTTTCAATGCTGCCGCCTATTTGGCAAACAATTACCTTATTCAATCCTGTCGTTTACTTAGTTTCAGGTTTTAGGTGGTCATTTTTTGGAAATGCCGATGTGCCTATTTTGGTCAGTCTTTTAGCGATAAGTTCTTTTACCATAGTCTGCATTACAATTGTTGCTTGGATTTTCAATACCGGCTGGCGAATAAAGCAATAATCACAAAAAAGTTGATGGATCCCTTGTTTGATGGATCTCCACAGATTATGTGTTTGGTATGAAATTAAAAATTCCCTTTTTGCCGTCTAAGCCAAGTGTTGCGGTCGTCAAGATGTCTGGCGTTATTTCCGCTGGTGCTCGCTCTGGCCTATGCGACCAGACTTTAAGTCCAATTTTGGAAAAAGCCTTCAAAAAAGGACAACACCAAGCAGTGGCATTATTAATTAACTCGCCAGGTGGATCCCCAGTTCAATCCTCATTAATAAGTTCTCGAATAAAGCGCTTAGCAGAAGAAAATGAGATGCCAGTGTTAGCATTCGTTGAGGACGTGGCTGCTTCGGGAGGCTATTGGCTTGCTTGCGCTGCAGATGAAATTTATGCAGATACTGGGTCAATTATAGGCTCGATTGGAGTTATTTCTGCTGGATTTGGTTTCCAAGAATTGATCGATAAATATGGTGTGGAACGGAGAGTGCATACAGCAGGTAAGTCCAAATCAATGTTGGATCCATTTAAAAAAGAAAAGCCTGAAGATATAAAACGATTAAAAAGAATACTGGGTGAAATGCACGAACTCTTTATCAAATATGTTGAAGAAACACGTGGTAGTAAACTCACGCAAGAAGATGATATTTTTACAGGTGAAATATGGTTGGGTGAAAAGGCTAAACACTTGGGTCTAATTGATGGGATAGGACATTTAGACAACGTAATAAAAGAAAAATTTGGCAAGAAAACCCGAATTAAGATGTATGGTCAAAAAAAGAATTTTTTGCAACGCTTTGGTGTAAATTTAATAAATGAGGCTGGCGTTTATTTGGAAGAGCGTGCAGCATTTGCCCGGTTTGGTCTCTAATGATTATAAAAATTGTTATTATATTTTTAATTTTAATAATAGTTTTAGCAATGTTTGGAAAAGCCCACATTCTTTTGCCAGGTAGATCTAAAAAGTTACGTTGTGGAAAATGTGGTCAACTGAAGATCGGAAAATCTTGTGGTTGTTCCTGAACATAAAGCCTTCTAATGTTTTGGGCTCTTTCTTTCTTGGGTTTGTTCCTTTTGTTAATCTCAGGAGACTTTCTAGTTAGGGGAGCTATTCAGCTTAGTAATAGAATGGGCGTTTCACCATTATTGGTATCGCTTACTGTAGTGGCTTTTGGAACATCTGCGCCCGAACTGATAGTTGCTATAAAAGCTACATTGAGCGGATCACCTGGTTTGGCTCTGGGTAATGTCGTGGGATCTAATATTGCTAATATTCTGTTGGTCTTAGGTCTACCTACTTTGATTATGGGCTTGAAAAACAATATCGCAGATACAAAACGGTCATTTAGCTTCATGATTGTAGCATCTGTTTTGTTTATTGTGTTTGGCATGAGCGGTAGCTTTTCTTGGATTTATGGAGTTATACTACTTTCTTTACTAGCCTTTTTTCTACTCGATACGTTGAGGCAAAATAGTAAAAAAGCATTAAATAGTGAAATTTTGGAATCTCAGCAAAAAATATCTCACTCGTGGTGGACAATAACCCTTTTCCTAATCTTGGGCTCAATAGGTTTGCCCTTAGGAGCCGATCTACTCGTCACCAATGCTTCTGCACTTGCGAAAGGCTACGGTGTAAGTGATGCAATTGTTGGTCTTACATTAGTTGCAATAGGGACGTCCCTACCAGAGTTGGCAACCACATTTGTTGCTTTTGTGAGGAAAAAAGCCGAAGTTGTCTTAGGAAATTTAATTGGATCGAATATATTCAATTTACTCGCGATTATTGGGATAACCTCTTTAATTTCCCCAGTGCCTGTTGATCCAATCTTTATCAAGTTTGATTTCTGGGTCATGCTAGGGGCCAGTGCATTAATAGCACCATTTATATTATTAAATATCCAATTTAATCGCTTGTCTGGCTTTCTTTTTATAGCATTATACATAAGTTACCTGACAGTTATTTTAAAATGAAAAGAGAGTAAATGAGAGCGCTAGTCACAGGAGGAGCAAAAAGGTTAGGTAAGGAAATGGCGATATTTCTTGCTGAAAGAGGCTTTGACGTTGCTATTCACTATCATACATCTGAAAACAGTGCTGACGAGCTTGTTAAGTTTATCAAATCAAAACTTGGAAAAAATTGTGTTGCCCTCCGTGCGGACCTGACAAACGAAAAAGAAGTACAAACGCTAATTTCGAGAGCTAACGAAAATCTTGGTGGACCGATAAGTTGTCTAGTAAACAATGCATCTATTTTTGAGTATGACAATATTTGGACTGCAAATCGTGATAGTTGGGATCGTCATATTGAGAGTAATCTTCGGGCGCCACTAGTACTTACTCAATCTTTTGCCAAACAAGTCCCATCGATTAACAACGACGATAATGGTGAACCGGTATCTCAAGGTTTAATTATAAATTTAATTGATCAGCGTGTAAAAAAACTAACACCTGAATTTACTAGTTACACGATAGCTAAAATGGGTCTCTGGGCGCTTACTCAAACTTCAGCGCAGGCCCTGGCACCAAACATCCGGGTGAATGCAATCGGTCCCGGTCCGACCCTTAAAGGAGCACGCCAATCAGAAGAACACTTTGAAAATCAGAGGAAAAATACAGTTTTAGGTAGGGGATCTGATCCAAGTGAAATTGTTGCTGCTGTAGGCTATTTGTTAAATGCCAAAAGCGTGACAGGTCAGCTGATATGTGTTGATGGTGGCCAGCATTTGGCGTGGAAAACGCCCGATGTCCTTGGCGTAGAATAGAAGTTAAACTGTAAAGTTTTACACTGCTGCAGGGATTTTTTCTTACCCCTATGTAAAAATCTAATGTTTTCAACTATTTGGGCGATATTAAAAAAAATTCCCAACAAAATCAATAGGTTAAAAAAGTGCCTATTTTTTGTGCAAAATAGCAAAATACTTCAAATCTAAAGAAAATTCTTGATTTGCATCAACTTACCCTCAGACTTATCCACAGAAACGGTGGACAGCTTTTCTCTTGAACTTGGTGCAATATAGTTGCAGCAAAATGAGAATCGCTTGGTTAAAGAGAAAATTAGGACAGAGAGAACCGTTGGGTAAACAAGGTCAAGAAATCATTCGAAATTTCGCCAATAAATTGGATAACTCACCAGGAGTTTATCGAATGTTGGATAGCCAGGCGCGCGTACTTTATGTTGGCAAGGCCCGTAGCTTAAAAGCCAGGGTCTTTAATTATACTCGAATTTCTGGCCAAAGCTCGCGAATAGCCCGTATGATTTCAGAGACTGCTGATTTGATGGTTCTAACAACAGAGACTGAGACTGAAGCTTTGTTGTTAGAGCAAAATTTGATCAAACAACTTAAGCCAAAATATAATGTTCTTCTACGCGACGATAAATCGTTTCCCTACATTTTTATTTCCAACGAGCACGATTTTCCAAGAATAGAAAAACATCGCGGTGCTAAAATAAAAAAAGGGTCATATTATGGTCCCTTTGCAAGCGCAGGAGCTGTAAACAGAACGATTAATACTCTTCAGAAAATTTTTCTTCTCAGATCATGTAGCGATCGAGAAGTTGAGGCTGGAAATAGGCCGTGTCTGAATTATCATATGAAAAGATGTGCTGGGCCATGTGGTGGTAAAGTGACAAAAGAAGATTATGCAGAGTTAGTAAATTCTGCTGATAATTTCCTAAAAGGTAGGTCAACAGAAATTCAAGAAATGTTGGCTGCAAAAATGGAAAAAGCCTCGGCTGAGATGGAATTCGAAAAAGCTGCGAGCCTCCGTGATAGGATACGCGCTTTGACACAAATTCAGTCGTCACAAGGAATAAACCCCAAGGGAATACGTGAGGCAGATGTAATAGGATTGCATAGAGAGGGTGCGCACGTATGTATCCAGGTTTTTTTTATAAGAGGTTATCAAAATTGGGGAAACCAAGATTTTTATCCTAGAATAAATTTAGATAACTCCGATAAAGAGGTGCTAGAGGCATTCATTGGTCAGTTTTACAGCAATAAAGAGCCCCCAAGACAAATAATATTGTCACATCAGGTTCAAAATGATGACTTAATTATCAATTTTCTTACGAAAAAATTAGGGAAAAAGGTGGACATTATTATTCCGCGGCGTGGGGAAAAGTTCGATATTGTTTCCAGTGCTATAAGAAATGCAAGAGAGAGTTTGGGTAGAAAGCTGGAGCAAGCCGCAACCCAAAAGAAGCTTTTAAAGAGTTTAGCAGTTTCCTTTGATTTAAAATGCACTCCAAGTAGAGTAGAAATTTACGATAATTCTCACATACAAGGTACCGATGCGGTGGGTGCTATGGTAGTTGCTGGTCCAGAGGGTATGGAAAAAAATGAGTATCGAAAATTCAACATAAAAAATGACAAAATTGTTCCGGGTGATGACGTGGGCATGATGAAAGAGGTTATTACGCGCCGCTTTAAGAGGCTGATTGTTGAAGACCCAGATCGCAGGTTTGGAAAGTGGCCTGATTTAATACTGATAGATGGCGGCGCTGGTCAAATTGCAGCTGTTTCAGAAATAATGGAATCAATGGGTGTTGCGGAAATACCCTTAGTTGGAGTAGCGAAGGGTACGGATCGTGATAAGGGCAAGGAAGAATTTTATAGGCATCGCATGCCAAAATTTGCATTAAAAAGAAATGATCCAGTTTTATATTTCATACAAAGGATGAGAGATGAAGCACATAGATTCGCAATTGGCACTCATCGTGCCAAGAGGACAAAAAAAATAGTTTCGAGCCCGCTTGATGGGATATCTGGAATAGGCTCTAAAAGAAAAAAAGCGCTTTTGAGTCATTTTGGATCAGGTAAGGCAGTAAAAAGAGCTAGTTTAGCTGACTTAAAGGTAGTTGACGGAATTTCGAAATCTATGGCGGAAAAGATCTTTGGTTATTTTAACGAAAAAACGTAGTCATAATGTAAGTTACCAAAAAAAGATCAAAGAAGTGACTTTTTATGATTGCAACAGAACATTATTTAATTAAGTCAACCATATTTAAATCTTGAATAACACTTGGGATTTTTTCTGGTGTATCTGATTTAAGAAAAATTTTCCAACTATTTAAATCTTGTCGTATAATTGTATCCATTCCTTTAATATCCTCGATGAAAAGTTTTCCTGAAATATTGCTCAACGTATCTATATTTGAGACGAAACCTATTAAATTATCGAAATCAAAATCAGAATTTAATTCTACTTGACCTTGAAATGATAAATCAATTTCATTGTACTTGATGTCAGCCGTTCTAGCGAAAAGTGAAATATTTAGTTTAGATAAATCGGTCGTAGGCCATATTTTGAAATTCAGCTTTTCAAATATTAATTTCTTATTGATAAAAATGTCTTCTCCCTGAAATTTAATAGTGGGCGCGACCTCACCATTTCTTACAGCAGAGGCCAAACCTTTCGAAAATGTGAAATTATTTTCAAAGATATTCTGTATTGATTTGGTTGCAAAAATGTAGTGTGAGCTGTCATAACTCAATCGCATAACATCCAAGCGGTCTATTTTGATAGGTTCAAAACTCGCCTGTTTAATTTCTAAATTCGTAATTGTAGTGTCAAAACGATTTGGAAAGCCCCGAATTTTACCTAAATTGGCTGATACATTAGCGCTGTCGATATTAGTCCATAAAGAAACATTATCGGAATATTTATTTGACATTGTAAGCCAATAACAAGACCACACAAATGCTAGTAAAGTCGTTATGAAAATTATAAACCGCATATTTAGATGTTTACTTCTGTATTTACAGTCTTGCACCTAACATAAATTTTACATTGTAGGAGAATTTAAAATGTGGGTATTTGGTTATGGTTCTCTGCTTTGGAACCCTGGCTTTAGATATTCCAAAAAAAAAATTGCTCGATTAGATGGGTACAGACGATCTTTCTCTATGCGATCAATACATCATCGCGGTACTGTTGAAAACCCTGGTTTAGTTTTAGCTTTGAGCACGGATAGGCAGAGTTTTTGCGAGGGTTTAGCCTTTGAAGTAAAACAAGGTAAAGAAGTTGAAACCTTAGAATATTTAAGAGGGCGCGAACTCGTTTCATCTGCGTATCTTGAAAGACAAGTGTCTCTGAACTTAAAAAATGGCCAATCTATCAATTCGTTAGTATATGTAATTGACGAAGGACATGCACAATATTGTAAATTAACCCTAGATGAGCAGGCCAAAATTATTGCAGTTGCAAAAGGGAGACGAGGCCCCAATGATGAATATCTGTATAGCACACGAAAAAGGATAGCAGAATTAGGTATCAACGACGCTGAGATTGAATGTCTGTATGCCAAAGTTATGCTAATCAAAAATCAAAAAGATGATTAATTGGAAAAAGTTAACAACACTGTATACTGCAAACAAAATATAAAGGTCTCCAATTATGGATCAAAGTAATTTGAATATTGGCTCACAATTTTCTCAACCCATCAGACAGATTATTTCTTTATTAATAGTAGCAGGTTTGAGCGGCCTAGGTGTTGTAATTGCTGCACCAAGTGTTTGGCCAGTATTTGCATCAAATATATATTTAAATGGTGCGATACTTTTTGTCTTTGCGATTGGCGTAATTAGTTGTTTTGCACAAGTTGTACAATTGGTTTTTTCGGTTCGCTGGCTTGAAAGCTTTGCTGGCGAAAAAGAAAACAAAAAAGATAAGGCGCCAAGACTACTTGCTCCTCTGGCTACGCTTTTAGGTTCTAGAAGCGCTAAAACCCAAATAGCAGCTTCCTCAACGCGCTCTATTTTAGACTCCGTTGCGACCCGAATTGAAGAAGCTAGAGAATTTACGCGCTACATTGTAAATGTTTTGATATATTTAGGGCTGCTTGGGACATTTTACGGTCTAGCTACGACTGTTCCTGCGCTTGTCGAAACCATCAGGTCTCTTGTTCAACAAGATGGCGAAACGGGAGTTGAAGTATTTAATAGACTGATGAATGGCCTTGAAGGTCAGCTTAATGGCATGGGTGTTGCTTTTGCCTCTTCACTTTTAGGATTAGCAGGTTCCCTTGTTGTTGGCCTTTTAGAACTATTTGTTAGCCATGGTCAGAATAGATTTTATCGAGAGTTGGAGGAATGGTTATCTTCGATAACTCGCTTGGGTTTCTCATCTGGTGAAACAGAAGGTGCTAGTGATCAGGCTTTAATAAATTCAGTATTGGATCAGATGGCTGAACAGATGGAAGCAATGCAGCATTTATTCTCTCAATCAGAAAATTCTAGGACATTGGTAGATGAAAAACTCTCCATTCTTGCTGAAAATTTAAATGGCTTGACCGATCAGCTTGGACAGAGCGCACCAAGTAACGCAGCACTTGAACGTGTTGCAATTGGCCAAGAAAAATTATTTGAAGTTTTGTCAAATATTGAAAAAAATGATGCCGCGGATGCAGAAAGCCGAATGCGATTACGGTCTATCGACGTGCAAATGCTTCACTTAATGGAAGATTTAGCCGCTGGTCGCCAGGAAATTACGTCGGCGATAAGATCAGAATTAAATTTACTTTCCGGATTGATTTCTAAGACTAACAGTAAGGCTAAAGGCAAAAGTTAGCATGGCACTTTCCCGTCGGACAGGACAAAGGTTCCAAGCGTCAATTTGGCCAGGTTTTGTAGATGCAATGACTGGCCTTTTACTCGTTTTGATGTTTGTTTTGACGATTTTTATGATCGTTCAATTTGTACTTCGAGAAACAATCAGTGGTCAGGAGAGTGAGTTAAATAATTTGCAAGATGAAATGGCGCTCATAGCAGAGGCTCTTGGTTTAGAAAAAAAACAAACAGAAAGACTGGGACTTGAATTGAATTCCTTGGCTGGGACCCTCGCAAATACTGAGATTGAACTTCAAAGGCAGGCAACTCTCATATCATCACTAACTAAGGAACGCGAAGAGCAGGCGAAACTAATTAATCAGGCAAATTCAAAAATTACCCAATTTGAAGCTCAAGTTGCGGGCCTTCTATCACAACGGGATAATTTAAATCTACAGATTAGCAGTTTGCAAGGTGATCAAGAAACAGCCACAGAGAAAATTTCGGAACTGCAAAAAGAGAGTGACAATTTAAAAAGTGACAGAGATCAACTGGAATTAGCCTTAGCAAGTGCGAGAAATGAAATTGATGCAGCTGCACAAGCTGCCAGAATGGCTGCTGCTCAAAGAGAAGTTTTTGAAAGCATGATTGCAGCACTTGAACAAGATCTAAGTGACACCGAGCAGAAGGTTACCGAAAAAGTTGATGAAATTGGCCTTTTGCAGGAAAGGCTTTCAAAGGAAGAAGAGGCACGGATTGTTTCGATCGCTGTAGCTGAAGAGTTGAGAGAGCGCTTGAAAAATGCTGATGCTGAACTTACTGCAATGACTTTGATGTTAGAAGCGCAAAGGCAAAAAGCTGAGGAAACACTAACCTTATTAGCTGCAGCGGACAACGCACGCAGCGCAATAGATAATAGGTTAAAAGAAACATTATTTGCTTTGGAAGTCGCAAATAGTGAAATACTCCAAAAAAAGCAGTCAATAGAAAAACTGGAAACCGGGGAAAAACAAATTTTAACAGAGCTGGATAAGTCTAATCTTGCCCTTGCTGCTGCCTTATCTCAAGGAGAAAATTTAAAGCAAGAATTGAGTGAAACAAAGAAGTCACTAGATAGCAAATTAAGGATTGCTCTTGGCGAGAAATCAGAAATTGAGAAGAATAACACTAAGTTGAGAGAAAATTTAGAAAATGCTTTGGTTGCTCGTTTAGCAGCTGATGCTTTAGCAAAGTCAAATTTAGAAGAGGCAAAGAGAAAGCAGGTTCTATTGAGCCAGGCTAAGAGGGAAATTGAAAATCAAGCAAATAAAAACAAAAAGTCAAATGAGGAGCTTCTTAGAGCTGAGCGTCAGACAGCTCTTCTAAATCAGCAATTGTCAGAAGTTAGAAAGCAACTTGGAGAATTAGATCAGCTTCTTAGTCTTTCAGAAGAAAGGGACCAGGAGAGAAAAGCTCAGTTGAAAAATGTTGGCTCGAGACTAAACCAAGCGCTTGCTAGCTTGGCGAGCGAGGAGAGGAAGCGCCGTAAGCTAGAAGAGAATGAGAGAAAAAGGCTCGAGGAAGAAAATAATAAACTAACTAATCAAGCAGAGGAATTAGCAAATTATAAGTCTGAGTTCTTTGGTCGATTGAGGACTGTTTTGATGGGTCAAGAGCGTGTTAGGATTGTTGGGGATCGTTTTATATTTTCTTCTGAAGTATTATTTTCAACTGGCAGTTCTGATCTCAGTAAAGAGGGGAAAGCTGAAATATCTAATGTCACAGAAATTCTAAGTTCTATTATGAAAGACATACCGGACAATATCGACTGGGTAATACGGGTAGATGGCCATACGGACAATACTCCCTTGTCAGGCGTTGGAGAGTTCAAAGACAACTGGGAGCTTAGTCAGGCTAGGGCCCTATCTGTTGTGAAATATATGATTACAGAACTTAACTTTTCAGGATCACGCCTTGCTGCAAATGGCTTTGGTGAATATCAGCCAATTAGTACCGCAGATACTCCAGAAGCACGTGCGCAGAACCGTAGAATTGAAATCAAGCTCACTGAGAGGTAGTCAAGTTTGCTGCACTACTTCATGTGTGCTCAACTTGCAGTAAGAAGCGGTGGTTTATTTCGAGAAATTCGCCTTTTCTCCGGTCCTTTTAGATCCAATTTAATTTCATTGTTCTTTACGCTTACAATAACTAAGCCACCTTTGGATAATTTTCCAAATAGCAGTTCCTCTGCAAGAGGTTTCTTTATGTGCTCTTGGATTACTCTAGATAGTGGTCTAGCCCCCATTTTATCATCATAGCCTTTGTCTGCTAACCAAGAGGCAGCTTCATTTGTCATTTCAATTGCTACATGACGATCCATCAACTGGGCTTCTAGTTGAAGAACAAATTTTTCAACAACTTGTAAAATAGTATCTTTTGGCAGTGGACTGAAACTTATAACGGCATCTAGGCGGTTCCTAAATTCAGGGGTAAAAGTACGCTCAATTGCTGCAGTATCTTCGCCTTCACGCCTGTCTCTGCCAAATCCAATTGCAGCTTTAGCTTGCTCCGCCGCTCCAGCGTTCGACGTCATAATGACAATCACATTACGAAAATCTACTGATCTCCCATTATGATCTGTCAGCGTTCCGTGGTCCATAACCTGAAGCAAAATGTTGTATACATCTGGATGTGCTTTTTCAATTTCATCGAGCAACAAAACACAATGTGGGTGTTGATCTACTCCATCAGTGAGCTGGCCACCTTGATCAAAACCAACATATCCTGGTGGAGCGCCAATTAACCGACTTACAGCATGCTTTTCCATGTACTCTGACATGTCAAATCTAAGCAATTCTACGCCTAGATTATCGGCGAGTTGTTTAGCTACTTCTGTTTTCCCAACTCCTGTTGGTCCTGCAAACAAATAGCTTCCGATTGGCTTTTCAGGTTCTCTCAAACCTGCCCGAGCTAATTTTATTGCCGATGAAAGAGACTCAATCGCGTTATCCTGTCCAAAAACAACCCTTTTTAAACTAGCTTCCAAATCCTTCAAAACAATCGCATCGTCCTTAGTGACATTTTTTGGAGGTATTCGAGCAATTTTTGCAACAATTGCTTCTATTTCTTTTACACCAATGGTTTTCCTTCTTTTCGTTGATGCGAGAAGGTGCTGGGCTGCTCCAGCTTCATCAATGACGTCAATTGCTTTATCAGGTAGCTTCCTATCGGTGATGTATCGAGCGGCAAGCTCAACAGCAGACTTTATGGCATCTGCAGTGTATTTGATATTATGATGGTCTTCGAAGTATCCTTTGATACCTCTAAGAATTTTAATCGTATCGTCAACATTGGGCTCATTAACATCAATTTTTTGGAAACGCCTACTAAGCGCTCTGTCTTTTTCAAAGTGTTGACGAAACTCTTTATATGTTGTTGAGCCCATTGTTCTGAGTTTGCCGCCTTGCAGTGCAGGTTTCAATAAATTAGAGGCATCCATTGCTCCACCGGAAGTTGCTCCGGCTCCGATAACTGTATGGATTTCATCAATAAATAATACGGCATCAGCATGGCTTTCAAGTTCAGCCACAACTGCCTTCAAGCGCTCTTCAAAATCACCTCTGTAGCGTGTTCCTGCCAAAAGCGCTCCCATATCAAGCGAAAAAATAGTTGTACTGGCTAAAACTTCGGGTGTTTCGCCAGACACAACTTTCCGAGCCAGTCCCTCTGCGATTGCGGTTTTCCCTACTCCTGGATCACCTACTAACAATGGATTATTTTTTCTTCGTCTACATAGGACTTGAATACATCGTTCTACTTCATGGTCTCTACCTATTAGAGGATCTATATCACCATCTTCGGCTTTTTGGTTTAAATCAACGCAATATTTCTCAAGTGCGCTCTTTTTCCTTGATTCTTCGATCCCATCAGCAGATTTCTCTAAATTATCTTCATTTTGTTCTGAACTAGATACTGAACGCCCCTCGTCATAATCGGTATTTTTCGCAACTCCATGCGCTATGAAATTAACAGCATCATACCTTGTCATATTCTGGTCTTGTAAAAAATAGGCAGCATTTGACTCCCGTTCAGCAAACATAGCAACCAGGACATTGGCTCCGGTTACTTCTGTACGCCCTGACGACTGAACATGTATTGCCGCTCGTTGAATAACTCTCTGGAATGCCGCGGTTGGAACAGCTTCTGACCCCTCTACATCTGTAACAAGAGTTGATAATTCGTCTTCAACATATTCAGTTAATGACTGCCTAATTTGTACTATATCAACATCGCACGCCCTCATTACCTGCTGGGCGTCAGGTTCGTCCAAAAGGGCTAGTAGTAGGTGTTCTAAAGTAGCAAACTCGTGGGAGCGTTCGTTTGCATGGCTCAGAGCTTTGTGTATAGCCTGTTCAAGTGTTGAAGAAAATGACGGCACGGTTGCGCTCCTGTAGATTATTTAAACTCTGTTTAATACGCCTTAAGCAAATTTCATACCGTAAATTGTGGTTTTTTAATTCAAGTCTTCAAGTGAAAAATATCGTTTTATCAAATTTTTTTTTATTGTTTTAGTAAATTCGTCAAAAATTGTCTTTTAAAGTACGGATTTTCTTGAATACCTCTACGTCGGTCGATCCAACCATATTGAGGTTTTTGCGGATATTTTCGTCAAAGGGTCTCAAAAATGGATTAGTTTTTTTTTCTAGTCCCAGCTGCGATGGCACTGTAAACAAATTTTTCCTTCGCGCTTTTTTAACTTGTTCGCTTCTTTTAATTAGGTCCCGATTTTTGGGATCAATGGACAAAGCAAAAGAGGCGTTATTTTCCGTATATTCATGGCCCGAACAGATTTTTGTGGAATCGGGTAACTCTATTAAACGGGATAGGCTAATCCACATTTGCTCAGCGCTACCTTCAAATAATCTTCCACAACCCAAAGCCATCAAACTATCGCCAGAAAAAAGGATATTCTGTGTTGGAATATATAGCGCTATATGGCCTATAGTATGACCTGAAACATCAAAAATCTTTCCAGTTTGTCCTTGAAAAGAAAATTCGTCCCCTGCTCGAACATATTTATCTAGCTTTGGTAAACGATGAATATCAGCTTGTGCTCCTATCGTCACAGCATTGTGCTTGTCTAAAATTCCACCTAGCCCATTTATGTGATCAGCATGATGATGGGTTAAAAAAATTTTTTCGAGGTTTAAATTGTTTTTTGTGATAGTTTCATTTATCGGTGCGGCTTCCGGTGCGTCAACTAAAAGAGCTGAGCGATTTCCGGCGTGATAAAAAATGAATGCATAATTGTCAGATAAGCAAGGGATTGTTATTAGTTCAAAATACATAAAAGTGCCAAAGTTTCATTTAATAAAGAATACCTAATTTATCATGTATCTGGATGTCAAAGAAATCAAAGATTTTTATTACCGCAGTACCTTGGGAAGGGCTGCAAAAAATTCGATAAACAAAAATTTGTCAAACATATGGCCAGAAACTACTGGGTTGAATGTGGTGGGTTTTGGCTTTTCGTTGCCCTTTTTACGTCAATATTTGGGTGACTCTAGGCGTGTTATCGCTCTTATGCCAGCTCAAATGGGTGTGCTAGCTTGGCCAAATGAAGACACGAATGCTTCTGTACTGGTAGATGAAAAAAGATGGCCGATTGATACTGGGCATGTAGATAGACTATTAGTGTCTCATAGTTTGGAACACACAATTGAACCTTCAGCTTTATTAGCTGAAGCTTATCGTGTTTTAGGTCCGGGTGGCAGGGCTTTATTTATGGTCCCAAATCGTGCTGGTTTGTGGTCGCGTTCAGATGGCACACCATTTGGGCAGGGAAAACCTTTTAGCTCTGGGCAGCTTGAAACCCAATTAAGGTTGCATGGCTTTTTGCCAGAAAAGCAATTTTCTGCATTGTTCATGTTACCCTCCAAGAGGAGAAGTTTACAAAGGTTTTCTCCGTTTTTGGAAAAGATGGGTGAAAAACTTCCGTTTCTAGTTGGTGGCCTTATAATGTTGGAGGTCTCTAAATTACCCGACATTATTAAAGGTTCTCCGGTTCTGGATCATAAGAAAGAGGGTATAGGCGTTCTCGGAGGATTTTCTAAAGGCCAACCGAAGCCAGTTTTGGACATTAATAATAAAAATCGTCTTTAGAAAAGAATCGAAATTCATGCGATTCCACGGTTACATATGTTTTTTTTTAAAGGCCTTAAGTCGCATCAAAGCCAAGTGCTTAAAAATTATACAAAAAAGCTTTTAATAAATATCATTATTGATGTTGCGGGAACGAAATTGCTCTGTTAAACCCGCTCGGAACCATATTAGGTTCTAAATTCATTTACCGCGCAAATTTAAAGTTATGAAAATTTACGCAAAAAATAATCGGAAGGGTGATTGTGTCCGAACAAGCCTCAACATCGAAAGGCATAGCAACGCGATACGCGTTGGCTTTGTTTGGTTTGGCTGATGAACAGGATGATATTCCGGCTCTAGAGAAAAATGTAAGGATTTTAAAACAAACATTAGGCCAGAGTGCGGACCTAAACCATCTTATTTCGTCGCCAATTTATTCTCGAGATCAACAACAAAGCGCAATTTTGGCAGTTGCAAAAAAACTGAGTTTGAGTAGCCTCATGGCAAATACGCTAGCTCTAATGGCGGAGAAACGCCGATTGTTTGTGGTGCCCACCTTTTTGTCAGTTCTGGAAGATTTAATTGCTGATAGTAAAAACGAACTTACGGCTGAGGTCGTCAGCGCAAAAGAGCTGACTACAGGTCAATTAGACAAGCTTGCTAAATCTCTCAAATCCAACTTTAGCAAGGACATAAAAATGAATGCCTCCGTTGATGAAACTCTAATCGGGGGTATGATTGTAAAAGTTGGATCAAGAATGATTGATACAACTATACAAGCGAAATTAAACTCACTTCAAAATGTAATGAAAGAGGTCGGATAAATGAGTATCCAAGCATCTGAAATATCTTCTATTCTTAAAGATCAGATTAAAAACTTTGGGCAAGAAGCCGAAGTTGCGGAAGTTGGTCGTGTATTATCTGTGGGGGACGGGATTGCTCGGGTCTATGGCCTTGATAACGTTCAGGCTGGGGAAATGGTTGAGTTTCCTGGTGGAATACAAGGCATGGCACTGAACCTAGAAGCTGACAACGTTGGTGTTGTTATATTTGGTTCTGATAGGGATATTAAAGAAGGTGACGTAGTAAAAAGAACAAACTCAATTGTTGATGTGCCTGTTGGTCCAGGTCTATTGGGACGAGTGGTCGATGGTTTGGGCAATCCACTTGATGGTAAAGGGCCTATCAAAACTAAAGATAGAAGCGTGGCAGATGTTAAAGCGCCAGGAATTATACCACGGAAATCGGTTCACGAACCAATGGCAACTGGATTAAAATCAGTTGATGCGATGATCCCAATTGGTAGGGGTCAACGAGAGCTTATAATTGGCGACCGACAAACTGGTAAAACTGCTGTGGCTTTGGATACAATACTTAACCAAAAGTCTTACAATGACGCTGCTGGAGATGACGAAAGCAAGAAATTGTACTGCGTCTATGTGGCAGTTGGGCAAAAAAGATCTACAGTGGCCCAGCTTGTTAAAAAGTTAGAGGAAAGCGGAGCAATAGAGTATTCAATTGTTGTAGCAGCTACAGCCTCTGACCCTGCTCCTATGCAGTTTCTTGCTCCATATGCAGCTACATCAATGGCGGAGTATTTTAGAGATAACGGAAAGCATGCGTTAATTATATACGATGATTTGTCCAAACAAGCCGTTGCTTACCGTCAAATGTCATTACTATTACGCCGTCCTCCTGGGCGTGAAGCTTATCCTGGAGATGTATTTTATCTACACTCTAGATTGTTGGAAAGGTCTGCAAAGTTGGGTGATGAACATGGAAACGGTTCCTTAACAGCCCTTCCTATAATAGAAACACAAGGCGGAGACGTATCTGCGTTTATCCCAACAAATGTGATTTCGATTACCGATGGCCAAATATTCTTAGAAACAGAGCTTTTCTACCAGGGGATTAGACCAGCAGTTAATACTGGCCTTTCGGTTTCTCGCGTGGGCTCATCTGCCCAAACAGACTCAATGAAGTCTGTAGCGGGTCCAGTAAAGCTTTCATTGGCACAATATAGAGAAATGGCAGCCTTTGCCCAGTTTGGATCTGATTTAGACGCCGCCACGCAACAGTTGCTTAATAGGGGTGCTAGATTAACCGAACTAATGAAACAACCACAATACTCTCCTTTAACTAATGCAGAGATTGTTTGCCTGATCTTTGCGGGTACAAATGGTTATTTGGATAAAATAGACGTTTCAGAGGTTGGACGTTTCGAAGCTGGATTGCTGAATAATTTAAGAAGCAAACATTCGGATTTGTTAGAATATATTACAAAAGAAGATCCTAAAATCAAAGGCGAAGCTGCTGATAAAATAAGCTCCGTTCTAGATGAGTTTTCAGCAGACTTTGCTTAAGGAATATCAGTAGTGCCAAACCTCAAGGACTTAAAAAATAGGATTGAAAGCGTAAAAAATACGCGAAAAATTACCAAAGCGATGCAAATGGTTGCAGCTGCCAAGTTACGGCGAGCCCAAGACGCGGCGGAAGCATCAAGGCCCTACTCAGAAAGGTTTAACGCCGTACTTGCTTCATTGGCTGCATCGGTAGGTAATTCGGAAAACGCCCCTGTTCTCCTTAGAGGGACAGGAAAAAAAGAGGTGCATCTTTTAATTGTTATGACTGCAGAGCGCGGTTTGTGTGGAGGTTTTAATTCCAACATAGCAAAGCTATCTCGAAGTCATGCTGTTAGGCTGAAAAAGGATGGTAAGCAGGTTAAAATTATTACGGTTGGAAAGAAGGGCAGAGATGCTCTCAAAAGAGATTTGGGTGAATATTTTGTCGAACATGTAGACTTAAGCGAGTTTAAATCGATCAAATATATAAATGCGCAGGCAATTGCCAAGGAGTTGCTAGCTCGTTTTGATAATAACGAATATGATGTAGCTACTATATTTTATTCGAAATTTGTAAATGTTGTAAGCCAAATTCCAACCGCGCAACAAATAATCCCTGCAATATTCGAGGATAATTCATTGGCGTCAGACTCGGCAGTTTATGATTATGAGCCTGATGAAGAAACAATACTTGCTGACCTACTTCCGCGCGGCGTCGCGACCCAAATATTTGCAGCTCTATTGGAGAATGGGGCATCTGAGCAGGGCGCTCGGATGTCAGCAATGGATAACGCGACGCGTAACGCTGGCGATATGATAGATAAGCTGACTATTGAATTTAATAGATCGCGTCAGGCCGTAATTACGAACGAGTTAATTGAAATTATTTCAGGCGCTGAAGCGCTCTAAGAACCGGAGACAGAAAAATGGCTAATGCAAAAGGTAAAATCACCCAAGTGATCGGCGCTGTGGTTGATGTGCAATTTGAAGATCATCTTCCAGAAATTTTAAACGCCTTGAATACTGACAACAATGGTAAAAAATTAGTTTTGGAGGTTGCTCAACACTTAGGCGAAAACACAGTCAGAACAATTGCTATGGATGCTTCTGAAGGTTTGGTCAGAGGGCAAGAGGTGGTTGACACTGGAGGTCCCATATCTGTTCCAGTAGGCAATGCTACTCTTGGCAGAATACTTAACGTCGTGGGTGAACCCGTTGATGAGCAGGGCCCAGTTAACGCTAAGGATTCAAGAGCCATTCACCAGCCGGCGCCAGAATTTAATGAACAGTCGACTGAATCAGAGGTTCTAGTGACGGGGATCAAAGTTATAGACCTTCTCGCGCCTTATTCAAAGGGTGGAAAAATTGGACTTTTTGGAGGAGCTGGTGTTGGAAAAACCGTTTTGATTATGGAATTAATCAATAACATCGCAAAGGTACACTCGGGATTTTCCGTTTTTGCAGGCGTTGGTGAGCGTACTCGCGAGGGGAATGATCTATATCATGAAATGATCGAATCTAATGTTATAAAACCTGATAATTTAGAAGAATCCCAAGTTGCTCTAGTTTATGGGCAAATGAATGAGCCTCCTGGAGCGAGAGCGCGGGTTGCTCTAACGGGATTAACTTTGGCTGAGCAATTCCGGGACCAGTCTGGTACGGACGTTCTGTTTTTTGTAGATAATATTTTCCGCTTCACTCAAGCGGGCTCTGAAGTTTCAGCACTTCTTGGTAGGATTCCGTCAGCTGTGGGGTATCAGCCTACTCTAGCCACTGATATGGGTGACATGCAGGAGCGTATTACTTCGACTAAAAATGGTTCCATTACTTCGATTCAGGCTGTTTATGTTCCGGCCGATGATTTAACTGACCCAGCTCCAGCAACAACGTTTGCGCACTTGGATGCCACAACGGTGTTATCTCGAGCTATTTCAGAACTGGGTATTTATCCGGCAGTTGATCCGCTGGACTCATCGTCACGACTAATGGACCCTGCCGTTGTTGGAGAGGAACATTATCAGGTTGCCAGAGATGTGCAGGGCATACTACAGAGATATAAATCCTTACAAGATATCATAGCAATTTTGGGAATGGATGAGTTAAGTGAAGAAGATAAATTAACCGTTGCACGTGCACGCAAAATACAGCGGTTTCTTTCACAGCCATTTGACGTTGCAAAAGTGTTTACTGGATCTGACGGTGTTCAGGTGCCGCTCGAAGATACTATTTCTTCTTTCAAAGCAGTTGTTGCAGGTGAGTATGATCACCTTCCTGAAGGTGCATTTTACATGGTTGGCGGTATAGATGAAGTTATCGCTAAAGCTGAAAAAATGGCAGCCGAGGCAGCTTGAGGAAAGTTAAATGTCAAGTACAATGCAGTTTGATTTAGTAAGTCCCGAGCGGAGATTGGCCTCTTTAGAGGTTTCTGCGGTTCAAATACCTGGTGCCGATGGAGACCTTACTGCTATGCCGGGGCACGCTCCTGTTATCACAAACCTTCGACCCGGTATTTTAAAAGTTGAAGCACCGTCAGGAAATAAAGATTATGTTGTAACTGGTGGCTTCGCTGAAATAGGTGAGGGGCTTTCAGTTTTGGCAGAAAGAGCGTTGCCATTAGATGAATTATCTCAGGATGCATTTGATGAGATTCTTGAAGAAGCCAAGTCCATTTACAAGCGAGTTGAAGAAGAGTTCCAAAATCAACCTGGTCCTGTGGATGATGCTGCAAAATTATTGTCAGATATGGTGGCAATGGGCGAGCAGATAGGCTTGAACGCTAATAAATAAATCTAAAAAACTTAGTTTTTTAAAAGCATGGCTATTCTAATAAGGTGTCTCTCCACCAACGCCATCTGTGGTGCCCTTTGATCAGCAGAGCGTAGCTTTAAATCAGTTTCAGTTAAAATTTTAATTGCATTTTTGATTTTAACTGGCCCCCATTTCTGGGCCTGATTTGTTAGCGTCTGCTTTCGTGGTCCATAAATGGGAGGTCGAAGAGCCGCAGCTCCCGCGCTGACCCCACTAGGGTTAGAAATTATTGAAAACAATGCTTTAAAATGCCTTGTGGCTGCAATTACAAGGGTTACTGGTAGCACACCCTGTGACCTTAATCGGCCTATTATTTGACTGACCTTAAATTCGTTTCCGTCCAAAATAACCTTTAAAACTTCATCTATAGCGGCCTCATTCGAGGCTGGAGTGCAGTTGACTAAATCTCGGTATGTAACTGGGCTTTCGTCGTTAAGTTTATAAAGTGCCAATTTGTTAACACTTTGTTTAAAATCCCCAGGTTGTAACTCCGATGCGATTGTTACTAGCTGGTTTAAAATCTCTTGTGTAACGTTTTTCAGGCCAGACCCTGCAATTATTTTTTCGACCTCAAATTTAGTCATTGGATTATCATATATTGGTACAGAAAATATATTTTTTTTCTGCTCAAAAAATTTCCTAAGGCTTGATGACGGTTTTAATGAACCAGCAGTGACAATTATAGTGGCATCACCATCTTGCCATGCGTCAATAGCTGTAATTATCGTGTCAGTGACCGTTTCGTTGGCCTCTTCGATTAAGAGGGCCCGCTCGCCTGGGAAGAAGCCCTGCGCCTTGCACAAATCAATTGCCTGCTCAGGTGCTTTTCTCAAGTTTTCTCGTGAAATTCGCGCTAATCTCATTTCTTCTTCGGCGTCGGGTCCCAAAAGAGACTTGATAAACTGCTGCCTTTTGTTGGAGACTCGCATCAAGTCGTTTCCATAAATCAAGATACCTGCAATTCCTTTTGGAGGCGATTTGAAAAATGAAGTGACATCTCGATTTGTAAGTTTCATGAATCTTTTTCAACAACGATTAGAGATATTCTGTCTGCAACTTCATCAGCTAATAAGACCATAAGTTGTTTATTTGTAGTTCTTTCAGCGTTTAAAACAGCAGCTGTAGATCCAAAATTAGAATAGCTCAAATGCATTCTTTCCTTATCGGATAAGAGTTCAACCCCACTTTCTGTATTTCTCAAACTGAAGGCAACAGAACCAGAAATTTCTACCCGATGTACTGTGCCATCAAAATTCGATCCGCTGTCTTTTTTAGAGGTGGTTATTGCATAGGTTAAAGTATACTCGCCATTACTTTTACCAAAACGATCTGTTAAATGTGAATAAAAGATAAAGTCGTTTTGGTTATCAGGTTCTTGGATACTAATTTTTCCAGCGATTTTATCAAAGTTTTGGTCAGTATATAGTGGCGAATAGCCACAAGCGGAAGTCAGGAATAATGTAACAAAAATTATTTTTCTAAATGACGACATTAACTATTCTACCTGGCACTACTATTACCTTTTTGGGGCTTGCACCATTTACTGCCCTTTGCACAGTTTCTTCAGCAAGCGCTAAAATTTCAATTTCAGACGGTTCCAAACCCTTTTGTACTTCTATCTGACCTCTACGTTTTCCGTTTACCTGTACTGGCATGATTATGGTATCATCACTCAGCAAGTTTTCGTCAACTGTTGGCCAAGGTTCTCGCGACACCAAGTTTTTTTCTCCTAGTTTTTCCCAGATTTCCTCAGATAGGTGTGGTGTCATAGGCGACATTAACTGGGCAAGAGTTTTGGCTGCCGAAAGCTTAGCTTTTGTCCCGGCCTTTGATTTTGCCAAACTGTTTGTAAAGCTATAAAGCCTGGCTATAGCGGCATTAAAGCCAAAACTCTCTATTGCTTGAGTTACATAGTGAGTTGTTTTGTGCATTTCTTTTGACAGAGTCTCGTCGTAACTATTGGAAGGAATGTTACTTTTAATAATTTCGTCAATGATCCGATAAACTCTTGATAGGTGCTTATTCGCAGCTTCAGCGCCAGAAGCAGTCCACTCAACGTCTCGTTCGGGTGGACTATCTGACAAGACAAACCACCTTGCAGTGTCAGCTCCAAACGCATCTACTATATTGACGGGGTCAACAACATTATTTTTAGATTTTGACATTTTTGCTGAGGGTATAATGGCTACTTCTTGGCCATCTTTAATTAAATAAGCTTTGCCTTCACGTAACTCAACTTCTTCTGGATAATGAAATAAATCGCGGCCATCAGATCCCGAGCTTTTATATATGGCGTGGGTTACCATGCCTTGGGTGAATAGTGCGTCAAATGGCTCTTTCGCTGTTTTGGGCAGATGCCCGGTAATTTGCATGGCTCGTGCAAAGAACCTTGAGTAAAGTAGATGCAAGATGGCGTGTTCAACGCCACCTATGTATTGGTCTACATTCATCCAATAGCTGACATCTTCTTTCGAAGTTGGTTTTTCCGACCCGGGTGAAGTGAAACGGGCAAAATACCATGAACTATCTACAAAAGTGTCCATAGTATCAGTTTCGCGTAGGGCTTGACTGCCACAAGAGGGACATTCGCATTTTCGCCAGGTAGGGTGACGGTCCAAGGGGTTACCTGGAACATCAAATGTCACATCATCTGGCAGAGTAACTGGTAAATTTTCCCTTTTTTCTGGAACTACTCCACAATTGTCACAGTGTAAAACAGGAATGGGGCAGCCCCAATATCTTTGGCGACTTAGACCCCAGTCCCGTAATCTGAAGTTAGTGACACTCTTTCCCCATTCATTTTTTTCAGCAAAATCAATTGTTTTTTCGATTGCCTCCTGTCCAGTGGCAACATCAATATCCGTAAAGTGATTTATCCACTTCACTGTTTCTGACTTTGGGGGCACAAAGGCTACGTCTTCTACTGGAGAGCCGTTTTCTAATCCATAAAATGTGTCAATTACTGGTAATTTATATTTTCGCGCAAAATCTAGGTCGCGTTGGTCGTGTGCTGGGCAAGCAAAAATGGCACCAGTTCCGTAATCCATTAAAATGAAGTTAGCGATCCAGACTGGTAATTCCCAATCAGGGTCAAGTGGGTGCCTAACACGCAAACCCGTATCAACCCCCTTTTTTTCGGCTTTTTCCATATCTGCCTCTGATGTGCTCATTTGCCGACATTCTTTATTGAAAGCAGATATATCTTCACTTTGTTTTTCTAGCTCCTTAGCTAGAGGGTGATCGGCGGATATTCCTACAAAAGATGCGCCCATCAGAGTATCAGGTCTAGTAGTATAAACCTTTATACTTGAACGTTTTATTGGGTGGTTTTTTATTTCAAATTCGAACTCCAAACCTTTTGACTGACCTATCCAATTCGATTGCATCAGTTTCACTTTCGCGGGCCAATTGTCCAAAGCGTCTATGGCGTCTAAAAGTTCCTCTGAGTAATCGGAAATTTTGAAAAACCATTGTGTGAGTTCTTTACGTTCAACAATCGCCCCTGAGCGCCATCCTCGTCCATTTTCGACTTGCTCATTAGCTAAGACTGTCATGTCCACGGGGTCCCAATTTACAACTGCATTTTTGCGATAAACAAGCCTGCATCTAGGAAATCAAGAAATAACTCTTGCTGTTTTCCGTAGTAATCTGGATCACAAGTGGCAAACTCTCGCTCCCAATCTAGCGTCCAACCCATGGGGCGCATTTGAGATTTCATCACCTCTATGTTGTTGTAGGTCCATTCCTTTGGGTGACCTCCTGACGCCATAGCGGCATTTTCAGCTGGCATTCCAAAAGCATCCCAACCCATCGGATGCAAAACATTGTGCCCGGTGCTCATCTTATAACGAGCAATAACATCGCCCATTGTGTAATTTCTCACATGCCCCATATGCAGACGGCCTGAGGGATAAGGAAACATTTCTAACACATAATATTTGGGTTTTCCAAGATCTGTTTGGGATTGAAACACCTTTTGTTCAGCCCATTTTTCTTGCCATTTTTTTTCTATTTCCTTTGGGCTGTAGCCTGACATTCCGAGATCCTATTGTTTTTGTATGTGTTAAGTTGTATTCAATTGAACGTCCAGATTATATTGATCCGTTTGCATAAAATATCAGGCCTATTGCCAGGATTTATACCATTTGTATATTTTGCTTTGAAACAAAATATTTTGTTTAGTCCCGTTCGTAAATCTTGCTATTTTGTTTTTCGTTTGAAAATTGAAGAATTCACAGGTGTTGCAAACTTGCATCACCTGCATACTTTATGCATCAAAAAGTCGAAATTCATTGCAAAAAGCCTCTTTTCTATGAAAAAAGATCGCAACTCTCATGGTGAGAGTAGTTAATTAACTCGAGGAAATAAAATGAAAAAAGTTCTTCTTACTTCTACAGCGTTGGTAATGACTGCCGGCGTTGCAGCTGCAGAAATGACAATGACTGCAGGTGCAGAACTAACATATGGTAACTTTGGTACAGGTGACTTCCGTTCAAATGGGGCCGCAGGTGCAACTGCACCAGACCCAACTTGGTCTAGCGAAGCCGATCTTGATATCGCTGGCTCAGGCGGCGGCGGAACAGTAACATATTCTGCTACTCTTGAATTAGACGAGGCAGGTCAAGACGCTGGTGCATTCTCAATTTCATCAGGTGGTTTGACATTTGTATATGATGCAGACGACATTGGTGGCTTAACCGTAGCAGGTGCTGACGGCGAAGACGATAACACCGGTGACTACAGCGTTTCATATACAGCAGGTGGTCTATCAGCAAGTTATGAAACAGATACAACAAGCGAAGACACATTGATCAATCTAGGTTACGCTATGGGCGACCTTACTATTGGTCTTGAGTTGAGCGAAAATGATAACGCACAGGGCGGCGACGCAACAGCGACAACATCTGTTGGATACGTAATGGGTGATGCAACAATAAGCTTGGAAGCTGACGACGCAGACGACTGGGATGCTTCTGTAGCATATGTCTCAGGCAACACTACAATGACTGTTGCTGCTGACGAAGAGGCAATTTACTCAGTTGCATTAGCTTATGCGGCTGGCGACATGACATTCACAGCCCGTCAAGAATTTGGCGGAACTGCGGACGCAGACAGTGAAACAGAATTTGGTATCACTTACGCAGCTGGCGACTTATCATTTGGTCTAAAGTATGACTCGGGTGACGAAGGCGATTACGGTGATGAAGCAGAAACTGTAGTTAACATGTCATATGTTGTAGACGGTGCGACTATCGCAGCAAAAGGTAACGACCAGGACGAAGTTGAAGTAAGCGTAGGTTTCAGCTTCTAATAGTTGGCGATTTAAATAAGAAGAGGGTGGCCTTTTGGCCACCCTTTTTTTTTGGAGTCCAAATGAGCTTAGTAGATATAAAAGAAAAGATACTAGCTGCTGAGAAAAAACATAACAGGGCTATAGGAAGTACAACTTTAATTGCTGTATCCAAAGTGCAACCATTAGAGCGAGTTGAATTTGCTTTGAAAGACGGTCATCGTATTTTTGGAGAAAATCGGGTTCAAGAAGCTCAATCAAAGTGGCCACTTTTAAAAGAGCAATATGATAATGTTGAGTTGCATCTAATAGGCCCTCTGCAAACAAATAAAACCAGAGCTGCGATGGAGATTGCAGATAGTATTCATACTGTTGATCGCTATAAATTAGCCAAAAGTTTGGCGCGGCTGGCCCAAGAGCTGGGTAAATGTCCAAAACTTTTTGTACAAGTCAATACAGGAGATGAACAACAAAAATCTGGCGTCTCACCCAATGAAGCTGAAAATTTTGTAAAGGAATGTCTGGGTATGGATCTTCCCGTTAAAGGGTTAATGTGTATTCCTCCAATAAATGAGGAAGCGAGCCTCCATTTCGCACTCCTAAAAAAAATCTCTGAAAATTGTGGCTTGGCACAGCTCTCGATGGGAATGTCTGATGATTTTGAAAAAGCAATTAGTTTTGGAGCAACCCATATCCGAGTCGGTTCGGCCATCTTTGGTGCGCGTTTAACGTCTCCGGAATAATAAGACGGCTTCCAAAATCAATAAATTTAGCAACCCTAAAAAGATTATTTTTACTCAGCGCTATGCACCCCTCCGTGGGCAAAGCTTTTTTTCTCCAAATATGAATAAAAATAGCAGATCCTCTGCCTTTTACGGCATATGGCCAATTCCAATTCGTGATTATCACTAAATCGTATAGATTATCGGGCCTAAAAAGTCGCTCGTGTTTAAACAAACTGGGAGAAGTACCCATCAAATTATAATTAGGGTCTTTTATGTCATCAGACCAAATATCACGGTTTCGGATTGGTAGTGCCCATTTGCGTGGTCGTGCTATTCTATCAGGCCGGTAAAGAATGCCTACTATTTCATGCTTCCCGACGGGTGTTTTCCCATCGCCTTCACGTTTGAGATTTGAGACACCGTTTTTTCCCACTGTACATGGAAACACATTATTTCCAACTCTTAACCCCGTTGGCGTAAGTATTAAATCTTTCACATCAAGTGACCTGATTTTATAGCTTTTGTTTTCAAATATCGTAGGTTATTTTCATTTTGGCCTACATTCAAAGGAACCCGTTTCGCTACTGAAACGCCGTATTTTTCCATAGTAGAAATTTTGGAAGGATTATTTGTAATCAATTGGATATTAGTAATCCGCATTTCTTTCAAAATAGTAGCACCGAGTTGGAAATCGCGTTCATCATCTTCAAAACCTAAACGATGGTTGGCCTCTACAGTATCAAAGCCCTGATTTTGGAGAGAGTAGGCCCTAATTTTATTGGCTAATCCAATACCTCTTCCTTCTTGATTGAGGTATACAAGAAGCCCGCCACCCTCGTCATTAATCATTTTTGTAGCTGCATGCAGCTGAGGCCCACAATCACACTTCAAACTACCAAGGACATCTCCAGTGAAACACGCAGAATGGATACGGACTAAAGTAGGTCGATCTCGGTCAATTTCACCAATCTCCACAGCATAGTGCTCCTCCCCACTTATGTTTGGTCTAAATATATGAAATTGAGCTTTCTCAGCTCTTGCTGTTGGAACTTCCGCTGTAATAGCATCGGCTATGCCTTTCGGGCTGATAGCCATTTCCAATAACTGCTCTGTTTTGAGATAGGCTAGCTTGTGAGTTTCAGCAAAACTTTCACCATTAGTAACTTGGGAGATAATCGCTGCTGGTAAGAGCTGAGCTGATTTTAATACAATTATAGCTTCATTTTCAATTTCAAGAGGCATTCCTCTAATGATCTTGAACGGACCTTTCAATGGATTTTTTAGATCAAGCATTGGATCCGCTATTGCTTTTATTG
>CACBXB010000013.1 GCA_902543185.1 Paracoccaceae bacterium
GAGTACGCTCCAAGCATAAACAAGAGGAATTAACAAAATGTACGGTAACCGTTTAGAGCATACACTGTTTATTATTTGTGAGGCCGACAGTATGGAACAGCTTGATGCCGCTTTCGACCCAATCTTAGAAATGGGGCAGTACACGATTAACCCTGTGATGGAACGCAAATAGGAGAATAAAATGGATAGAATTTTGGCAGCAGCAATTGCAATAATTATAGCGTCGACATGCTTGGCATCGGACGTACCAACAACTAATTGGGGAGCCGTCCTTAAAGTCCCGCTGGATAAAGTGAAAGAGGTAGATAAGGGCCTCATTGACTGGGGGAATTGGATTAAAGAAACACACCCCATGGGTGATGAGGATATGGGCCTAGACAGCCTCACAATCACCAAGAGCAATCCTTCGAGTGGTTTTATTTATTATGTCATAGTGGAGCGTTACGATACGCCAGAAGGCTTAAGAAATCACCAGAGTCTGTATCAACGAGATTCCATGGCGGATTACGCTAGTACATTTTCAAAACTGTCCTTCATGAGAACCTATCGGATTTCAGGTTCAGAACAAAAAAAGACACTATTCAGCATAATTCCTTAGATAATCAAGACAGATTGGTGGTGATTAGATACCTGGAGCCTGCTTTCCGTACGGTAATCTTTGACAAAAAGAAGATATCTAAATGTTATAGTGTTACAAATATATGGAGGTTTAAATGTTTGTATCTTTTACCGATTGGGAATTTGACGGAAATGTCGAAAATGTAGTTGAAGGCATCAAAGAAAATTGGGCTGCAATGAAGGAGTATGGGGCCGTAAATACGCGGTGTACGGTTACTGGAGAAAATACTCTTAGAACCATGACGCTTTGGAGCAGCCAAGAAACGCTTGATGCAAACGTTGATAAAATAAGAGCATTAGCGACGTCGGCGTCAGGCATGACACCAACAAGTGGTATGAAAGGTCCACTCGCAGTCGAGCTTGATTGATCCAATAGGCTTTTATTTAAGTAGAGCGCGTACCGTCCTCATAATTAAGCATTTAAATTCGTAAATGATAGTAAAATTCAGCGTTTGTAAAAAGTTTTGGGGCCTTTTGTAACTAGAGGAAGAGAATGGGATGAATGATTATTTTGATTTAGGTAATTACTCCAGAACAGTGAGCGATAACAAGAATAGCCAAACTTGGTTTGATCGTGGCATGGTGTGGCTATTTGCATACAACCACGAAGAAGCAATTGCATGTTTTGAAAAAGCTATTCAAGCCGATCAAAAATGTGCATTTGCTTATTGGGGTATCGCATATGCTGTTGGTCCCAACTACAATAAGCATTGGGAGGTTTTTACGCCAAATGAAAAAGGTCCCGTACTCGAAAAGGCCCATAAATTTATAAAAAATGGGCTGGCTTTGCCTAGCCTTCCAGTCTTAGAAAAAAAATTGCTTGAGGCGTTGAGTTTGAGGTATCCAGAAAATCCTACTGTTGAGGATTTTCAACCTTACAGCGATGCTTTTGCCAGTGCGATGAAACCTGTTTACCAAAAATATTCTGACGACTTAGACGTAATTTGCATTTATGTGGAAGCTTTAATGAACAGAACTCCTTGGAGACTATGGAATTTTTGGAAAGGTATTCCAAACCCAAAAGGCTCAGCATTAGAGGCAATGACTATTTTAGAAAATGCTTTCGAAGAGTTTCCATTGGCATGGGAGCATGCGGGCCTTTTGCACATGTACATTCACCTGATGGAAATGTCTCCTCATCCAGAAAAAGCTCTGAAGCATGGAGATATTTTGACTGATTTGGTGCCTGACGCAGGGCATCTCGTTCACATGGCAACTCATATCGACGTATTATGTGGAGATTACCAAAATGTTTTGTCGAGAAACTTACTAGCCGCTAGGGTAGATGAAGCGTTTAAATTGTACGCAGGTGCCGACAACTTTTATGCGCTTTACCGTATACATAATCTGCATTTCGCTATGTACGGGGCTATGTTCCTGGGACAAAAGGGGGCTGCTCTTGAAGCGGTTTCTCGTTTGCGGGAAGAAGTCCCTGACGAAGTGGTTAAATTGTATCCTGATATTTTTGAAACTTTCGTTGCCGCCGCACCTCATGTCTTTATTCGATTTGGAATGTGGGACGAAATTACAAATCTTGAGCAACCCGAAGATAAAAAACTTTATGTCACAACAAACGCTCTTGTTTATTATGCAAAGGCTGTTGCATATGCAAATTTGGGCAAACACAAAGAAGCAGAAAATTGTGCAAAACAATTTGCTAATGCTTACGCCCTAGTTCCCGAAAGCCGTCATCTTTTTAACAATAAGTCACGTGATGTACTCGAAATAGCTAACGAAATGATGCTAGGGGAGGTAGCTTTCAAATCAGGCAATAAAACAGAGGGTTTAAACCATCTCAGACAAGCAGTTGAATTAGACGATAACCTTAACTACGAAGAACCTTGGTCTTGGCCACAGCCGACAAGACATGCTTTGGGAGCTTTGCTTTTAGAGGTTGGCAACTACGAAGAGGCAGAGGCTGTATACAAAGCTGACCTTGGCATTGACGGGAAACTCCCTCGACCGAGCCAGCATCCAAAAAACGTTTGGGCTTTGCATGGTTTGCACGAATGCCTTAAGCGTAGAGATGATAAGATAGAGTTACCGCATGTAGCCTTTCTTCTCCAACAAGCCGAAGCTCGAAGTGACATTAAAATAAACGCAAGTTGTCTATGCCGAAGTAAATCAAGTTACGCTTAAGGATTGCTTCTCCAAGACTTTCTTTTTTAAGGTAAAATGATTTTTTAGAGCTTAATCTGTAATAGAGCATTATAAACCGATGGCTTAGCGAAAATACTCTGAGCCTTTTGTTTTTATGGAAAAGCAGGTAGAATATTTTTTTTGATTATTCTTCAATCAGCGCACCGCATTGTTTCCACGCGCCGAATCCACGGTCTATCTCGGCAATGTTCTCAAAATCCATGTCCTGTAAGGTCTTTACGGCTAGTGCTGACCACCAGGCGCCAGCACAAAATAAAATTAGCTTTTTGGCTGTGATAAATTCAGGTTTGTGATAGGGGCTGGCAGGATGTCTCTTGTATTATTCTCACTCTTTAGTGTAATGTTATAGTGTAACATCCTGGTTTGATCATGAAGAAAACTAATACATTACTATCAATCTGTACTCGATGCCGTGATGGGCGCGAAGATATGCATGAAAATCGTGGTGGAACCCGACTTGCCGAAGAGTTTATGAAGCGTGCCACTGAACAAATTGGCTTCAGTGTAAGGGGAGTTTATTGCATGAGTCAGTGTAAAAGGCCATGTGTGGTTTCTTTTACAGCTGCAGATTACTTTACTTACTCATTTGGAGACCTCGATCCAGAATGCTCTGAGCATATAGATGCACTTTTTACGTTTGCTGAGATGTATGCGAATGCTCCAGAAGGATTTGTACTGCGTAATGATAGACCAGAGGTTCTGCGAGCAGGTATCCTTGGAAGATACCCACCAATAAAAACAGCGTCGGAATTAGTTTCAACTTTGTCAAAAAAATAAATCAAACTTGCTACATCCGTAGCAAACCAAGTGACTCAAATAAATAACTTAGTCAGAGAGAACACTCGTAATTTGTGCGTTGTGCTAATTTTGTTAATCCAGCAATCTTTAATTAATAACTTGGAGATTGCTCATGTATCAAAGAAAAGTCTGCCAACACTGTGAGGCGTTTTTCAAGGGGAGAAGAAATAAAATTTATTGCAGTGCAAACTGTAGAAAACGCCACTCAGAACCTGTTCAAAACTCTCTAAACAGTAGAGAAAAGAAGAATAGCAATATGCGTTTGATCGACTCTGCATCCAGAATAGCTGAGCTATATTTTACACGTCCACCATTCGAAAGATTAGGTATGATGAAGGGGTACATAGCACTTGCAAAACAAGGAAATGGGAAGATGCGAGAGATTTTATCTAATGAATATTTGTTGGATCGGAAGAATAATTATGGAAATCCTTTTAAAGGTAAGCGTGGGAAGAGTTTTGGCAGCCTTGCTCAAGCGTGTGAAGAGTATTGTCGACATTATTGGAAGGCCTCTGCTCGGGAGGTGGTTTATAACATTGCCCCTGATCCAGACGATGGCGTTATAGATTAAAAGTGTCCGACCATATAATATAAGCCAGTTTATTAACGTTCCTCAAGACTCCTCCAAAGGAAATAGAAGCTACTACCGTATTAAAAAAATTAGATGCGTTAAGCTTATAGCTGACAACTTGCGATAATGATTAAGGCAATAAGAAAAGATGATAATGTTTAAGCTATTTGCTACAGGTGAACTAGCTAGATTGGCTCTCTTTGACAAAGCGTATCAGCTCACTATGTGTCCAACCAATACGGCGTTTGGAAATCTTGATTTTCCTGAGCTTTTTAAGTTCTGTAAGCCTAAACAAAGTGCTTTTGGAAATACCAAGTAAAGTACTTGCATCTTCGGCGTTATAGACGAGTTGGTTCATTAAGCCTCCCTATAAAAAGTCAAAACGTTTTCGGCAGTATTGCCATCTTTACTCGTTAGCACTTCTGCCCATTTGTTAAAGATTACTCTTAGTTGATGTGAATGGTTGGAGCGCGCGTAGATACCTGTGACAGACTTATCTTTATGTGTGAGCAAGCGTTCGACATAAAACCGATCAAGCCCGTTGTCTTCTAAATATGTAGATAAGCCGCGTCGGATATCATGGAGCCGCCAGTCCTCTATGCCTGTAAGCTGATCAAGCTTAGCTTTGAGTTTTGAAAAGCCGCTAATGGGGAGCTCTCCGTGGGTTGTTGAAACAATATAAGGTCCAACTTTGCTACCAAGTTCTTCTATGCAAGCCCTAGCGGCATCCGAAAGTGGAATTCGGATTCTGGAACCTGACTTGTTCCTTTCTCCAGAAACATCCAAATGATCTTCTTTAAGTTCCTCTCGGAGTAGTCGCGCAATTACATTAACGCGCTGGCCAGTAAGAAGCAGGAGGCGCACCAGAAGGCGGTTTCCTTTAGAAAGTTGATCTGTCGCTTTGTAGATTGCCCTCATCTCTGAGAGGCTTAATATCCGCGCTCGCGGCTTCTCCTTAATGACTTTTGGAATACCCGCAGCAGGATTAATCTCTATATGCGATCGACCTACACACCACCGAAAAAACTTATGGAGTAATGACAGAGCTCGGTTAGCTGTCGTTGGTGTATTCTCTCCGACTCTATCAATTAATCGGACAAGATCTGATCGTACAATATTATCTAGGGGCACTGGGCCCAGCTTCTTGAGTAAATACCTCGTTGCTAATCTGCGATACTCATTAGCAGTCTTCTCCTTTAAATTACGAGAGAGGTGTATTTTATCGAAGCTATCCCATGCTTCAGCAAACTTAAGCTTTTGCTGACGAAGCTTTTGTTTCTCATATTGAGGATCAATTCCTTGAGCGATGAGGTATCGAGCTTCATTTGCGAGTTTGCGTGCTTTAGTGCAATTGATGGTGGGATAAGTCCCCAGCGTTAGCTTCTTATTTGAATTATTGAAGCGGTATTGGAAGCTCCATGATTTAACTCCAGCCTTTGAAATTCTAAGCTGAAGGCCTGCGCCGTCAGTCAAAGAAATCCTTTTAGTAGGATCTGGTTTGGCGTTGCGCACGGTCTGATCTGTTAACGTCAAATGAACACCTTAGATTACGCTCTAGGGCTACACTGGGGCTACATTTTTATAGCATAATTAATCTAAGGTGTGAAGAGCTTTAGCTTTTGCATCTTTGCAAACCACTGTTTTTATTGCATATATGCAATATCTAAGACATTGATTTAGATAGGGTGAAAATAAAGAGCAACTGTCTTTTAATCAGTGGGTCACAGGTTCAAATCCTGTACGGCTCACCACTAAAATCAATGACTTAGCAGAATTTTAGAAGAGCGGAAACTCTATTGGGGAAACGCTGGGGAAACATTTTCCTGTAATACCAGCATATTAAGGGGTGGGGGCCAAAAACTAGCGGCTGTTAGGTTGCTAAGATACTGCTCTCACATTTATTCTGTAAAAGGTATTTGTGGTTGGTTACTACCAAGTATCACTTAGTGTATAGCCAGATAAAAATGGATCAGATTGATCAATAAGAAATTCGGTTTTGCCGTATATCCAAGCTCGGCCTCGCATGGTTGGTACAATAGCATCTCGTGAACCACATTTTAAATGCTTTTTTGTGTTGGCATAAAATTGACCACCAATAATCGACTCTGATGTAATTTCTTGATCACTGTTTACCTCTCCTTTAGCGATGAGTGCCGCCAGCTGAGCAGAGGTGCCAGTTCCACAGGGCGAACGGTCAACGCGTCCTGGATAAAGAATTGTAGAAGTCTTAATTTGTGGCAATGATTTTTCCACAAACATGGTATATTCAATACTATTTAATTCATTAAATTCTGGGTGCTGCACTGTTATTTGTTCAGAGGCGGCTTCTTTTATTGCTTTTCCAAGAGACACTAATTTTTCAGCATTCTGATTACAAATTTCAATTTGAAGTTGTGCGATGTCCACTAGCACAAAATAGCACCCGCCGAACGCCACATCGACTTTTACATTTCCTATTCCATTAACGTAAATTTCCAGATCGGAGTGTTCTAAGAAACTTTTTGGCATTTCTATTTCGACTGAAGTCACCTTTGCATCAGCGATCTTTGCATTTGCTGTTATTAAACCAGAGGGAGTATCGATTGGGACACTGCACACTGGTCCACTGCTTTCTACTAATCCAAGTTGTATAAGTGCTGTGGCTACACACATTGAGTTTGAACCAGACATAGAATGAGCACCATCTGGCTGCATGGGTATAAAACCGTATTTGGCAGCTGGATTTTTTGAGGGCAGAAGCAAGTTTACGGTCATTTGTGACTTTCCCCTTGGTTCATGCAAACAAAATTTCAAAATGCTATCGTCAGTTTCATTTATAAACTGCATTTGCTGAAGTAATGTATCACCTGGAATAGACGGCGCACCTTTGGTCAAAATTTGTCCAACTTCGCCTTCGGCATGAACTTCTAATATTTCGATTGAATTCTGTTTTCCCAAGTTCACAATAATAATCTCCAACTTCCCAACGTCTAGCAAATAAACCGATCTCAATAAACGGTTTTGTCGTAAGTCGTTAATATTGTGTTTGTGGTAAAAACTAGCAGCTGTTAGGTTGCTAAGATACTGCTCTCACAATCTACTTCAAAAAAGCTTTTCAAATTACAATAGGTAAAGTGCAAGATTAAATTAGGTTTTGATTTAGAAGATCATCCCCCTTGTCACAAAACCTTAACGAATCTAGGGTAGAAACAGTCAATAACCTGTTGATTAGGTTGTCCACCAAGGTGACAGGAGTACGTCCCCATGCGTAGAGTCAGCTCCTGTCACCACTTTTTGCATTAGCCAAAAACTTTTTGCACAGGTTATTATGGATGTCTTTAGCAACAAAGAGTTTCTTGCAAGAATCGTTGCACAACATTTTTATGAGACAAAAGGAGATTTAAATGCCAACACTTATACTGAAACAAAAAATCACTAAGGGTTATGAACATTGGCTTGCTGCATATGACGGTGCCGAGGAATTAAGAAGTAGTAAATACGGAATAAAAACCATCTACAGAGGACAAGATGCTGCTGACGCAGACACCATACATGTTGTAATGTATACACCTAGTATGGAAGTTATTGAGGAGCATATGCAAAATGAAGCTGACCTCATAGCTGCTGCTGGTGGAGATACAGATCCCGATAGTATGACGATGTCCATCGCCTCTGATTGAACTTTTTTATACTTCTGGGGCTTCCAAGAGGGATGGCTAAAAAGGAAACGCTGGGGAAACATTTTCCTGTAATACCAGCATATTAGGGGGTGGGGGCCAAAAACTAGCAGCGGTTAGGTTACTAAGATACTGGTCTCACATTTTTTCTCAAAAAGGTATTCAACTCTTCTATTGATTTTGGAGCTTTTGTTTTAGTTAGCTTATGAAACAATCTACAAAGAGGAGAAATACAAATGGCAAAGTATGCGTTGCTCAAATTCAAAATAAATAATGACTTTTTTGATTGGGAAAAGGCATTTTACTCAAGTCAGCCTATGGCAAGGCAGGCAGGTCTCTTAGAGCTTTTCCACGCTAAAGAGGTAGAGGATCCATCTTCTGTAGCTGTACTGGTGACTGTAAGTTCATTTGAAGCAATGGACGAATTTATGAAAAGTGCTGGTGATGCTATCGCTGATTCAGGACATATCCTAGAGTCAACACAGGTTACTTTGTACGAAAACTGAGATATTTATATTAAAGAAACTTTGTGCGGCTCAGTCGCTCAAGGCAAGCACCACAAAATCTAAAAAAGAAAATGAGGAGACTACTAATTAGAAAAGGCCGCTACCAAAGCGACTCCCAGGTTTGAAGGCAGGCCTAACCACATCGCGCAGCGCTGCGCTCTTAAATCTTCGATCCAGTCGCTATGTATATCCGCCCACATAATCCAGCTGATAGCTATGGCTGAGGATCTGCACCATCAGGGGTCGGCTCAAATGCTTTGGGGGAGGGCGACCTACGACCTCGCGCCACTCTGCCATCAGCGCCTCCCGCGAGGCCGCGGCCAAACCATCCAGATCAAGTCTCATCATCTACTCTACTCCGTACAATCATTCGTATCGAGCAGAGCCCGACGGTATTCGGGCACATCTACATACAGGCTTGCGGAACGAAGGAAGTCCAGTGGAAAGCTAAGGGATGGATGGATCTTTGGGCTAGTTGGTCTGAGAGAACCATTTAGTTTGTTTCGCTTGCAGCATCGCTCCTGGCGGTGTATTATCAAACACCACCGCATTTCATTCATTTGCAGGAGATGTGATTTGACCAAGATATCAGAAATGCCCGCTGTCGCTCGGGGTTTCATTTCAAATCTCGAATTGCCAGTCATTGACGATCCCTCATGGACGCAACCCGTGCCCGCAAATAAGCGGCGGATCTCAATTGTATCGACAGCAGCTGTTCATAGGCGCGGGGATAAGCCTTTTTCCTGGTTAGCCAAAGATTTCCGGGCTTTTCATAAATCGGAGCGCGATCTGGTGATGACCCATGTTGCAGTGGAGTTTGACCGCTCAGCCTGGCAGCAAGACCTAAACACAATCATTCCACTTGAACGGCTTGAAGAGATGGCCGATGATGGCGAAATCGGTTCGGTTGCAGAAGAGCACTATTCCTTCATGGGGGCCGCTGATCCTGTGACCATGGAAAAATCCGCTCGCCAAGCCGCCGCGCGAATGAAGCAGGACGGTGTGAATACGGTTTTTCTGATACCTATATGACCGTTTTGTACGCGCGCCGTGTGCGGGCTGGCTCATTACTTTGAATCCGAAGGTTTATCGACGGTTCTGGTTGGCTTTGTGCGCGAGCATATTGAAGCGATAAGACCGCCTCGGGCGCTGTTTCTGGATTTCCCAATGGGCCGCGGCATGGGCAAGCCAAATGATCGGGTGTTTCAGAAAAAAGTCATACGCGAGGCCTTTAGCCTGTTGGACACAGATAGCGGCCCGGTGATCAGCGATTTCCCAGAGGTCATCCTCGTGAAAGACGGACGCATGGGGTATGCGCTGCCGCCAGATCTTGTTTTGAGTGTCGAAGATATTGGCGACGTGGACGCTGTTCTGGCTGAGGTGAAGGCTGAAATTGCTGATCTGCGACCGGATTATGAGACTGCGGTAGCCGCACGAGGACGCACCACTGTCGGGGCCAGTGGGTTAGAAATTGAAGAGTTTGCGCTCTTTGTGGCTGGCTTCCTGAATGGGGAAATTCCTCAAAGCCCCAGAAAAGATATGCCGGCCATTCCATTGCTGAAGCTAGTGGTAGAGGATCTGGAAGCCTATTTCACCGAGACGCGAACGCACCGCGACAGCATTGATGATCTGGAGCTAATGGGTAAATGGTTTTGGGAAGAGAGTAAGACCGGACGGATGTTGCTTTTGCTGGAAGCCGTTTCGATCGCATCCAAAAACAAAGTGATGCTTCAGATTGTAGAAATGTCCCTTATGGCACCTCGTTTCTGGTCGGAGGGGCCATTGCCGGGAACATCAGCAGCTGGTTGGTGACGCCCGCAGCAGATGGACAAATAGAGAGCAATACTGCATTAAGCACCTATTTAAAATATCTGGCGGTTGTATTGGCAGATAATATTTTGATACATGCGTACTTTGCTTTGATTTTAGAACGCTAATAAAGGTTTACTCACAATGTCCTCCATACCTTCTCTTACCAGTTTGGCGAAATCAGCAGGCTGCGCTGCTAAGATTGCGCAAGCCGATCTCGTTAAAGCACTGAACCATCTGCCCAGATCGGAGGATCCCAATTTGATAGTGGACCACGCAGGATCAGATGATGCTGCAGTTTATCGGCTTACGGCCGAACTGGCGCTTGTAGAAACAGTTGATATTTTCCCACCTATTGTCGACGATCCATTTGATTATGGACGAATCGCAGCTGCTAATGCACTTAGTGATATTTATGCAATGGGCGGAAAGCCAATCAGTGCACTCAGTTTTGTTGGCTGGCCAGTCGAAGTGTTGGGTATGGATCAACTTGGCTCAGTATTGAAGGGTGCCGCCAGCATTTGTAGTCAAGCCGGAATTGCGATTGCTGGTGGCCATTCAATTGTAGATAGTGAGCCAAAGTTTGGTCTATTCGTGACCGGCTTGTTACATCCAGAAAAAATCATTGATAATGCTGGTGCGCGAGCAGGTGATTATTTGGTTTTAACCAAAAAGATTGGAACAGGCGTATTAACGACTGCAGCCAAACGTGGATACTTGCCAACTACCGGTTTAGATGAGGCAGTCGCATCGATGACCACTCTAAATTGCGCCGCAGCATCCGTAATGTTGTCTCAAAACATAAAGGCTGCGACAGACGTTACTGGTTTCGGCCTACTTGGGCATCTTGGCAATATGCTTAAAGCATCTTCAATAGCTTCTCAAACTACACTTGGAGCAAACCTATCCTACTCTAAAATACCCCTATTCGAAGGTGTAGAGGCGCTCCTAAAGCAAGGTCTCTGTCCCGCTGGTACTCGCCGAAATCTTGAAACTGCAGCACCACTAACAGAATTTTCTGCCAGTATCAGTTCAAGCCATCAACTTCTTTTGGCTGATGCGCAGACCTCCGGTGGATTACTTATGGCAGTACCCGAGGCGCATCTAGAGGCCCTAATAAGCCAACTTCAAGAGAATACGGTTGCAAACTGCGCAGTGATTGGCCAAGTTGTACGATCAACTGAACCAGCTTCCATTAAAGTTGGATACTAGAAGATCCAGAACGCACACAACCTAAGTCACCTTGTGCTAATTAAGCTTCACTTTTGTAATGCACAGAATAAGTATTTGGCGAAAGAGAGTGGGAGTCGAACCCACCAAGGACGTTGTACGCCCCTCACTAGATTTGAAGTCTAGGCGCCCCACCAGGGTGCGATCCTCTTCCCTATCTAACATCAGATGATACCATGAAAACATCTTTCACGGAACGCCGAATATAACGGGTGTTGCCATTTCTTTCGGTGAAACCGATCTGGTCGAAATACTCCAAAACATCTATGACAAAGTTTCGGCCCAGCGTCGTTTGCTTCCGATACTCGGCAGTCGTGAAACACCGATCAGCAGAATTTGCTGCCAGCCGCTCTGCAACTACGCCAAGCTTTGCCACGAAGTGCGTTGGCGCATAGCGATTTTTACCAATCAAAACCATTTTGCCTAATCTACTGGCCGTTTTCAGAGTCATTTCCAGGGTCTCAAGATCAACTTTCAGATCCGCCGCGGCCTGATGCAGGCTGAGCGGCGTGCCTGACCGTGGCGCAAGTTTGGGGGCCACACGGTCGAGAAGCTGCTGGTCTCGCACGGAGATGCGGATGTTGTGCGATGGCAAATGAAAGCGGGTGCCACGGCTGTTCAATCGCTGCTCTTCGACCAGAGTACCAAGCAAAACTTCAAGGATTGAAGTCTCGATGTGGGGCGAGAGCGCCAGTTGAATGTCCTTGACGCTCGCACCAGGCGACATCGGCTTCGAGCGATGAAATCCCTTAACCGCTCCAACAACTTTGGCACCTAGCCTGTGCCATTGTGTTTCGCAGAAAACCCGTTGCTTTGATTGTTGGCCCACCCGCCGCAAACTAAGCCTATCAATCAGCATGTCTAACCGTGGCGCAGGAAGATTGTATGCAACTGAAAACGGAGTAAGCAGGACCCCAGTTTCGCTGCCGTCGGTCAGTGCCCTTAGGGCATCAGTGACGTTTCGATGTTGCATAGCGTTCAGCGCCGCAATCCGGGCGGGCCTTGCGCGCCCACGTTTTGGGGAAAAAGGATCAATCACGCGTCCACCAGCAATCGTGCGTTGGGCAGACTGATCGCGTAGCACAAAAGTGTCGCCATGAACTGCAAAGGCATCCCGCGAAACCACCAATTGAGCCAATCCTTGCCCACCCGCAGGGATAGCACCGCCTGACAAAACTGCGACGCGGGCGGACAGATGATCAGCACCGATATGCAGATGGGTAGGTGTCCAGTGTTTTAGTGGGCCAGTTTCGCTCGCCAGCACTTTCACCTCGACGTCGATGCGCCGTGTCGGGGCGTACAAACTGGGATGCATCAGCCAGTTCCCACGGCGAACGACCTCTTTGTTCAGGCCACGGCCGGCGATGTTGATGGCACATCTCTCTCCTGCCTTTGCACCATTACTTGCAGTATTGTGCGCCCTGATCCCGCGCACACGAACTTGGGATCCATCAGTCGAGAGTGTCATACTTTCGCCTTTACGGACGGCCCCAGAAAAGACCATTCCAGTGACAACCAAGCCAACACCTTTCAGCGTGAACACCCGATCTATGGACATACGAAAATGATGCTCGGCTGTCCAAGCAGCGCTCGCTGCCTTTACACGCGACTTCAGCGCTTTCATCAACTCCCCAATGCCTTGGTTTTCAGGCGCACAGACGGGATAGATGGTAACGCCCTCATGCCCTTGGGCAGTCAAAAGTCTATCCACTTGATCAGCAACGTCGTAAACACGGCCAGACGACACGCGATCAATCTTGGTTAGCGCGACGATATACTGGCGAATCTCCATTAGGCTCAATATGGCAAGATGCTCGCGTGTTTGCGGCATTACCCCATCGTCAGCTGCAACCACAAGCAAACCTAAATCGATACCCGCGACACCCGCAAGCATGTTGCGAATGAAATTGTCATGACCAGGGACGTCAACGAACCCCAAAATTGTATTGTCGGGCAGAGTATGGTAGGCGAAACCCAGATCCACAGACAACCCTCGGGCTTTTTCCTCCAGGAGACGGTCTGTATCAATTCCGGTCAACGCCTTTACGAGTTCGGTCTTGCCGTGGTCCACATGTCCTGCTGTCGCTATGATCATGGCATCTCCAGATCTTGTAGGTTTCGGACAAACGCCTCCTCGTCTTCAAGACATCTGAGATCAAACCAAAGTGCATCATCGGAAATGCGTCCAATCACTGGAATTGGCAATTTTCGAAAAGCCTTGGCAAGCCTGTTCAACGCAGCACCGGGGCGGCGCACATCCGGCCGCGTTATCTTGAGAGCAGCGCTTTGCAATTTATCGATTGGCAGGGCCCCGCTGCCCACCTGGCTGTGGGTTTGTGAGACCGCAACTTCAAATTTTTTGCAACAGTCTTGAAGGACCGAGGCCAAGCGGCCAGCTAATTGTTCGATTTCTACAGGGTTGCGCGTCAAAAGACGCAATGTCGTGAGCTCATCCGTCAGGCGCTCGGGGTTGGTGTATAACCTCAGAACAGCTTGCAGGGCTGCCAAGGTGATTTTGTCTGGCCGCATGGCCCGGGTCATGGGGTTACGTTTGAGTTTGTCGATAAGATCGCGGCGGCCCGCAATAATGCCCGCCTGTGGCCCACCCAGCAGCTTGTCACCACTAAATGTCACCAGATCTGCCCCTGATGCCAAAGCTTCTGTGACAGTAGTTTCGTGCGGCAGATTGTAGGGCTCTAGGTCAATCAAAGTGCCGCTTCCCAAATCTGTGATAAAGGGTAGATTGTAACGATGCGCGATCCCCGCAAGGTCCTTCTCCGAGACGCTTTTGGTAAAGCCTTTTATCTCAAAGTTGCTTGTATGGACCTTCATTAGCAATGCGGTTTTAGGACCGATCACAGCGTCGAAATCTGCTCTATGAGTCCGGTTGGTCGTCCCAACTTCCACCAACTTGCATCCTGCACGTGCCATGATGTCCGGCATGCGGAAGGCTCCACCGATCTCGATCAGTTCGCCACGTGAAACAGGTACCTCCTTGCGTTGGGCCAGGCTGTTTAGCGTCAGCAACACGGCTGCTGCATTGTTATTTACAACAAGCGCGCCTTCCGCCCCAGTTAACTGGCACAGCAGAGCTTCGGCATGCCTATGCCGATCACCGCGTTTACCCGTTTCCAAATCAAATTCCACGTTACTTGCGCCGCGCGAAACATCCACCATCGACTGTATCGCGGATTGAGGCAGGGGTGCGCGGCCAAGATTGGTGTGCAGCACAGTGCCTGTCAGATTGTAAACTGGACGAAGTGAGGGGAGCAAAATATGCTCAATCTCTTCGGACAGCGATTGGATCAGCGTAGCCATATCTGTAGACTCACCAGCCAGAACCCTAAGTCGCGCCCGCGCCAAGATACTCTGAGCACAGCGTGTGACCAAGGCCAGGCCATGATCACACGCGAAATTCTGCACAGTTGGCGTGTTCAAAAGGCGATCAACCGAAGGCAAATATTGTGGCGACTCTATGCGTGTCATCTCTACTCCTTGCAGCAGGCACTGTGAGAATAACCCAGCTTCCCTGCTATTGAAATGGGGCTTAGCCATTCAGCTATGTCCTATCCAATATCCTTCCGCGATTTCAAAACCAGTCCCGAGATCATCCAACTTTCAGTTATGCTTCATATAAGGTTTCCACACGCTGCTGATGACTAAGTTCGCGGGACTGCAAGCACCGCCATTATCTTTATTTTTTTTCTATTAAATCAATGGGGAATGGGTAAGAAATTTAATATTTTTTCAATAACTTATTGAGTATGTATACTGATTTGTAATCAGTAGGTCCGCGGTTCGAGTCCGTGTGGGGGCACCACTTCCAAATAATTACTTCAATAAAATCAATAACTAAGCAGAAATAATATATAAACCTGTAAAGCCATGGGTTCCAAATGGGTTCCAAAATTGATTTAGATTTAAACTCCTGATGGCTGATGACCAAAATCAATCCCAGGTTACAATTTCTGAGAGGTTAGGTCTTGGTCGCTCAGATGGAACTATTGTTTCTGTACCAAAATATATTATCCCAGCAACGCGTTCATTTGTTTTTAGTCCGAAGGTTTCTGACACAAACTTTTTGTCGTGGGATAACCATCCCGTTAGCCAATTAGCTCCCCAGCCAGCGGCAAGCCCAGCATTAACAAGGCTTAGGCAAACAGCACCTGCAGAGTATGTTTGCTCAATTTCTGGTATCTTTTCCGAGGGCTTTTGCACTTCGATAACAAGCACACCTAACTCACCATCTTCAAATTGTTTCACTGCTTTTGCCGTAACGGTTTCATCACAATTGATTGAATCACAGTATTTTTTTGCATAGACCGCAATTTTTTCTAACGCCGGTTTCTTTAAAACTTTAAGTCTCCAAGGTTCCAATTTACCATGATCAGGTACACGAGTACCGGCTTCTAAGATTATAGTTAATTCGTCCTTTGATGGGGCTGGGCCAGTCAGTGTTTTGGCTGGTCTAGAACGGCGATTTAATAGAAAATCTAAAGCTGCGTCGTTTCGTAAGGTCATTTAAATTATCCAAAAAATTTTAGTAATACTGATGTAAACAATAATTTACTTTTGATCTCAAGATACGAGTTCATTTGTAATTCTTACCAGTTCTGAAGATATGCCAGGCTCTGACATAGCATGCCCGGCTTGAGGCACTATCTTGATTTTAGCATTTGACCATTTTTCAAACAAATTGAAAGCGCTGGTTGGCGGGCAAATCATATCAAACCTTCCCTGCACAATGTTACCAGGAATATCTTCTATTTTATCCATATTGCTCAAAATCGCATCTTTATCCTCTAAAAACCCATTGTTTATAAAGTAATGATTTTCAAGGCGTGCAAAGGTCCGAGCATAATCCGCTGGCGCGCGGGCTGAGATTCCGTCAGAGGCAATAGAGGCAAGGGCATTTTCCCACGATGACCAATGCTGACCAAACTCCATTTCTTCTCTGAGATTTCCTGAAAATAGTCTTTTGTTATATGCTTTTATGAGATCCGTCTGTTCATCGATTGGTATTGGATCTTTAAATTTTTTCCAAACATCAGGCCAAAATTGCCCAGCGCCCCCACCATAAAACCACTGCAATTCTGGCTTCGTCATTAAAAAAACTCCACGAAGCAAAAGGTTGTTAACGCGTTTTGGAAATTTCTGGGCATATATCAATGCAAGCGTGGCTCCCCAACTTCCACCAAATACTAACCAATCTGATACCTCGAATTTTTTTCGGATCATTTCTATATCCGCTAATAGATCCCAGGTTGTATTGTTTTTGATTGATGCTTGTGGTTTAGAGCGTCCACATCCTCGTTGATCAAAGAGAATGATATGGTACTTAATAGGGTCAAAATACCTCCTCATAACGGGGCTGCAACCACCTCCGGGTCCACCGTGCAATACGATTACAGATTTACCTTTAGGGTTACCGCATCTTTCAACGTAAATTTCGTGGCCACCGCCGACCTCCAGCATCATGCTGTCAAAGGGATCGATTGATGGAAATAAAAATTGGGCTGCGCGTTTTTGACCAGAGAATTTATCCATATTTAGATTATATGTTACTTTAGTGGTAAATGACCAGACGGAGTGTCCGATGAAAGCTGTTATTGATACGATAGACCCTAAAGAAGTAGCAAAATTTGAGGCCATGGCTGATGAGTGGTGGGACCCTGATGGAAAATTTAAGCCTTTGCATATGCTCAACCCGTGTAGGCTTGATTATATTGTAAGCCAAATAGCTTTAGAATTTGACCGCGATATTAAGAGCAAGGAGCCATTCAAAGGTTTGAAGATATTAGATATCGGCTGTGGGGGAGGTCTTCTCTGTGAGCCGATGGCGCGCTTAGGTGCTACGGTAATTGGGGTAGATGCAGCCGAACGGAATATACCTGTAGCAAAAGCGCATGCAAATCGTTCTAACCTTTCGATTGATTACAGAGTCGGGACAGCAGAGGAGTTAGTGGAAAGTGGCAATAAGTTTGACGTAGTTCTTAATATGGAAGTTGTAGAACATGTAGCTGATCCACTTTCCTATCTGACGGCATGCCGGCAACTTTTAGTAAAAGGTGGACTGATGATTTGTTCTACAATTAATCGTAACCCCAAGAGTTTTGCTATGGCAATTGTTGGAGCTGAGTATGTCATGCGGTGGCTTCCAAAAGGGACTCACGAATGGTCAAAATTCATAAAGCCAGATGAACTTTATCAACTTATTTCAAAATCTGGTCTTACGCCTGTTGATAAAAAGGGATTCGTTTTTAATCCTATAAAGTGGTCTTGGGCTTTATCTGATAGAGACCTTAGCGTAAATTATGTAACTGCAAGTTTAAACGAGGGAGAAAAATAGTCGGTTTTTAATTAGTCGAAAAGAAGCATATACCCGGCTCCCCTGACCGTTTGAAGGTATCTTGGTTGGCTAGGATTAACTTCTATTTTCCTACGCAATCTTGTTATTTGTACATCGATTGCGCGATCCTGCGCTGAACTAACGTCTCTTCCTAAAGATGTTACTAAATCTGCGCGTGATATTGGCTCACCTAATGAAGAGGTGAAGATTTTCATCAGTTGACTTTCTGTAGTTGTCAAACGTACTTGGTTTTCGCCTTCCCAAAGTTCATTGCGTGCAACATCATAATTCAAATTGCCGAAATTCAAAGTTTTTGGCATCATTTGATCTTCTTTCAAATCGGGCATTCGGCGTAGAATTGCATTTATACGCAGGAGTAACTCTTTAGGTTCGAAGGGTTTAGGAAGATAATCATCTGCGCCAGCTTCTAACCCTTTTATTCTATCTTCGGTTTCCCCTCTAGCTGTAAGCAATAAAATTGGTGTTTTATTTTGTAATTTTCTAAGTTCAGCGGTAAATGAAATACCATCTTGACCGGGCATCATTACGTCGAGAATGATCAAGTCAAATTCTATCGCAGATAAAAGCGTTCCGGCTTGTTCGGCATCTTCAGCAGTCGATACTGAATAATCACTTTGGATAAGAAATTGCTGTAAAAGAGAACGAATTCGCTCATCATCATCCACAATTAAAAGATGGGGATCCATGTTGTTAACCCTCTTTTCTTAATTTTGAGTAAATTCTATTAAGTTCTGGGTCCATCATCGCTTCTAGAACTGTTTTAAAACCCGAAACAGCGTTGGGGCCAGCATTTTTGAAAGCTTTTCGCATCCGATCACTTTGTGCTGATGATAAACGTTCTTGGAGTTCACGTCCTTGATTGGTCAAATAAAGATGCCGTTCTCTTTTGTCTTGAGTGCCAACTTTCACTTCAACAAGTGCGTCATTCACTAAGGTTCTTAAGACCCTGTTTAATGACTGCTTTGTCACTCCTAATATACTCAGTAAATTATTAACAGTTGTTCCTGGTGATCCATTTATGAAGTGAACAGCTCGGTGATGAGCACGGCCATAACCGTATTCTTCCAGGATTCTGTCTGGGTCAGCGGTAAAGCCGCGATATGCAAAAAACATTGCCTCAATACCGTGCCGCAATTGGTTGTCTGTGAGGTAAAGAAGTGACTCGCCAGTGATGTCTATTGAGTTGGTCATAATGGATCTCCAAAGATGCTTCACAATAAGTCAGTCTTATTGACATTGTAAGTATCAAATGTTAGCCAATCTGACATTTTGCGAAATTTTATGTCCGTTTCGGCCTTAATTTTGTAATTTTTGAAAACAGTGGGCAATTTGAAAGGGTTTACTATGTCAGGTGGCTACGATGATAGGGATGGTAAAATTTGGTTAGATGGAAACTTCATTGATTGGAGAGACGCCAATGTTCATATCCTTACGCATGCCATGCATTATGCAAGTTCTGTATTTGAAGGTGAACGTGCTTATAATGGTAAAATATTTAAAAGCCTGGAGCATTCAGAAAGATTTAAGAAATCAGCCAATTTAATTGATTTTGAAATACCTTACTCTGTCGAAGAAATAGAAAAGGCTAAATATCAAGCGTTAGAAGAAAATGGTCTTACGGATGCTTACGTAAGAGCTTTTGCCTGGCGTGGCGCGGGCGAGGATATGGGAGTTGCTTCATCAAGAAACCCTGTTCGAGTTGCTGTGGCCGTTTGGTCGTGGGGAAATTACTACGGAGATGCGAAATTTAAAGGAGCAAAACTAGATATTGCGAAGTGGAGAAGACCCGATCCAGCTACAGCTCCATCTCAGGCAAAGGCTGCTGGTCTTTATATGATTGCAACTATGTCCAAACATTCAGCCGAAGACAAGGGTTGTTCAGACGCTATGATGTTTGACTACAGGGGCTATGTTGCTGAGGCAACGGGGGCCAACATTTTTTTTGTAAAAGATGGAGCCGTACATACTCCCACCCCTGACGCATTTTTAAATGGGATCACCCGCCAAACAGTAATTGATCTTTTAAAGGAAAAAGGCATTTCAGTAATTGAAAGGCATATCATGCCTGAAGAATTAGAAAGTTTTGAACAGTGTTGGCTTACGGGTACGGCTGCCGAAGTGACACCTGTTGGTCAGATTGGTGATTATACATTTGAAGTAGGTGCGCTTACTAAAGATATATCGGATGCTTACGACAAACTGGTTAGATCTTAAAGGATCCCTAGAAGTTGTAACTTACGCCTAAGTTAAAGGCATTTGTTAAGAGTTGAGTGTTTAAAGTACCGCCATTTCTTAGTGAAACTTTGTTGTCTGACGCTGTAAATTGATATTCGGTGAAAATTGAAAAATCCTCATTTAACCTGCGTGAAGAGCCTACAGCTAATCTCACAGCGGGTCCGGTATACTGATATTCAAATGTGTGCAGGCCTCCTGAAGGTAAAGCATCTACATGCGGCATAGCAATACCTAGCCCTACGAGAGAGTAGGTTTTAAACTTACCTAATTCCCAACGTCTATTCATGTTGAAAGTTATAATATTTTGGCCATCTGTGAATTCTAACCGATCAAATCCAGCGTTTTGTAAAGCGTTACTGGGTGCGTAAGCTTTTGTGTGTGTAAATTCTGCTCCATACCCCAACTTATCATTTTGCCAAAAAGTTGTTCGGATACCGTAATAGATGGGAGCATCGAAAGACTTTCCTTCCCATCCAACTAATTCACTATATTGGGCCCCAGAGGTGCTATGCTTGCCAGTTATTCGGCTATGCGGTGACGACTGAACACCACCATAAACACTGATTTCTATAGATTGCGCATTAGCGTTTTGGGCCGGAAAAAAAATCGACAAAAATAAAAAACTGCAAATAAGTCGGGCCATCTTTAAACCTCTATCAAATAATTCCAGTAGATCAAAGCTGTTGGTTTCAGAGTTTTTTAAAAAAAATGCCGCGACACATTACCGCTTAACGAAATAAATCGCATGATGGGCTGTTTGAAAGCTGGACTATAGTTTCATGTAGGGCTAAATAACCGAGCATAGTTAAGAATCCCTATATGTATTATCGGGTTCGTGATCGTCACATATGTTTTTTGGAGCTGGTTAGTGTCACAATCTGAAGAAAAAGGTACTCGCAGAGACTTTCTGTTTTATGCAACTGGAGGGACAGCCGCTGTAGGAGCTGGAGCAGCTGTTTGGCCGCTAATTAATCAAATGAACCCCTCTGCAGACGTCAAAGCGCTGGCTTCAATTAGGGTAGACATATCTGAGATTGAGCCTGGTACACAACTTACTGTGAAATGGTTGGGGAAGCCTGTTTTTATTCGTCGTAGAACTGAAACAGAAATAGAAGAAGCTCAAAGTGTTAATTTAGATGAGTTGCTCGATAATACCGCCCGAAACGATAACATTGCTGAAGCATCTGCTGACGATCAGAACAGAAGTTTAGATGAAAACGGTGAATGGCTAGTTATGATGGGTGTTTGTACTCACCTAGGCTGTGTCCCACTAGGAGACGGTGCAGGCGAGTTTAACGGTTGGTTTTGTCCATGTCATGGGTCTCATTACGACACATCAGGACGAATTAGAAAAGGTCCAGCACCTGAAAACTTAGCGGTGCCCAAAGCCGTCTTCGTTGACGAAACCACTATCAAGTTAGGATAAGGATTTAAAGTAATGGCAGGAATACCTCACGACCACTATGAACCTGGATCAAAGGGTGAAAAATGGTTGCATAGAAGGCTACCAATAGTCGGGTTGCTTTATGACACTATAATGCTACCAACTCCAAAAAATTTGAATTGGATGTGGATTTGGGGTGCTGTGCTTACATTTTGTTTGGCTTTGCAGATCATAACAGGCATTGTGCTTGCGATGCATTACACGCCTCACGTAGATCAGGCTTTTGCTAGCGTCGAACACATCATGCGAAATGTTAACGGCGGGCATATGCTTCGCTACCTCCATGCTAACGGCGCGTCTCTGTTTTTTATTGCCGTGTATGCTCATATTTTTCGAGGTCTTTATTATGGATCGTATAAAGAACCCAGAGAAGTCACTTGGATCATAGGAATGCTAATTTATGTTCTTATGATGGCAACAGCCTTTATGGGTTATGTCTTACCTTGGGGACAGATGTCATTTTGGGGGGCAACAGTCATAACTGGTTTATTTGGAGCGGTGCCATTTATCGGGGATGCGCTTCAAACGCTTCTACTTGGTGGTCCAGCAGTTGATAATGCGACCCTAAATCGCTTTTTTAGTTTGCATTATTTATTACCTTTCTTGATAGCTGGATTGGTGATTGTGCATATTTGGGCGTTTCACACTACTGGAAACAATAATCCAACTGGCGTGGAAGTGCGTAGAGAGTCTAAAGAAGAGGCGGAAAAAGATACAGTTCCATTTTGGCCTTATTACATAATAAAAGACGTATTTGCTTTGGCAGTTATTATGGTTATTTTCTTTGCAGTAGTTGGCTTTATGCCAAATTATCTAGGGCATCCTGATAACTATATCGAGGCTAACCCTCTAGCTACTCCGGCTCATATTGTTCCCGAGTGGTACTTTCTGCCCTTTTACGCAATACTACGCGCTTTCACCGCTGATGTTTGGGTAGTTCAGATAGTGAGTTTTTTAACGGGTGGAATTATTGATGCTAAATTTTTCGGCGTTTTAGCAATGTTTGGAGCAATTCTTGTGATGGCAATAGCTCCTTGGCTTGACACCTCTTCTGTAAGGTCAGCCCGGTACAGACCGATGCTGAAGCTTTGGTTTGCTATATTGGTAGTCGACTTCATTCTTCTCATGTGGTTGGGAGCAATGCCAGCTGAAGAACCATATGCTTCGCTATCGCTGATCGCATCAGCTTACTGGTTTGCTTATTTTCTAGTTATTCTGCCGCTGCTGGGCGTGCTTGAGAAGCCCCTTCCGCAACCGATGACAATTGAAGAAGATTTCAACAAGAAGTACCCTCCCATAGAAGCTAATGTGAGTTCCTCTCAAACCGAAGTACCTGCTGAATGAGCCAAGGATGATCGATAGTATGTTTATAGGAAAATTAATTCTAAACTTTTTTGTTGTACTCTTTGTGACAGCAGCCCTTTCTTTTGCTGCTGGTGGTGGCGATAATTATGTTAAAGATTACAAGTTTTCATTCGAAGGTCCGCTGGGATCTTACGATCAAAACCAGCTACAAAGAGGCCTTAAGGTGTATACAGAAATATGCTCCGCATGTCACGGTTTGAAGTATGTTCCAATCCGCACTCTAGGAGACGAAGGCGGTCTAGGTTATTCTGAAGACCAAGTTCGAGCATATGCAGAGAACTACGAAATCTTTGACCCAGAACTTGATGATTACCGTCCTGCAAAGCCAACAGATCATTTTCCAGAAGTTGTTGATGCGGGCGCCCCAGATCTTTCTCTAATGGCAAAAGCCAGGGCTGGATTTCACGGCCCTATGGGCACGGGTATAAATCAATTTGTAAAGGGAATTGGTGGGGCTGAATATATAGCGTCACTATTAGCTGGCTATACCGGAGAAGAAAAAGAAGAATTTGGTACGGTATTTTATGAAAATACTGCTTATCCAGGTCGCTGGATAGCAATGGCACCACCACTATACGGTGAAGATGTAGACTTTGATGATGGGCACTCGAATGAGCTAAAGTATGAAGCTATGGATGTTGCGGCGTTTCTAACTTGGGCTGCTGAACCAAAAATGATGGCTAGAAAACATGTTGGTTTTCGAGCCGTTCTATTTCTAATTCTATTATCTGCATTGCTTTATGCCACGAATAAAACTTTATGGGCTCCAATAAAAAAGCGATCTGCTTAGTTTTTTGTGTGATCTAGTCGAAATTTTCTAGAAACTAGTCATTATCGGACAGCCCTGCGCCGGCTCCACTGAGCCTGCTCTCCTCTGTAGCAGGTGCGTAAGTTTTATGGGCATATTCATTTAATATTTTGAATTGTGTTTCACTTAGACAGGCACGAAATGATGTTGTTTGCTTTACTCCATCAATAATAAGCTCCCGCCCATTCCACTCATAGCCATCCAATTTTACATTGGTACCAGGTTGCACGTAGACTGAAGCCGCTAAATCAAAAATATTATTCATTTTGTTACTGCCGGGCTGATCTATTTTTTTACAATAATCTATCCAAAAAGTGTTATCTTTTAAGCGATCAACCCATGTGTCGAGCTTATTTACTCCACAAGACATAAACCAAGCCCCACAAGCTGCAGCATCTTCTGCAATTCCCCAAGGTAAGCCCGAACCTACCGCAGCTTTGTTAAGAAGAGCTTCATATTCATTTAGAGAAAGTTCAATTCCCTTTTTCAAGGTGCCCAAATCCAATTTTCTGGATCACTTCCAGAGGATAATTCATCTGGAAACGGCGCGCCTTTAAACATGTTAATCCTTACCCATCGGTCAGAGCGAGGATCAAAATGACAAGCGCCAAAAAATGACAACTTTGCTCTCAACATATCGATTGGTAACATCGAACTGTCTATTGTGTTATCTCGGATTTCTGAAAATGGCAGCTCACCACAAGTAAGACAGCGTCTCATTATATGCCTATGTTTCGGATATGTTCTTAAAAAATCTGCCATAGTGGTGTTTGGCTCAAGTTCACATAGATCTTTATATGCCCTGGCTACATCTCGACCTGGCTGCAGCGCTTGTTCATACTCGTTTAATTCTGGCATCTCATGGCGTTCGCCTAAGCGCGGCTCCAATTTTTCTTCTGAAGTATACCATGCCCGAGCATCACAATTAGGATCTGCCCAATCAATCTCTAAAGCCCAGCCATAATTTTGCTCAATGGTCGATTTTGCAGTTGCAATAGCCATATCTCCATTTATCGCGAATAGTTTTGCCTCGTCACAAGACATTTCATCGCCAAAAGTATCTACTAGATGTCCATAAGGTTCCAGAATAAGAGAGTTTAACATCTCTTGCCCTTCTATACTTAGCTCAACTTCTGACCAGTCACACAAAAGCTTCCAAGGAGATCTTACACTAAAGCTGAAGTTTTCTAATTTAGTCTCTAGTTTTTCAATATCTTCCTGAAGCGCCAGATTTTTCTCAATTTGTATAGGGTGTTCTGACTGCCAAGCTTTTAAATGTGGTTTTAATCTTGTTACTAGTTCTTTAAATTTTGATATTTCAGATTGTGTCGCCGTTTTTAAATTTTTTACCGTCGCGATAGCGTTTTCTTTTGCTTCAAACCAATTATGAATTAATCTAGGATGGTTGACCAAAAATGGAGCCATTCCAAGACCTGTTGAGTTACCAACTCCAAACGAACGCCTTATAGCACTATCCAATTTTACCGCGCTGTCCGGATTTTTTATTTTTGCCAAGTGCTCAATTAAATCCATTACAAATGTTCTTATTAAATACACAGTCATCATTTCTAATTGGAACGGAGAATTCGCTTCTTCCCGATTTTCGACAACTCGACGGTCAGCCGAACCGAACTTTCCTGATCCATATACCGCTGTTGTACGCATCAAATATCCAACATCTCTGACGCGGTCTAAGTCGGGCTGGTTGCCACTTGAAAGACAGTCTAAAACATAATCCCAAAGTCTAACGGAGCGGTTTGCTCGAGACAGGCATAATTCATTTTGTGTTAGCCTTCCCTCCTCTTGATAAGGGACATGCTTTTCTAATCTTTCTAGATCATCAAGCGTAGGCCTCCCATCATAAAGAGTAAATGTAGCATCCCAAGCTGAGGCTATGACGCGATCGCTACGCATTTCATCAGGTAAATCATGTGAAAAGCATATTAGCGTATAATCGCGTAAAGGTGTGCTGAGCCTGTAGAGTGCTCTGCCTACACCATTAGCGTTTATATCAAACAGATCTCTGTTAAACTTCCAGTTTTCTTTAGCAGCTCTTCTTAAAAATTGTCTTAAAAAAGACAGCCTAGATTGATGCATTGAGCCCAAACGCTCTAATCGCATAACTTTCTCAGCGGATCTTTTAAGATCGGAAATTTCCACAATGCGATTAATCAGACCAACTCCATAGTTAAAAAATTAATTAGAAATTAATAATAAACTGTGTTTTTTGATTTTCCAAGGTCAGTTGATATTATAGTTACGTTAAAAAAAAAGAAAACTCAATGTTACAAGTACATATTTTTTTGAATATAATATGCCTTTGTTCTAACATCAGTTCTTGGTGTTAGAATTGGGAACTTTATTTAAGTGGCATGACGCGGCGCGTTACTCAACTTTACACTTAAAGCCATGCAATTTTTCAGAGGCTATATCTGCAAATTTAGCAATAGGAATTTTTATTAAAAAGGTTTCTGAAGGCAAGTGCCCTCTTTTCTCAGATTTTGATGAGGTCACTACTGAGGACACTAATAGTATAGGCGTTTTTAGAACTAAGACTGGTGGGACATCGAAAGACCCAAAATTTGTTTTGAGAACTAGCCAGAGCTGGATTAGCTCATTTGAAGTTATAAATTCATTACAAAAAGAAAAAGAAAACTATCTGGTATTTGGTGATTTAACACATTCGTTAGCACTATACGGAATGCTTGAGGCTTTACACTTAGGTCACAATGTCCACTGCGTTCAGAAACTGAGATCTAAAAGTGAATTAAGAGCGTCGGTTAAATTTGAGCCAACTTTTGTCTATATTACGCCTACACAAATAAGATTCATTTCTTCGTTTTTTATTACCCTGCCAAGTACTTTAAATGTATTTATTGGGGGAGGGCGCCTTAATTCTGAAACTAGAGAAATGGCCAAACAAATTTTTCCTAACGCGATTTTGCATTTATTTTATGGATCTAGTGAAACAAGTTTTATAACGATTTCAGATGAGTTTACCCCTGTTGGATCAGTGGGCAAAGCTTTTCCAAATGTTGAGATCAAAGTAGAAAAAAAGGGATCCAACAAAAACCGTATATGGGTGAAATCGAATTACTTATTTTTGAAATATGCTGAAGGATCCAACAAAAATTTAGTTTGGCAAGATGATTGGCTTACTATTGGTGAATATGGAAAGATAGATAGAGACGGATATTTATTCCTACTTAGTGAAGATAATTCACGAATAACGATCGCTGATAAAACTATGGACACTTACGAAATTGAAGATAAACTTAAGACGGCTAAGAATGTAATAGATGCTGCTGTTTGGAAAATTGAAAGTAAATTAAGTGACTATCGAATAGTAGCCGCAGTAGCAACAGATGGCGCAGTTCAATCTGACAGGCTCTACGATGCCTTGAAAGAGATAAACAAAATATTCAAACCTAAAAAAATTTATAAGATAAGTTCAGAGGATTGGCCCTTACTTCCTTCCGGCAAGACAGATCTAAGAGCTTTGAAAAGTCACTATCATGAGTAGTGAGCGCGTTTTTATAATTGCAGGCAAGCGAAGTGCGGTGGCTCCGCGTTCTGGAGTATTTGCATCGCTGACGTATTATGATTTGGCAGCTCAGGTTGTGATTGATATTTTAAAAGAAGCTAAAATAGATAGGCTTGAAGTTGATGAACTTATTGTTTCTAATGCTTTGGGTGCTGGTGGAAATCCAGCTCGAATGGTTAGCCTTGAAGCAAAATTAAATCTCTCGGTAGGTGGAATATCAATTGACCGACAGTGTTGTGGAGGACTGGATGCAATAAGTATCGGCACGGCTCTTATAAAAAGTGGTCGTGCAGAAGTTGTAGTTGCTGGAGGAGTGGAAAGCTACTCTACGCGACCTGTTAGGTTACATCCTAAAAACTCAGATCAACCACTAGTTTCTTACGATAGGCCAGCTTTTGCCCCAGCTGGTTTTAATGATCCTGACTTGGCTGAAGCCACTGCAAAGTTAGCCAGGGAGTTTGGGATTAGTAAGGAAGAACAGGATGATTGGAGTATTAATAGTCACTTAAAAGCACTGAAATCCAAGGAGATTTTAAGTTCTGAAATAACGCCAATTTTAAATCAAACAAATGATTTGTTTACTAGAGAACTTAACCAAAAAATTTGTGAAAGAGCACCTAAATTATCAGATACCATTACTCATGCAAACTCAGCGATAGCGGCTGATGCGGCTAGTTTTGTTGTTCTGGTATCAGAGCTATTTTTAAAAAATAAAATGTGCAAAGCAGTTGAGATTTTAGGTTCTGGGACAAGTGGAGTTATTCCAGAAGAAGCACCACTGGCGCCAGTCGGAGCAATAAAAGCGCTGTTAGATCACACAGAAATAAGCTTATCAAATGTGACCTTTATCGAACTCATGGAGGCGTATGCGGCACAAGCAATAATATGTACTCGTTTATGCGATCTTGATTTAGATAAAGTAAATATAAGAGGGGGAGCTCTTTCTCGAGGTCATCCAGTTGGCGCTTCGGGTGCTATATTGGTAGTTCGATTATTTAATGAACTTATTAAAACACCAGGAGCATCTGGAATGGCGACAATAGCTGCGGCTGGCGGTATTGGTTCGGCTATGATGCTAAAGTCTTAGGTTCTCGTTAAGACACTATTCGGCCTCGCTTTAAATATCGCACTAGTAACTATAGTTGCTAGTATCACCTTCAAAATATCACCAGGTAAGTATACCGAAACAGCAACGATTGCCGCGTTCAGAGACATTCCAGCATTAATCATCATACCGATAAGCCCAGGAATGTAGAGTATGACTATTCCTCCCATTATGGAGGATAGAGCAACAGAAATTAGGATATCAACAGATTTTGTCTTCTCCATAAGCCAGCCAGTAATATAGGCTGCAATAGGAAAACCAACTATAAAACCCGCGGATGCTCCTGCGAGGAGGCCAATTCCGCCTCTTCCACCAGCCAATAAGGGTAAACCTACCAATGTCAAAAGAACGAATAATAATGCTGCCAAGCCACCTTTTCTAGACCCTAAAATTGTTCCACAAAGCATAATACCTAAGCTTTGTGCCGTTATTGGCACTCCAGAAGCTAATGGAAAAGCAGGAACCAACCCCAGTACAGCAATCAGAGCGGCAAATAAAGCAACCAGAACACTTGTTTTTTCTATCAATTTTCCCGCCCTTTTATTCCACCTCTAGCACGGAGAGCTTCTGAAACGTGATCGGCATCGTCTAAAATCGATAATGCAAGCGGTACGGAAATCCTCCAGAAACTGCGTTTAGTTGATCTAGCTGATTGCGCAAGCATTAAATCTTTTGCGCGTTGGTTCAATATTGGAATTGACCTAATAAACAAGCCTAATGTTATAGATACGGCATGGGGGTTGATCCTAAAAATCTTGAGGTAAAATGAGTATTTCTGAATTGCTAAAATGATATCATGAATTTTGCTGGTCAGTAAAAAGAGGTTCGCGATTAAGAATGCTGAAATAAGCCGAAAAATAAGTGTCACACCCTTATCTAAGTTGCCTAGATACAGATGCCAAACAGCCAAAATGATAACAAAAGGGATAGTAATTTTTAGGTGATAAAGCCCTAGCCTTAGAAATTTTAGCCCACCGGCCAAAAAATAGATTAGCAAGAGCACTAAGAATATAAAGAACATTACAAGTGGATTTTTTATAAAAAATAAAATCGCAGCAGTAAAGCAGCTGAGAACGATCTTTTTCTGAACAGAGACTCCATCTAGCTTGGTGCTATACGAAGACACGTTAGTAAACATCAAATAGTCTTTTCGTCATAATTTTTCATAGTAGTTCTATACTTTTCTATGACAGTTTTTGGTGTGCCGTCAGCTTGAATAATACCTTCATCCATCCAGATTAATCTTTGATAATTTTCGAATGTTTCTGGCACATGGGAAACGTGAATGATAGTTTGCTTTAGAGAACTTAAGTAATGTTCTAGTTTTAGTTGTGTAGGTATGTCTATTCCAGTAAAGGGCTCATCCAAAAGTAAAACCCGAGGTTTCATTAATAAAACTGAGAGTAGGCAAACTAAGTGCTTTTGACCTTGCGATAAAGTAGAAATGGATCGTTCAAACCAGTCAACTTTGTCATATTGCTTCAAACACGCGATAACTTTTAAATCAGCCTCATTTTTGCTCAGACCTAATTGAGAGAGGCCAAACCGTAGCTCTTCGCCAACAGTTGGGAAAATGATTTGATGATCGGGATTTTGAAAAATTATCCCTACCTTCTTAATGGCCTCATTCCTTTTTTTTGCTACTTCGGTTCCATCTATTAAAACCTTTCCATTATTCAATTCTTGTAAGCCGGCCAAAATGCGCAAAAGGGTGGTTTTGCCCGAACCGTTCCGCCCGATAAATCCAACCCTTTGCTCTTTTATGGATAGACTTAGGTTTTCTAAAATTCTCTCTTTTCCGTAAAAAACAGAGGCTGAGCAAATTTCAATTTCTGTTGGTTTATCTGGGCTAATTTCCATTTGTCCATCGTCTTAGAGTCGAAAACAAAATATCGAATTAAATTTATTACTAATTTTGACCAAATTAGCGGTTTTAGATAACTAGAACCTGCGTGCCAACTTCTGTCATAGCGAATAACTCTGCTATATGTTCATTATAAAGACCAATACATCCATTCGATGACCGACGTCCTATTTTTCGCGTATCGTGAGTTCCATGAATTCGGAAATACGTCCAACTTAAATAAAGAGCATGCGTGCCTAAGGGATTTTCTGGGCCTGGTCCTATAAAATCTGGCCATTCTGGATTTCTAATTTTCATAGCTGGTGTTGGTCTCCAGCTAGGGCCTTCAACCTTTCTGGTAACTTTTGTTCTCCCAGTTTTTATTAGGTCATCAGACATAGGAACTGAAGACGGAAACAAACGATAAATTTTTTCATCAGATGACCAATAATGTAATGCTCTAGACGAGATATCGACCAAAATCGCACCTTTTCGGAGAGTTTTGAAATATGGCTTCCAATTTAAAGCTCTAAAACTAGACACGTTGTGTCTTATATTTTCCGAAATTTCCTTTTCTATTTCTGTTGTGTTGTCCTGGTTGACATTTGATAAAGCAAGGCTTGGGGCACATAAGGAGGCACCCGAAACTCTCAAAAAATTACGACGATTAATTTTAAACATGGAAAAACCTTAATTGTGTTCTGTATATTTTAGTGCAAGAACGTTATAGGCTCAATTGGAAATATTAGGTTAATTTGCTAGTACGAAAAAGCATGGGTGTGGGACGTAATGCTAAAGATTCTAATTTTGATTATAACTTCAGTTTTCTTAGTAGGCTGTGCTCCTCAAGGAATACAAATGGCGCCAGATGGCAAGCCGGTCCCTAAAATTTATGATATGAGGGCCCAATCAACAGCCCAAATACAATTCCGGATGCTTGATGCTGTTAATGTCTTACGGTCTAGCCGGTCTTTAACCAGTCTGCAGTTGAACGCTCAGCTAAATGCAGCAGCAGCGACACATTCCCGTGATATGTCTGTTCAAAATCGCCCTTGGCACTTCGGTTCAGACGGATCTTCGCCTTTGGATAGAGCTCGACGTTTAAAGTATTCTGGAGAGTTTCTGGGCGAGGTAATTTCTGAAACCTTTGAGAACGAGTTGGATACTCTTTCTGCTTGGATGGAAAATAAAAATACTAGAGCTGTAATTCTGGACCCAAAAGCGCTTGAGTTAGGTTTCTCTTGGTATCAAGAGCCTAGTGGAAAAATTTGGTGGACACTAGTTGTAGGCGGAAAAACTTAAATATTTATGGGAGAATAAAGATTGGTGTGCCAATATCGACAGCACTATAAATTTCGTCCATTTCATGGTTTCGTATAGCTATACAACCGAACGTCCAATCGCGCTTCCACCATTTTGGTGACTTATCGCGGCCATGAATAAAAATATCGCCGCCAGGTAATTTTCCTAGCTTTGCCGCTTCTTTTTTATCGCTTTCGTTTGGGTAAGAAATTCCTAAAGACAGATAATACTGACTGTTGGGGTTCTTACGGTCTATGTAATATTTACCTTCTGGTGTTTTGCCATCACCTTCAAATTTCTTGTCACCTTTGGGTGAAAATCCCAGTCCAATGCGATACCGCCGTAGTACTTTTTCACCATTAAAAAGATACATTTTTCGATCTGATTTTTTGACGACAATAGAAGTGATTGGTTCGGCGATGGCTGTAGTACTATTTGCCCAAGACGATATTGTACTTAAGAAAGTAAATATGACTGTAATCAGAAATAATTTTATTTTCATTTGATAATTTGACTGCTCTTTTTAAACCTTATTAACTTGAATATTTAATTTTCGGCAACAAAATTCTTGATAAAATTTATTAAAGTTTCTTAGTTTTGCTTGAAGTCTTTAGTTACTCAGATTTCAAAAACCCACCAGATTGGTGATGCCAAAGCTCATAGTATAATCCGCCTTTTGACAAAAGGGATTGATGATCTCCATCCTCTATTATTTTACCATTATCTAGCACAAGTATTCGGTCCATCTGAGCAATCGTCGATAATCTATGCGCGATTGCAATTACTGTCTTCCCTTTCATCATATTTTTTAAAGTATCTTGAATTTGATTTTCAATTTCGCTGTCTAGCGCACTCGTAGCTTCGTCTAAAAGCAAAATGGGTGCATTTTTCAAAATTACTCGTGCTAAAGTTATTCTCTGGCGTTGTCCTCCTGAAAGTTTAATTCCGCGTTCTCCAACGTGGGCATCGTATCCTTTTCTTCCACTTTCATCTTGCAGATTTAAAATGAAATCATGGGCATGAGCCTTCTTTGCTGCTGCAATGATTTCTTTTTCGGTTGCATCTAATTTTCCGTAGCAAATGTTTTCACGAATGGACCTGTGTAGGAGGCTACTATCTTGCTGAACAACACCAATATTCTTGTGCAAACTAACCTGTTTTATTTTTGAAATATCTTGGCCGTCGATACAAATCGCACCAGCCTCAACATCATAAAAGCGAAGAATTAATTTTAACAAGGTAGATTTTCCGGCGCCTGACCTACCAACTAATCCAACTTTCTCATTTTCTTTAAAAGTCACACTTAACTTATTCAAACCGCCCTTTTTAAGCCCATAGTGATGACTTAAATTTTTTACTTTAATTCTAGCCTTTGTAACTTCCAGATTTTCTGCATTTTCTTGATCCTTAAGTTTGATTGGATCAGCCAAAGTATCCATACCCTCCTGTATGACGCCAAGTTCTCTAAAAAACGAAGATATTGCCCACATTATCCAACCTGTCATGGCATTTAATCGAATTGCCAGAGCTGATGCGGCAGCTATTGTGCCGGCGGTAGCTTCTCCAATATACCAGAGGTAAAGTGACATTCCTATCAAACTCGTTGTTAACAAACCGTTTAGGATATTCAGGCCAAAGTCCATTATAGTATAAAGGCGCATCTCACGGGCAAACGTTTGACGTGTTTTCTCAATAGCTGATTTGGCGCTGTTTAACTCTTGGTTTTGATACGCGAATAATTTAACCGAATGAATGTTCGTATAGGTGTCCACGATTTGGCCATTTAAACTCGATCGTGCGTCTGAAGATGCTTTAGAGGCTGGACTTATATTTCTAATAACCCAGGAGATTAAAACCAGGTATAATAAAAACCAAATTGCCATGGGCAACATTAGTCGAAAATCAACACTATTTAATAATAACAAGCCACCGAAAATATAGGCAAGTGAGTATCCCAGAGCATCAAATACTTGGAATACTACTTCTCCTGCAGATCTAGGTGTTTGCATTACTCTATTAGCAATCCTGCCTGCGAAATCATTCTCAAACCAGCCAATTGACTGTCGTAAAACATGTTTATGCCCACGCCATCTAAAAAGTGTGGCGACATTAACCATTAAAGTATTGTTAATTAATAACACATCTATGGCATAAATAAGTGGACGAAAAATAAGTATAAAAGCTATCGCCCAAATAAAATTATTCGAATTTTTAGTGAAAACATCTTTTGGATCACCGCTTACAATATCGATTATCCAGCCTAATAAATAAATAAGGTAAATTTCGCTCGCGGCCGCCAAGATGGCTACCACGCCAGTCATAATAAATATACTAAGAAAAGGTTTTGTATAACTCATTAAAAATGAGCGAACGGTTTTCGGAGGATTATCTAATTCTTGGTAGTTTGAAAATGGATCTACTAAATTTTCAAAAAATCGGAACATTTTGTTTTTTGTATCTTTCGTTTCTTAAATGGCGAATTATTCTTTTGATTATCTGATGGTGGTCAACAGCCGTTTTTTACTTAGTGTAAAATCTGAATCAATCCATTTTTGTTCTAAATATGCGAGTATTTCGCCTAATTTTGGACCGGAAAAATATTCTGCTAAGTCATCAGATTTAATTGGAAATTTAGCAACAGATCCCACTTTTATTCTACTAAAAATATCCTCACTGGGTTCTGTGCCGTGCAAGCTCGACCTCACCAGAATAGTATCCAAAGCCAGTTTCTCGTTGTACCGATAAGAAAGCTCAGCCGCGTTTTTCTGACTTGCCGCCTCTTCTCTCAAAACTTTGTGAGTTTTCGCTAGTTTGTTAGAAAATCTTAGTTTTAATTTTAAATTATCACTTGTATACGCGGCTAAACGCCTTAGAGCGCAAGGAGCAACTTCAAGTCTGTCTTCGAGCTTTTTAAGATTTGTAAGGCTGTCGTAATTGGAGGCGTCAAAAATTTTTGAATTAATGCTCGCTTTTTCCATTAAAAAAATTGAATATTTTAGATTAGGCGCAGCAAATAGTTTAAAAATTTCTTCACTTTTTCTTTCAGCTGATACTGTGTCCAATCCATCTCTTAAATTATTTAATGCAGTAATTTCGATTTCATGGTTTTCATCTTCTTTACCAAATAATGCTAGAAAGCGAAAAAACCTTAATATACGTAAATAGTCCTCTTTTATTCGTGCATAGGGATCTCCTATGAACTTTATTCGTTTTCCAAGTAAATCATCGATCCCATTTAGTGGGTCTAAAATTGTTCCGTCCTGTTCAGAATATATTGCGTTAATGCTGAAATCACGTCTTTTGGCATCCTCTAAAATAGATTTAGTAAATTTTACCTTAGCTCTTCGCCCATCTGTTTTAATGTCTTCTCTAAGGGTAGTAATTTCGTAGTTTCTTTTATCAGCCACTACTGTAACAGTCCCATGTTCAATTCCTGTGGGTAAAGCTTTTAACCCCGCGTTTTCCATAATTTCCAAAACTTTTTTTGGATGAGCACTTGTAGCAATATCAATATCCTTGGACTCAATATTTAAGAGAGCATTCCTAACGCAGCCACCAATAAAGTATGCTTGATATCCTCTGGAAACCAATCTTTTCATAACTGATCTAGTTGATGGATAATTTAGCCAATCAGCAGATATTTTCATCGGCTTAATGCCTGTGATAAATTTAACAATATTCTCGCAGTTGCACCCCAGACATAATAGGGGCCATATGGGATTACATAGTATTTTCTTTGCGTACCGTTCCATTTTCGTGTTTGGATGGAAAAGTTTTCTCCATTTAAAATATGATCGAAAGGCATAGTAAAAACTTCATCAACCTCGCCCCATCGTAATGTTTCTTCGAAAGGTTGGCTAATTATACCGATGTAAGGTTTTATTATAAATCCCGTTGCGGTTTTATGTGTTGGAAGAGATGCAATTATCTCAACTAGATCTCGGCTTAGGCCAACCTCTTCTTCGGTTTCTCTGAGAGCAGTTTCTATCGGGCTAATATCGAAATTTTCTTTCTTACCTCCTGGAAATGCTATTTGTCCTGGATGGTTCTTTAGGTTAGTCGATCTTTTTGTTAATAAAATCTCAAGATTTTTTTTAAAAGTTAAAACTGGAATTAATACACTAGCTTCAAGAAAGTTTGAGTTTTGATTAAAAGCCATATCTGGGTTTAGATCAAAATCTGAGGAGCAAGATCCATATTTTGAAAGATTAGACTTAATATTATTTATTAATTTGTTTTTATGACTTTCCATTTTTGCTTGCCTGAAATCCTACCGTCTCTGGGCTTAAATCATAATGGGCTCCACAAAATTGACAATCAGCGGTGACGGTTCCTTCTGGAGTGGTCATTTTCTCAATATCTTTAGCTGAATAAATAGATAACGACTGGCGAACGCGTTCTTCGCTGCAGGTACAACCAAATTCTACGCTTTGCGGTTCAAAAGCTCTTGGAACTTCTTCGTGAAATAATCTAATAAGTAAGTTTTTCGGCTCTATAAGTGGGCCCGTGAGCTCAATTTCTTCAACGGTATCCAATAATATATTTACACGATTCCAGTCATCATTATCATTGCCGGTCAATAAATCTGATGCAACCATCAGACCGTCTTCCCCTAAACCGCCCTCACCCGATACTTCGATTGACGATTTAGGCATGTGTTGGACCATTATGCCACCTGCACGCCAGTGTTCCCTTCGATCTGCTTCTATAGATTTTCCAAAACTAAGCTTAAATCGTGTTGGAAGTTGTTCCGATTGAGCAAAATAAGCTTCAGCACAAGAAGCTAATGATCCACCAGAGAGTGGAGTAATTCCTTTATATGGCTTCATCCCTTCGCCTTGATCAATTAAGATCGCAAAATAGCCTTCACCGAGTTGCTCAAAATAGGGTGCCTTATTTAAACGTTTTTCATCAAAACTTGCATAGGCCCTTATTTTTGCAGGCTCCCCTTTTTTAGATGGTCCATAGTAATCTGTTGCAATCATTCTGACTGCACCTTTTGATTGGATTTGCAAGGATAGTTTCCATCTAAGCTTAATACTTTCGCCAATTATTGCGGTCAAAAGTGCCATCTCTGCCACCAACGCTTCAACGACACTGGGGTAGTTATGTTGCTTAAGTACGCCGTCAAGAACTCCGTCTAATCTTGCTACGCGGCCTCGTATATCAGATTTATCAAGTTGAAATGGAAGGACTGTATCATCCCAAATTCTAGCTGATGAGTTCATGATATGCTCTTTTTAATTTCACTAGCGACACGCATACCCTGTCTATATAGTGGCTACAAGATAACTTAAGTGAGAAATTAATATGCGGCGTTTTGGAAATGTTCCTGATTTAGAAAAGAAATATGTAAGAAGACCAGGCGTTTACGCAATTTTAACTCGAGGTGATCAGATTTTATTAACCTACCAAGAAGAACCAGATTTTGAATTTCAATTACCTGGTGGTGGGATAGATCAGGGAGAAAACTCTATTCAAGCTCTGCATCGTGAGGTTTTAGAAGAAACAGGGTGGCTAATCTCAAGACCTAGGTTTTTGGGTGTATACAAGCGCTTTGTTTACATGCCTGAATATAAAATGTACGCCGAGAAAGTATGCAAAATCTACCATGCTATTCCTTCGCTTAAGACAAGTAAAATATTAGAAAAAGGCCATTCAGCTCACATTATGGATGCGCATTTGGCACTTCGCTTATTGCATGGTGGTGATTTACATTTTTTAGAAAATCATCTTCAGAAAATTTAAACTAGATGAAGTATGTCCAGAGGTTTTGCTGAGCCTCGCTTTGCAATAGACTTCTTTTTTAATGCGCGCATGCCATCAATCCAGCGATCGTAATCTGACACTTTATTTTTCAAATACTTTCGGATTTTTGAATGAGGTAAGATTAAAAATTCTTCACGGCACATAGCTTCATAAACTTTTTCAGCAACTACTGTGGGCGATAATAATCCCTCGATAGTTTCAGCATCTGAAGGATCACTAAATCCCAATAAATTACTGGCAACGTACTGTGGACATATAACGGAAGATCTTATGCCGTCATCGCCATGCGATATTGCTATTCCTTCTGAAAAACTTATTGCAGCTGCTTTACTGGCGCTATACGGGGCATCACCTATTTGATAAAGGAGGCCAGCGGCCGAAGCCGTATTTACGAGATAACCGTTTTTACGGTTCAACATCCCCGGTAACAATCTTCTAGCAGCATAGACGTGTGCCATTACATGTAAATTCCAGCTTAACTCCCAAGTTTTGTTTGGAGCGGATGCGACGTGATCTGGGTCAACAAAAATCGTTCCTGCGTTTGAAATGAAACAATTAACTCCACCAAGCTTATCCTCGGCAAAAGTTATAAAGTTATTGAGTTCTTCTTCTTGAGTTACATCACATACATATCCGAAGCCACCAAATTTTTCTGCTATATTAGGAGTGTCTTTATGTTTGTCCGCAATTACAACATTAGCGCCTATAGTGGAAAATTTTTTAGATAAGGCAAGGCCTATACCTTGGGCTCCACCGGTAATCAAAATTGTTTGGTTTTTGAAGTTCATCAAATTACGAATTGAGCTAGCGTTTCATCATTTGTAATATCTGAAAACGTTATGCCTGCGTTTGACAGTTTTTCAAAAAAATCATCAAAATGATTGGGATCTTTAGTTTCTATTCCGATCAGGATCGATCCAAAATTACGGGCAGATTTTTTCAAATACTCAAACCTCGTAATATCATCATCTGGGCCCAAAAAATTAAGAAATTCTTTTAGAGCACCGGGGCGTTGAGGCATTCTAAGAATTAAATATTTTTTAACTCCTTTGAAACGCTGTGACCTTTCTTTCACCTCTGGCAAACGCTCAAAATCAAAATTTCCACCCGTGGTAATACAAACCACAGATCTACCGCTTATTGATTGTCCTAAATCCTGCAAAGCGTCTATAGACAGAGCCCCGGCTGGCTCAAGAACAATTCCTTCGACATTGAGCATTTCTAACATTGTAATACAAACTCTATCTTCTGGCGCTCTTAAAACATTAGCTAAACCAATTGACTTCAGTGTTTCGAAAGGCTTGTTGCCAATTTGGCCAACAGCAGCACCATCTGCAAATGTGTCAACTTTATCTAGAGGCACAGGTCTACCAGCAATTAATGCAGCCCACAGGGATGCGCCTCCCAAAGGCTCAATCAAAGAATATTGTGCGCTGTTTTTAAAATATTTTAAGACTCCAGCTGAAAGTCCTCCGCCTCCTACAGGCATAACAATATGATCAGGACAAAAACCGAGTTGTGCTTCTATTTCGACAGCAACTGATGCTTGACCTTCAATAACATCAGCGTCATCAAAAGGTGATAAAAAATGTCCATTGTTTTTTTTGCAAAAACGTTGTGCAGCCTTTAGACAGTCGTCGAAGTAATCCCCAACTAATTCAATTTGAATGGCATCGCCTCCAAAAACCTCAGTTTTTTGAATTTTTTGCTTTGGAGTAGTGACAGGCATAAAAATTGTACCCTTAACGCCAAAGTGCTTACACATGTACGCAACACCTTGAGCATGATTTCCAGCGCTTGCTGCAACAAAAAGCTTATTTTTATATTGCTTGCGCATTGCATTGAACGCGCCCCGTAACTTGTAGGAGCGAACAGGGCTTAAATCTTCGCGTTTTAACCAGATATCTGCACCATAAATTGCAGAAAGGTGCTCATTTTTTTGAAGTGGTGTTCTTTCAAAGACTCCACGCATTTTCTTTTCGGCTTCTTTTGCCGCTTCGTTGAAGTGTTCCATAGCATAGCTTTGCATTAAGTTTGAACATCTTACAAGCACTCAAAAGATTTAAATACCTGCGTCTTTTCGCATATAATATGAAAATATGTTAGCTTGCCCATCAAGTTAAAAAACGTTATCGCGCTGAACTTAGAAAAGTAGAGGATTGTTTAATGTCCAAACCGAAAAAAGTTGTTTTAGCCTATTCCGGCGGTCTAGATACATCTATTATCCTGAAATGGCTTCAAAGTGAGTATGGCTGTGAGGTTGTAACTTTCACAGCTGATCTTGGTCAGGGTGAAGAGCTAGAACCAGCTAGAAAAAAAGCTGAATTGCTTGGTATCGAGCCTAAAAATATTTTTATTGAGGACGTTCGTGAAGAGTTTGTACAAGATTTTGTTTTTCCGATGTTTCGAGCTAATGCAGTTTATGAAGGACAATATCTTTTAGGAACGTCAATTGCGAGGCCATTAATATCCAAGAGGCTGGTTGAAATTGCTGCAGAAACCGGTGCTGACGCTGTTGCACATGGAGCAACTGGAAAGGGTAACGATCAAGTTAGATTTGAGCTGTCGGCCTATGCTTTAGATCCAAACATCAAAGTTATAGCCCCTTGGAGAGAATGGGATTTGGTTAGCCGAACTAAGTTGCTCGCCTTTGCAGAGGAACATCAAATACCAATAGCAAAAGATAAGAAAGGTGAAGCTCCTTTTTCAGTTGATGCAAATTTGCTTCATACATCTTCGGAAGGAAAGGTTTTGGAGGACCCTGCTAAAATTGCTCCAGAATATGTTTTTCAGCGTACAGTTAATCCAGAAGATGCACCGGACAAACCCGAGATAATTGAAGTCGAATTTGATAAGGGCGACCCGGTGGCAATAAATGGAAATAAAATGTCGCCAGCTACAATCTTAACTTCTTTGAATGAGTATGGATACAAACATGGGATCGGGAGGTTGGATTTTGTAGAGAACCGGTTTGTTGGCATGAAATCGCGCGGTATATATGAAACCCCAGGTGGTGAGATTTTGTTAGAGGCACACCGTGGAATTGAACAAATAACTCTTGATAGTGGCGCGGGGCATCTAAAGGATAGCCTAATGCCCAAGTATTCTGAATTGATATATAATGGGTTCTGGTATTCACCAGAGCGTAAAATGCTTCAGGCTGCAATAGATCTTTCACAAGAATTTGTGTCGGGAACAGTAAGATTAAAACTTTTCAAGGGCTCTGTTCGTACGATTGGAAGGTGGTCACAAAACTCTTTATATTCTGAGGCTCATGTTACTTTTGAGGATGATGCTGGAGCTTATGATCAAAAAGACGCCGAGGGTTTCATCCAGTTGAATGCTCTTCGGCTGAAGTTACTCTCGGCTCGAAATACGCGTTGCAATGAAGGGTAAAATTTAAATTTATCCGTTTAGGTCTACAGGTACTGAAGTTCTCTTTGATTTGCGTTCTTTTTCTGTAGCAGATTTGAGTTGACCACAAGCAGCCATAATATCCTCGCCCCTTGGCGTTCGTATCGGACTGGCATAACCAGCTCGGTAAATTATTTCTGCAAACGATTCTATTTGCTTCCAATCTGACCTTTCAAATGGTGATCCTGGCCATTCATTAAAGGGTATCAAGTTTATTTTGGCAGGAATTCCTTTAATTAATTTCACCAAGCGGCGAGCGTCTTCATCAGAGTCGTTTATGTTTTTTAGCATTACATACTCGAATGTTATCCTTTCTGAATTTGAAACTTTTGGATAGTTTTTAAGAGTTTCCAACAAATTGGAAATATTCCATTTTTTATTTATTGGAACCAGTTTATCGCGGATTTCATCAGTGGTGGCGTGAAAAGAAATAGCTAATTGGCAACCAATCTCTTCAGCTGTTTTTGCAATTTCTGGAACAACACCAGATGTTGAAAGCGTAATTCTTCTTCTTGATAAAGCAATTCCCTCAGGGTCCATCGCTATTTTCATAGCATCACGAACATTATCAAAATTGTATAAGGGTTCTCCCATACCCATTAAAACAACATTAGATAGAAGCCTAGGTTCAGTTTTAGGTATTCCTTGAGTTGGCCATTCACCCAAGTCATCTCGCGCAACTAAAATTTGCCCTACAATTTCACTGGAAGTTAAATTTCTAACTAGTCTTTGCGTGCCTGTATGGCAAAAAGAGCAGGTTAAAGTGCACCCCACCTGAGAACTTATGCAAAGTGTACCTCTGTTTTCTTCTGGAATGTAAACGGTTTCTACTTCATGCTCACCGTCTATTCGCAACAAATACTTGCGCGTGCCGTCTTGGGAAATATTTTTTGAGATTATTTGGGGAACTGAAATCACAAAGTTTTCTTGAAGAGCCATTCTATAGGGTTTGGCCAAGTTAGTCATGTTGCTGAAGTCACGTTCACCTTTCTCATATATCCACTGCCATATCTGTCCAACACGCATATTTGCTTGTTTTTCTGGCGTGCCACTTTCGATAAGAGCTTTCCGTAAAGACGATCTGGTAAGGCCAACGATATTTAAAGGTCCCTCAGGCGCCTTCCTTGGAACTGTTACAAAATTATGTGTTAATATTTTTGATGTTTGAGTTTCTTCAGTCAAAATAGTTCCAAGTCAAATTTTATATTCGCCAGTTAATAGTTGGCTTACTAACTCGATATCATGGGGCCTACTTACATCGTTTTTCGGCATCTTCAAGAGCTGCCGTAAAGCCTAATAAAGAAAAAGTATCTTGCGTTTTGGTGCCCCGGGACGACTTCGCTGTCAAAATAGCTTTGGCGCCCTTTTTCATGGCTTTGATAATTTCAACGTCGTCCTCATCAGAGCGCGCCCATGCCCATTCCCCTTCAGTAAAAAGGGCAAAATTTGTCCCATCTACATTCAACGCTACATTTGAACCATCGGCAAAGGGATATCCACCGGTAAATGATAATTGACCATTAACTTTACTTTCTGGCCTAAAATTAACGAAAAGAAGAATATCGCCTCTTTTCACACTTACAATTCGCCCATCCCGTGTATTGATTGTTTCTTTAGGTTTAGACACGCTCCAACATTCTTTTGGGTTATCTTCCACAAAAATGGCCCAGTCTGTTTTATCTGCAACTTTGTTACTACTGGTTTCTTGCGAGATAGCTGGTGTTGAAAGGGTTATACAAACAAAAGTGATAATTGTTTTAACTGATGTTAAAAGTTTTAGTAATTTCATAAACAACTGCTCCTTTATCATTCCAACCAACACAAATGTAGATTTTTTCTTTATTTAGTCATGCACGTTCAAATAATATAGTACGTTGACAGGACTCTAGCCTAAAATATGCTTCAGTTTAAACCCCTGAGAAAGTTAATTTAGAAATAAAAGGTATAAAATTTATGAAATCACAAATTATGTGCGAAATATGGCGAGGTTCATATTTAGAGTCTGTACATACTGGTATGGCTGTTATTTGCGATAAAGACGGTGAAATAAGCCATCAATGGGGTGATCCAAATGCATTAATTCTACCGCGAAGCTCTGCAAAAATGATACAGGCTATTCCGCTTATTATATCAGGAGCTGAGAAAAAATTTTCCATTGGGGAAGATTTGCTAGCTCTCGCCTGTGCTTCGCATAATGCAGCGGAAATTCACTTATCAAGGGTACTAGGTTGGCTTTCTCATCTTGGTTTTAGTGAAACTGATCTAAGGTGTGGTCCTCAGCCATCAAAAGATCCGTATGTTAAAAAACAGATGCTTGAAAAAGGGCAGTCACCTTGTCAAATTCACAATAATTGTTCTGGGAAACACGCTGGTTTTCTTTCCGTTTCGCGCCATTTAAACGCTGGTCCAGAATATACAGATCCTGACCATCCCGTACAACTTATGGTAATGGACGTATTCCAGGAATTAACACAAAATAAAGTTGATGGAATTACGATAGATGGGTGCTCGGCTCCCAACCCTGCCATCCCTTTATATTCTCTTGCCAAGGCTATGTCTTGGTTTGCAACAGCGCATAACCGGGATGATCAGCTAAGCAAAGCGGCACTTAAGTTAAGAAATGCAATGGTAAATTACCCAGAATTGGTGGCTGGCGAGCTGCGTGCTTGTACAAATTTAATGAAGGCCTGCGAAAAGAAAGCAATTTTAAAAACTGGAGCAGAAGGTGTCTTCGTAGCAATCTTACCTGAGTTAGAAAAAGGAATCGCGCTAAAAATATTTGATGGTGGAACCAGAGCTTCAGAATGTGCAATCGCTTCACTGCTTATACAATTAGGTGTTCTGAACCCTAATCATCCTACAGCATTAGCATATACGCATGCGCCGATATTAAATTGGCAAAAGATCCAGACCGGGATAATGAAAGCAAGCAATTCGTTCAAAATATGATTATTTTATTTAATAAGCCGTTTAATGTTCTTTCTCAATTTACTGACAAGTCAAATTCTTCAGAAGAAAGAAAAACACTTGCCCACTTCATAAATATTAAACAGGTTTATTCGGCAGGAAGATTAGATTTAGACAGTGAGGGTTTAGTAATTTTAACCGACGACGGCAGACTGCAGTCAAAGATCTCTTCTCCTAAATTTGAAATTGAAAAAACTTACTTGGTTCAGGTTGAGGGAATACCGAGAGAAAAGGATTTGCACGCTCTCAGAAAAGGACTTGAATTGAAAGATGGACTTACAAAACCTGCGAAAGTTCGAACAATAGAAGAGCCAAAGTGGCTTTGGGAAAGAAACCCGCCCATTAGGGTGCGTAAGTCTATTCCTGATAGCTGGATCGAGCTTAAAATTAGGGAGGGGAAAAACAGGCAAGTTCGGCGAATGACTGCTAATATTGGATTTCCAACGCTTCGGCTTATCCGAATATCAATTGGAGAATGGAATCTAGGTGAATTAAAGCCTGGAAACTTCAAAGTTTTATAAAGTAGGAAATATAACTTCGGATAAAGCCCTAGGTTACATCGATGAAAAACCATAATCCAAAGCATCTAAAATCTGGTCTATTTCTGCTTCCGATATCACAAGAGGTGGCGACATTAAGATATTGTTCAATCCAAGCCGAACCATAGCTCCTGCCTCATAAGTACTTTGATGAAGTTTTTTCATTTCATCCATACTCATGGCAGTTTTTTTCTTTTGATCACTTACAACTTCAATAGCTGCCATTAAACCTTGACCTCCCCTTACATCACCTATAACATTAAATTTCTTTTTCAGGTTCAATATGCCCTCATAGAGTTGTTTGCCTCGCACTCCTGCATTGTCTTTTGTGCTAATTCTTTGAGTTTCAGAAAGGCAGGCACAAACAGCAGCTGCGCCAACTGGATGAGCGGAATAAGTGTAGCCATGAAATATGCCAGCTTCAGGACTATTAGAGTTTTCAAAAACATCTGCTACTTTTTCGCCCATTAAGGCTGCACCGACAGGGAAATAGCCTGATGTAATACCTTTAGCCATACTCATCATATCAGGTTTGACGTTCCAGTGCCTTGCGCCCGACCAGGACCCAGTTCTGCCAAAACCAGTTATTACTTCATCTGAGATCATCAGAATGCCGTTTCTCTCGCAAATCTCTTGCATGAGGCCCATGAAAGAAGGGTCTGGAACTATTACGCCACCTGCTCCTTGGATAGGTTCCATAATAAAGGCAGCAATAGTATTTTTGTCCTGAAAAGCAATTTCATCTTCGAAGGTCTGGGCAATATTGAGCGCTAATTTTTGGGGATCTGTTTCGTTAAATGGATTTCGATAAGTGTATGGGCTTGGTAAATGAAAACAGCCTGGCAATAAAGGTTCATATGCTATTCTAAACCTATTATTTCCATTTACGGATGCCCCACCAAAGTGCGTTCCGTGGTATCCTTTTTTTAGGGATATGAATTTTGTTCTTGTAGGTTCTCCCCGCAACCGGTGGTATTGCCGAGACAACCTTAGGCAGGTTTCTACTGAATCTGATCCACCTGATGTGAAAAAAACTTTCTCCATTCCATCAGCTTTAAACATTTCTTTGACCATATAAGAGGCTTCAATAGCAGCTGGATTAGTTGTTCCTGCAAAGCCAGAATAATAAGGTAAATGATTAAGTTGCTCTGATATGGCGTTTTTAACTGCTTCATTTGAGTAACCTAGATTTACACACCAAAGCCCTCCAACGGCATCAACTGTAGTATGCCCGTCCATATCGCTAATCTGCGATCCATTGGCGTTTGTAATAACTTTAGGAGGGTTATTAATCGAGTCGCCTGGCGCTCCCATTGGATGCCATAAATGTTTTGCATTATTTTCGATGATAAAATTGTTGTCTCGCATATTGTCCCCCATACTCAAATTTAAATTTAATAATGTTTAAGTATCCTGTCGATTAAATTTTTGTGTAAATTTATCGTTTTGTGGACAATAATTACTAGTGTGTGTAAGCGACTAGTTCATGAACAAAGCTAAAGCAGATCCAAATTATAAAGTCATCGCCGAAAATAGGCGTGCGCGATTTGACTATGCCATAGACAGTGATCTTGAATGTGGCGTTGTTTTGCTTGGATCTGAGGTTAAATCTTTACGAACTGGTGGTTCAAATATTGCAGAAAGTTATGCTCAAATCGAAAATGGCGAGCTTTGGTTGATAAATTCTTATGTAGCACCTTATGAACAGGCAAAAAACTGGGGGCACCAGGAGCGTCGAAAGAGGAAATTACTGGCCAACAAAAAAGAGTTATCTAGGCTGTGGAACGAGACCCAACGCAAAGGAATGACGCTTGTTCCTTTGGTGATGTATTTCAATCATACTGGACGGGTTAAGATCAAAATTGGTATCGCTAAAGGTAAAAAAATACACGATAAGCGTGCAGATGAGGCAAAACGCGATTGGGGAAGGCAAAAACAAAGGCTTCTTCGGCAATCTGAGTAATGAAGATGAACTGCCGGAAATTAAAGGAGTTATTTTGTGCGAAATTTAATCCATGTTGATGCTTGCCCTAATCACTTTGAGATAGTAGTCAGCTATTCAAAGTAAGTGGAAAAATTGAATGGAAAATGATCCGCAGGTTTTAGTTTCAACTGATTGGCTATTTAGCCGATTGTCTGATCCTGAAACTCGAATCTTGGACGCCACTTGGTACCTCCCTAATATTGATCGAGATGCAAAGGCTGAATATGATGAATGTCATATTCCACATGCTAGATACTTCGATATTGATGATATTTCCGATCATCGTTCTGATTTACCTCATATGGTTCCACCTGTTGAAAAATTTATGTCTAAAGTCAGAAAGCTTGGCGTTGGGGATGGACACCAAATTATTATTTATGATTCTCACGGGCTCTTCTCAGCGGCTCGGGTAAGATGGCTATTTAATGTGATGGGCCAAAAGAATGTTGCTGTGCTGGATGGAGGACTTCCCAAATGGTTAAGGGAGGGAAAACCTGTTGATGCTAATCCATCTCTTATAAGAGATAGGCATATGTTTGTTAAATATCGTGACGAAATGGTAAAAGATGTGACCCAAGTATCTTTGGCTTCAAAAATAGGTGATTATGAAATTCTTGATGCAAGATCAGCTGGACGGTTCAAAGGAGATGAGCCAGAACCCAGACCTGGACTTCGGTCGGGGCATATACCGGGTTCGAAGAATGTTTTTTACGGTGATCTTTTGAATGATGACGGTACTCTTAAATCCCAAAATGAGCTGATCAATCATTTTAAAGACAAGGATGTAAACTTAGAAAAACCGGCAATAACCACTTGTGGATCCGGTGTGACAGCAGCAATTATAAATTTAGCTCTGGATCGAATTGGAAAATCTGACCACTCGCTTTACGACGGCAGTTGGACTGAGTGGGGTATGTATCCAACTGTACCTGTAGAAACGGGGGATACATAATGTTCAATTCTTTGCAGCAACAACCTGCAGATAAAATTCTAGCTCTTATGCAGCTTTACAAAGACGATCCTCGGGAAAATAAAATTGATCTTGGCGTTGGTGTTTACAAAGACACCTCAGGGCAAACTCCAATAATGGACTCAATTAAAAAAGCTGAATATCTATTGTGGGAAACCCAAGAAACAAAGTCATATGTTGGCTTAACGGGTACGCCGGAGTTTTCCGAAGCTATGATCAGTCTCCTCTTGGGAGACAAAATTGACAAAAGTTTGACGGCCTCCGCGGCGACTCCTGGTGGAACTGGAGCCGTGCGCCAAGCTTTTGAGTTAGGTAAAATGGCAAATCCCAATCTTAGGGTTTTCGTTTCGGACCCGACTTGGCCAAACCATCTATCAATTTTAAAATATCTAGGTATTCCAGTCGAACTTTACCGATATTTTGACGCTAAGACACGGTCAGTTGATTTTCCTGCCATGATGGCAGATTTAGCTAATGCAAGTGAAGGTGATATTATTTTGCTGCATGGTTGTTGCCACAACCCGACGGGCGCGAATTTAAAGGCCCCCGAGTGGGATGCGGTAATTGAACTTTTGCTTAAATCCGGGGCGACGCCAATGATAGATATTGCCTATCAAGGTTTTGGCGATGGTTTGAAAGAAGACGCTGCTGGAGTTCGAAAGCTTGTGAGCAGTGTGCCAGAAACAATTATAGCGGCTAGTTGTTCTAAAAATTTTGGTATTTACCGTGAGCGAACAGGTCTTTTAACGGTGGTATCGCATAACAAGGATGCCCGTAATTTAAATCAGTCGACACTTGCTTTTCTAAACCGACAAAATTTTTCTTTTCCCCCAGACCATGGTGCGCGTCTGGTAACGATGGTTTTATCGGATGAAGACCTAAAAAGTAATTGGATGGAAGAACTTGAGACGGTCAGGAAGTCGATGCTTTCACTGCGTACGCAATTAGCAAATGAATTAGAGAAATTATCCGGCTCAAATCGATTTGGATTTTTAGCCGATCATCGTGGCATGTTCTCAAGACTTGGAGCTTCTTCAGAACAAGTAAATGCCTTAAGAGAAAAACATGGTATTTACATGGTAGGTGATAGTCGATTGAATATAGCGGGATTGAGCTCTAATACAGTTCCAATACTTGCTAAAGCAATTGTTGATTGTGGAATTTAAATTAGTTTTTAATCTTCATTGAATAGACTATCGGCAAGTTGGTTTGCTGCTTCTGTTAAGATGTCTTTACGAGCCAAAGCATTTTCTATTGATATTCTCTGTGTAGGTCCATGAAATGCAAGTGCAGCAGCAAATCGTCCACGATTATCCTTCACGGGCACAGCAATTGCCACCATACCATCCATAAATTCCTCTTGATCTAAAGCATAACCTTGTTTTGAAACTTTCTTTAGTTCTGAAAGTAAAGTTTCTTGTCTTACATGCGTTCTTTTGGTGTGTGCTTTCAAATCCATTGCCTCTATCATAGCCTTTCTTTTCTTTGGAGCTAAACTGGCTAAAAAGCATTTGCCGCTGGCAGTGCAATGAAATGGCACGTTGGTGCCTATCGGAAGTTGGATTCTGAAAGCCCAGTCGGTTTCAACACGGTCAATGTAGTTCATTCCAGAAGCTTCTGGTATCACGAAGTTAACTGTCTCTTTTACTTTATTTGAAATATTCAACAGAATCTGACGACGTGCTATATGATCACGGGAGTTATATAATAATCCCATACCCAAGTCTCTTAATCGTCGTGCCGGCTGATAACGTTTAGTATGGCCAACTCTTGTTAGAAAACCATTCTCTTCCAAGGTGCTACACAACCTATGCACCGTTTGTTTTGGTAATCGTAGAGAATCGTTAATTTCAGTGGCTGTCATAGCTCGATTTTTTTTGCCTAATACCTCTAAAATTAGGAGTGTTCTTAAATTTGTCGCTATCCTTTCTATCTCCGTCATAACACTCCCCAAATAAAACTATTGCGTTCTAATAAATTAACTGTAACGTATTAATTTGCAATAATCGAGAAAAAAAGTCTCATTTTTTGATATTGGGTGGATTAATGGAGTTTGATTACGTTGTCGTGGGCGCTGGATCTGCTGGCTGTGCAGTTGCAAATCGTTTATCGCAATGCGGAAATTATCTTGTTGCTCTAATTGAAGCTGGTCCTTCGGACAGCAGTCCGTGGATACATGTCCCTGTTGGATATTTTCGAACAATGGGCAATCCAAAATCCGACTGGTGTTACGAAACCCAACCAGACAAAGGAATTGCAGGTAGATCCATTCCTTGGCCTAGAGGACGAGTTATGGGAGGATCTAGCTCGATTAACGGTCTTCTTTACGTTCGAGGTCAGCCGCGGGATTTTGACATCTGGTCTCAACTTGGGTGTACTGGCTGGTCTTGGGATGAAGTTTTACCATATTTCAAGCGTTCAGAAACTTGGGAAGGTATTGATGAAACTGGATTGAGGGGAAAAGATGGTCCTCTTTCTGTACAATCTTCTCGACTGAAACGGGATATTGTAGACCACTGGGTCGATGCTGCTATTAGAGCGGGCTATAAACGCAATTATGATTATAATGGCTCCACACAAGAAGGAGTGGGTCACTTTCAGTTGACTATGAAAGGTGGTCGTAGGTGTTCGTCAGCAGTGGCATATATAAAGCCGATAAAAAGTAGAAAAAACTTAAGAATTATTACAAACGCCCATACAAAAAAAGTTAATATTGTCCATGGTAGAGCAACATCTGTCGACATAGTCATAAAAAATGAGTTGAATACGATTTCAGCAAGAAGAGAAATTATAATTTGTGCTGGTTCAATAGGTTCGCCGCAAATTCTTATGCTTTCTGGAATTGGTCCTGGGGAAGATCTCAAAAAATTGGGAATAGAGGTCGTAAGTGATTTGGAGGGCGTTGGTAAAAACTTACAAGATCACCTTCAGGCGCGGCCGGTGTTTAAAACTGATCTATCTACCATAAATACTGAAACCAGTAATTATGTTAAAAAGGCTCTTATAGGGCTTCAGTATATACTAACTCAGCGAGGCCCCATGACTATGGCTGCAAGCTTGGGAACAGGTTTTCTTAAAACTGAAGATCATTTGGAGACACCAGATATTCAATTTCATATTCAGCCATTCAGTGCTGATATGCCTTCTAAAGGTGCGCATACTTTTTCTGCATTCACTGCTTCTGTTTTACAATTAAGACCAGAAAGCACAGGGTATTTAAAGTTAAAGTCTCCAAACTATTTGGACCATCCTGAAATCCATCCGAATTATTTAGCAACAGCTACGGACTGTAAAACTATTGTAAAAGGAGTTCAGATGGCTCGTAAGATTGCGCAGTATGAGCCATTGAAGAACCATGTCTCAGAGGAGTATGCTCCAGGTTCGGAAGTGCCTCTGGATGATGAAGAAACAACGCTGGACTGGGTTCGAAAGACAGCTGTTACCATCTACCATCCAACGGGTACATGTAAAATGGGAACCGATGAAACGTCGGTGGTTTCACCAATATTGAAAGTACGAGGTGTGGAAGGTTTGCGTGTTGCTGATGCCTCAATCATGCCCAAAATTACGAGCGGCAATACAAATGCTCCAGCCATAATGATTGGTGAAAAAGCAAGTGATTTAATTTTGAAGGAAGCTTAACAGCTGATGTCTTAATTAGAATAAGGGTGCAAAAAGCATCTTTAAATAAAGGTCAAGAAAAGTCTCCGGCTTGGCTATTATTTTTAAACCAGGAGGCGGTGAACTATAGGAGGAGATTCATGTTCAATTTCAAAATTTTAACTGCATGGGCTACATCCCTTGCTCTCTTGGCGTCGGCAGCAATGTCCGAAACCGTTATTCGTATTCAATCTGTTCTTGGAAACTCGACAGATGAAGTGCGAATGGTTGAGGCGTTTGCAAAAGATGTCTTGGAGTTAACTGGCGGTTCGGTAAAAATTGAGATCTTACCAGCTGGTGCGGTGGTTGGCCCACGTGATATTATGGATGCTGTCGATGCTGGCCTTGTTGAAGCAGGTTTTGCTTGGACACACTATTGGGGTGGTAAGCACCCTGCAGCTAACCTATTCGGTGCACCAATTGCGGGTGCTGGCGTCGGTATGGACGCAATGGCATTTTTATCTTGGTTCCAGTACGGTGGTGGTAAAGAACTTTATGACCGTCTTTGGGATGAAATGGGCGTTAACGTAAAAGGTTTTATGTTGCAGCCAGTTGGCCCAGAAGCTTTGGGTTGGTTTCCAGAAAAAATCGAGTCTATGGATGATTTCCGTAAGCTTCGTTTCCGCGCACCTCCTGGTATGGTTGGAAAAGCCTATAATGAGATTGGTGTTGCGGCTGTTGCAATGGGTGGTGGTGACATTTTGCCAGCACTTGAAAAAGGTGCAATTGATGCGGCTGAGTGGTGCTGTCCTAAGCCAGACTCTGTTTTTGGTTTTCAGAAAGTACTTAAGCATTACTACCTACAAGGCTTACACCAAGTTGTTGTGAACGCTGATCTATACATTAACGGAGATGTTTATGACAGTCTTTCAGCGACTGAAAAGAAGGCTTTGGAAGTTGCAGCAAATGCGTCTTTGTCTAAGTCAATGTCTTATCGTATTTATGAAAATGGAAAATCTCTGAAAGATTTAACAGAAAACCATGGCGTCATCTTAGAAGACACTCCTGCTGATTACTTTACAGAATATATGGCTGCCGCCAAAAAGCTTCTTGAAGAAGCAGCAGCAGAAAATGAATTTTTTGCTGAAGTATGGCAATCACAAAAAGATTTTGCCGATATAGCTGTTCCTTTTTGGGCGGGTGCTCAAGCATCAAATGCTGGGTTAGGTAAAGCACATGCTGATACTTTAAAGTAGAATTCTTAAATTTGTCGTGGAGCCTGTTGGCTCCACGATTTTTCTTTATCAAAAAAGTGCTTTAAGCTCTTTTTTAATGAGGAAAGTCTTTCTTAACAAAAAGGAAGAATATCAAAATGGGGGATCCAGACATGGCGGAGCAACAGGTACCAGACGATTTGGAAACCGCGGATGAGCTGATTGCTGAGCGTCGAACAGACAGACCCGGAGAAACACCTGATGATATGACGCCTTGGCAAAAGCCAATAACTGGTTGTATCGATCTCTTGAACAATTTTGCCGGTAAGGCGCTTTGTCTTCTAATGATTCCTCTAATTGGTGTGGTTGTGTTTGAAGTCATTTCTAGAAATGCTTTTGGAATAATGGCTAGTTACGATTGGGACGAAACAGCCCGCGCTTTAGGCCTAGGGCCAACGATGTTTGCTTACGATATTAGCCGAATGATTGCTGGAGTTTTATTTATGGGCGCGGCCGGTTATGGTCTGATGAGGGGTGTCCACATTCGTGCTGATTTTCTCTATCGCAATTGGAGTGATAAAACGCAGGCGACTGTAGACGCTGTTCTTTATATGGCTTTTTTCATACCATCTATGTTGTTTTTTACGGTTATCGCGGCACAGTATTGGGAGCTTGCTTATCGAACTGGTGAAACTGCGTTTGATAGCCCTTGGGAGCCTTTATTGTGGCCAGCTAGATTGGCTATGCCAGTCGGTGGTTTGCTTCTTATGCTTCAAGGTTTTCCAGAGCTATTCAGAGCATTTCATAAAATGGGCAAGGAGCGAGAACGATATTTTGTCATGGCTCTACCACTTTACTTAATCGCTCTTGTTTGGCTGGCGATGGCTGTTTTTCTTCCGGATATGACACCTGGTGGGGAGGCTTTCACCGATCTTATGTCATCACGGCCAGGGCTTTCTAAGCCAACGATTGGTCTGATTATGTTGGCAGCGATGATATTCGTCATTTTTATTGGTTTTCCGATATCATTCACACTCATCTTTTTAGCCTTTATCTTTGGAATTTGGGGATCCAATTTCAAATTAACTACATTGCTTATGACCCTGAACACGAATTCGACAATGTTGAACGATCAATTGATGGCAGTACCGTTATTTATCCTTATGGGTATTGTTATGGAAGCCGCAGGACTAATGGAGCGGCTTTTTGCATCAATTCAGATGATTATGGCGCGCGTTAGAGGATCCCTTTACATTGCTGTTTTGATCGTATCCACGATATTTGCTGCAGCAACAGGCATTGTTGGAGCGTCTGTTACGCTTTTAGGGATTATGGCCGGAGCAACCATGACCCGTTCAGGTTACAATGTTCAATTGGCGGCGGGTACTATAACCGCTGGAGGTACTTTGGGTATCCTTATACCTCCATCAATAATGCTAATAGTTATGGGCCCAGTACTTGAAGTTTCTACACTAGATTTGTTTCGCGGTGCGTTTATTCCTGGAGCATTGCTTGCATCGCTTTATTTATTTTATACTTTGGGAAGATGTTGGCTCAATCCAGAGTTAGGCCCAGTGCTGTCCGAAGAGGATCAGCCTAAAACCTCTGACTACTATGGAGCTGAAATTGCATTAATTTCTTTGGGTGTGCTTACAATATGCCGTGTTTTTGGGTTGGGAATTAGCGGCGCTTTCGCTAGCTTTATTCCTTTTAGCGGTTTGTTAGTTCTGGCTGCAACAATACTGATTGCCTTTCGCGCCTACAGAAATTTAAAAACTCTTCGCTTAGCAATCCCATTAGCGGTTTTGTTTCATCTTTATTGTCTGATGACGGCATGGGGCGACAGTATTCCTTGGGTTTCTCTCGTCTTATTTTTGTTTTCTATATTTCTCACTATTTTAAGTTTAGTTATTTACAGAAAAGATGCTTCTGGAAGGTTTGAGTTCTCGGAGTTATGGGATGAATTTTTTGCGGGTTTAATGCCCCCAACAATTTTGATTTCATTTGCTTTGGGTTCAATATTACTGGGTTTTGCCACACCAGCAGAAGCGGCAGCTATGGGTGCTTTTGGAGCAATTCTCTTATCGCTAGGATATGGAAAATTCACAATTCCCGGTTTCTTTGATAACTTGATCAAATCTTTAGAGATAACGGTGCTGATCATGTTTCTTGTGGCAGCATCAAACTTCTTTGGTGCGGAGTTTTCATCTCTGGGCACCCCTAAGATGATGACCGAGATGATGCTTCAATTAGAATTGTCTCCATACTTGATTTTAATAATGTTAATGGCATTGATTTTTCTTCTAGGATGGCCGCTTGAGTGGGTACCAATTGTATTGATCGTTGTTCCTATACTATTACCGACTGTAGCTGCTTTAGATGTGCACGGCTTGAACCCTTATGATTTAATGGTTTGGTTTGGCATACTGGTGGCTGTAAACCTTCAGACAGCTTGGTTATCTCCACCGGTGGCTTTATCTGCATACTTTTTGAAAGGTGTTGTGCCAAACTGGGACTTGAAAGATATTTATTTTGGTATGATGCAATTTATGTTGATCCAACTCATAGGGTTGATACTAATTTTTATCTTTCCACAGATTGTACTCTGGTTACCAAACCAAGTCTTTGGGCAATAAACTTATGTCTCAAAATAGATCAGTAGTTTCCTATCTTAAGTGGCCATTGGTCGTGACCTTTGTTGGCCTAGTTTTGTCAGCTTGGTTAGGGTGGGAAACAGAAAAAACACTGAGTGCAGTCTTTTCATTTTTGCTAGTGGGAACAGTTTTGGCCGCACTCGAAATTGCTCTATCTTTTGATAATGCAATAGTGAATGCCAATAAGTTAGTTGAGATGACCCCAGTTTGGAGACAGAGGTTCTTAACTTGGGGCATACTAATTGCAGTTTTTGGGATGCGTATAGTTTTCCCCGTTGCGATTGTCGCGACTTTCGCTTGGATAAATCCCTTTGCGGCGATACACTTGGCGCTTTCAGAACCCGATGAGTACTCTCACATTATTCATCAGTCACACAGCTCAATTGCAGCTTTCGGTGGAACATTTTTAATAATGGTATCGCTTAAGTTTTTTATAGATGAGGATAAATCTGTTGATTGGATTGTTGGTTTAGAAAAACACCTAAGAAAGTGGGGGTCAATAAGAGGCTTCGAAATTGCTTTTGTTTTGTTGATTATTGCATTCATGTCGCAGGTGGTTAATGAAACCCAGCAGGCATCATTTCTTCTTTCTGCCATTTCTGGTTTGTTGGTCTTTACTCTTGTAGATGGACTAGGAAGTTTTCTTGATGACTATTCAAATAGTGCAACAAATTTAGGTGCTCGAGGTGGTCTAGGAGCATTTTTATACTTAGAAGTACTTGACGCCAGTTTTTCATTTGATGGTGTCATTGGAGCTTTTGCATTAACAACAAATATTATTTTAATAGCCATAGGTCTTGGAATTGGCGCGATGTATGTCCGCGCTATGACTATTATGTTGGTTGAAAAAGGAACACTACAGCAGTTTCGATATCTTGAGCATGGTGCTTTTTATTCAATTTTCGCCCTTTCCATAATTATGTTCGCCCAGTCTATCATTGAAGTTCCTGAAACTATCACTGGAGCCATTGGAGCAATAATCATCGGATTATCTCTGTATTCATCCGTTCGCTATAACAATCAAGAGCAGTCGCTCTAAACAGGAGACACAAATATGTCACGAATATACCTGAAGAAGGCACAACTTACACCAAAATCTAATGCCTCAGAGGTTCATGAAACGGTAAAAAATATTCTTACAGATATAGAAGCTGGAGGTGATGAAAAGGCTAAAGAGTATGCCTCAAAATTTGACCAGTACCAAGGAAATATAATTTTAACAGACGAAGAAATAGAGACAGCAAGTGAGTTAGTTCCAGCTAAGCTAAAAAAAGATATAGAGTTTGCGCACGATAATGTGAGACGATTTGCGGAAAAGCAGAAAGAAACATTAAAGAACACTGAAATTGAAATTCATCCTGGGTTTGTAACTGGTCAAAAGGTTATTCCAGTTGATGCAGCTGGGTGTTATGTTCCTGGTGGTCGTTATAGTCATATTGCTAGCGCTATAATGACTGTAACAACCGCAAAAGTTGCCGGCTGTAAATTTATTACGGCGTGTTCACCGCCCAAGCCAAATGTTGGCGTTGCTCCGGCGATTGTTTATGCCGCTCATATCTGTGGTGCCGACAAAATAATGGCCATGGGAGGCGTTCAGGGAGTTGCTTCTATGACATACGGTTTATTTGGATTGCCACAGGCAAATATTTTAGTTGGACCTGGCAATCAGTTTGTAGCTGAGGCAAAACGAATTCTGTTTGGTCGAGTTGGAATAGATATGATAGCGGGGCCCACTGATAGTTTGATTTTGGCAGATGAAACTGCTGATCCATTTATTGTAGCTACAGATTTAGTGTCACAAGCAGAGCATGGTTATAATTCACCAGTTTGGTTGGTTACCAACAATGAAGCTTTAGCAATTAAAGTCATGAACCTAGTTCCAAAGTTAATAGATGACCTTCCTGAAACTAATCGTGATAATGCAGCTGCGGCTTGGAGGGATTACGCTGAAGTAATTGTTTGCGAAAATAGAGAAGAAATGGCTGCTTGCTCTGATGAATATGCGCCTGAACACCTTACAGTTCAGGCTAATGATCTTGATTGGTGGCTTGAACGTCTGACCTGTTACGGCTCATTATTTTTGGGTGAGGAAACAACTGTTTCTTATGGTGATAAAGCTTCAGGTACAAATCATGTTTTGCCCACCTCGGGTGCTGCTAATTACACTGGTGGTTTGAGCGTCCACAAATATATGAAAATAGTCACATATCAAAGAGCAACAAGGGAGGGGTCAAAATCGATTGCTGAAGCTACAGCTAGGATCTCTCGATTGGAGGGAATGGAAGGTCATGCAAGAGCTGCGGATGTCCGCTTGGCTAAATTTTTTCCTAATGAGGAGTTTGATTTAACTGCCAATGGATAAATCCACTTCTTTATTTAACTTAACTGGAAAAGTGGCTGTTGTTACAGGCGCAAGTTCTGGGCTCGGCCGTCGCGCAGCTGAGGTGCTTGCGTTGGCTGGGGCTAAAGTTGTCGGTGTGGCTCGGCGAAAAGAGGTCTTGGAAAATTTAGCTTTGGAATTGGAAGAAAATTTTTCTTATATATCTGCTGATATTTCTGATCGCGGGCGATTGGCGGACTTGTGTTTGGAAATAAACAGCAAGTTTGGTCCGCCAGATATTCTAGTTCATGCGGCTGGAGTTAATACTCGGCAAAAAGCTGATGAAGTAACCGATCTTGGATGGGATCAAACGATTTCGTTAAATCTCTCGACCCCATTTTTTTTATCCCAGCTTCTTGTTCCTGAAATGAAAAAGAAAGGCTGGGGAAGAATTGTAAATTTTGCATCAGTACAAACCACTAGGGCATTTCCTGGTGGTATAGCATATGGTGCTTCAAAAGGTGCTATTGGACAGCTGACAAGAGCAATGGCCGAAGCCTGGTCGTCCCATGGCATTTGTGTGAATGCCATTGGTCCGGGATTTTTTCCTACAGAATTAACTCAAGTAGTTTTTGAAGATGAAGAGCGATCCAGAAGAAATGCCGATCAGACCTGTATTGGCAGAAATGGAGAAATGGAAGATTTAGACGGACCTCTGCTTTTTCTTTGTTCTGAGGCTTCTAGGTATGTTACGGGTCAAGTTCTCATGGTCGACGGAGGATTCACAGCAAAATGAGAGCGCTTGTTTACGTCGGAGAGGAACAATTAGATTTTCGTGAAGTAATGGATCCTATTGTAAATTCCGAGGAGCAGTTAATAAAAGTTGATAGCGCCGGTATATGTGGCTCTGATATGCATGCTTACCTTGGCCATGATGAACGTAGACCGGCTCCTTTGATATTAGGTCATGAAGCATCCGGTATAATTTTGGGTGGCGATCGTGATGGTGAAAGAGTTACGATTAATCCGCTTGTAACCTGTAAGGACTGCCAAGCATGCCAGGCTGGACGTGAAAATATATGTCCAAACCGCCAAATCATTTCAATGGCTCCACGTGAAGGCACTTTTGCTGAAATGGTATCAGTTCCCGAAACAAATTTAGTAAAGGTTCCTTCTCACGTTTCCTTAGATAAAGCGGCTTTAACAGAACCGTTAGCTGTCAGCTGGCACGCTGCTAGATTGGCTCTAGAGGCTCTACATCCGAATATGGATAGAAACGTATTGATTGTAGGAGGAGGTGCGATTGGCTTGGCATCCGCTTTAGCATTCAAAGCGATGGAAATTGAAAACATTATAATAGTGGAACCAAATTCTATTCGTAGAAAATATCTTAATGATAAATGTAACGTAATTGCAGTTGAAAAAGTTGATCAATTTTTTTCGATTGTAGTAGATGCTGTGGGCTTTAAACAAACTCGTGAACTGGCATCTACTAAAGTATCCTCTGGCGGGGTCATTACCCATATAGGATTAGGTGAAGATACTGGTGGAATTGATGTAAGGCGACTAACCCTGCAAGAAATTAACTTCATTGGAACTTATACGTATACAGCAGGAGATTTTAGAAATACTGCTCAAGCGATTTTTGATGGTCGATTAGGTCCGTTAGATTGGATTGAAAGAAGACCACTATCAGAAGGAAATAGAGCTTTTAAAGAGATTAGAGAGGGTAAAATAGCCTCTCCAAAAATTTTACTTAGTCCAAATGATTAATAAAAACAGGAGAAAAATATGTCGAATATACCGCATCTTTTAGTGCACGATCATGAAGACAATGTTGGTGTTGTTGTGGTTGAGGGCTTAACGGCAGGAACTGAAATGTTTTGCTGCGTTACGCACGATAATTCAACCTTTACGCTTACTGCGGGTGCAGATGTACCGATTGGGCACAAGATAGCTCTAAAAGATTTAAAGGACGGTGATACTGCAGTTAAATATGGGGAAGATATTGGCAAAATAATAGCTGATATCCCTAAAGGCGGGCACGTTCATACACACAATTGCAAAACCAAACGCTGGTAAGGAAAGAAAAATGGCATCAAAATATTCAAATATAACAGTCAAAGGTTTTCGTAGAGAAAACGGGCGTGTTGGCGTTAGGAACCATGTTTTAATACTCCCAGTCGATGACATTTCGAATGCGGCATGTGAAGCTGTAGCCAATAATGTAAAAGGTACTATGGCGATTCCTCATGCATACGGTCGGTTGCAATTTGGGGAAGATTTGGAAGTACATTTTCGCACAATGATTGGTACTGGCAGCAACGCAAATGTTCATTCAGTTGTTGTAATTGGAATTGAACCTGATTGGACAAAACGAATTGCTGATGGAATTCGTGAGACTGGTAAAGAAGTTGCGGAATTCTCAATTGAGCAAAAAGGTGATTTTGAGACTATAAGGGCGGCTAGCTGGGCTGCAAAAGACTTTGTTCATAAAGCGACTGAGGTACAACGAGAAGAATGTTCTATTTCAGAACTCTGGGTTTCTACAAAATGTGGTGAGAGTGATACGACAACTGGTCTGGGTTCATGTCCCACGGTTGGCAACATGTATGACAAGCTTTTACCCGAAGGAATTACTGGATTTTTCGGGGAAACATCAGAAATAACTGGTGCAGAGCATATTTGTCAAAAGCGAGCTATCAGTGAGGAAGTCGGTGAGCGTTGGTATAAGATGTGGAAGGCTTACCAAGATGATGTTATTTTTGCCCATCAAACAGATGATCTTTCCGACAGTCAGCCGACCAAGGGTAACATACTTGGTGGGTTAACTACGATTGAAGAAAAAGCTTTGGGTAATTTAGAAAAAATTGGCAGAACATCTCAATACATAGATATTTTAGATCCTGC
>CACBXB010000014.1 GCA_902543185.1 Paracoccaceae bacterium
CTCAAAAGGAATGCCTCGATTATTGGAAATAATGAGAGCGCTTAGAGACCCTGATGGCGGATGCCCCTGGGATATTGAACAGAATTTCAAGACGATTGCACCTTATACTGTAGAAGAAGCTTATGAAGTTGCTGATGCCATTGAGCGTGAAAACTGGGATGACCTAAAAAATGAATTAGGGGATTTACTGCTTCAAACTGTTTATCACACGCAAATGGCAGAAGAAGATGACCTCTTTAATTTTAATGATGTAGTAAACCAAATATCGGAAAAAATGATACAAAGGCATCCTCATGTTTTTGGTAATGAAAATAGAAACAAAACAGCATCCCAACAGGTAAACGATTGGGAGTCAATCAAAGCAGAAGAAAGAGCAAAAAAAAATCAAACAAGAATTTTGGACGATGTGGCTCTCAACCTCCCTGCACTAGTAAGGTCTCTCAAATTGCAAAAAAGGGCTGCGAGAGTTGGGTTTGATTGGCCTAATATTTTACAAGTTTTGGAAAAAATAGAAGAAGAAACAAAAGAGCTAGTCGAAGCAAAAGAACTCGAATCTCAAGAAAAGATTAATGAAGAATTTGGAGATCTAATGTTTTCAATCGTAAACTTAGGCCGCCACCTCGGTGTTGATTCAGAAGAAGCTCTTAAACAAACCAATAGAAAATTCATCAAGCGATTTAAGTTCGTTGAGGACACAATACGCTCCCAAGGCGGAGAAATAGAAAATACAACTTTGGAAGAAATGGAAACCCTCTGGCAACAAGCAAAAAATTCTTTATAAGAGCAGCTCAAATCACTTTGAAAACATAACCGATAAAAAGACTTTGGCAGTTTAAGGTTGAGTGCGCAAAATGCAATCGACTCAAAGTTTAAATTGTTCCACCTCATTAAATAAACGATCAACGGTTGTTTCACTTAACTTGAGAAAAAATACATTGCTTTTAGTCTTGTTATCAAAATTAATTCCACTCCCGTGTATCCGAAAAATTAAATTTACTATGCTACAAGCGTGTGTCAAGCTCCTACATTCAGGCGAAAGTTTACGACACATTTCTTCATACATTTTTTCAAAATCTTTGAAGGTGTTTGGACTCTTTTTTCGAACTTCTGAAAGATTAGTATATATTTGACAAGCCTCGTCTAGCAGACTTACCTGTTCGAACTTAACGTCTTCATATAGAATATTCTGCTTCATAACATCACCCCTCACTAAAATTAATATAAATCCTACTTTTTTTGTCAAGTTTAATCTTGACAATTTTTGTAAGGTATTTTTAAGTGGGTGGGAAACAAATAGAGAAAAAATTTTGATCACAAAAAGAAATATTTTGAGGTTTGACAAAATTAGAATGCTTGACTGCTTGTTTGATCATCAAAGTGAGATGGATCAAGGCATCATTGAGCTTCTACTGATCAATCATGATCCAAAGTTGTTACAAGATGATGAAAAAAATCTGGGAAAAACGCCAAACAGTGAGAGCCTAAAGTCTTAATGGAAATTAAATGAGTAAATACGAATTTCGAAATAAACCACATCGCGGAGGAGCTCCGGTTGGCTTTCTGTCAGAACTTAACGACCTTGAGCAAAACACAATAATTTTTTTAAGATATTGGTCACAAAATTCATCTATTCATGACCATTTGCAAAATAAATTTTGGTCAGATCTTACTAAAAAGTTAGGTTTATCAAAAACTAGCAGAGCAATTGATGCCTTCGATGAGGCATTCAAATTGTGCATTAAATATTCTAGGCGACCAATTATGAAACATGATTTGGACTGCAAATGTGTTGGGGGTGATGAAAGTTGCTTTGCGAATATTTTTGCATTTGCTTCTGAAGGCAAACAAGACGATGCTTTACTTTTGGCTTCAAACCTAATCGCTCCAAAATTTGCACCTTATTTGGTTAATAGTGCGGTAAAGTTTGCTAAGTCATTTTCTTTTCACGAAAGTGAAAAACATGGGCTACAAAGCGAGCAGATGCATTAGTCTTCGCCCACGCGACGCGCCAAAAATTTCAATGAATTAGATAGCAATATAAGTTTTTTGCCACTATTTTTTAACAGTCGATAAACGTCGATAAAAGGCCTGAGATATATCTGAACTATATTTGTGGCACTAGCCTCATTCGGACGCAAACCAAACTTAAGCTTTTCACCCGTTTCAGAGAAATGGAGCGAACCAAACAGCCAATCCCAAACCGCTAGCATTGCCCCATAATTTTTATTAAAATGCTTATTCTCTATCGAATGATGCAACTGATGCTGTGCTGGAGAAATAAATATTTTTTCCAGCCAAGGCCAATAAGCTATTTCTATATGTGAATGCCTTAAATTAGCGCCAGCCACGTTGAATATAAAAGAAATCAAATTAACTCCCAGAAGAGTAGCTAAAGAAAAGTTGTCTATCCCAAAGCAATAAGCAAAAATTCCTATCACTGCTCCAATGACAATAGAACCTCGCAAACCGTAGATTATACTTTCTACTGGATGAACACGATACACTGTAATTGGTGTCATTGTTTCAGCCGAGTGGTGAACTTTATGAAAAGCCCATAAAAACTGCCAACGATGCATACATCTATGAACAAAATACTTCGATAAATCATCCATGAAAAAATAAGTTAACGTGTATAGTGTGATAATTAATATACTTGGCCAGTGGTCTAGAGACAAGAAACCAACTACATTTTGCTTACTCAATTGAAAAAATAGGAAAGTGGTTACTACTCCCTGAGCGATGAGATAAGGTGAAATCAATATGGAAATTATTCGGTTTATCGCGTAAATGCAGTAATCAGCCTTTGCTGATCCCGACCAAAAGATTTTTTTATCAAAAACTTTCCCAACGGCGCCGCGTATTCCCAAACCTCGCCAAGCGCACAGGAATACTACGGCCATTACAGCAGAAATTGCCAAATAACCTATAAATATTCGTTTTTTTTGATTTAAAAAATCCGCTAAAAGCGAAGTTAGATAGCTATCAAGGTATAACCCAAATTTGGCGAGAGTTTGTATGAGATCTTCCAAGACGAATACCTAGCTGCAAAAAACACGGCACTAAATCATTAGCGCCGTGTTTTCAAGTTTCTAATCAGTTTCAGCGTTTGTGTCTGCATCAGCAGAAGCACTCATTTTGGCAAGTTCGTTAAGCATGTCATTACCACGTGATTTTAAACCGAATGTATCAGCCATCAGTTTTTGGATTTTTAACATATTTAACTGATAATCTGACCAAGTCATTTTTCTGTCTCTTGCAAAATCACCATTACCATCAACGCCTGTTACATAGCTATTATCAGCAGTCACCGGACCAAAACCAATTAATTTATTCATTTCAACTGCCGTTGATCCTAGGTTTTTTCTACCTGACTGAATTGCCATTGAAAACCCGGCAAGCTCACCCCAATGCTTTAAATATTTGCGGTAACCCTTGTCATCCACGCCGTTTTCTTTCATGGCTGCTATATCTTTGTAAACGGAACCAGCATACTTAAATACAGCTTCGGCCAAAACTTTTTCCCAATTTGCTTCGATAGTTCCGGCGTGACTTTTGATAACTGCTAACTCTGTAGCGCTTAGCTTTTCACCGTTTGCACCAGAAATCACTTTCCGACCATCAATGTATGCCTGCATTATTGAAGCCAAGTAATTTGTATTTCCTGACTTATCAAATGCTGCAGCATAATATGCTGGACCAAAAACCATTTCTGATTTTAAGTCGACAACTCCGTCACCATTTTTATCGGCTGATGCCATGTCTTTTCTTTTGGCAATGTCATAAGCACTGGCTGGAGTTAAGGCTAGAGTATGCGCTGGAGCTCCAAAGTAACCAAAGCCTTCATCCCACGAGTGCTCTTTTCCCGTGTAATGCTTGCCTTCTTTGTAAGGCGCATCATTTGGTTTAACATCAGCGGTCATTTTTTCATCAAGATAGTTATCGACAGCTTGGCTGTACTGCACAGCGCCCATTGTAAATTTGGAGATTAGTTGGGCGTAATCGTAACCATTTTCTGCATCAAATCCTTCATTTGATTTGGCGGCTCGTGAAATCATATCCTTCATGACATCAACGCCAGTATGATTACCAGGCCATGCAGGCATCAAACCTTTATAGAACTTTCCTTCTAAATTTGCCGAAGACGATAGTTCACCAATTGTCGTTTGTTTGATTTTGAACCCATCTTTTGAGGTTGGAGATAAAATAGCCAAGTCTTTTGTCGGACCCGAAAAATATTGCATCATTTGGGCCTCAACATCAGCAGCATTTCCACCGCCATTACCAGTAGACGCAAGTTTTTTAAGGCTTTGTTCCATTGTCTGACGGGCTATCTGGCCACCATAGGAAACAGAGTCAGTTTTATCTCCGCTGTAACCTTTTAAAGTAACTGGATAGGGTCCATAAAAGTGGTGTGCATTGAGCGCTGTCGCGCTTACGCAAATAGCGATTGCCGAAGCAGTAATCCGGTGTGAAAACATCCTTTTTTTCCCTTTAATAATTTACACGAAATTAAATTCTTAGTCTTTTAGTAAGAAATTTTTTTATTGTTAAGTATTTTTGTCAGGAATTTAGTTGACAAAAATTGCCAAATATATTTACGATGGCTTCGTTCGAGAAAAATGGGGTTTTCAAAGTGTTAAAATATCTAGTCTCTGTTATCCTTTTGATTTTAACGGCTGGGACAGGAACGGCCGGAGAAATCAATATTTATTCCTATCGGCAGCCATTTCTTATACAGCCGCTGACAGACGCTTTTACTGAAGAAACAGGTATCAAGGTAAACGTTGCATATCTGCGAAAAGGGATGATTGAAAAAATGACTGCCGAGGGGAAACGTAGTCCAGCAGACGTTGTTCTTACTGTTGATATTTCACGTTTAGCAGCAGTAGTTGATGCCGGTCTTACTCAGCCTGTCGTAAACGAAACATTGAACAATAACATTCCCTCTATCTACCGAGATCCAGACAACCATTGGTTTGGATTAACAACTCGTGCAAGAATTATTTATGCAAGTAAAGACAAAGTGGCCGATGGTGAAGTTACGACCTATAAAGGTTTGGCAGATCCAAAGTGGAAGGGACGTATTTGTACTCGATCGGGAACAAATGCCTATACTGTCGCGCTAACGTCTGCGATAATTCATCATCATGGGACCGAAAAAGCAGAAGAGTGGTTAAGGTCTGTGAAAAATAACTTAGCCCGCAAACCACAAGGTAACGATCGGGCACAAGTTAAAGCAATCTGGGCTGGCGAATGTGATATATCAATTGGCAATACATACTACATGGGTAAGATGCTTAAAGATCCTGAGCAAAAAGCATGGGCAGACAGTGTAAGAATAGTTTTTCCTGAGTTTGAGAATGGTGGAACGCATGTAAATATATCCGGAATAGCTTTGGCAAAGTACTCGCCCAATAAAGAAAATGCCATAAAACTTATGGAGTTTTTAAGTTCCCCTGATGCGCAGAAAATTTACGCACTTGCAAATTTTGAGTACCCGATAGCACCTAATACTGAGCCAGCCGAACTAGTTAAAAACTGGGGTAGTTTTACTCCAGATGATGTTAATCTGATGGATTTGGCAAAGTTAAGAAGTACTGCGCTGAAGTTGACAGAGATTGTAGACTTCGACGGTTAAATTTTAATTCTATGTAATGTTGAACCTGCGCTTTCTTTTGCGCAGGTTTTTTAATACGGTAATGCGACTTAGTTAATTGAATTAAAATTAGGGTTAAGTCCATGCAACAACGTAAAATAATAATTGATACAGATCCTGGCCAAGATGATGCCGTAGCAATATTGCTTGCCCTTGCCAGTCCCCAAGAAATCAAGGTTCTTGGTATTACTGCAGTAGCAGGTAATGTTCCGCTTGATTTAACAAAAAAAAACGCACGGATAGTGTGTGAGTTAGCACAAAAAACTGAGATAAAGGTTTTTGCAGGCTGCGACGCCCCAATGAAAAGACCACTTGTAACAGCCGAGCATGTTCATGGGAAGACTGGCCTGGATGGTCCGACCCTTCCAGATCCCAAAATGCCTCTCCAAAAGCAACATGCAGTTGATTTTATAATTGAAACAATTCGAACCAACGAAGCTGATACAATAACATTATGTCCATTGGGACCACTCACAAATATAGCGACAGCAATTGAAAAGGCACCGGACATAAAAGAAAAAATCCAAGAGATCGTTTTAATGGGCGGAGCTTATTTTGAAGTTGGCAATATCACGCCCACGGCAGAATTTAACATATATGTAGATCCTGAAGCAGCAGAAATTGTGTTTCAATCAAACATTAAAATCACTGTATTACCCCTTGATGTTACTCATAAAGCTCTTGTCACTAAGGCTAGGAATGATGCTTTTCGGGCACTGAATTCACCAGTAGGTAAAGCAGTTGCTGAAATGACTGATTTTTTTGAACGGTTCGATAAAGAAAAATATGGATCGGATGGCGCCCCGCTGCATGACCCCTGCGTTATTGCCTATATACTATCACCAGATTTATTTTCGGGTCGTCACATTAATGTTGAAATAGAAACCCAGTCTGAGCTAACTTTAGGAATGACAGTAGCCGACTGGTGGAAAGTCACAAATCGTCCAGAAAATACCTATTTTATTGGCGATGTGAATGCAGACGGATTTTTCTCCTTATTGACTGAGCGTTTGGCTCGCTTTTAAGTGAAAAATTTACTAGGTATGGGATAAAAATCGATTGCTAGTAAACATGAATGCACAATTTCCTTTTGATAATACCTATTCCACTCTTCCAAGTCAGTTTTTTCATAAACAAAAACCTGCAACAGTTACTAAGGCTGAGCTGATAGCTTGTAATTTTCAATTAGCAAAAGAATTAGAGATAAAACTTCCTAGCAGTGGACTAGAATTGATTTTTTCAGGGCAAATGATACCCGACGGAGCAGATCCTTTAGCACAAGTCTATGCTGGGCATCAATTTGGCTATTACAGTCCACAACTAGGTGATGGAAGAGCGCTTTTGCTAGGTGAGCTAAATACGAAATCAGGGCGATACGATATCCAATTGAAGGGTTCTGGAACAACACCTTATTCTCGCAGTGGCGATGGATTATCTTGGTTAGGCCCTGTTCTACGAGAATACATAGTGTCAGAAGCCATGCATCATTTAGGAATTCCGACCACTAGATCTTTAGCTGCGGTTGAGACTGGTGATAAAGTTTTGAGAGAAACCGTACTCCCAGGCGCCATTTTAACAAGAATTGCGAAAAGTCATATACGCGTCGGAACGTTTCAATACTTTGCATATAACAAAGATACAGAAGCTCTTGAAGCCTTATATAAGTATACCCGGGAGAGACATTATAACGAAACAAAATCTATCTCAGAATTTTTGAGTTGCGTGATCAATGCACAAAGCGATTTAGTCACCGATTGGCTTAGTGTTGGTTTTATCCACGGGGTAATGAATACCGATAACTGTTCAATATCAGGTGAAACAATCGATTACGGTCCCTGTGCGTTTTTGGATAACTATAGCCCCTCAAAGGTTTTTTCTTCGATAGATACCCACGGGCGATATGCTTACTCAGCTCAAGCTGATGTAATTGTCTGGAATATGGCACAATTGGCAAATGCACTTTTGCCAATAGTAAACAACGATGAAGATGTATTGAATAAATTTAAAAATTTGGTCCACGAAATGCCAAATCAAATAAGAAGTTTGTGGTTAAAAAAATTTGGAAAAAAAATTGGTATCTCCAAAACCAAACCCAGTGATTATAAATTGATAAGTAACTTTTTAAATGGCTTAGCATCGAGAAATGAGGATTTCACGATAAGCTTTAGAAAGCTTACGGAGGAGCCCGAATACCTCAAATCTATTGACCCTGATTGGTTTAAGACTTGGAAAAATCGAATATCAGGCGAACCTGACCCAACTTCAATAATGGCTAAGGCAAATCCAAATTTAATACCACGAAATCATCAAATAGAACTTGCTATAACAGCAGCGCTAAATTCTGATTTTGATCTTTTTCATCGATTAAACAAGGCCTTAAAATCACCCTATGAGAAAACCCTAGAGTACTCAGATTTAGAAGCTATCCCGACGGAAGAGGAAGAAGTTTTTAAAACATTCTGTGGTACCTAGTTCTTGCATTTCGGCTAAACATGACCATAACATTAAGCGTTTATTAAAAAAATATATTCAAAATGACAGACACAATTCTGCAAAGGTGCGAGCAAAAAGGCTTGCGTATGACGAGCCAGCGTAAAATCATCGCTCAGGTGTTAGAAGACGCTGCTGATCATCCTGACGTAGAAGAATTGTATAATCGAGCATCAAAAATCGATCTCACCATTTCTATAGCAACTGTATACAGAACCGTTAAGCTTTTTGATGAAGCAGGCATTTTAGATAAGTTAGAGTTTGGCGATGGCCGAGCGCGCTATGAAGACGCCGAACGTGGGCACCATGACCATCTGATTGATATTAATTCTGGGAGAGTTATAGAGTTCATGGACTCTGACATCGAAAAATTACAAGAAAAAATTGCTCAAAAGCTTGGGTATAAACTCATGGGACATAAACTTGAGCTTTATGGCATTCCATTAAAAAAATCATAACTTGACGACCAAACTCTTCTGAGCGACAGGTTTGGATTATTATTTGGGTTCAAATGGCAAATCTCCGCGGAATTTTATTTATGATGATGTCAATGGCATGTTTTGCTGTTGAGGATACATTTGTCAAATTACTATCGGCCAGACTACCTGCCACTCAAATTCTCTTTTCAATAGGCTTTGGCGGTGCAGTAATCACACTAGTGCTCGCCATTTTTTTGAATGTGAATCTGGCTGATAAAATACTATTTAATAAGCATGTAATATCAAGAACGATTGCAGACTTGTTCGGAGCTCTCTCTTTTACCTCTGCCATGGTTTTGATACCAATGTCGTTATTAGCTTCAATTTTGCAAGCAACGCCTTTATTTGTAACTTTAGGAGCGGCCATTTTGTTGGGCGAAAAGGTTGGGTGGCGCAGATGGTCAGCGATTTTTATTGGATTTTTGGGCGTTATAATTATCCTCCAGCCCGGCTATGGGAGCTTCCAACTGGCATCACTTTTAGGTTTGGCAGCAGTTTTATGCTTAGCCCTAAGAGACGTAGTCACTAGAGATATGGCAACTGAAATTCCGACTTTAACTGTTACTTTTTATGCATGCTTAGCAATGGGAAGTGCTGGGTTTATTGCTTATCCTTTTTTTGGACCCCCCATAATGCCCACTACATATGAAGCAATTATATTGATATGTGCAGCAATTATAGGCCTTACTGGCTATTTCTTGCTTGTTTTAGCTACCCGTAAAGGCGATGTGTCGGTTATTGCGCCATTTCGCTACTCAAGGCTTTTATTTTCTCTAGGTCTTGCGAGTTTAATTTTAGGAGAAAAGCTTACACTGCCAATTTTATTAGGGGGCTTCTTAGTAGTGAGTTCTGGTATCTACACCTTTGGGCGAGAGAGTAGATTAGTTAAAATACAAAAAAGTGTAAATCAAAAGATATAAAAGGTTTAGTGTAATCGCTAACAATAAGTATATACATTAAATTTAAATTTTGTTACTCGGAGCGCATAATAAAGAGAGGCTTATTAAATGAGTACAATAATCGATATTCATGCGCGGGAAATTTTAGATAGTCGGGGAAATCCCACAGTTGAAGTCGATGTAACTTTGGAGGACGGAACACTAGGCCGAGCATCCGTTCCCTCGGGCGCATCAACAGGTGCTCACGAGGCAGTAGAAAAGAGAGATGCTGATAAGAAACGATACAATGGAAAAGGTGTGCTTAACGCAGTAGCTGCAGTTAATGGTGAATTAGCTGATGCATTAGTCGGGTATGATGTTAGCGAACAAGCGTCAATTGACGAGTCAATGATTGAAATAGATGGTACACCAAATAAGTCGCGTTTAGGAGCCAATGCAATTCTGGGCGTTTCACTTGCATGCGCGAAAGCGGCTGCTGATTTTTGCAATTTATCTCTATATCGATATGTCGGTGGGCCCACCGCAAAAACTCTTCCGGTTCCAATGATGAATATTATTAATGGCGGCGAACACGCTGATAATCCTATTGATATTCAAGAGTTTATGATTATGCCCGTGGCAGCGAAAAATATAAAAGATGCTGTCCGAATAGGATCAGAAATTTTTCATACGCTAAAAAACGAATTAAAAGACGCGAACTTATCAACTGGAATTGGCGACGAGGGTGGCTTTGCTCCAAACATTAAATCAACAAGAGAGGCTATTGATTTTATTTTGAAATCTGTAGAAAAATCTGGGTATTCCGCTGGAAATGATATCTTTTTGGCCTTGGATTGTGCTTCAACAGAGTATTACCATAAAAATAAATATGTCTTTAAGGGTGAGGGACGAGAATTCAGCAGCTCTGAAAATATATCCTATCTCGAAGGCTTAGTTAAAGATTATCCAATAATTTCTATTGAAGATGGCATGGCTGAAGATGATTGGGAAGGATGGGTAGCTCTAACCGAAACACTTGGTGATAAAGTTCAACTGGTTGGAGATGATCTTTTTGTGACAAATCCTTTAAGATTAAAAATGGGCATTGATAAAAAAGCGGCCAACTCCATGCTTGTGAAGGTTAACCAAATTGGAACCTTATCGGAAACCTTGAGTGCAGTTGAAATGGCACACCGAGCAAACTTTACTAATGTAATGAGCCATAGATCTGGCGAGACTGAAGACGCGACGATAGCTGATCTTGCAGTCGCAACTAATTGTGGTCAGATTAAAACTGGTTCTTTGGCACGATCTGACAGACTAGCCAAGTATAACCAACTTATCCGCATTGAAGAGGAATTAGGGGATACCGCCGTATATGCGGGGCATTCAATCTTAAAGTCGAAATAGAAAATTAACCATCAATTATATAAGAAAGAGCTTTTGCTGTTCTTGGCAGTCGTGCTTTTCTAAGTAATTGGCGGATTGTCCACTCTTGGTTAAATTTTCTATTGGTTTCGCTTAATAAATCCTGAGCGATTTCAATAATGATAGGGGCATCATCTGTTAAATATTCTAATATTACATGATCGGGATCTAATCTTATTAACCCATATTGATCTAAAATTTGACTGGGAAAATCTTTTTTATTAAGCGTTATTATCGCGTCGCATTTTCCTGCAATAGCAGCCGCTAAAACATGTCGGTCATTTAAGTCTGGTAAGTACAAACTATCTTCAAGCTCTAAACTAAAACTAATTATACTATTTGGCCAATTAGCTCTCAAAATGGATATTTCTGCGTCTGCTTGTAACTGTCCAAGCTCACCAACTTTTTTTGCCGAAGCGGACCATTCGCTCAATATTTTTTCTGACCAAAAAGCGCTATCATGGTTTAATTTAATAGCGTCCAACAAGATTGTTCGCATCACCGTAGGAAATAAAACGCAGGTGTCGATCAAATAATTCATAACGAAAAGAAAAGAGATTTCAGGTATCCGTTTTCAGATAACATCGGGTGCACCGGATGGTCTGGACCTGCAAATCCAGTAAAAATGATAGCAGATCTTCTTCCCGCGGAACTGATACCTATCATACAGGACTCTCGAAATTTGGATAGTGAAGCTGCATGAGAGCATGAACAAAGCACCAAAATACCTCCCTCCTCGACTAAACCAGCAGAAATTCTAGCAAGTCGCTCATAAGCGCGAAGACCTGAGCTTAATGCTTGTCTTGAGGGAGCGAACGCAGGCGGATCACAAATAACGATATCAAACTTTTTTCCTTCATTTCTTAGACACTTCAATGCATTAAATCCGTCGTCTTTTATTATCGAAAGCGCAGACTTGAAGCCACTAACTTCAGCCCCCTGTTCTGCCAATTCCAAAGCTGCCTGAGATGCATCGACAGCCGTTGCCTCAACAGCTCCACCAACCAGAGCTGCCAGTGCAAAGCCACCCACATGAGAGAACACATCTAAAACAGTTTTGTTTTTGGAGATACTAGATAAAAATGCATGGTTCAGCCTTTGATCATAAAAAAGGCCGGTTTTTTGACCATAGTTAAGATCTGCCATATAAATGGCGCCATTCATCGGCACCTGCAAAGGAGTGGTTGGGACAGATCCATGAATTAAAAGTGAGCAATCATCTAAACGCTCTAAAGTTCTCGCGCGACTATTTGCGTTTTTAATGATTCCTTCTGGATTAAAAAGTTCTACCAGCGCGTCAGTAATATTATCTAGATTATTTTCAGCCCAGACAGAATTCGGTTGGATAACAAAATAATCACCAAACCGGTCTATTATGGTTCCAGGCATTTGATCTGCTTCTGAATTTATGAGCCTGTAGTAAGGATCCGTGAAAATACCTTCCCTCAAGGCCTTGGCCGCACTTATACGTTTAAAAACAAGTTCTGAACCTCCAATTTTATTGGCGGTTGTTGTAATCACTCTTGCAAAAATTTTTGATTTTGGATTGACCACTACTGTTGCCAAAAAATTCCTGGCACTATCTTGCAATTCTACAATTTTGCCAGATGTAAGTTGTTTTGTCCTTCGATCTAAAACTAACTCGTTGTCATACACCCAAGGAAATCCAGCTAGAATTTTATCTGGTGAAACCTTTGGTTTTAAACGAATTATTGAGTGCTTATCTTCTCCCGACATAAATTATTTTTACACAAATTAAAGCAAGATAAAAGACTTCCCATATGTAAAAGTCTAACTTGCACAAAATTTTATAATCCTATACAAAGAATTAAGTTAGCGCTAACATTTTGAACTTCTTTTGGGGAGAGTAATTCCAAATAACTTAATAAAAAATATTTTGGATCTCAAAAATTATGCCATTAAATAAAACACTTTTAAAAGTAACCGATAGAATTACAGAGCGTTCAAAAGATAGTCGGGAAAAATATGTTGCTAGAATGAAGTCCGCAGTAGAAAGAGGTCCTAGACGCGCTCATCTTTCTTGTGGAAATCAGGCACATGCTTACGCTGCCATGGGAGCAGACAAAGAAGCATTAGCTAATAAAAGAGTGCCAAACATTGGTATAGTATCAGCCTACAACGATATGTTATCAGCTCATCAACCTTTTTATAATTTTCCTGATTTGATAAAACAGGAGGCAAGAAATCGAGGCGCCACAGCGCAGGTTGCTGGAGGCGTTCCTGCAATGTGCGATGGTATAACGCAAGGTGAAGCGGGTATGGAGTTATCCTTGTTTTCGCGTGACGTTATCGCCATGTCTGCAGGTATAGCTTTAAGCCATAACACTTTTGATAGTACAATTTATTTAGGTGTTTGTGATAAAATCGTTCCCGGATTGGTCATGGCAGCTGCTACCTTTGGTTTTCTACCTGCAATTTTTTTGCCCGCTGGGCCGATGACCTCTGGCCTTCCCAATGATGAAAAGTCTCTTATCCGTCAAAAGTTCGCAACCGGTGAGATTGATCGCGCCGAATTAATGAGTGCAGAAATGAAAAGCTATCATGGACCTGGGACGTGTACATTTTACGGAACAGCCAATTCAAATCAAATGCTTATGGAATTTATGGGGCTACAACTTCCCGGCTCATCTTTTGTCAACCCAGGGACACCGCTTCGTGATGCTCTCACTAAGTATGGAACTCAAAGGGCACTAGATATTTCATTTTCTAGTAGTGAGTTCTGTCCATCCTATGAAATCTTAAATGAAAAAGCATTTGTAAATGGGATAGTTGGTTTAATGGCAACAGGAGGCTCAACAAATTTGGTACTTCACATTCCCGCAATGGCTAAGGCAGCAGGCATAAATTTGGCTTTGGAAGATTTTGAAGATATCGCAAAACTAATACCCCTCATGGCTAAAATTTATCCAAATGGCTTAGCTGACGTAAATCATTTTCACGCCGCTGGTGGGCTTTCGTTTATGATCAATGAGTTGTTAAATGAAGGCTTACTTCACGATGATGTGAAAAATGTAAGTGGGCATGGAATGAACCAGTACCGAAATGAGGCGCGCCTAATAGACAACGAGATAAAATTTCCACCAGGTGCCGTAACTTCTACTAACCAGAAAATTCTACGCCCATTAAAGGACCCATTTCAAAGAACTGGGGGATTGAAGCAAGTTAATGGTAATTTAGGTAGTGCGATAACAAAGGTTTCGGCTGTTGAACCAGATCTCAGGCTAATTAAAGCCCCAGTCCGGATTTTTCACGATCAAGAAGCAATCAAGACAGCGTTTAAAAACAATGAATTCAAAGAAGATACCATATTTGTGGTTCGTTTTCAGGGACCGCGTGCAAATGGCATGCCCGAGTTACACAGTTTAATTCCAGTACTGTCCGCCTTACAGGACCGAGGCTTAAAGGTTGCATTGGTTACCGATGGTAGAATGTCCGGGGCATCAGGAAAGGTGCCATCCGCCATACATGTTACACCCGAAGCTGCTAATGGCGGGCCTATTTCAAAGCTTAGAGATGGTGATATTGTTTTGCTAGATGCTGACAATGGAATACTTGAAGTTCAAACTGAGAACTTTGAAAGTAGATCATCGGTATCTATCGACCTTTCTGATAATCAATATGGATTAGGTCGAGAATTATTTAATATTTTTAGGGAACATGTTGGCCCAACTTCAGAAGGTGCAAATTCAGTTTTGTAAAAAAAATGGACCCTTATCAAGCTAGTAAAGAAACCGAAAAAATATGCCGATTAGCTCCAGTGATCCCTGTTTTGGTTGTTCACGACTCTGGTATAGCAAAACCTTTGGCAGAAGCCCTTATATCTGGAGGCTTACCCGTTTTAGAGGTCACACTACGAACACAATCTGCATTAAAAGTTATATCAGAAATGGCAAAATTATCTGGAGGAGTAGTAGGTGCCGGCACTATTACAAAATCTCTTGATGTAAAAGACGCTATCAATGCTGGCGCCAATTTTGCTGTTTCTCCAGGATCTTCAGACGATATATTGGAGGCCTGTGCTCAGCAAAATCTCCCAATTTTACCAGGTGCTGCAACATCAACCGAGATAATGCGTTTATTTGATCTGGGATATTCTGTGCAAAAATTTTTTCCTGCTGAAGCGATTGGCGGGCAAGCCGCCTTAAAAGCAATTGGAGGGCCACTTCCAAATGTAAAGTTTTGTCCAACAGGTGGAATTACTATTAATAATGCCAAAGGCTATCTAGATTTGGAAAATACTCTATGTGTAGGGGGAAGTTGGGTTGCACCTCAACACCTAATCGAAAACAAAGACTGGAAAAGTATCACCGATTTAGCAAGGACAGCGTCAAAAATAGCTTTTTAAAGTCAGTCAGACTCAATTCGATGCCTTGATTTCCATCCTCCACGCCTTTTGGGCTTAACCATTGTCATAAGTCCCTCCTCCAGCGTTTCCGTCATTGGATGATTGGAAAATTCAGATTGATATCTTTCAAGCAAATTTTGAATACTTATGTTCGCGTCCTGCTCTATTGGCAGACTTAGAGCCCAATCCAAAAATATGCTTCGACATTCAGACCGCGTAATGTTTTCTATTTTGTAAGCTTCCTGGATCAAAGCTTTTGGATCTTCTAGATCACCTTTCATAAGTTAGTTAACCCTTCCCATGAGACAAAATTTTATCAATGACTTTATTTATTTTATTAGAAAGATGATGCAACCTTTCTTTAACTTCAGAAAGGGATTGTTTTTCAAAAATCTCAACCTGAGCCCCGTTATCTAAAACATCCCAATTTTCAAGCTCAACTTGTCCTTTAAACAAAATATTTAGACCGATTTGCCATGACCATAACTGAGTTGCAGCCGCTTTTATCTCAAAAAATTCTTCCTGAGATATGAATTTATCTGAAAAAAGAGCAGCCAGGCCAGCAGCCGTGGAGCGAGCAACAGATCGGGTGACCAAACATCCAGCTTGAGAAAGTAAATCTATGTCTTGTAAGCGTCCTGGCCCAATCTTAGCATCCCAAGGATTTAAAGACTTTGCTTGAGATATTCTGGCTCTCATATTGATTAGTTCGCTAAAAATGTTTTCTCGATGATAAGATTTTAACATAGAACTCCTAAAACTTTCGAAATCTGTCAACAAGGAGGCTTTTCCTGCCACCGCACGAGCCCTTGTTAATGCTAGATGTTCCCAGACCCAAGCTTCATTTTTTTGATAATTCTGGTAAGAATTCCACGAAGTCGCTACTGGACCTTGGAAACCTGAAGGCCTAAGTCGCATGTCAATTTCATACAACCGCCCTTCCGTCATTGGCGCTGATATTGCCGTAATAAAAGCTTTTGTTAGACGAGAATAGTATTGGCGGGCCGAAAGTGCCCTGTCACCTTCAGATTGATCATTACCATCCGCATCATAAATTATTATCAAATCAAGGTCTGAATTTGCATGTAAAACACCAGAACCCAAGCTACCCATACTTATAACAGCAGCTCCATTTCCTGGCTCAGGTCCAAATTTTTTTGCAAATTCAAAAAGAACTTCCTTCCAAATAACGCTTAAAGTGATTTCAGCTAATTCCGCGTACTGAACCCCTGCTCTTTTCGCACTTATCTGAGATCGCAAATAATGCACACCAATCCTAAATTGCCATTCTTTGCACCATCGACGAGTTAAATCCAACTTGGCTTCATAATCCATTTCATTTTTAAGTTTTACCTCCAGTTCACTTGAGAGGAATTTTCTACTTGGCCAAATTTCCCAAAATTCCGGTGCAAGCACAGAATCTAGAACATCAGTATTTTTGACTAAATATTCTGATAGAGCTCCGGAAGTACCCAAAATATCAATTAGTAAATCTAAAATCTGCTTATTATTTTCAAATAGCGAGAATATTTGAATACCCGCTGGTAGCTTAGAAAGAAAATTACCAAATGCCTTTAAAGTTTCTTGTGGTCTTGAAGTTGTATTTATCCTTTCTAAAATCATGGGTCTTATTCTTTCAAATATCGAAATCGCCCTCCTTGTTCGCAAAGCTGGAAAGCTTTCCCACTTCATTAATTGATCTGCAAATTCTCTTGTAAAGCTTGGATTTTGAATAATCTGATCGTTATTTTGCGGCTCAAAAAAACCCTCAATTGCAACATTAGTCTTACTTAATCTGTCAATCAACTCTTCCTGCAAATCATCTTTTTCTGCTCCCATTAAACAGGCAAGTCGAACGAACCCTTGATCAGAGTTAGGAAGTTCATGAGTCTGAGCGTCATTTATCATTTGTAAACGATGCTCAATTGTTCGATGAAACCGATAATTTTCAATCAAATCTTTTACTAAGGCTTTTGGTAACCATTTTTTGTCGCCAATTGCCCGAAGAGACCTAATTGTCGCTCTCGATCGAATACTTTTATCTCTACCGCCAAAAATAATTTGATGGGTTTGTGTAAAGAATTCTATATCTCTAATTCCTCCTCGCCCAAGCTTCATATTATGCTTAGGTAAGGTTATTTCTCCGCTTTTGGTTTTGTAATGATCTCGGATCCGCAATCGAATGTCATGCGCATCGGAAATTGCAGCGTAATCAAGGTATTTGCGCCAAACAAATGGCCCCATATTTTCTAAAAATTTAATCCCAGCCGAATGGTCGCCCGCACAAACTCTAGCTTTTATAAAAGCTGCCCTCTCCCAAGTTCTGCCAAGGCTTGCGTAGTATCGTTCCGCAGCATCAACCCCCATACAAACCGGGGTGACTGATGGATCAGGCCGCAAGCGTAAATCTGTCCTAAAAACATAACCATCTATTCCATTTTCATTCAAAATCCGATACATATTTTTTGTTGCATTTATAAAAATGCGCCTCACATCCTGAAATTCCTCAGGGTGAAATACTTCCTCATCAAAAAAACAAATCAAATCAATATCTGACGAATAATTAAGCTCAAACGCACCTAACTTGCCCATGGCTAATATAAAAAAGCCTGCTTTATCTGGATCTCCATCGTATTGTTTGGGGAATTTGCCTTTTTTCATTTCCTTTAAAAAGCTCACACGCCAAGATAAGTTTATGGCCTTATCTGCAAATTCTGAAAGATTTTTTGTAACTACTTCAAGAGACCAAATATCAGCTAAATCGTTCAGCGCGATCCAGAGAGCTGCTCTTCTTTTTGCTATCCTTAATTTTAAATATAGCGAGTCATAAGTTTCTGATTCTAATGGCTCCAACAGAGATAAAATGTTAAAATCTTTATCACCTACAGCATTCAACAACCAACTTTTCTCTTTTACTATCTGAGAATATAAGTAGGGGCTACAAGAGGCTACCGAAGCAAAAAACATTCTCAATTTTTCTGAGCTCTCGGGGAATAAGTTGTAAATCTCCTGGGCTATTCGTTGATCAAAAACCTTGGGAACTCGTTTAGGCCTCAACTCAAATTCCATTAAATTGATCTTTCACCTCAATATAGCTGTACTATGACGAAAATTAGCCAATCCGTCAAAGACGGTATTTTAAATATTTTTAAGACTTAAAACAGTCAAAGATGAGGTCTTGGACATTTTATATATATATATAAAACATAATATTGTCGCTTAAATCCTAAAGTTTATTGCTACACCAAAAAAAATGTCTAGAATACCTGCATGCGTCACACTGTACCACTAGCACCTCAATTTTACGTAACTGCACCTCAGGTATGTCCCTATCTGCCTAATAGAATTGAGCGAAAACTTTTTACGTCGATACAAGGCGATAATGCACAATTGCTGAACGATTCACTTTCACAACAAGGTTTTCGGCGATCTCAAAATATTCTCTATCGACCTTCATGCAACGAATGTTCAGCTTGTTTATCTGCTCGCATTGACGTAAAAAATTTTTTTCCTTCTAAAAGTCAGAAAAAAATAATTCGACGAAACAAGATTTTAGCTCGGAAATCAAATAGTCCTTGGGCAACGGAAGAACAATACGACCTATTTCAAAAGTATCTAAAGAAACGTCATGCCAAAGGTGGAATGGCAGATATGGACGTTTTTGAATTTGCCGCGATGATTGAAGAGTCATCAATAGAAACGCGCGTTATGGAATATTATAATAAAAATGTGCTCGAGAGTGTATGCTTAACAGATTTTCTTAGTGATGGTCTAAGTATGGTCTACTCTTTCTTTGACCCGGGTAAATCCAAACAATCTTTGGGCACCTATATGATTTTAGATCACATAGCATTAGCTTTGGAACTTGAAATCCCTTATCTTTATTTGGGTTATTGGGTCCCCGGTAGCTCTAAAATGGATTATAAGGCCAATTTCAAGGGCGTTGAGATTTTCCAAAACAACTCTTGGCAACCCCTTTCTGACGTTAAGAAATCTACCCTTGAATTGCATCCACTAAACACAGAACCTGTTTCAGAACAAGTATCTTCTTTGTCTTTACCAGATAGCATCATAACTTAATCGTTGCTCTAGACGCAGAGGAACAGATACCCTATATAAACAGTCAAGATAATAAAGAGTTCGTCAATGAATGAAGTAAGTCCGCCCATGGAAGGCTCCCCATTGATCACCCCGTCTTCGACGGATCACCCGCTATACAATTCAATTGTTGAAGCTTGTCGAACAGTATTTGACCCAGAAATTCCTGTAAATATTTATGATTTGGGCCTTATATACACCATCGAAATCACTGAGGATAACGATGTTAGTATAATTATGTCATTAACGGCTCCAGGGTGCCCAGTGGCCGGCGAAATGCCCGGATGGGTAGAAGATGCTATAAATGGAACAGGCGGAGTAAGACAAGTGTCGGTTGACCTAACTTGGGAACCACCGTGGGGAATGGATATGATGAGTGACGAGGCTCGCCTTGAACTAGGATTTATGTAGGTAGATAACTAAAATGTTTGCTATCCCAGGACAAAATGCAATTAAGTTGACCACTACCGCTGTGTTACAAATAAATAAATTAATGGAGGCTAATAAATACTTTGGCTTGAGAGTCGGCGTTAAAAAAGGTGGATGCGCAGGTATGGAATATACGATGGAGTATGTTACAGAACCCGATCAGAATGATGAAATTATAGAGCAAGACGGAGTACGAGTACTTATCGCACCAATGGCTCAAATGTTTCTTTTTGGGACAGAAATTGATTACGAAACCTCATTACTTGAATCAGGGTTTAAATTTAAAAATCCAAACGTCACCGAAGCGTGCGGCTGTGGAGAGTCAATCAAATTCGAAAATATGTAAATTAACTTTCAAGAATTAAATCTTGAAAAATAAATAATAATATGAATTTGAAAATAAAATTTATCCCAAAAATACGAAAAGAGGCTTAGATGTCTAAATTAGTTGCCGGTAATTGGAAAATGTTTGGCAATAAAACAATGATTGCCGACCTAAGAAAGATCGATCGATATTGCAAAGAAAACACTTGCGAGGTTGCAATATGCCCTCCCTTTCCACTAATTTCGGCTGCGCATGAACAAACCAAAAATATAAAAATCGGAGCACAAAATTGTCACATTAACATAAATGGGGCTCATACGGGTGAAGTATCGGCAGAAATGCTCATCGAAGTGGGTGCTCAACTTATACTTGTGGGGCACTCGGAACGTCGCCAAGATAATTATGAAACTAATGATATAGTTAAACTTAAATCAGAGGCTGTTCATAGAGCAGGAGCAACAGCAGTCGTTTGTATTGGCGAAACATTGGAAGAGAGAACAGCAGAGAAAACACTCTCCGTGTTACAAGAGCAAATGCTTAAATCGCTTCCTAAAAATATTACCCCAATAAATACTGTCGTTGCTTATGAGCCTGTATGGGCAATAGGTACAGGACTGGTTCCAGAAACAGATCAAATTCGCTCTGCTCATGCATTTATAAGGGGATTTTTGGCGAGCACTTACGGAGCTGAAGCCCATAATGTAAAAATTTTATATGGTGGATCTGTGAAAGGTTCCAACGCAAAAGAAATATTCTCGATATCAAATGTAAATGGGGCTTTAGTTGGTGGGGCCAGTCTTAAAAGCGATGATTTTATGGAAATAATTACAGCTGCATCAAATTCAATGTAAACAATGTAAAAGACTTCTTTCACTATATTGAGGGCAAATGTTACCAAAAGTTGCACAATCTCCAACAAATGATGATTTTGTTCAAAATCCCTACCCTTTCTATGAAAACTGTTTAGCCAAGGGAGGTAAGGTATTTTGGGAAGATTATAACATGGTTTCTTTGTTCAAGTATGATGATGTTTCCAGTATCCTAAAAGACAGGAGATTTGGTCGCGAATGTCCGGAAGACAAAAAACAAGGCTATCGTAAGGAGTTAGCGCCGTTTTACGAACTGGAAGACCATTCAATGCTCCAGCTGGAACCACCTAAACATACTCGTCTACGTGGCCTAGTCTTACGAGCTTTTACAAGTCGAAAAGTTAATTCAATGGCCGAAGAGATCCAAACTTTATGCGCTCAACTGATTCAAAATTTCTCCAGTAATCAAGTAAATATACTTAACGAGTATGCCAATAAAATCCCTGTAATCATTATTGCTAGGCTCTTAGGGGTTCCTGAGGAAATGAGTGAACAGCTACTAAGATGGTCTAATGATATGGTTATGATGTATCAAGCGCGGCGGACAGTAAAACATGAGGAACGTGCCATTAAAGCTTCCAAAGAGTTTTCCGCATTTATGCGAAGTTATATTGATGAACGCCGAAGTAAACCTAAAGATGATTTAATTACTCATTTAATTTCTGCCGAAGAAAACGGGGAAAAGTTAACAATAGACGAACTTATTACCACGTGTATCCTTTTATTGAATGCTGGGCATGAGGCAACAGTTCACTCTTTAGGAAATGGCATAAAAGTCCTATTGGAAAATAAAAGAATTACGATTGACTGGCAAAATGAATTAAAAATCAATCAGCTTACCGAAGAAATTTTAAGGTTTGATCCTCCACTTCATATTTTTACTCGATATGCATACGATCAGATTGATCTTGGGGACTATACAATAAAAAAGGGTGAAGAAGTTGCCCTGGTTTTGGGTGCAACTGGAAGAGATAAAACATTATGGAGCGATCCTGAATACTTTGATCCTTCCAGAGTTATCAAAAAAAATACGGCATTTGGCGGTGGTATTCATTTTTGTGTTGGTGCAGCTCTCGCTCGTCTAGAAATGCAGATAGCTTTGCCAATGTTATTCGCAAAATATCCTAAAATGGAGTTAGCAGAAAAGCCGCGTTACGCTGATGTTTACCATTTCCACGGATTAGAAAAATTATTAATCAAGTTGAAAGATTAGCTTTTGCGTTTCTTTAGTCTTTTAAATAGTTAAAACGCGTCTAAGCTTTTAATTTATCCTTCTAGATCAATTAAAGATATAAAAATACTTAATTTGAAAAATCATTTTCAAAACAAAACTTTTTTACATTTTTTAGGTGCATTAAACTAACGAAGTCTGCTATCTTCTTTACAGAATAGTAAAAAATCAACAGGCCTAGAAAATTGAATGCTCCAAAAGTAACGCCTACACTTCCAGACGCACAAACTGTAATTGGAGTGCAACATTATACAGATCGATTGTTTTCTTTCAAAGTTACCCGCCCCAAAACACTACGCTTTCGGTCTGGTGAGTTTGTTATGATTGGAATGCTTAAAGAAGATGGGAAACCTTTACTTCGTGCCTACTCAATAGCCTCTCCTGCATGGGACGATGAGTTGGAATTTTACTCCATAAAAGTTCAAGACGGCCCCCTGACTTCTAAGCTTCAGCATATTAAAAAAGGTGATCAAATCATTCTCAGGCCAAAACCCGTAGGAACATTGGTTCACGACGCACTACTGCCTGGCAAAAGGATCTGGTTCTTTGCGACTGGAACGGGCATTGCGCCATTTGCATCTCTGTTAAGAGAGCCTCAGACTTATGATGACTATGATCAAATAATTTTGACCCATACCTGTCGTAACAGGAATGAATTGGCTTATGGGGAAAAGTTAATTAAGGAAATTAAAAATGGTGGAATAATGTCTGAGTTAGTAGGCAATGCCGCTATAAAAAAGCTAATTTACTACCCCACCACCACTAGAGACCAGAGCAATCAAATGGGCCGCATTACAGATTTGCTCAAAAATGGTAAATTACTTAAAGACCTGGACATAGAAAGTATTTCGAAAGAAACTGACCGTGCAATGGTATGTGGGTCTATTGGCTTGAATACAGATTTGAAAAAAATCTTTGAAAAATTTGGGCTTAAAGAAGGAGCCAACTCAGAGCCCGCTCATTACGTTGTAGAAAAAGCGTTTGTAGGATGATAAATACAAAAAAACCCTGCATTAATAGCAAAATAATTACAAATTATCGAAATAAAGAAAATTTGTATCTTGAAAGAGCAATACAGCATGACTATTTTGCCGGTCATTAATTAGTAACTTATAAAGGAACAAAGCAATAGCTCGTAAACCTCACAACGCGCCCCCCTCGCGCGAAACTGGACCCAGAGTAAATGATGGTATCCAGAGCCCAGAAATCCGATTGATAGGCGCTGAAGGAGAAAATGAAGGGGTAGTATCCCCAGAAAAAGCACTCTTAATGGCAGAAGACATCGGATTAGATTTAGTCGAAATTTCGCCTAACGCCAGCCCACCAGTTTGTAAAATAATGGATTTTGGAAAGTATAAATACGAACAACAGAAACGTGAATCTGAGGCTCGAAAGAAACAAAAAATAATTGAAGTTAAAGAAATAAAGTTCCGACCTGGAACCGATATACACGATTATGATGTAAAAATGAGAAGCGTGTATAAATTTCTCGAAAATGGTGACAAAGTTAAAATTACTATGCGATTCAGAGGGAGAGAAATGGCCCACCAAGAGCTTGGCAGAGAATTACTCGAGCGAGTAGCTGACGATGTTAAAGACCATGGTAAGGTTGAAAATATACCAAAATTAGAAGGGCGACAGATGACTATGATGATCGGTCCTATGCCAACTAAATAAACTTAATTCAAATTTTGACTAAAGATTTAAGGCGTTTTAACGCCTTATTTTTTATCTATCAGTCAAGTTAGATGATTTGGAATTTGATTATTCGTTAGATCTTAATCTTAATCAAGTAAACAAGTAAAAAGCCATTTTTTTCATTTGTGTTAAAAAAGCGTAGAATCATTTAACTAACCGAAGAGTTGCAATAACTTCTGATAGAATTGAAATTGCTATTTCCTCTGGTGAAGACGCGCCTATGTCTAGTCCTATTGGACCGTGAACTCGGTCAATCTCTTTTTCCGTAAAGCCGGCTTGCTTGAGCCTATTTTTACGTTGTTGATGTGTTTTTTTTGAACCCAATGCTCCAATATAAAATGCTTCACTTTGTAAAGCTATTTGCAGTGCAGGGTCATCCAATTTAGGATCATGAGTCAAAAGAATAACTGCAGTTCTATAGTTCGGCCTAGTTTTAGTCAAAGCCACATCGGGTAGATCATTAGATATTTCAATGTTTCCAAAACGATCGCGATTTGCAAAACTTTCTCGCGGATCGATTACGCGAGGGGAAAAACCAGCTATTTCAGCAATTGGCACAAGAGCTTGAGCAATATGTACCGCACCTACTATATCTATTTTTAGTTTAGGAGAATAAACATTTAAGAACGTTACCTTATCTTCTTTAAACCCTGATTTGTCCCTACGAATTCTATCCTCGTAATCGTTATAGACCAAGCGACGTTGCAAAGTCTTTATATTGATTTCATAGATAACAGATTCATGTGTAGCTATTGCGTCCACTAATTCTCGCAAAAGTTTTTGTGGCATTTGCTTGCCGACAGGTTCTACAAGGACTCTCATTTTACCGCCGCAAGCCAATCCAACAGCAAATGCGTCATCGTCACTTACGCCATATTCTAATACTCTCGCTTTGCCGTCCTTGAGAGACTCTAACGCTTCCAAAACCACTGCGCCCTCAACACACCCACCTGAAACTGAACCCTCCATATGTCCATCACCTGATACAATTAGCTGAGAACCAACACGACGCGGAGCTGACCCCCAAGTTTCAACAACCGTCGCTATAACCGCTCCAATGCCCTTTTCGTGCCATTGAAATGCAACTTGGAGTAAATCATCAAAATTTGATTTCATAAACCCTTAACCAAATCGAAATATTTAATTTTATCCAAGATTGTAAATTAGGGTGAATGATTTAGCAAATAGCTCAAATTCAACACTTAATAGAATCTTTAACTAGAAAGCCTCTAAAATATTGTGTAACGCCATTATATGACTACAGAACTAGTTATAGTGCGTCCAGACGATTGGCATCTGCATTTAAGAGATAAAGACTTTCTGCCAATTACCGTAAATGAGTCAGCGAGATCTTTTGCAAGAGCGATCATAATGCCTAATTTAGTTCCGCCAATTACCAAGTTAGTTGATGTAAAAAATTACAAACAACGGATATTGAGCGCATTGAAACCTGATTTGTCTTTTGACCCCTTAATGACACTTTACTTAACAGAAGAAACAGACCCTAAAGAAGTTAAAGACGGCTTCGTAAGTGGCCAAATTTCAGCAGTCAAATTATATCCAGCTGGAGCAACAACGAACTCTCAGTCTGGTGTACGAAACTTTGAAAAAATTAAACCAATTCTAGAAATCATGGCAGAAATTAAATGTCCACTATGTATTCATGGAGAAGTAACCGATAACAATATTGATATTTTCGACCGAGAAAAGGCATTTATCGATAATGTACTGACCAAAATCCGCAATGATAACCCAGCTTTAAAAGTTATCATGGAACATATTACTACTAAAGACGCAGTAGATTATGTTCTTTCTGAAAACGAGAATTTAGCAGCAACCGTTACTACTCATCATCTTTCGATAAATAGAAATGATCTATTAGCAGGTGGTATAAAGCCACATTTTTACTGCCTGCCTGTAGTGAAACGCGAACCTCATCGATTAGCACTAGTAGAGGCAGTTGTTTCGGGATCACCAAAATTTTTTCTAGGAACAGATAGCGCACCGCATTTAGACCAAGACAAGGAAAGTTTCTGCGGGTGCGCTGGCTGTTTTACGGCTGTGAACACATTAGAAATTTTAGCACACATTTTCGAAGAGCAAAAAGCCTTGGATAAATTAGAATTATTTACATCAATCAATGGAGCAAAATTTTATGGTAAAAATATTAACTCTGATAAAATTAGGATTGTGAAAAAAGATAAGCCCACCTCGTTTCCAGAAAAACTATCTACTCCTCGTGGAGAGATAACAGTCTTTAAACCTAATTTTGAAACTAAGTGGCAGGTACTAGTCTAGTTTAAATGAATTTGTAAAAAATAACCGTTTCTCACTCATAGGAGCTAAATATGATCTTATCAAATTATCCAGCCAATTCAGAGATCGCAAGACTGACTGCACGAATGCTACTTGAGGTTCAGGCTGTTCATTTTGATCCGAAAAATCCGTTTACTCTGGCGTCTGGGTTACCAAGCCCAACATATATCGATTGTAGAAAACTAATTTCCTTTCCAAGAGTGCGTTCAACAATCATGGATTTTTTAGCTATTACTGTGATGCGTAATGTGGGTTTCGAAGTTTTTGATAATATTGCAGGTGGCGAAACAGCTGGAATTCCATTTGCAGCTCTAGTAGCAGAACGAATGGGATTACCAATGAGTTATATAAGAAAAAAACCAAAGGGTTATGGTCGTAATGCTCGGATTGAGGGCAATGTCTTTGAAAATCAGAACGTTTTGTTGGTAGAAGACTTAACTACAGATGGTGGCTCCAAGCTGTCCTTTGTCGAAGCAATACGAGAGACTGGAGCCAAATGCTCTCATACGGCGGTAATTTTTTATTACGGTATTTTTCCAGAAACGGAAAAGATTCTGGGAGAAAAAGGCATCACTTTACACAAGCTATGTACCTGGTGGGATGTTTTTGAAGAGGCTAAAAAAAATGACGGCTTTGATTCTGAAACATTATCTGAAGTCAGAGAGTTTTTGGAGCATCCCAGAAAATGGCAGGAAAAAAGATCAAAATAATATTTAAATATTTAATTGCAAAACTCCTTTAGATCTACCACATTTAGTGTTACTTTTTACGAAGGCGGTATATGTTGTGATTAACATGTTATCCACATAGATATACATTTTGCCTCTAGTGTTAGTTAAAGTTATCAGGAAAGAGACGATTCCAGGGAGCCCCAATGAATAAATTCGCAGAGATCAACTCTAATAAAAATCCTGCAGATATGGCGCCTCACTCTATAGAAGCTGAGCAACAGCTCTTAGGGGGAATACTTAACAATAATGATTTATTTTATTCTTTAGAGGACAAAATAGATCCTGAGCATTTTTACGATCCAGTTCATTCTAGAATTTTTGATGTTATTTCAAGCAGAATAAAAGATGGAAAATTGGCCTCAGCTGTAACAGTAAACACCTTTCTAACAGAAGACGAGGGCCTCAAAGAACTAGGTGGAAGTTCCTATTTAGCTCAATTAATGGCCGGGTCAGTAGCTAGTTCTGCAATTAAAGATTATTCAAAATTAGTTTATGACCTAGCCATTAGAAGAGAACTGATTGTCTTGGGTCAAGAAATCAGTTCTAGAGCTCAATCAATTAAAGTAGACGAACAACCTGAAGAGCAAATAATTTTAGCCGAACAAAATCTCTATAAAATTGGAGATAGCGGAAAGTCTGAAACTGGCTTCAAATCCTTTCTTAAGGCCCTAGGCGAAGCGATCCAAGTGGCTAACGCGGCGCACCACCGAGACGGAAACCTGGCCGGAATATCAACAGGTTTTATAGATTTAGATAAAAAAATGGGTGGCCTTCATTCGTCTGATTTGATTATTTTGGCTGGTCGCCCCTCAATGGGAAAGACTTCATTGGCTACTAACATCGCCTACAATATCGCTAAATCGTTTCATAAGAAAGATAACCCAGACGGATCATCCGAAACTGTAGATGGGGGGATCGTTGGGTTTTATTCGTTAGAGATGAGTGCTGAGCAGTTAGCAGCTCGTATTTTATCTGAGACCGCTGAAATACCGTCAGAGCAAATAAGGCGTGGCGATATGACAGAAAACGAATTCCGCAGATTTGTTGAAGCTGCTAAATCTATTGAAAGCTCCCCCTTATATATTGATGATACACCCGCGCTAACTATTGCTCAGCTAGCTTCCAGAGCTCGGCGCTTAAAACGCACTCATGGTCTAGACGCACTGATTATTGATTATCTGCAATTAGTTCGGGCAGCTTCGAGCAAAGAAAGTAGAGTGAATGAAATTTCAGAAATCACTCAAGGGCTAAAAGCTATTGCAAAAGAGTTAAATATTCCAGTAATCGCCCTTTCTCAATTATCGAGACAGGTAGAAAACCGAGAAGATAAACGACCACAACTTGCAGACTTGAGGGAGTCTGGTTCGATTGAGCAAGACGCTGACGTAGTTTTATTTGTCTATCGTGAAGAATATTATAAAGAGCGTGAAAAACCCAGCGATAATGACTTAGAGAAAATGGCAATATGGCAGGAAGAAATGGATCGCCTTCATGGTCGTGCAGAATTAATTTTGGGAAAACAAAGGCATGGCCCAATAGGAACAGTCGAACTCAGTTTTGAAGGAAAATTCACTCGGTTTGGAAATTTAGCAAAGCCTTGGCAACAACAACTTAACGGTGATAGTTAAACAACATAAATATGAGTTAAAATTTTTGGTAGAAATTTGCTTTAATTTATTGGTTTTCCCTAATTTTTTATTCTACTATTCTTTCGAAAAGTATTTTTGATTTTTGATAAATGGCGACAGCAACTGCAACAATAGATTTAAATGCTATAAGACAAAATTGGCAAAAATTGCGAAGAATGTCTAGCAATGACACTGCTGCAGTTGTCAAGGCAAATGCTTATGGCTTGGGTCTTAAGCAAGTTGCAAAGGCTCTTTACGCTGAAGGCGCAAGATTATTTTTTGTTGCAACGGCCGAAGAAGGATCGGAATTGCGTTCTATTCTAGGAAAAATACCAGAAATCTATATTTTTTCTGGCCACATGATTGGTGATACCGAGTTAATTAGAAACTATAACTTAATACCCCTTATAAATTCCATAGAACAACTATCTAGACATTCTCAACTTTTAAAAGAAAAAAAATTTGGTGTTCAACTAGATACTGGAATGAATAGATTGGGCATGGAGCCTATGGAATGGGAAACTGTAAAGGAGCTAACCCTTTCTTTAAACCCAGTCTTAATTATGTCTCACTTGGCTTGTGCAGATAAACCAGACCATAAAATGAATGCAACTCAGCTTAATACTTTTCGTACTCTCACAGATAAAATTAATATAAAGAAATCTTTGGCTGCTACTGGGGGTATATTATTAGGACCAGAATATCATTTTGACTTAACAAGACCCGGGATAGGAATTTATGGCTGTTCACCAATGCAGAATTGCTTGCCTGTTCTCAAAATAGAGATACCTGTGATACAAATTCGCGATATAAAAAGTGGCGAGACAGTAGGTTACGGCAATACGTGGACCTCTACATCTCAAAAGAGAATAGCAACTATATCGGCAGGGTATGCCGACGGAATATTTAGGGTCTCTGGCAACAGAACTAGATTGTATTTTGAAGAAATTGGCTGCCCTATTGTTGGACGAATTTCTATGGATTTAATTGGTGTAGATATAACCAGCCTTAATATGGAACCAGATAAATTAGAATTGATAAACTCACTTCAAACAGTTGATACAATTGCTCAGGGCGCTGGAACTATAGGCTACGAGTTTCTGACCTCTTTAGGTCATAGATACAATCGAAAATACACGAGTGAAACCCTATGATAGGCTTGACCGCACAAACTGGAAGAATATTTTTGACATTCTGCAGTTTTATCGGAGAGCTAATAATATTTTGCGTTCGAGTTTTTGCAAATATCTTAACTCCACCTTTCTACATCCAAGCATTCTTTTCGTCATTAATACAAGTTGGTTGGTTGTCTCTGCCAGTAGTAGGAATAACCTCATTTTTCACTGGTGGAGCTTTAGCTCTTCAAATTTACGCTGGCGGAGCACGCTTTAATGCCGAAGAGGTTGTTCCATCCATAGTCGCTATCGGCATGGTGCGTGAGCTTGGCCCTGTTTTGGGAGGTTTAATGGTCGCAGCACGGGTAGCAAGTTCTATAGCCGCAGAAATAGGAACTATGAAGGTCACAGAACAAATTGATGCCTTAACTACCCTTTCTACTGACCCAATCAAGTATTTGGTCGTTCCACGATTAATTGCTGCGTTTTTGACAGTACCATTACTAGTAGGAGTTGGAGACTCTATCGGAATTTTAGGTGGATACATTGTTGGCGTTACACGGTTAGATTTCAACAATTCAATCTATCTTATAAATTCAATAAATTATCTTGAGTTATGGGATTTATTAAGTGGTCTTGTAAAAGGTGCCGTTTTTGGCTGTATAATTGCGCTTATGGGCTGTTTTTTTGGTATGCGTTGTGAAAAAGGCGCGAGAGGTGTTGGCCAGGCTACTAAATCAGCCGTTGTATCCGCCTCTGTTTTGATCCTGGCTGCCAACTACTTTTTGACTGAGGCTTTCTTTTCATCATGATCGATGTTTCAGATGTATATAAATCTTTTGGTCAAAATCATGTGCTAAAAGGTGTAAACCTTAAAGTTCACGATGGGAAGTCTATGGTAATTATAGGAGCTTCTGGTCAAGGTAAATCAGTGATTTTAAAATGCTTACTTGGTCTAACCAAGCCTAATTCTGGAAAAATCTTATTGAATGGTATCGACCCAAATAGCCCACAAAAGAATATTATCCTTGCTAAGGTTGGCATGTTGTTTCAAGGTGGCGCATTGTTCGATAGTTTGCCAGTTTGGCAGAATGTTGCTTTTAGATACCTTCACGGCAAACAAAAAATTAATGCACGTGAGGCAAGAAAAATTGCCATCGAAAAATTAGAGCGCGTGGGGTTAAAAAAAAGCTTTGCTGATAATTTTCCATCTCAACTTTCAGGAGGAATGCAAAAAAGAGTGGCTTTGGCAAGAGCTATCGCAACCCAGCCTGAAATTATATTTTTTGATGAACCAACAACTGGATTAGACCCAATTATGGCGCAAGTTATCAATAGTTTGATAAGGGAATTAGTGATGGAATTAGGTGTTACAGCTGTAACAATCACGCATGATATTCAATCTGTTAGATCAATCGCAGATGAGGTCGCATTTCTTCACAATGGCATTATACAATGGACAGGAGCCTTAAACCAACTTGATAAATCTAATAACAAATACTTGAAACAATTTATTGCTGGGTCAACTGATGGACCAATAGGAACGTTACGTTGATGACTGATCTTTTGCAACCATCCCCACTCTTCCTTTTCATAATTTTATTCAAAACAACAATTTATATCCCTCTGTGTGCAATATTGGGTTTGCTGATGAGTATTTTTAGTGAAGGCAGACCTCGTATTGCCGCAGGTATTACGACAACTCTTTGTTTAATAATTATTCTTACTACCAATCCAATTTTATTCTCAGTTGAAAGCCTGGGGTTTCTCTTTCTTGTCGAAAATTTAGGGAATTTAGCGCATGGATGGTTTCTACCTTTTTTTATAAGTTTTCTTTTTTTAGTACGAACAATTTTATATAGGTTTTCAAACGTTCTTTTAGAAATACTGCATCTTATGCTCTTATTTCTAGCACTCCTTTTTTTGTTTTTGACCCTGTGAGTTTCGCCAGTTTGATTTTATCCTTGCTTCAAACTTGTGCCTTTGGCACATGAAGGTATGGCTAATTTAAACTATTCTTGTTCAATTTGCGGAAATACTACCTCAAAATGGTCCGGTAAATGCGAAGCATGCGGAGAATGGAATTGTATTTCGGAAGATATAGGATTATCGCAAGGACCAACCAAAAGCAGTTTGGGAAAATCTCGGGGAAGCTACATACCCTTAGACGACTTAAAAAGTACTGATAAACCCCTAGAAAGAACAAAATGTAATTTGGAAGAATTAGATAGAGTTCTAGGTGGAGGACTAGTTCCCGCCTCTGCTATTTTGGTAGGTGGAGATCCAGGCATTGGGAAATCTACACTTTTATTACAAGCAGCCGCTAAGTTCGCGACCAAAGGATTAAAAACTTTATATCTTTCCGGCGAAGAGGCTACTTCCCAAGTAAAATTAAGAGCAAAAAGGCTTAATTTAGATGAGGCCCAGATACTATTAGGATCAGACACCAACTTACGAAACATATTAACAACATTGGAAAAAGAACGTCCTAAATTAGCAATAGTTGACTCGATACAAACTATTTGGTCAGACAAAGTCGACAGTGCTCCTGGGACAGTTAGCCAAGTACGAGCGGCCGCACACGAACTTACAACTTTTGCAAAAAGAAGTGGAACAAGTATAGTTTTAGTTGGGCATGTTACAAAAGAAGGTCAAATTGCTGGTCCACGTGTGGTTGAGCATATGGTCGATACGGTTTTATATTTTGAAGGCGAAAGGGGAAATCAATTTCGTATTTTACGATCAGTCAAAAATAGATTTGGCGCCGCAGATGAAATAGGTGTTTTTGAAATGACGGGGTTAGGTCTGCAACAAGTTACAAACCCATCAGCGCTATTTTTGTCTTCGAGGGGAATACCTAGCGCTGGCTCATGTGTTTTTGCTGGTATAGAAGGCACTAGGCCCCTGTTAGTTGAAATACAAGCATTAGTTTCTCCTTCTCCTCACTCTCAACCAAGGCGGAGTGTTATTGGATGGGATAGTAGCCGTCTTGCAATGATATTGGCAGTACTTGAAGCTAGATGTGAAGTGCAATTTTCCGGGCTTGACGTATATTTAAATGTAGCAGGAGGTTTAAAAATCACTGAAACAGCCGCGGATCTTGCAGTTGCAGCATCTTTAATTTCAGCAAAAGAAAATATTATTGTTCCCGAGGATTTTGTTTTTTTTGGGGAAATTTCGCTTTCTGGAGCTATAAGGTCAGTCGCTAAAATAGAAAATAGGTTGAAAGAAGCTGAAAAACTTGGTTTCAAGAAAGTCGAAAGCCCAAAAAATACAAATTTAGTCAAAGGATTAAATATAGAAGTTTTTGAGAATTTGGATCTTCTGTCGTTCGTAAATAAGTTATCAGATGGGAAAAAGAAAATAAGAACTGAGGACCAAAATTTAAATGTCTGACTTTAACGTTGTAGATGGTGTCATTTTAGCCATAGTTATTGTTTCATCTCTACTGGCCTATTCACGCGGTCTGGTCAGAGAGTTAATGTCTATTGCTGCGTGGATAATTTCTGCTTTTTTAGCATATTTTTTTGCTCCCGAAGTTTTACCATTTGTTCAAGAAATCCCTTATATAGGGCCAATTTTATCAGATAGTTGTGAGTTGGCTATACTTGCCTCTTTCGCTACTGTTTTCGCCATAGCTTTGATGCTTGTTTCTTTCTTCACTCCACTTCTGTCAGTAATAATTAACAAAACTTCTCTAAATAAACCAGATCAAGCTCTGGGCTTTATATTTGGAGTCTTTAGAGGGATTGCGTTAGTAGCAATTTCCTTTTTTGCCTATCAAACAATACTAAGCAGCGGTACTTTTGTTATACTAGAGGAAAGTCAGTCAGCACGAGTATTTGAGGGAATGGCTAATGATATAGCAGAAAAAAATCCAGAAAAAGCCTTAGGTTGGCTTACTATTCAATATGAAGAGTTGGTTTCAGTCTGTGCAAATTAGGCGTATCTTAAATCCTGCGGAGTAATCAAAATATGAACAAACCGGTGGCATTGGTAACTGGGGCTTCAAGAGGCTTGGGGGCAGAATTAGCAAAAATTCTATCGTCAACTCACCACATAGTAGCTGTATCGAGAACAATAGGTGCTCTCGAAGCACTAGATGATGAAATTAAAAAAACGGTGGCTCCAGCACATTGGCGCCGATTGATTTAACAGATGAAAACGCGGTAGCACAACTTTGTCGATCAATTTTTGACCGTTGGGGAAAAGTAAAACTTTGGGCTCACACTGCAATCCATGCTGCTCCTCTTGGACCAGTTATTACGATCGATAGCAAAGATTGGGAGAAATCTATAACTAATAATGTAACAGCGCTCGCCAAACTTATACCGATGGTATCCCCATTACTGGAGGAGGATAGCAAGGTCGTTTTTTTTGAAGATAATACTGTTATGAAAAAATTTTCATCTATTTATGGGGCAACTAAAGCAGCGCAAATTCATCTAGTAAAAACATGGCAAGATGAATGTCAATCAACTGGACCAAAAATTTGCGTTCTCCAACCAAACCCTATGCCTACAGCAGTAAGAGCTCGCTTTTATCCAGGTGAAAATAGAAAAGAGTTGAAATCTGTTAAAATTGAGGCAAAAAGGCTCGTTTCACTGTTAGAACTGTGATTATAGTTGCAACAATCCAAAATAAATCTCTATATTAAGGTTAAATATGCGAATACTCATAACAAACGACGACGGAATTAACGCTCCAGGCCTTAAAATTTTAACAAAAATAGCTCTTCAATTAACTGATGAAAATAATATTTTCACAGTTGCACCAAGTAGTGAAAGATCGGGGGTTGGACATTGTATAAGCTATACAAGTCCGATGATGATTAGTGAAATTGAGCAAAACCGATTCAGCATAGATGGATATCCAGCTGACTGTGTGCTTGCTGGTATATATTATGTATTTGATGGTCAAAAGCCAGATTTAGTCCTTTCCGGAGTAAACCGAGGCAATAATTCAGCTGAAAATGTTTTGTATTCAGGAACTGTAGGAGCAGCACTAGAGGGCGCTCTTCAAGGCGTAAAATCTATTGCTTTATCGCAATACTATGGTCCACAGAATATAAATTTAAAAAACCCTTTTGAAGCAAGTGAAATACATGGAGTTCAAATAATTAATGATATCCTAAATAGTAAACCGCCAGTAAGTAAGGGTTACGAAATATTTTACAATGTAAACTTTCCACCGACTACTGCAGCGGATGTTTGCGGTGTAAGATATGTTAAACAAGGGTTAAGACCAAATTCTTTTTTCTCAACAAAAACACATAAGTCACCGTCAGGAAGAGATTTTCTATTCGTTGAGGGCGGAAATCAACATGCTGATTTATCCGAAGATACCGATGCTAAAGTGAATATGGATGGCTATATCTCAGTAACACCAATGAAAGCAGAACTGACCGATTACGATACTCTCAACTACCTAAACAAAACTCATGATCGATAATGCAACTCTTAAGATGCAATTTCTTTTTTCATTGCGAAAAGCGGGTGTTTTGGACAAGCAAGTTTTAGACGCAATGGAAAAAGTTGATAGAAAAAATTTCGTAAATGGTGTTTTTTCTGAGAAGGCTTATGACGATACCCCGCTTCCTATTGCATGCGGTCAAACGATTAGCCAGCCAACAGTGGTTGGATTAATGACACAAGCTTTGCAAGTTACGGCAAGAGATAAAGTGTTGGAAGTAGGAACAGGATCAGGATACCAAGCCACAATTTTAAGCTTATTAGCTAGGCGAGTTTATACTGTTGAACGCCACAGTTTGCTTGTTAATAATGCTAATAAAGTTTTTCAAAAGCTAAATATTAGCAATGTTACCACAATATTATCTGATGGAGGTTTTGGTTTAGAACAACAAGCACCGTTCGATAGAATAATTGTAACCGCCGCATCTGATGATCCTCCTGCTTCACTTCTATCACAACTAAAAATAGGTGGAATTATGGTTATTCCTGTAGGTCAATCCGATAATATGCAAAAACTTATCAAGATAACCAAAACAGATGGGGGTTACGAATATCAGGACCTCCACGCCGTAAGATTTGTTCCATTGGTTGCAGGCACAGAAAAAGAACAATAAAAATTGCGATAATTCCATTAAGTGAGTCGTTTTTAATGCAGTATGTAATTAAAAGTAAAATTTTGAAAATAATACCATTTTTAATTTTATTTAATTTTGGCTCTTGTGGAGTTCTAAATGACCTAGATTTTGATTTAAGAGGAAATGAGTATGATACTTCTGATGCTGTTAGAAGAGCGATGGGCACTAGACCTTTGCCGGATAACAGAGGAATTATTTCATATGCTACCTATGAAGTAGCAGTGGCTCGTGAGGGTGATACTATTAAAACTATTGCTGAACGTCTTGGGTTAGAGCCTAAAAATGTAGCCTCTTACAATGGTATGAATTTTTTAGAAAAACTTAATGAAGGTCAACTTATAAGCCTACCAAATCGAACGGAAGCAAGAAAATTCCAGCTGAATAGCTCAAAATCAAATCGCAATGAAGTAAATGTGACCGAATTAGCCTCAACGGCAATTGAAACAGCTAAAAATAAAAAGCAGGCGATTAAAAAAAACGCTTCTAAGCAAGAAAACGAACCTATTAGACACAAAGTTTCTAGAGGAGAAACTGCTTTTACTATATCAAGACTGTACAATGTCTCTATTCGATCTTTAGCTGACTGGAACGGACTAGATAGCAACTATGCAATTCGAGAAGGACAGTATCTGTTAATCCCTCTTCCAAGAGATCAAATAATCCCTGAGGTAGAAATGGGTAAACCCGGCGAAAATAGTAAAACTCCCTCGCCACCAAGTAGCTCCGAAGCTTTACCAGAACCAATATCCACGGCCAAATCAAAAGAAACGTCTGGCAAAACAAAAGCATCTGAACCAACAGAAAATATAGAGGCTATTGACGCCGGACAGTTTTCATATCCGGTAAATGGTAAAATAATACGTGATTATGTAAAAAATAAAACAGACGGTATAGACATATCCGCGCCAGTAGGTACTCCTATAGTAGCAGCCGAAAAGGGTATCGTCGCGGCAATCACTGCAGATACTCAAGAAGTACCAATTATTGTTTTGAAACATGACGGGAATTTACTGACTGTATATGCTGGGGTCGGAGATATCGCAGTAAAAGAGAAAGATAAAATTTCCCGATCGCAGCTACTTGGTAAGATACAGCCCGGGAACCCACCCTTTGTTCACTTTGAAGTACGCCGAGGATTTGAATCGCTTGACCCAATGGAATTCTTAAATTAAAAATAGGTTGTTATAAATCAATATTCACTTCGTTTTTGGCAGCCAAGTCAACAAAAAATTGCCAGGCTACACGTCCTGATCTAGCACCCCTAGTCGCTTGCCATTCAATAGCTTGCGACTTTATAAAGTTCAAATCCTCTGACACACCGTACTCATCACAATAACCAGTAATCATTTCCAAATACTCATCCTGAGTACATGGATGAAATCCCAGCCACAACCCAAAACGGTCGGAAAGAGAAACTTTTTCTTCTACTGCCTCAGATGGATTAATAGAAGAAGATTTTTCATTTTCGATCATATCTCTTGGCATCAGGTGTCTTCTGTTTGAAGTTGCATAAAATAAGACATTTTCTGGTCTACCTTCGAGCCCACCGTCAAGTATTGCTTTAAGTGATTTATAATGCTGGTCATCATGCGAAAAACTTAAATCATCACAAAAAAGAAGAAACCTTTGAGAGGAAGCTCTTAAAATATTCAATAATCGACCAACTGAAGGTAGATCTTCGCGCTGAAGTTCGACAATTTTAAGCGATAAGCCTTTATCTATAATTTTTTGATGAATAGCTTTTATTAAGGAGGATTTACCCATGCCCCTAGATCCCCACAAAAGCGCATTGTTGGCTGATAACCCTTTAGAAAATTGAAGAGTATTTTCGAGTAAAATATCGCGCACCTGATCAATTCCAACTAGTAACTCCAATTTTATTTTTGAAACCTTTAGTACTGGCTTCAACTGATCTGGTGATACACTCCATACAAACGCATGGTTATTTTTGAAATCAGGATGTTCACTAGGGGGTGGACTTAGCCTTTCCATCGCTTCCGCTATTTGGGCCAATGAACCTTTCATTTTTTGAAAATCATATTCGGACATTTAAAATCTTTATCGTCTTTCTAGTATTATTTTTCGTCAAAATCCTTCATTAGAGGATCATCATAGTCATCATTTGGATCTTGAGAATAATCATCAGCAATAAATTTTTCATTAATTTGTTTTTCAGTTCTAGCGACTAAGAATATTGAAACTTCGTATAAACCGTAAACAACGACAAATAAAATTATTTGAGTAATCACGTCAGGCGGCGTCACTAAAGCAGCCAGCACCAATATCCCAACAATTGCAAATTTTCTTACATTTTTTAATCCTGTCGAACTTACTAAACCAGCTTTACCCATCAAGGTCAGTAAGACCGGAAGTTGAAAACATAGGCCAAATGCAACAATAAATTTGATTGTTAAGCTTAAATACTCCTGTGCTGAACCTTGAAACGCTATTCCAGCCGTTCCAGCCTCTGACGGTTCCCCCGAATCCAGTGAACCAGGTTGTTGAAATCCTAGAAAGAAGTCAAAAGCTAAAGGCGTAACCACAAAATAGGCAAAAGAAGCACCAAGAAAAAACATTATAGGTGACGCTAACAAGAAAGGTAAAAAGGCACCCTTTTCGGACTTGTACAGTCCAGGAGCAACAAATCGCCACATTTGATACCCTATAATCGGAAATGCTATAATTAGACCACCCATAAGTGAAATAGAAATAGCAACAAAAAACCCTTCTTGAAGCTTAATTAAAATCAATCCACAATCTTGATGGCCTCTTTGGATCATTGATGCACACAATGGCATAGTCAGAAAGTTAAAAATTGGCTTCCAGACTGTGAAACAAGCAAGCATGGCTACGGTGAAAGCAGAAACCGAGTAAATCAAGCGTTGCCTCAGTTCTGTTAAGTGCTCTATTAAGGGAGCGGCAGAATCTTCTAGATTGTCTTTTCCCTCTGTCATTTTTTGTTTTCACTCGTACTTTTCTTTTTTGGCCCATTCTTATTATTTTCTTCTGATTTCATAACTGCAGTGGAAACTTTAGTGTCATTTTGTCGTTTAGCCGTTTCTTCACGAATTTTTTTTGAAGCATATTGCCTATCTGAGGCTAATTTCCCAGTCTCAGAAAGTGGATCAAAGCTTGTAAATTCTTTTGCATTTTCCCCAACTTTATCTAAGCCTGTTTTTAGGGGGTTGGTCGCAGATCTCATTGTTTTGGCAACATCTTTCATCCCAGATTCATCTGCAGCATCATTCATAGCTGAAGTAAATTCTCTTGCCATTCCCTTCATTCTTCCGACAAATTCACCAACGCGTCGGAACAAAACTGGCAAGTCCTTCGGTCCAACAATTATCAAAGCTACTATTCCAATTAGGAGTAGCTCGGTCAGCCCAAGGTCAAACATAAATTATGCCTTATTGTCTTTATCTTCGTCTGGTGTGACATCTTTCGCACTCTCCACAGCCTCATCCTCTAGCTGTTTAGTACCATCGTTCACACCTTTCTTGAATGCAGTGATACCTTTACCGACTTCCCCCATTAAGGAACTAATTTTGCCCCGCCCAAATAAAACAAGCACAACAACTGCAATTAGCAAGATTCCCATCGGGCCTGCATTCTGAATAAAAGAGGGCACAATTAAGTATGACATTTCGGTCTCCTTTTACATAGCGGTTCTAAAACTCTTAACTTACCATATGTAAATCTCATAAATGGTAAAGTCACAATGCTATATAGTAAATATAACTAATTATTATTTGAAATAATGGAGTACTATTAACTCTGTAGTTTATCAAGCGCCATCACAACATTATATTATAACCGCTTTATATTTTCAGAAAAAAAATTTCTTTATTTTGGAAATATGTAACACTTATCTCTTGGCACAGTTAGCCAAAGTGGGTGTCCCGTATTGGGTAAAAATACATTTGGAACTGATGCCTTTATTCTTAGGCCAAAATCCATCTTAAATTCTATCAAACTTTCGTTCCCAACGAAGCGGGCTCTCTCTACGATACCTCTTGCGGCAATTCCTTGACTTGCAGTAGGCAAAGGTCCGCTACCTTTTCTATCAAAATCGATACGCACATGCTGAGGTCTAAAAACAATATCTATGTCTGTTCCGTCGGGTAAACCCGGAGCGAAAAATTGACCGAATGGAGTATCAGCAAGACTACCATTTAAAGTAGCTTGAATAGCATTCGCATCTGAGAAAAATTGAAGTGCTTTTAAATCTACCGGAGCATTATAGATGTTGTAAGGAGCACCCCTTTGTAGAATTTTTCCATCCCTCATTAAAGCAATTTCATCAGCTACCTTCATGGCTTCTTGTGGATCGTGTGTTACCATCAGAACAGCAGCATCTTCTGACCTCAGCAAATTAAATGTTTCATCACGGATCTCATCTCTCAATCTATCGTCTAATCCTGAAAACGGCTCATCCATTAGCATAATTTTTGGTTGCGGAGCCAAAGCTCGAACTAGCGCAACTCTTTGTTGTTCGCCTCCAGATAAAGAGTGAGGATAATTAAACGCTAAATGAGCAAGGCCTACCTTTTCGAGAAGATCAAAAGATCTTTTTTGTTTAAACTCTTTTGATCCGGCGAGGCCAAAATAGACATTTTGTTGGACACTCAAATGAGGAAACAAGGCAAAATCTTGAAACATCAATCCAATTGATCTTGCCTCTGGAGGGACTTGAAATGATGCACTGCTAGTTAGCTCTTCATCCACAAAAATTTGCCCAGAAGTAGGCTTTTCAACCCCAGCTATCATTCTCAGTGTGGTTGACTTACCACAGCCAGAAGGACCAAGAAGGCAGGTTACTTGGCCCGAAGAAATCTGAAATGAAATTTTATCAACAACAGTCAACTTTCCAAATGATCTAGATAGATTTTTGACTTCTAATGTTGGCAAAACTGCATATCTTTTTATATTAGTTGTTAAGAACTGAGCTTATATGCAGCAAACTATTATTTTTCAAGATTAAGAGGGAATTTAAAGTTACTGAAAACTAAATAGTCGAATTTACTGCACCGCCATCCAACAAAATATTTTGTCCAACTATAAAACCGGCTTGTTGGGAGCATAAAAAAGCACAAGCGGCACCAAATTCTTGAATAGTACCGTAGCGCTTAGCTGGTATTGAATTACGACGGTTTAGCTTGGCTTCAGAAGGCGTAATGCCTGTTTGTTCAGCAGTATTCAAATCCAACGACTTTATTCTGTCAGTATCGTGCACACCTGGCAGCAAGTTATTTATTGTCACTCCAAATTCAGCAACTTGTCGTGAAGTTCCAGCGACGTAGCCAGTTAAGCCTGCTCTGGCAGAATTTGACAAACCCAAGGCAGAAATTGGAGCCTTGACAGATTGTGAGGTAATATTGACAACCCTTCCCCATCCTTTTTCTATCATACCAGGCAAAACTTCTTTCATTAAAGCAATTGGCGTCAGCATATTTGCATCCAAAGCCAATATGAAATCTGATCGGCTCCAGTCATTCCATAAGCCAGGTGGAGGACCTCCAGCATTGGTAATCAAAATATCTAAATTATTTTCCGCTTTTTTAAGAACGGCCTCTTGACCTTCTTTTGTGGTGATATCTGCCACAACAGTCTCAACGCTAACTTGAAACTTACTTTTCAAAAGACTTGCAGCGCTTTCCAAATTTTGCGCATTTCTAGAATTGATAATTAAGTCAACCCCAGCTTCAGCTAAAGCAAGTGCGCAACCTAAACCAAGACCCCTACTAGAGGCACAAATAATGGCCCTTTTACCTTGTATGCCTAAATCCAATTTCAATTCCTTTTCAAATATAAACTAGTTTTGTTAAAGCCCAATCTCTTGTTCAAACATTATTTCAAAGGCTCCAAACCTAACTATTCACCTCATGATCAGAAAAAAATGCTTCGAAATGTTAAGAAATATTCACTAGTATTTTTTAAACCCAACTCAGCTTGCCTTTTCGATTAAGCAACAATATATCGCACTTCATGACGGATCAACCAACAAATAGAGAAAAAATCCCTGAAGAAATTTCTCGCCGCAGAACCTTCGCGATTATTTCCCATCCAGATGCCGGAAAAACTACTTTGACCGAAAAATTCTTACTTTTTGGTGGGGCAATTCAAATGGCGGGGCAAGTGCGAGCAAAAGGCGAGGCACGTCGGACAAGATCTGACTTTATGCAAATGGAAAAAGATCGTGGAATTTCGGTTTCTGCCTCAGCCATGTCTTTCGATTTTAAAAACTTTCGTTTTAACCTAGTCGATACACCTGGTCATAGTGATTTTTCCGAAGATACTTATCGCACACTAACAGCAGTTGATGCCGCTGTAATGGTAATAGACGGAGCTAAAGGCGTAGAAAGTCAAACCAGAAAACTATTTGAAGTCTGCCGATTAAGAGATTTACCAATCTTTACTTTTTGCAACAAAATGGACAGAGAAAGTAGAGATATTTTTGAAATCATTGATGAAATTCAAGAAAATTTAGCAATAGATGTTACTCCTGTCAGCTGGCCAATTGGGATTGGTCAAGACTTTATTGGCTGCTATGATTTAATAAATGATAGTTTGGAGCTTATTGACAAAGCAAACCGAAACCTTTCCGCGGGGTCTATTAAGATAAATGGTTTAGATGATCCAGAATTGCAAAAACATGTGCCAAAAAACCTTTTAAATAGATTGGTTGAAGAGATAGAGATGGTAAAAACTCTTTTACCAAGATTAGACAAAAAATCTATTCTTGAAGGTCACTTGACACCAATTTGGTTCGGATCTGCAATAAATTCTTTCGGTGTTAAAGAGCTAATGAATGGACTGGGTGAGCTCGCTCCAGAACCTCAAATACAAAAAGCTCTCCCAAGACAGATATTGCCAGAAGAAGAAAAAGTATCTGGGTTTGTTTTTAAGGTTCAAGCAAATATGGATCCAAAACACAGAGACCGGGTAGCATTCCTGAGAATGGCTTCAGGCCATTTTAGACGTGGAATGAAACTGACTCACGTGCGTACTAAAAAGCCAATGGCGATTTCTAATCCTGTTATGTTTCTAGCATCGGATAGAGAATTAGCAGATGAAGCTTGGGCTGGCGACATCATAGGTATACCTAATCATGGACAGCTTCGAATTGGTGATACACTTACTCAAGGAGAAGAATTGAGGGTTAGCGATATACCCTCATTTGCACCTGAACTTTTGCAATCCTGCCGAGCTGCCGATCCCTTAAAGTCTAAACATTTAGAAAAGGCTTTAATGCAGTTTGCTGAAGAAGGAGCCGCTAAGGTCTTCAGGCCAAACATTGGATCTGGATTCATTATTGGTGTTATAGGGTCTTTGCAATTTGACGTTTTAGCGAGCCGAATAGAGCTAGAGTATGGTTTACCAGTTCGATTTGAAGCCTCCCAGTTTAATTCTGCCCGATGGATATCCGGAAATAAAATTGATTTGGATATCTTTTCATCTGAAAACAATCAACACATTGCTACCGATCACGATAACGATCTTGTCTTTTTAACCCGTCTTCAATGGGATATAGATCGCGTAGAGCGGGACTATCCACAAATTAATCTCACGGCCACAAAAGAAATGATGCGTTAGGCTGTACTTTAGCTAACAGAAAGTTCAAGTAGAAAAAATCAACCTGTTGACCTAGACTGCTGATTTATTTAGTAGGTATCATCAGTAATAAGGTTAAGGCACGATTGAAATTTAAAAACTATGGATCCTTATGGAATTATTTTCCGACTTAAAGCTAAATCCTAAAATTTTGAAGGCCGTCAAAGACGCCGGATACGAGAAACCAACTCCAATTCAAGAGAAGGCAATCCCAGCGGCTTTAGACGGAAGGGATGTATTAGGAATAGCACAGACTGGAACTGGTAAAACTGCTAGTTTCACACTACCTATGATAAACTTACTATCACGTGGCCGGGCCCGAGCTCGTATGCCGAGGTCTTTGGTTTTGTGTCCGACGAGAGAACTAGCGGCACAAGTAGCAGAAAATTTCGATACATACGCAAAAAACTTAAAGCTAAGCAAAGCACTTTTAATCGGAGGTGTAAGCTTTAAGGAACAAGATGTACTGATTGATAAAGGCGTTGACGTTTTAATAGCAACACCAGGCAGATTAATAGATCACTTTGAAAGAGGAAAATTACTTTTAACAGGCGTACAGGTAATGGTAATTGACGAGGCCGATAGAATGCTTGATATGGGGTTTATTCCAGATATTGAGCGTATATTCAAACTAACTCCATTTACCCGTCAAACCCTTTTTTTTAGTGCGACTATGGCGCCAGAAATCGAAAGAATTACAAATACTTTTCTATCTGCCCCTGTTAGGGTTGAAATAGCGCGACCAGCGACCGCATCCGAAAGTATAAAACAATCAGTTGTGATGTTTGCTCCAAAACAAAAAGACCGAGAATCTTCGGAAAAGCGCCAGTTATTAAGACATTTAATTGATTTAGAGGGAAAAAATTGCACTAACGCAATTGTTTTTTGTAACAGGAAAACTGATGTGGATATTTGCTCAAAATCTTTAAATAAATATGGATATCAGGCGGCTCCAATTCATGGTGATTTGGACCAAACGAAGAGAACAGAAACATTAGAAAGTTTTAGAGATGGCGATTTACGAATTTTAGTCGCTTCTGACGTTGCTGCCAGGGGACTTGATATTCCATCAGTTAGTCATGTCTTCAATTTTGATGTGCCGATCCAAGCAGAGGACTATGTACATAGAATTGGTCGAACAGGTCGAGCTGGCCGCGACGGTACTGCTATAATGATCTGCAGTAAAAGGGACCGAAAAAACTTCTCAAATGTTGAAGAATTATTACAAAAAGAAATTCCACGTACAAACTTTGCTGACGGGGCCGGTAGTCTTAATCAAATCGAAACTGAAGACTTAAAAAGCAAAAGTAGCATTGGAAGTATTGATGAAAACTCGACACAATATAAGAAAAACAGACCCAAAACTACTAAAAATAATCAAAAATATGAAAACAGTAATAGAATTGTAGGTTTAGGCGAACATACCCCGGGTTTTTTATCTCGGAGCTTTAGTGATCGACTTGTTAGTTAATTAACTTAAGCGACTTATAATTATGCTAACTTCTGGCTTTTTACCAATTTCAGCCAAGGCAGTTTGTCGAGTAATGCGTTTGATTTCTTTTTCCAACTTAATGTCGTCTTGAATTAAGCCTACTGACGAACGGCCTATATACTGATTTAAGTCTTCTTCCAAAACATCGATAAAATTGCAATGAGATTGACCATAATCCGCCAAACCTCTTATTTCACACCAGGGCTCTCCTAGCATTTCATCATTCTCATCAATAATAATATTCACAACGACTAATCCATTAATCGCAAGCTTTATGCGATCCCGAATAATTCCATCTAAAGCACCAATTTTTGATGTACCATCTAAATAAACTCGACCAGTATCTATGTGTTCGACTACCTTTAGTTGGTTTCCCGATAGATCCACCATCATTCCATTCGTTGCTAATAAACCAGAAATACCTTTTGCCTCACCTAATTTTACGTGCTCACGCAAATGCCTATGTTCGCCGTGCATTGGCAGAAGAAACTGCGGAGATACAATATCATGGATTTTTGATATTTCCGGTCTGTTTGCATGACCTGACACGTGATATTTGCCAGAGCTATCATCAACCACATCAACTCCCTTCTCAGACAGTTGGTTCATTATTTTGATAACACCACGCTCGTTTCCAGGTATTGTTTTTGATGAGAATAGAAAAAGGTCACCTGCACTCAGGGTGATCCCCTGATATTTTCCATTAGCTAGTTGAGCAGATGCTGCCCGACTTTCTCCCTGTGATCCTGTGACAATCAGTAAAAGATTTCGCTTTGGAATCGCTTTAGCTTCCTCTGGAGATATTAACTTTGGGAAGTCCGATAATACGCCTGCTTCAAGAGAGATCTCAATCATTCTCTTCATAGCCCTACCCATCAAACAAACCGATCTACCTGCTTCTTCAGCAGCCTCTGCAATTGATTTAATACGCGCCACATTACTAGCAAAGGTAGTAGCAACAACCATTTCAGAACATTTCTCAATAAGTTTCCGAATTTCTGGTGCAACTAAAGATTCTGATCGACCTTCATTCTCAGAAAACACATTTGTGCTATCGCATATAAAGGCGCGCACACCTGGAGAGCAAATTTTCTGCCACATTCGATAGTTAAAAGCCTCTCCCACAACCGGCTTCTCATCTAGCTTAAAATCACCACTATGTATTAACCTGCCTTTTGGAGTATCAATTACCAAAGCACTACTTTCGGGTATAGAATGAGATACAGGTATATAAGACACCTCAAACGGTCCAACTTTTGTGGCATCAGGCCATGAGGATACTACGTTGACAATTTGACCAGTTTGGCCATTTTCTTCTAACTTTCGGACAGCTATTTTGGATGTAAAACTTCTAGCATAAACTGGTGCACCCAATTTAGCCCAAAGATGCCCAAGGGCTCCTATATGGTCTTCATGAGCGTGTGTAATAAAGATTGCTTCGATTTGGTTACGGCGCTCCGTAAGCCACTGAATATTTGGGAATATTAAGTCGACACCAGGTGTTGTATCCATATCTGGGAAAGCAACTCCCAAATCAACAATTATCAATCGTTCGTTGTCCTTAGGCCCATAACCATAAACATAAAGATTCATGCCAATTTCACCGGCACCACCTAATGGTAGATAAATTAATCGGTCTTTGGTCATAAACTTTCTATGCTTTTATTATAATCAAAAATTAGTCGGAGGCCGTGCATAGTTAAGTTTTCATCTACGTTTTCGAACAGTGCTTCTGTTGATTGAAGCAATGGAGCCAACCCGCCTGTAGCAACAACTTTCATTGTTGCTTTTTTTTCTTCTTTTATTTTTCTGCAAATTTCTTTTACCAAACCAATATAGCCCCAAAATACTCCCGACTGCATACAAGAAACTGTATTCTTTCCTATAACCTGTTTTGGTTTTGCTATATCAACATGTGGCAAAGCTGCAGCCATTTGATGTAGTGCTTGAAGTGACAAATTCACACCTGGAGCTATTACCCCACCTACGTAAGCACCATCATGATCAACCACATCAAAAGTCGTAGCAGTCCCAAAGTCTACAATAATCAGATTGCCACCAAAAAGATTGTAGCCAGCAACTGAATTAACAATCCTATCTGGACCTACAGCTGTGCCAGCATCAACTCGAACCTCTATCGGTATTTGACACTCCGGCTTACCCACAACCACGGGACGAGTATTAAAATAACGGTCAGATAAAACTCTTAGGTTAAAAACAACGCGGGGAACCGTAGATGAAATTATTACATCAGTAATGTTAGCCTTTATATTTTGTAATGACATTAAAGTTGATAACCATACAAAATATTGATCTGCAGTTCTTTGGTGATCAGTAGCCGTACGCCAGGTTGAAACAAATTTAGTCCCATTCCAAATTGAAAAGATTGTATTTGTATTTCCACAATCAATAGCAAGTAGCATTATATTCTAACCAATACTTAAAAAAAAATTTCAGCGGCGGCAATTTTCTTTTCTTCACCATTATTTATTATTATCAACTGCCCTTTTTCATCAACAGAGTCAAATATACCGTGATATTCAAAATTTGGTGTACGAGCCGTTATTTTTTTTCCAATTTTTGCTGCACGACTCATCCAAATCTCCCGTATTTTAGAAAATCCTATTGTTCTAAGTTGGTTTTCTCGCAGAGCATAATTATGAGCAATCAAATCAGCAAAATCTATTGGATCTAATTTAATGCCCGTTTCACTATATATAGAACCTGGTTTGATTGTAATATTTTTGATCTGATCTAAATTTGGCGACGATAATAGGTTCACGCCTATTCCAATTACTAAAGCCGAAACATTGCCAAAATTTTTTGTTTCTAATAATATTCCACATATTTTTTTACCATTAAGAAGAAGATCATTTGGCCATTTTATTAAAAGTTCATGTTCCTCACCTATTTCTTGATCTATTGCGTCAAAAACCGATAAGGCCGCCACAAATGATCGTAAAGCTAAGTTTTGTAAGTCTTCATCGATTTTAATTAAGATTGAGCCAGAAAAATTTCCGCTTGGATCTGACCAACTGCGATCAATACGACCCCGCCCATTTGTCTGTTTTTTAGCCACAATGAAGGTAGGATTATCAGTAGATTCCGCAAGTTTCAGTGCCTCAGAGTTAGTACTCTCCGTCTCATCTAAGATTACAAAATCAAATTCCATAATTTTTAATTTAACAATGAAGATGCCGCCGCCTTTGCCATCTCTTCAACGCCAAATAAACTTACAACACCAAAAACCATCATTGCAGCAGAGGCTGTCCATATTGTTTTCAAAATAGGAGTTTTAGAATTATCTAGAGGGGTTTCAGGCATTTCCCCAAAATAGATCAAGTAAACTATTTTCAAGTAGTAAAAAGCACCGATCACTGAAGCCAGCACTCCCATAATTGCCAAATAAATTAAATCCGCATTTATGGCTGCCCTCAAAACCTCAAACTTTGCAAAAAAACCTAACATAGGCGGAACCCCCGCCAAACTAAATAGTAGAATTAATAATGCTATTGCTTTTGCAGGATCCGTCTCAGAAATCATGCTTAAAGAGGCAATCTCTGTCACAGATTGTCCATCTCTCTGCATTGACATCAATATAGCGAAAACACCGATATTCATAGTGATATAAATCGTCATATACTCTAAAACTGACTGAACCCCAAATTCGGTACCTGCAGCCAAACCGATAAGTGCATAGCCCATATGTGCTATTGAAGAGTACGCTAACAAACGTTTAAAATCATTTTGACCTATTGCGGCAAAGGCGCCTAGAAACATTGATAGGATAGAAAGAAGAACAATTATTTTTTGCCAATCACCCAAAATATTCCCAAAGGCGTCAAACATTACCCTCACAAACAAACAAATCGCAGCCATTTTGGGAACAGTAGCCAAAAAAGCAGTTACAGGGGTTGGTGCTCCCTCGTAAACATCGGGTGTCCACATATGAAAAGGCACAGCAGAAACCTTAAATGCCAGCCCAGAAATAACTAGTGCTAGCCCAAAAAGTAAGCCTAAGGACGGAGAATTAGCATTTACGTTCTCCAGTATACCGTTAAAAAGTGTTGTTCCTGAATAACCATATGTAAGGGCAGAACCATAAAGTAACAAACCTGATGACAGAGCTCCAAGCACAAAATATTTTAGTCCTGCCTCAGTTGACTTTAAACTGTCTCTTTTAAAGGCCGCTATCACATAAAGGGCCAAGGATTGTAATTCCAAACCCATGTAGAGTGCCATTAAATCTCCTGCAGACACCATAACCATCATGCCAACAACTGAAAGTGCTATAACTAATGGGTATTCAAATCTAAGAAAGCCTCTTTTGCTCATATAGTCTTGTCCCATAATTAGAACAACAGCTCCTGAGAGTAATATTATTATTTTAGAAAACCTAGAAAAGGCATCATTAATAAACATTCCTCCGAATGCAATTTCCGTTTGGCCCTCAGAGAAAATCATCCAAAAAGCAAGCAAGATAAAAACAACGGCTGTAAACCAAGTAACTTTTTGAGCAATTTCGTCCTTTGAGGTATAAACGGCGCCGATTAAAGCCACCATGGCATATAGAGAAAGAAATATTTCGGGAAGAATAATGCTTAAATCGTTATAAATCATGTCTCTGACCCTCTAATTCTTTAACCTTGAGGTTTGCACTAATTTTGAAGCGTCTATTTCTTGGTGATAACTAGCGACTAAAGTCTCTACTGAAGGCCCAATGATATCTAAGACGAGAGCAGGATAAACACCGAGCAGTAAAGTAAAGAAAATCAGAGGTGCAAAAACTGTTTTCTCACGAAAGCTCATATCTTTTAATGACCGCAAAGCCTCTTTTATAAGATCGCCCATTACAACCCTACGATAAAGCCACAATGCGTATGATGCGGATAAAATGACCCCTGACGTGGCAAACAAAGCAATCCAAGTATTTACCTGGAAGATACCAACTAAAGTCAAAAATTCACCCACGAACCCTGAAGTTCCAGGTAATCCAACATTAGCCATCGTAAAAAACAAAAAAATCAAGGCATAATTTGGCATGATGTTTACCAAACCACCATAGGCTTCTATTTCTCTGGTGTGCATACGGTCGTAAATTACACCAACGCATAAAAACAGAGCTCCTGAAATAAAACCATGGCTCAACATTTGAAATATAGCACCATCTATGCCTTGCTGATTTGCCGCAAAAATTCCCATGGTAACATATCCCATGTGTGCTACCGATGAGTATGCAATAAGTTTTTTCATATCTTCTTGCACCAATGCAACTAGTGAGGTGTAAACGATTGCAATGGCTGACAACCAGAAAACTAGATTTGTCATCTCCGATGCCCCAATGGGAAACATAGGGAGACTAAATCGCAGAAAACCATATCCACCCATTTTTAAAAGTATTGCGGCCAAAACTACTGAACCAGCAGTAGGAGCTTGTACGTGTGCATCAGGTAACCACGTATGAACAGGCCACATTGGCATTTTTACAGCAAAACTTGCAAAAAAAGCTAAGAATAATAAAGTTTGAAACCCCCCAAGTATCTCAAAACCCAAAATATTAATTGTGCCATAATCAAAGCTATAATTCATTAAAGTAGGGATATCTGATGTGCCTGCAACGCTATACATAGAAATCATGGCGATTAACATAAGTACCGAACCCAGAAGTGTATAAAGGAAAAACTTAAAAGAGGCATAAATGCGATCTTTGCCACCCCAAATACCTATAATTAGGAACATTGGGATCAAACCAGCTTCAAAAAATAAATAGAATAAAACTAAATCTAGAGCCATGAAGACCCCCAACATCAAGGTCTCCAATAATAAGAAAGCTATCATATATTCTTTGACACGAACTTCTAAACTCCAAGATGCCCAAATCACTAAAGGCATCATAAAAGTTGTCAGCATGACAAAAAGAATAGATATCCCGTCTACCCCCAGTTTATAATTTAACCCCATGATCCACTTGTAACTTTCAACCATTTGAAAATTAGTGTTTAGGGGGTCAAACTGAGCCAGAATGAGCAAGGACACAATAAAAGTCGCAACCGTGGTAAACATAGCCACTCTTTTACAAACTAGTTGTGCAGCAAGATCCTCTCCGCGCGCCACCATAAGAAGAACAAATGCAGCAAAAGCCGGTATAAAAGTAACCATAGAGAGCAGTGGTTGATCCATATTTACTTTACTCCCACTGAAAAAATCATCCAGGATAATAGTACTAGAATGCCTAACACCATACCGAGGGCGTAACTAAATATATAACCAGACTGCAAGCGAGTGGAAATGCGTGTTACAAATGGAATGATACCCATCGCTATTCCATTTATTGTTCCATCAATTATCCCACCGTCACCTTTTTTCCAAAAAAACCGTCCAATAGCTTTCGCTCGAGAAACAAAAATAGTTTCATAGATTTCATCAAAATACCATTTATTTAAAAGTAACCTATAAACTGGATCTAAAGTAGATGCCCATTGAGCAGGTTTCTTCTTGTCCCAAACATAGAACCACAAGGCCATGAACAATCCAGCTAGCATAGCTATAAACGGGCTTATTTTTACCCAAATAGGCGCATAGTGAGCATCATGCAAAACATGATTTTTAGGCCCAAAAAAAATAGCGCCGAGAGGAGGCATCTTTTCTTCAATCTCACCGATATTATTTTTGTCGGTATTATCATCAGACCCTCTTTGAATCGCCTGATGATATTCGCTTTCTATTCCAAAAAATTTTGCAACTTGATAATCTTTTCCGAAAAAACTTGAGTACCAAATCATTCCAGACAAAATCGCACCTATTCCAAGAAT
>CACBXB010000015.1 GCA_902543185.1 Paracoccaceae bacterium
TTAACCGCTGAAATTGCTCAAAATTCACCCTAATTTTTTGCGACTATATGTTTTTACATTGGTGGAGACTACAGGATAATATGTCACAACTAACAAGGCAACAATTTTAGAAGAAATTTTTGACTATTTTATATCTAAGGCAGGTAACATGAGTTCTACTAACTGCAACTGAACTGAGCTGAGCTGACAATTTCATAAACATTTTTTATCGAGAGAAAGAATTTTAGTCCTTGCATATCTTCTGTGCAATATAGCTTTTTATTTTAATTGCCAATAATCACAAAGAGTTTATGCTTTTACGAAAAGGTATTTCAATTGGGTCAAGAAAATATAAACATACCGAACGATTGGGATAGATCAGGCCTTCCAGCCTGGAGCTTTTTCAACAAGGAAATGTTTGAAGCTGAAAAGGATTTACTTTTTAGACGCCATTGGCAGCTTATCTGTCATAGCAACGATATACCGAAACCAGGAGATTTCATAACTTGGAATTTAATTGGCGAACGAGCCCTGGTTATTAGAGGTAAAGATAGAAAAGTTAGAGCATTTCATAATTTGTGCAAACATCGTGGTTCGCGGGTAATAGCCGACGACGCAGGAACATGTAAATCAACAATAACTTGTCCCTTTCATGGCTGGACTTATAATCTTGACGGCACTTTAAGGGGTGCCTCACAACCATCATCTCTTCCCAAACTAGACCCTGTTGAATATGGCCTACCCCCTTTAGAAATGGACATATGGAATGGCTTTATTTTTGTTAGATTTCAGCCTGGACCACAGCCTGCACTTTCAGCAATTTTAAAAAAATTTGACAACGAAGTTTCACAGTACGAACTCTTTGATCTTGAACCTACCGGAGAAGGTTTCTGGACAGAGAAAATACATGCCAATTGGAAGTGTGTCCGCGACGTTGATAATGAAGGCTACCATGTTCCTATGGCGCATCCAGGACTGCATGATCTATTTGGTCAAAATTATTACGATGAGCCGATAGAAGGCGGTCTATCTAGATCTGTTGGATCTTTTAGTTCCGGGATTGGACGCCTGTGGAGCGTGAGAAACTATAAAAAATTGCTGCGCGCCAAAGATACTTTGGACGAAACTCATAAGAAATGTTGGCTATACATCGGCGTTTTCCCAAATCTTGTGTTTGGCCTATACCCAGATTCAGTAATCTTCTACCAAGAGTATCCATTAGAAAATGGAAAAACTATACAACGCGGTGGTAATTATAAATTTGCAAAAGAAAATCGTGAAATGAGAATTTCAAGGTACCTGAGCATGAGAATTGATCGATTAACAAGTAAAGAAGACGAACAGTTGATCGAATGGTCTTGGGAAGCAGCATTCTCCAGCGCTTACGAAGGGGTGTTGTTATCTGATTTGGAGTATGGGGTGAAAGCATACCACGATACTTTAAAAAAATATTTCCCTGTTCTATCAGGTCCGGAACCAGAGACCGGTAAACTGCTGCAGGCAAATGAACGACTACTTGCTAAAAAAGAATGAAGATCAATTGAACAATTATTATTGGCAATATACTAGCTGATGCCGAGAAATCTTGAAAACTATTAACTCTATTTAGCTTAAGGTAGTTAATCTGAAAACTGCTAAATTCTCTCCGTGAGATAAAGAGTCTACCGGGAAAGTGAGTAATATCTCATGGGTCAAAAATTGACTGGTGGACAAGAGGATCTCCTTGCCAAATTGATAAATGGTGGCTTTACTATAGAGACTTTTTTCATAAGTTTATAATATTGTAACTCTTTCAAAGAGTATATTTCGACCCATAAGTTTTCCATTATGGATTTTGATGAGCCCAATTTCAATTGAGCAATAGCTATAGATTTTTTAGCCATTGGCGACCAAACAGCAGAAGTTACAGTACCAACCTCATCTTTTTTGTTGTAATAAATAATTGATCCCTCGACTGGTTCTTTTCCATCTATTTCTAAAGCATAAATTTTGAAAGCTTTACCGTTTTCCAACTCACTATTTACAATAGCCTTCTTTCCATTGAAAAATCCTTTGTCCAAGTCAACTAACCATCCAAGACCAAGATCGTCAGGGCGCCTACATCTATTTGACCTTATCGCGTGATCAGATGAAATAAAATCAATGTTAGCCACTATAAAACCTGCTTCTATTCTAGCCATATTTAGAGCGTTATATCCAATCGCCGTCAGTCCATGATTTTTGCCTGCGGCCCAGATTTTCTCAATAATTTCATTAGCCGCATTATTTTTCATAAAGATTTCGTAGCCTAAGTCTCCGGTAAAACCAGTTCTAGAGATCATAATTGGATAATTCGAAATTTTTGCTTGAATAAGATGGAACGGCTTCAAATTATCAATCCTGTTAACCCCTAAAAGGCGGAGAATTGCAGCAGAAGTAGGGCCCTGAAGGGATATCCCACAGATGTGCTTACTCTCATCAATAATTTCAACATCAAAACCATGTGAGGTATCAATCAGCCAAGGAAGATGCTTTTCCTGAGAACACAATCGAAAGTCATTATCCGAAATCCTAAAAAGCGTTCCATCATCAATTACAAAACCCTCCTGATCACACCACAAAGTATACTTAACAGTGGCAACATTCTGTTTGGCAACATCTCTCACAGTGAGTTTGTTTAAAAAATCTTCAGCCTGTGGCCCTATAATTCTATATTTGTTTAAAGGACTGATATCGAAGACACTACAAGTAGATCGGATAGAGAAATATTCCAACTCCTCGTCCGATAAAATTGTTGGAGATTTGTATCCATTCCAATTATACCAATGACCCTCAGTTTCTTGCTCAGCAAAAAAATCATAAAAAGGTGACCGGAAAAGTGGTTCGCTAAATGTTATGTCCCTATCTTTTCTCTCTTTTGACTTAGTCATTTACTACTCTCTCGTAAAATCTTTTTTGCAGCATTCAAACCTGACAAGCCAAAAAGATTACCCCCTGGATGAGTGCCTGCTCCACAAATAAAAAGGCCATCAATTGGGGTGGAATAATCTGACACATCAAATGTCGGCCTCAATGAATAAAGACTATCTATTTGCAATTCACTGTGGTGCCAATGACCCCCAGCAACGAAGTATTTTTTTTCAGTTTCATTCGGAAGTAAAAGGCTTTTAAATAAAATACTCTTTGTAAATTCAGGAGCCCACTTTTGAATTGTTGTAATAACCTTATTCATCAAAACTTGCTTTGACTTTTTTGGTTCACCTTTCGGCGTATATGGCGTATTCTGAATACAAATGGAGGCCGTAACTGCTCCATTTAGAGACGACCCAGAGGTAATCTTACTGAAATACATTTCAAAATTAGGATCAGAAGGAAGTTCATTATATTTAAGAGAGTTAAAGTTACTTTCTACCGATTCCAGGGACGGAGCATAAACGTATCGGCAGTTTGATTCTAAGTTTTGCGAAGCGTGAAGCTTTGGAAATTCCTCCAAAATGATGTTGAGCTTACTGGTATTTCCTGAACACCTGAGAGCTTTAATCCGTCGTGTTAGATCAGTCTCCAGATTTTTAGGACCTACCAAGTCAAGAAAAGTGTTCACTGGGCTGATAGAAGAGACAATGGTTTTTGCAGAATATTCCACTCCATTTTCTAGCTTTACGCCAGTCGCCACTGAGTCCGATATATTAAGTGAACTGACCTTGCTTTTAAAAAGGAAATCTACTCCATTTTCCTCAGCTGATTTAAATAAAGCATTAATAAAACTGGTAACGCCACCATTAATAGATAATGATTTCTCTTCGTAGGAAGATTTCATTTGTGAAAGTTTATATAGTAAACCTAGATAGGACGTAGGTGATCTGGGTCCTAATTTTATTCCTAATGTTGAATCAAAAGAAATTAGTCCTTTGAGAGAAGATGTTTCAAGTTCCTCTTCCACTAAATCGGCAATGCACATAGTAATCATTCGTAAAAGTTCTTGGAATTGTTCTTTACCTTGCAACCTCAATTTTGCTGCTGTCATAATTAAATTGGCTTTACTAGCAAATGTTTTTTGATTTCTTCCAACAGGAATTTGTGATGCCAATTTTTGAAAGAGATGGCTCTGGTTAAAAAACTTCTTTCTGAGTTCTTTCCATCTTCTGAATTCGTCCTCTCTTATACCTTCTATACTTTTTCCAAATTCACTGCCAAATACAATATCGTCATTTTTTAGGCTCAGGCCTACGGTCTTCAATCCATCTTCATTAAACAAAAGCTCATATTTGTTGAGCCCCAAATCTTGCACAACATCTTTTGAAATACCAAGTGCATTACTAGCCAATTCCGGAGCTTGAAAACCTTCGAATAAAACTTCATTCCTCGCCATTCCACCATATGTTTCGCTAGCTTCAAGTAAAAGAACTCTCCTTCCAGAAGAAGCCAACTTTGAAGCTACGATGAGACCATTGTGTCCAGCCCCAATTACGATAACATCATAAGACTTCATAAGCGTCCCTAATATCAGAGTTAGGCAAATCAAGATCCTTTAGTATTTCAACGGCAGCATTTCGGCCAGGAGCACCCATTACACCACCACCTGGGTGGGTAGATGAACCACACATATATAGACCTTTAATGGGACTTCTATATTGAGCATAACCGGGTATTGGTCTGTTGAACAAAAGCTGGTCAAAAGTTAACTCGCCCTGAAAAATGTTCCCCTCAGTCAAACCAACCTCCTCTTCAAGCTCTTTGGGAGTTCTTACTTCCATATGTAGAATTTTATCTTTGAATCCCGGCGAATAATCTGCAATCTGTTGGATCACAGTTTCTCCAAATGCATCCTTATTCTCTTTAGTCCAATTTTTGCCTCCTACTTTTGGGGGACAATATTGAACAAAGCAACTCATGAAATGCTTTCCAGGAGGGGCCATGGTAGGATCTGTTAAAGTAGGTATCATCATGTCTAAAAATGGATCCCGGGACCAAGTTCCCATTTTCCAATCATCGTAAGCTCTCTCCATCCTTTCAATACTGTCCGTGAAATGAATATCACCTTTTAAACATGGATTACTTTCTGAGACACCTAGGAATTTTGGCATACTATCAAGGGCGATATTAACCTTTCCTGATGAGCCACGTATTTTAAAATTATTCACTTTTTTTATAAAGTTTGGTGGCAGATGTTCAGGATCAGCTAATTTTAAAAATGTACGCTTTACGTCAGCATTTGACACAACATTTTTCGCCAAATACTCGTCACCATTTTTTAATATCACACCTCTAACTCTAGCGCCTTTAATATCAACTTTCTCCACCTCAGAATTGTTGAGTAACGTACCACCCATTGCTCTAAAGGAAGAAGTCAAAGCCTTTGAAATAGCTCCCATTCCTCCGCGGGCATAGCCCCACGCTCCGATTGAACCATCAACTTCGCCCATATAGTGATGCAGAAGGACGTATGCGGTACCTGGTGACATTGGCCCCAAAGCTGTTCCGATGATGCCTGAAACTGCCAGAGAAGCCTTTATTACTTCATTTTCAAAATATTCATCTAAAAAATCTGAAATTGACATAGTCCAGAATCGAACAGTATCAGCCAATTCACTAGCAGTTAAGTCATTTACTTTACGCAACAGATAAAGCATTTCTGAGAGATCTCTAAATTTAAAGCTCGCCGGATCTGGTGCAGTTCTCATTAAAAGTGGCTGAATAAATCTGCATTGCTTAAGAATATCCCTAGAGTATCTCGAATAAGACTCGCTGTCTTTTACACTAAACCGCTCTAACTCTCGCTTTTTTGCCTGGTAGTTTCTGTAAGATGCAAGATAGTCACCATCTCTTGTGAATACCGCTCCGCCCTCTATGGCAACAATCTGTAGTCCATGTTTTGGCAACTCCAAATCTCGCATGATTTCAGGTCTAAAAAGACTGCAAACATAGGAACAGTTTGAATATAAAATTCCAGGATGGAGTTCACGACTAACCGTAGCACCTCCTATCCAATCATTTTTTTCGAGAACTAGAACGTTTAACCCTGCTTTTTGAAGGTAACACGCATTGACCAAGCCATTATGACCAGAACCGATCACTATTACATCAAAGTTTTTTTCCACAGACTGCACTACCTAAGTTGAAAAGTTAATTCTAACCACACCTTAACATTACAAAATAGCGAGTCAAAAAATTGATTATTATTTTATTGTAATAATTGAAGTTTTTTATTTTCAGATAAACTTAAGTTCCTATTATTGAAACTTGTTATAGAAAGCACGTATATTTTTCGGAACAACATGATGCATATTCTTCTTTGAACAACACTTCGTCAACGAATTATAGCTATTTTTCTTGACGAAGCAAAGCCATTAAGCATTATGGCTTTTTAGTGACAAATACCACTGACAGTAATTTAGTATGCTACTTGAGAATTGAAACGGGGATGAAAAATTTTTAGCTTAACATTTAAAGACGAAACAAAAAAGGGCTGGAAACTTCTATCTACTCCATTGGCGTTCAGCATCATTCTACTGGCAGCTCCACTGACGATGATGTTCCTATTGAGCTTTTGGACACAAGATTATTTAGTTCTAAACAAAACTTTCACTTTAAATAATTACATTGAAGCTTTTACACAGCCTGTCTACCAATTACTATTTTCGAGATCTCTGTACATTTCGCTAACGGTAACTTTTTTTACCGTTTTGCTGGCCTACCCAATGGCTTATTTTATTTCTTTTTATGGCGGCAACAGAAAAGCACTTTGGCTGTTCTTAATTACGATACCATTTTGGACAAGTTACCTTCTTAGAATGTTTTTATGGAAGGTCATTCTGGGATATAATGGCGTTCTAAATTCATTTCTGTTGTGGTTGGAAATGATAAGTGAACCCCTCACTTTTATTTTATATAATTCTAATGCCGTGATTATTGCGCTCACACATGGCTGGGCACCTTTTGCTATTTTACCAATTTTTGTTTCCCTTGAAAAAATTGATAGATCCTTACTCGAAGCAAGTAGAGATTTAGGAGATGGACCAATTAAACAATTTTTTAGGGTAATCCTGCCTTTATCAATGCCTGGTGTGGTAGGTGCCTCCCTAATAATTTTCATTCCCACTGTTGGAGATTACATCACACCTAAATTAGTTGGCGGTACTGATGGCCTAATGATCGCAAATATGATCCAAGTCCAATTCTCTAAAGCAAATAACGCCCCTCTCGCTGCGGCTTTATCTGTTTCCTCATTAGTAATTGTAGCCTTTATCTCAATTGTTTTTGTTCTCTTCAACAAAAAATACTTAAGGAGGTATTAAGATGGGCCGTTCCGGCAAATTCCTCAAAATTTTTGCGGTTACATATTTGATATTTTTGTATGCACCAGCGTTACTGCTTCCAATATTTTCATTTAATTCAAGCCAGATTATTGCTTTTCCGTTATCAGGTTTTACCACCGGTTGGTTCAAAGCATTATTGTATCAAGAGACTTTACATGAAGCCCTAAAAAATTCACTTATTGTAGCTGCGTCATCAAGTATTTTTGCTACAATATTGGGCACACTAGCTTCACGCTCTTCAAGTAGGTATAATTTTCCCGGCAAACAATTTTCGCTAACTTTTATATTGGCACCACTGGTTTTGCCTGAAATAATAGTTGGTGTATCACTTTTGATCGTACTAATTCAGCTCGGATTACCACTTAATCTTTGGAGCGTCGTTTTAGGCCATACTCTACTAATTATGCCGTTCTCAATACTCATCATGAATTCTGCCTTTAACAATCTTGACATAAGTTTAGAAGAAGCATCTCTCGATCTTGGCGAAACGCCAATTGGAACCTTCCGCCGCGTGATCCTACCGCTGGTTTATCCTGGTATAATGGCTAGCTTATTACTAGGTTTTACGTTGTCTTTAGACGAATTTATAATAGCATTTTTCTTAACTGGAACAGAGACTACATTACCAGTTTACATATGGTCATTGTTTAGATTTCCAAAACAATTACCGACTACAATGGCACTAGGTACAATTCTAATCTTGGTTTCGTTAATTTTGCTATCTCTTAGTGAGTATTTTCGAAGAAGAGCAGCAAAATCGCAAACGTCCTTATTGTAAAATTTAAAGGAATTTTTAAACAATGGTTAAATTAGTTCAGGTTGAAAATGTCTTTAAAAGCTTTGGTGACGTTAATGCTGTGAATGGTGTTTCTTTAGACATTGAAGAAGGCCAATTCTATTCACTTTTAGGCCCTTCTGGTTGTGGTAAAACTACGCTATTACGACTAATTGCTGGCTTCGAAAAACCAACTTCTGGGCAAGTCTTTATCGATAATACTTCGATGGAAGGTATTGAGCCTAATTTACGGCCAACAAATATGGTTTTCCAAAATTATGCTATTTTTCCGCATTTGAATGTAGAAGAAAATGTGGCCTACGGATTGCGAAACAAACGTGAAAATAGAAACAAACAAAACAAACTTGTTGATGAAGCACTTGAGCTAGTAGGATTATCCGGTCTCAATAAACGTTCTGCTAATGCCCTTTCCGGAGGCCAAAAGCAGCGGGTTGCTCTAGCACGTGCGCTAATATTAAAACCAAAAGTTCTCTTATTAGACGAGCCACTCTCAGCTTTAGACAAGAAACTAAGAGAGCAGATGCAGTCAGAACTAAGACACCTGCAGCGAGCCGTTGGGATTACTTTTATACTTGTAACCCATGACCAATACGAAGCGCTTACAATGAGTGACAGAGTAGCCGTTATGTTCGATGGAAAGGTAGCACAAGAAGCTTCACCTAGAGATCTCTACGAACTTCCAACTTCACAAAAAGTTGCGTCTTTCATTGGAGAGATGACTTTTATTGAAGGTGAAATTATAGGTGAAAACAAAAATTTAAAGGTTCAGTCTGAAATTTTTGGCCAAATAAATATAGACAAGTCTCGGGTTTTTGGCCAATCATCTAAAAAGATTATTCTTGGAATACGGCCCGAGAAAATAACCATAGTTCCAAAAACTTCTCGATCAAAAAATTTAGTTTCTGGAAAGATAATTGATGTATCATACTTCGGCGAAACAACTAACTATAAAGTTTCATGCGGGACTATTGAAACTTTGACGATCTCGTCGCAAAATTCTGTTGGCCAGCCTAGTTATTCCGTTGGTAAAGAAATCCAGTTAAAGGCTGATTTGGATAATATAATAGCCTTTTCAGCTTGATTTCAGAGGCGAAGTTCGCCTCTGAAATTTTTAATTTAGTCCTATTTAGAAGCCACTTTTAATGAGCTCCCATTCTTTAATCATTTTTTCCCTGAGAGCAGGGTCAGAAGGTTTCTGGAACAAAGAACCCTCAGTGTAACTTGCTAACGGCTCCCATCCATTTTCTTTACCAACAGTTGCCATGACTTCTTTATTCGTATGTCCGTAACCCCACTCAGTAACGATATATTCTGCAGAGGCGTTAGAAAGCCAAGCATCAAGAAAATCGTATGCTTTTTGTTCTGAACCAGGTGCATCTTTCATCATTGTATATCCACATACCCAAGTTGAAGAGCCTTCTTTGGTATCTCGTTTGAAGACTGTCTCCGGTGCGTCTTCTTCCCAACCGAGAGTAAATGCAACCTCATTCCACGTCCATTCTAAAAGAATTTCTCCACTCTTCATAAGCGCAGCACCTTCAGCACCGTCAGCATGATATTGTCTGACGTTCTTGTGCACTTTTCTTAAAAAATCCGAAGCCTTTTTAAAATCCTCATCCGTAGATTTGGTCCAATCCATAACTCCTACGGCCAGATAACCTAGCGCATAGGCATCGTCTACGTTATCAATGATTGACACACGCCCTTGAAATTTTGGATCAGCAAAGACGTACAACGAGCTGGCTTCTTCTGCAGATACTTCCTCAGCGTTGTATGTTAATGCTGTTGCGCCCCAATCTATCGGAAGTGCCCATTGAACTCCATCAACTTGAAAGCCCTCCATTCCAGCAAATCCCGGATCAACCTTGTCAAAGTTTGACAGTCTAGAAGTATCAATTGGTTTTATAATTCCTGCGTTTCGCCATTTTACTACTGACTGCGAACAGGGATGCCCTAAGTCAGCCCGAAAACCTGCACGCACTTTTTGAAAAGCTTCTTCCTCATCTGAAAAGAAAGAATAAGTTGGCGCATCGCCGTATTTTTTCATATAATCTTGGAAGAACATTTCGTCTTCATATCCACCCCAGTCGAACACCACCAGTTCACTGTCCGCTGCAAATGCAGAAGCACCGAATGAAAATGCAGTTGCAGCCACCAGGTAACTTAAAGTTTTTCTCATTTTTCTCACTTCCTTTTTAAGTTCATAGTCTAAGCTTCATACAATACTTTAATTTGTACTGAGTCTAGAGAAATAGAAAGACTTAAATTTAGAAACACAGTCTTTATAGTTCAATTTTTTAAATTTTCTCTGACTTCAGTAGGTTGCATAGTGTGATACTGCACTGTAGCATCTTTAAAAATTCAAAAGCTAGAAGTAGATAAAGCCCTTGAGTGCACCTCTTCCAACTAACCCCGATATTGTTATAATTGGTGCTGGCTCATCGGGTCTTTCAGCAGCAAAAAAGCTTCAGGAACTAGGAAACTCGTATATAGTCTTAGAGGCTTTAGATCGTATCGGAGGTCGGGCTTATACGGAGAGTGATATTCTTGGCCAACCTGTTGATCATGGTTGTTCTTGGATATCAGGCTCCGACAATAACTTCTTTTCAGATTTGGGTAAAAATAATAAATTTACACTTGTGGACCACTCCAACCCAAAAATCGAAATGTTCGAAAGAGACGGTACAAAATCTCCAAAAGAAGCAATAAAAGAATACAATCAATCTGAAATTATAATAAAAGAAATTCTTCGAGACACCGGCCGTAGAGGAATAGATATACCAGCATCAAGAATAATTCCAAAAGTTCCATATGGCGAATGTTTCCAGAACTGGGAGGGAGCTTTAAACTACGCTGTTGATGTAGATCAAATATCAACAGCAGAATATTGGAATACAAAAGATACCCAACCAAGCTTTATAGTAAAAGAGGGTTTAGGTAGTTTAGTAGCTACATTAAACAACAACTTTCCTATCGCTTTCAATACAAGTGTACTTAATATAGATTATTCAGGTTCAGGCGTAAAAGTTATTACTTCCAAGGGAACAATTTTGGCTAGGGCTTGCATTTGTACCGTTTCAATTGGTGTTTTGAAGTCCGAAAAAATAAAGTTTACTCCTACACTTTCCAATAATGTGCAAAAGGCGCTTTCTGGTATTCAAATGGGGCTCCTTGTAAAAATTCCTCTTCTCTTCGATGGGAGTAGATTAGGATTTAGTGAAAATAGTTTCGTGCAATATGACATTGCTGCAAAAAATATTGGGAGTGGCTGCTATTTCTTAGCATGGCCAACTGGACATGACTATATAGTTGGGTTTATCGGTGGGCGATTTGCCTGGGACTTAACGAAGCAAGGCGAAGACGGTATTGTGGAATACGCCCTTTCTAAACTCGAGTCTTTGGCTGGATGCGATATCCGTAAACATTTTCTAAAAGGATTTGCTTCCGATTGGGCAAATAATCCACTGACTAAAGGATCCTATTCTGCAGTTAAACCAGGCTGTTATGGCGCACGAGAGTTGCTTAGTGAACCTATTGCAGAAAAGTTAATATTTGCAGGTGAGGCAACGGCAGGTGATTTAGCAGGTCTAGTGAATGGAGCATATGAGAGCGGTAAAATGGCAGCTACTCGAATATCCAAAATCATCAAACTTAAAAACAAGTCTCTTTAATTTACGGTTAAATTCTAAAAATATCTTTATGTCTTGACCAAATAAATAACTTAATTGCTCCCTTAATAATTTGCCAACTAATTGGAGCAGTATTTTTCATAAAAAAGCTTTAAGATTTAACATTTATTTTTTTTTCTAATTGTTTCACGTAACCAGCATGAAACGCTTTAATGCCCCACTCCATGTTAGATAAAGGCCCTGGAACGTAGTGATCAGAGTTGACCCCTTTTTGATTAAGTCCAATGATGCGCTCATCGTCTTGTGATGTACAATGCCATAACCAGGTGAGATCTTCTAAGTTATAATCCAGACCCTCTTTGGCATCCTCTCTCACCATCCAAATTACCTCAATATCCGTAAGCTGAAGAGACCTTGGAATAAACCGATAGCCTATTACATGATCTGAATAAGATAAAAAGTTATTCAAAATACCAATTTGTAAATCAGTCGTTCCACCATCAAAATCTTTAAGTTTCCCAAGTAGTGGCGCTAATTGTTTCCCGGACTTGCTACCAGTTTGATAGCCTTGAAAAAGGGGATAGCGGGAGAAATAAAAATCCATTTCTACATCTTTTGACCCAAGACCATTTATTTGAAGTTCGTCACCCGATAGTCCCACTTCAATACTTCTCTTAAGCATACAACTTTTCAATTCGATATTGGCGTTTGATGGATCTTTTAAGCTGTGCGACTTCGAATACTCTAAATGTGCGGGTGCACAATGATAGCATTCCATGTAATTCTCCAAAGCCAATTTCCAATTAGCAGCTACTGGATAAATTTTGCTATGCACAATTTTTAAATTCTCAAATTCAAAAGGTTCAACCAAGGTCCCTAGTTTAAGTAAACCTTCGTCTATATTAGGTGGATCATCTGATATACAGACAAAAATCAGCCCGTGGAAAATCCGAAGATTAACTTTTTTTAATGAATGTTCTGATTTATCAAAGCTGTCTCCCATTTCACGCGCAGCGCGTAGATTTCCATCAAGTTCATAAGTCCATGCATGATAGGGGCAGGCAAACACACGAGTATTTCCACTCTTTTCTAGACAAACTCTTGAACCTCTATGGCGACATACATTCAATAATGCATTTACATCTTTATTTTTATCACGAGCTACTATTACAGACTCATAACCGTAATCGAATAAGAAAAAGTCTCCGGTATTGGGAATTTGGTTTACATGCCCAACCCAAATCCAACTGTGGTTCCAATAGTGCTCGATATCCATCTTATATAACGTCTCAGACGTATAAAATTGGCGCGGGAGACTATGGGACACTTGGTAATTCGAAATTAGTTCCTTTAATTTCTCTTCCACTCTGCCATCTCCAACCTTAAAGAACTACCCATGGTCATACTACAGAAATCGTCTCCCAAATATAGAATTCTTTTTCGACAATATCTCAAATATCTTTGATAATCGAGCACTCTACTCAGACCTAAAATACAACCGTAAACAGGTTACTGTTCTGGCTGTCAAGCCTCTGATTATATGAAATAAGAATGTGGATTGAAGGGAAACTTAATTATGATTTGTGTAAAAATTTTTTGAAAGATAATGGTATCGGCAGACTGCTTAGCTCTGGTTATAATTGGAGCGGGTAGCGGGAATCGAAACCGTAATAAGCAGTGCGCGTGCTGCAAAAAACCTGATTTTATTGTACTAAATTGTACTAAAAAGCACCCGTATATACCCTATGTGTGGCACCCGTTTGGCACCCTGGAGCCCAATTTTGTTAAATTAGCCTAAATATTTATTTTCTATCTAATTTTGCCCCTCAATATTTAATCTCGCTGTTTTACTACTCTTGGATTGAAGCATTTTTATAATTTCTGTTAATTTTTCCTTATCTCCCAAACTGTTTACCGGGATAGAGAATTCAGAATTTGTTACAACATTCCCAAATCTCTCAAAAAGTTTTTGTCCAATAGTTTCAAAAGTACCTATTACTACGAATTTTTCTAAAATCTCATCTGAAATCAGATCAGGTAATTGCTCCCATTTTTGTGCTCTAGATAAAAGTTTTGCTTCATTAGCGAGATCTTCTAAACCATGATGACTAAAGGCTTTTATATATGAAGGTGTCGATAAATAAAAAGCAATTCGAGCACGAGCATCTTTAATCTTGGTTTGAAGCTCTTCTTCATTAGGCGCCGTAGCAATCAATGGCTTCATAGAAACTTTGAAGTTTTTTAACGACCTACCTTCAGCTTTGGCGCCCGCTTGTATTTGTGGGAGCATTTCCTGTTTTATAAAAGATGGCGTACAAACTGGATGCGGCCTAACTCCATCAGCGACTTGGCCTGCCACAAAACACATATACTCATTCACTGCTGCCAGATGTATTGGTATTTTAGGATGTTCAATTGGACCAGCATCAAAAAGAGGAACCATGAGGTTTAAATTGTAAAATTCACCCTGATAATCTAATTTACTGCCATTTTGCCATGTATCCCAAACAGCCTTAACCGCTTTAACATAGTCTCTCATCCATGGACCTAATGGGTTAGCTTTAATTCCATATCGCCTTTCTATGTGAGCTTTTACCTGAGGCCCAAGCCCTAAAGTAAATCGACCTTTTGAAAACTTTTGTAAGGTCCAGGCACTTAGTGCCATCACTGTGGGACTTCTTGGGAAAGTTATTGTAACTGCAGTACCTATACCAAGAGATTTTGTAGAATTTGCCGCCAAGGTTAAAACCGTAAATGGATCGTCCTTAGTCTCTTCTGTCATAACAGAGGAATAGCCAATTTCCTCAACCAATTTAGATTGATCTGCAACTTTATGTATATCCAAAGGATCAGACGGGGTTCTCAAACCTGGGTCGACTTTTCCTAAAGGAAGTAAAGTTTCCATATCCATTTAAATTATCCTTTGTTACTTTTCTCTTTGGTCTATCACTCGTATCGCTTTGCCAATAGATCTTTCAATACTGGCAGGTGGACGAATTACTACTTTTGCCCGAACGCCAGTCCAGGCTTTGATATTTTCTTCCAAAGCAACCTTCGAATTTTGCACCTCTGTTGAGATAGCCTCAACCCTAGGTTCTACCCAAACTTCCAGTTCGTCAAGATTATGGCGTTTGTAAACATGGATCTGATATTGAGCAGAAAGCGCCGGAATTTTTAATATTTCTTCTTCAACTTGTGATGGAAAAATATTCACTCCACGAATAATAAGCATATCATCCGATCTTCCTTTAAACCTCTCGATACGTCGCATCGTTTTAGCGGTTCCAGGAAGGAGCCTGGTTAGATCTTTTGTTCTGTATCTAATCACCGGCGTTGCTTCCTTTGTCAGGCTCGTAATTACTAATTCGCCAAATTCGCCATCAGGAAGAACTTCACCAGTTTCAGGATCTATTATTTCAGGGTAAAAATGATCTTCCCAAATTGTAGGACCATCTAAATCCTCTAAATATTCTGAAGCCACTCCTGGCCCAATTACCTCAGATATTCCATAATAATTTATTGCTTGTAAATTTAATCTAAAATTAATTTCGCTCCGCATAGCCTCAGTCCACGGCTCAGCCCCAACAAACGCTAATTTGAGTGATAGATCTCGTTTTACATCAATATTTTGTCTTTCAATTTCATCAGCTATGGTAAGTAAATAAGATGGCGTAATTGCAATAATATTGGGTTTTAAATCGACTAAAAGTTGAACTTGTCTCTCCGTTTGGCCACCTGACACTGGTATTACAGTACAGCCAAGTTTGTGAGCGCCATCATGAGTACCAAAACCTCCAGTAAATAGGCCATAGCCATACGATATTTGTATACAATCGCCTTTCTTTGCCCCGCCTACTTTCAAAGAACGACAGGTTAGCTGCGACCAAGTATCTAGATCATTTTTGGTATAACCAACAATTGTAGACTTTCCTGTTGTTCCACTCGAAGCATGAATTCTATGTATCTCATTTAAAGGAACAGCAAACATATCAAATGGATAGTTTGATCGAAAATCCTCTTTAGTAGTAAAAGGAAATTTAGAGAGGTCATAAATTGATTTTAAATCATCAAAGTGTAGACCTATTTTCTGACATTTTTCTTTAAAATAATTTAGATTTGAATAAGCGTTCGTTATTGTTGATTTAAGACCGGTAAATTGAATATCTCTAAGTTCATCTTTACTGATTTGGTCGAAGGCGTCAAATCTTAAACTAGCCATTTTAAAGCATCCATTTAATTCATTTCGGGTTTTGGATTAACAAAGTTTCATCGAATATATGCACTAAGCATAAATTGTTTTTATTTCATTTCGTTTTGGTATTTCAAAGTCTTTTGTCAGCTTTTGATGAGGTTTCGCGATTACGTGGGGTCACAAAGTATAAAATTTGAGCACTATAATTTCCGATATCACTTTTTGACACTATTTGAAGTACTGTTTTGCTTTTCTTCCCGATACCCGATAGTTTTTTTTGGCACCCAGCTCGGCACCAAGCAGCTTAAAAAATCATTAAGTAACTGTTTTATATTTGAAAATATTGGAGCGGGTAGCGGGAATCGAACCCGCACCTTAAGCTTGGAAGGCTCTTATGATACCATTTCACCATACCCGCTCAACAAATTCTGGTGATAGTAGAATGAGCTTTAACCGTCAAGTCGATAGCGGTGTTGTAATTTAAAGTTTATAAAGCTGAGTGTAGCTTTAAATGGGAGAGATAAGATCTGGGCCGGAGGACCTATTCGAATTTATATTTTTTGATACTTTATAGGCATTTAGCGTTTCATCGTCTGTTGGCTTCATCAAAACAGATGCCCCATGACCCTTTTCACCTAACCAAAGGCCCCAGTTACTTCTCTCCAAAACAAGTGGTAAGCGATGATGAATTCTAGATAATTTAGTATTGCTAGCAGTAGTTACAATTGCACATGTTTTAATTATGCCAATTTCATCACTCCACTCTTGCCAAACTCCTCCAAAAACCATGGGAGCATTGTCATTTCTCGTAATAAACCAGGGTATTTTATTTTCCTCTAAATCCTTGCTCCATTCATAAAATCCAGTACAGGGAATTAAACACCTACGTGCCCGGCTCGCATTTGAAAAAGCAGGCCTTTTGGCAATAGTTTCACTTCGTGCATTTATTAAAAGTGGTCCTCCATTCAGTTCCCGATACCAATTAGGAACAAAACCCCACCTCAAACTTTCGAGTTTTCTACCTGACCCATTATAAATAACCGCATGAATGAAATTCGTTGGACAGACATTAAAATTAGGCACATCAGGCAAATCATTAGCAGGCTGCGCGTCAAAAAGTTGTGACATCGCATCTGATGGTATTGTAATTGCAAATCGCCCACACATCCCCCATCTATATTTCTAGTTTGAAAACTTGTCAGCAGGAGATTATGAAGTTTAAATGCTTAATTATTTAACCCACGGCGCTGAAAATTCTCCTCCACTGATGATTATCCACGGGCTTTACGGGTCTGGAAGAAATTGGGGTGTAATCGCCAAACGGTTATCAGATAAATTTCATGTCATTGCTGTCGATTTAAGGAACCATGGCGAAAGCCCTTGGTTTGATTCACATAATTATCACGATATGGCTGAAGACCTCGTCGAAGTTATTACTTATTTAAATATAAGACCCGATATAATTGGTCATTCAATGGGGGGGAAAGCGGCAATGGTATTAGCATTAAAGAATCCTAATCTCGTCAATAGGTTACTTATAGCAGACATTGCCCCCGTAAAATACGAACATGACCAGTCAAAGTTTATAGAGGCGATGCAGAAAGTTGATCTGTCAAAAGTAGAAAAAAGATCAGATGCTATAATGGCTCTTTCTAATTTTTTAGAGGACAAATCACTACAAAACTTTTTTACGCAGTCGTTAGATTTGAAAACCAAAAGTTGGAAATTAAACCTTGATATTTTGAGTTCACAAATGCACGAGATTTTGAGTTTTCCCAAAATAGATGAAAAATTTTCAGGGCATACATTATTTTTTAGAGGTGAAAATAGTGAATATATTCGCGCTGAGCATCGAGAAATTATCAATTCATTATTTATCAAGGCGAGATTTGCGACGCTAAAAGATGCCGGTCATTGGCTTCATGCCGAAAAGCCGCGTGAATTTGAAAATGCGGCAAGATTATTTTTTACGTTACAGGATAGCTTTTAAAATAATTTTTAAAGTTTAACTCAAAGATTAATTATGCTTGAGTAGTGGTACATTAACACCTTGACCAAACCCCAAAATAGCCACATATCCATGGCTATGGTAGATATCGATAAAATAAGAAATTTTTCAATTGTTGCTCACATTGACCACGGCAAATCAACGTTGGCGGATCGACTAATTCAGTCAACGAATACAGTGGCTGATCGGGACATGAAAGAGCAGCTTTTAGATAGTATGGATATTGAACGCGAACGTGGAATAACGATCAAAGCTAATACTGTAAGAATAGACTACACAGCCGCAAGTGGCGAAGAGTTCGTCTTAAATCTAATCGATACGCCCGGCCATGTGGATTTTGCATATGAAGTTTCTAGGTCAATGAGAGCAGTTGAGGGGTCCTTGTTGGTAGTCGACAGCACTCAAGGCGTTGAGGCTCAAACACTCGCAAATGTTTATCAAGCTATAGATGCAGATCACGAAATTGTACCGGTTCTAAACAAAATTGACTTACCGGCATCAGATTGCGAGCGCGTTTCTGAACAAATCGAAGACGTTATCGGGATTGATGCATCTGAGGCATTGGAAGTTTCTGCAAAGTCAGGGCTTGGAATTCAAGAAACATTAGAAGCAATAGTTGAAAAACTTCCCCCTCCAAAAGGTGACAGGAATTCTCCCTTAAAAGCGATGTTAGTTGATAGCTGGTACGATGCTTATCTCGGTGTTGTTGTATTGGTTCGAATAATGGACGGCGTTCTAGGTAAAGGCGACAAGGTAAAGATGTTTTCAAATGGGTCCGTTCATACAGTGGACCGTATAGGTGTTTTTCGCCCTGAAATGCAGTCAACTGAAAAACTAGGGCCCGGAGAAATAGGATTTATCACCGCATCTATTAAGCAAGTCCGAGATACAAGAGTTGGGGATACAATTACCCACGAGAGAAAAGGCGCAGAGGAACCTTTACCAGGGTTTAATCCAAGCCAACCAGTCGTTTTTTGTGGCCTATTTCCTGTTGACAGCTCTGAATTTGAAGACTTAAGAGAAGCAATTGAGAAGTTAGCCCTCAATGATGCATCGTTCAGTTTTGAAATGGAAACCTCAGCAGCACTTGGCTTTGGTTTCCGTTGTGGATTTTTAGGATTATTACATCTTGAGGTTATACGTGATCGCGTTGAGCGTGAGTATGACATTGAATTGATTACTACAGCGCCGTCTGTAATTTATCACATTTATATGAACGATGGGAATAGTATGCAACTACACAACCCAGCTGATATGCCTGATTTAAGCAAGGTGGACCATCTAGAAGAACCGAGAATCAAAGCAACTATATTAGTCCCGGACGATTATCTTGGTGATGTATTAAAACTTTGTCAGGACCGTAGAGGCATTCAAGAGGACTTAACTTATGCGGGCTCACGTGCAATGGTTGTATACGATTTACCGCTAAACGAGGTTGTTTTTGATTTTTACGACCGATTAAAGTCAGTTACCAAAGGCTACGCATCCTTCGATTATCAAATGACTGGGTACAGGGAAGATAATTTAGTTAAAATGTCGATCCTGGTAAATGAAGAACCAGTTGATGCCTTGTCAGTTATGGTCCATCGAGACAGGGCTGAGATGCGGGGGCGTGCCATGTGTGAAAAACTAAAATATTTAATCCCACGGCACATGTTTAAGATACCAATTCAAGCCGCAATTGGAGGGAAAGTAATCGCACGTGAAACTCTAGCAGCATTGCGAAAAGACGTGACAGCTAAATGCTATGGTGGTGATGCAACCAGGAAAAGAAAGCTTTTAGACAAGCAAAAAGCAGGTAAGAAACGAATGCGACAGTTTGGTAAAGTAGATATTCCGCAAGAGGCGTTTATTTCAGCGCTTAAAATGGATAATTAGAAGCTTTTTCAGCAGTCATTATTATGGTACCGCCTCCCCGGCTCGAACGGGGGACCTCTGGATCCACAATCCAGCGCTCTAACCAACTGAGCTAAGGCGGCCCACCATCGCGATGTATCTCTGCGACTAATCAAATGCAAGTTAAATTCTATATTTTGGTAGGTTGTAATTTTTTTTGGCAACCCAGTTACTTGCAAAATTTATATTTGAATATTAAGCCCCTCTTGAGGCGTTAGGATATTACATGGGAATAAATAAACAATCAGATATAGAAGCAAACTTACAAATTGGCCCAACAGATATTGGAATGGTCCGGATTTATGTTTCCGCCGGGGGCACAGAAATACCAATGGATTTCGATCCTGAAGAAGCTGACGAAATTTCGGAAGAAATAAGGCTAGCCGCTCTAGCTGCCCGTCAGGTGACAAAAAAAAGCTAGTTGTCATATTTTTGGGTCTGTATGTGTAAGCAATCTATTACAGGCCGATCTAGCTATTGATTTTGTGATTTTTTTTCGTCTTGCTGCCGATAATTTGTTCAGTGGAGCCTCTCTGAGAAACGAAGCATCGTAGGCGTCGGCGATAATTACGCCAGTATCAGAAGGTAGAATGTCAATTGGAAAGGTGCTATCCACTGCCCAAAAATATCTATCGCACCAGTCTATATAATTTTGCCACTTTTTATCAGACTTAAAGTCACTCTGGCCTGATTTACATTCTACTATCCAAATTTCGTCCGATATTCCTATTGTTATAATATCAACTCGCAAACCGCTAGTTGGCGAAAATTCACTTAAACTCGAGAAACCTATTTGAGCAAAATGCCTCATTACACCTCGAGCTATTCTGCTAACATTTTTTGGTGTTTCTAATTTCATGATGATAAATTGACCCGACTAATTTGGTAAAACAAGAAGAAGCTCAATAAATATTCATCTAAGATTAGTTGAAACTCTTTCAGCACGTGACTATATCCTCATTGTTGCGGGTTCTGCTTTGTTCGTAATGGTTGCATTCCGGTGGCCTTAAGCAATTCCGAGGGAGCTGGCTCTGTCCTGGCCCTGGCCTGGTTATCCGGTGCCCACCTGTAAATACAGGTCCTCGGGAATGAGATAACCTAACGGCAGTTGCGGTCCCGCTCCCAAATAAACATTAGCTAAACTCGTTGGGACATACCTCTCTAGCCATATGGTCTAGCACAGCATTTACAAAATTTGGCTCTTTGCCATCTGGGAAAAAGGCGTGAGCAAGCGCTACATACTCAGTAATCACAATTTTGGGTGGGGTTTTTATCTGTACTATTTCAGCAGCTGCGGATCTAAAAAGTGATCTTAAAGTTGGATCTATTCGGGCTATTGGCCATTTTTCAACTAATGCTCGATCTGTAAGCTGATCTATAGATGCTTGATAATTAACTGCTGCCCCTAAGATTGATTTAAAAAAAGTTTCATCTCCTGCAAGCATCTGACCTTCTTCATAATTCGCAGCAAATCTATGCGTTATAAATTCATCCGCTACTTGATCAATAGATTGGCCCAATTGTTCCATTTGAAACAGTGCCTGAATTATGTAGAGACGAGTTGCAGAGCGAATTTTTCTTTTTTGATTACCAGAAATTTGATCGACTTGTGACATTATTAGCTTCTTTCATAAGTGCCTATTGCCAACAACCAATCATTCAGTCAGCCTTAAACCCTATACCCTTTTTGTTATCAGCCCACTTATGACTTAGAGATAAAAGATGCAAGGCGGCTGCGGCTGCACCACCCCCTTTGTTTTGCTTTTCAGGATCAGCACGCTCCTGAGCTTGCTCGACATTTTCCACAGTTAAAATCCCATTACCTATACATAAACCTTGAAGGCCTAGTAGCGTAAGCCCCCTACTACTATCATTACACACCGTTTCATAGTGGGTTGTTTCACCTCGTATCACACATCCCAAGGCTACGTAGGCATCAAACTCCTCTAATCTTTCAGCAATACCAATAGCAGTTGCTATCTCCAAGGCTCCTGGAACCTCGACGACATCAAAAGTCCCATTTGATGCTGATATTTCTGTTTTGGCACCTTTCAGCAAATTTTCAGCAATGGACTGGTAATATGGTGCTACGACAATAAGAACTTTGGGCTCATTTTGAAAAGAAGCTCTGGGCAAAGCGTGGCGTTCTATTTTTCCAGCCATCAGCCAAGCTCCGAGATTTTACGGGTCGATGTTATTGCTAAACCATAAGCTTCAAGGCCTACTACTTTAGGGGTAGGTGAGTTTGTCAGTAACTCTAATTTTGACAGCCCTAGGGATGATAAAATTTGCGCACCTAATCCATATTGTCTAAGCGTTCTAGGTGAACTATTATCGTTGTTTTCTATTTTCATCGCCGTGTCGCGCAATAAAACAACCACACCTCGTCCCTCTTCTGCTACCATATTCATAGCTACTCTAAATTCATCTGCCCTGCCCCTAGGTCCTACCCCCACTATATCTAACATAGGATCCATTGCATGCATTCTAACCAACACAGGTTTATCACCTGTAAGGTCGCCCTTGATTAAAACAATATGCTGATCGCCATGGGTTTCATCTTCATAAACCTTCATATCCCACTCACCACCAAACTCTGAAAAAATCTTAGTCTGATCACTAGCCCGAACAAGATTATCATGTCTCCTACGGTAGGCAATCAAATCACTTATTGTGCCAATTTTTAATCCGTGTTTCTGAGCGAACCCAGTGAGCTCTGGAAGACGCGCCATTGTTCCATCTTCATTCATAATCTCACAAATAACACCTGATGAGTTTAATCCTGCTAAACGAGATATATCGACTGCCGCCTCCGTATGACCCGCTCTAACTAGAACGCCCCCACTTCTGGCTCGCAAAGGGAAAACATGCCCAGGCGTTGCTATATCCGTCATACCTTTAGAAGTATCGATAGCTACTGCCACGGTTCGCGCTCTGTCATGAGCTGATATCCCAGTTGTAACACCTTCGCGCGCTTCTATAGAGATCGTAAAAGCTGTTTCATGCCTAGACGAATTATTCGTACTCATTAATTCTAAACCTAATTGGTCAACTCTTTCAGATGTTAAGGCCAAGCAAATTAATCCTCTGCCATTAGTCGCCATAAAATTTATCGCATCTGGAGTTGCCATTTGTGCGGGAATTACAAGATCACCTTCGTTTTCACGGTCTTCATGATCAATCAAAATAAACATCCGACCGTTTCGGGCATCTTCTATTATTTCGTCTATCGAAGATATCACTTCTCGATAATTATCTTCTACAATTCCAGGCTTATCAAAATTCATCAAACGTCCTCTAAAAAAGGTGTGATACCAACAACGTTGTTCAGATACCAGTTTTTCTTAAAAGTTCAAATAAGCGAAGTATATTTTTAATCTAGGCCTTAAATTCAGTATCGAAACATAGCATTTCTTTCAAAATTAAAATTAAAAAATCATTATTATTTACTGAGCATCAGTCTTTTTCTATCGAAACTCAGTGTGAATTCTGAGACAGTTCTTGTAATTGATAAAGTGCAATAGCAGCAGCATTAGAGACATTTAAAGAACCAAAATCTGTTGAAAATGGAATTTTAACCATAAACTTAACTGTTTGCTTAGTACGAAATCTTAACCCGGACCCCTCAGAACCCAACACCAAAGCAGTTGGTCGGTCTGAAATTTCTTGGACATCTGCCAACGTATTTTCTGCTTCACTATCAAGCCCAATAGAGATAAATCCCATTTTTTCTAAATATTGTATCGTATCTGCCAAATTACGGATGCGAATGTAAGGTTGTCGTTCTAATGCACCGCTAGCACTCTTTGCCAATGCGCCAGTTTCCGAAGGGCTATGGATTTTTGTCCCTACTACAGCGCTCACACCGAAGACCTCTGCAGACCTCAAAATAGCACCAACATTATGCGGATCTGTGACTTGATCTAACAAAATCAATCGTGGGGTATTACTTCTAGAATTCATGATTACATCTTCCAAAGAACCCCACTGTAAGCTTTCCACTTCCAATACCGCACCTTGATGAACGGAATTTTTGTCAATAGGCGGTTTAAATTGACGGGCATCAAATATTTCAGGGGTTAACCCAGAAACAGAAATACACTCACTAAGTTTTGCTGCAGCATTTTTTGTCATCATCAACCTAAATTTTTTTCTGTTCTGGTTCACAAGAGCATCGCGGACAGCATGCAGGCCGAAAATCCAATAGGTCTGTTTCTGAGCAGTTTTTTCATCTTTTTCTTTTTTTATAACCCATTTTGGTTTTTTCATAAAAAAATGCCCTTTGATAAATTTTGTTTCGATAAACCTCCGCATCAATTAACACATACAGTTAATATTTTGAAGCGAGGGAAAGGGTTTTTAGATAGCAGCATTTTATCATTGACCTCTTTTCGAGTCACTTGTAAGCAACCGTTTAGAATGAGAAAATCAAAAGTGGGCGACAGGCCGCAAGGTGTGGCAGGGGACTGTAACTCCCTCGCGGAGACGCACGCCTGGTTCGATTCCAGGGTCGCCCACCACATTTTTCGAATTGGCTTTTTAAAAAATTAAAACAGATCCAAGCAATTGAAAATCCAAGAAAAAAGCAGAATAAAATTTAAAGCGAAGGCACGCATTATAAAATTTAATCAAAGTCTAGAAATTTCTTGCAAATCTCAACAAAGCCTTTTCCTCCTTTTGAGCGGGAAACATATGTAGGCAGATATGTCATTTCAGATTTAAAATCCTTCACATTTGCAACCCCACAAGAATTTGGAAAATATTGGAATAATGGTTCATCATTTGGGCTATCACCACAAAAAATGAACTCATCTTTACAACTATCAAGATCAGTATCAAAAATTTCTTTTGTAAAAACTCTTGTCATTTCCAGTTTGGAGTAGTCACCAAACCAAGCATTTACATGAATTGAAGATATTTTAGCAGTAGCTCCAGACTCATCAACAATTTCTTTAATTTTTTTTACTGCTTCAATCGGTAAATTGGGGACATCTTCACAAAAATCTATGGCAAGATCGGATATGCGAGAGAATTGGTCGCTGGAGACGGCACATCCTGCGACCTCATTGAGAACCTTTTGTTTAATTTTTTCGAGTTTTTTACGGCCTTCCGATCTCTCTTTTTCACTTTGAATATATCTCCTTATCATTTTCTTTTTCTTTTTCTTTTGATCATAAGAAAAGAAAAAGGCACCATTTTCGCCAATGACACCTTTCACAGGCCAAAATCGAGCGATCATATCACACCAACCTGCAGGCCGCCCAGTTATTGGAATGAAATCTATGCCTTGCTCCGATATATTTTCTATGGCTGAGTAAGCTTCTGCGCTAAGTATACCATTTGTTGTTATGGTATCATCGATATCACTAAAAATACCCCTTAGAGATTGACGCAAAGTATCTGGAATTTGATCTAGTGGTTTCAATAGGGATCCTTAAATTTAACTTTTTTTATCATAAATAAAACTTGCTCGTGGTAACATTAGAGAGCTAAGAAGTATCTTTTTCAGCGATCCAATTATGATCTGGATGATTTTTAAATCGCCATTTCCTTAATGGGCCAGCCATCACATTTAAGTAGTACATCTCATACCCATAAGGCACAGCGCATGGATGGTGCCCCTTAGGAACCAATACAACATCATGATTTTCTACTGTCATTGTCTCATCAAGAGAGCCATCTTCAGTGAAAACCCTCTGATGCCCATAGCCTTTTGATGGGTTTAAACGGTGATAATATGTCTCTTCAAGATAAGTCATATTTGGAAAATCATCCTTATCATGTCGATGTGGAGGATAAGATGACCAATGACCAGATGGTGTAAAAACCTCTGTCACTAGCAAGCTGCTTGCAACATCTCGCTCCTCCATAGCAATATTGTTTATGTACCTGGTGTTAGTTCCCTTTCCGCGAGCTGTTAGCTCAATTCCTGTAGGCCCAATCTGCCTAGCTTCGTATTTTTTCGAACAAGGTGCTGAACAAACCGCGAGAGTACACTTACTAGTGGAATCGACAGACCAATTAGTTTCACTTGAAACATAAACGCAATGCGGTGGAGACTTTTCAAACACATCCAAACGATCTCCAAGCACTCCAAACTTCTTACCGTCTGCTATGATTTCTGCGTGACCTTCCACCAAAACCAAGATGACCTCTCTATCGAAAGTTTCTTGTCCTATCGACTGGCCCTCTTCCAATAAATACAGATCGAAACCTACATAACTCCATCCGGCCTTTTCGGGAGAAATATCATGAATTTTTCCTAGTTTACTGGCAGGCTTCATCAATAATCTGGGCATCCTCATTCCTCATTTCATACTTTGTGTTCAAGAGCTTTGAAAACTCCCCTCAACTCAGCCAGGCCCTTTAATCGACCAATAGCAGGATATCCTGGCATTGCATTACGTCCATGATCATCAAGGATATTCTGACCGTGATCAGATAGCATGGGAATAGACCAATCTTCCCGTCCTTCAGCCTTGCAACGATTTTCTTCTCGAATTATTTCAGAGATAGTCTCAATCATATCTTTGTGTCCTGATAAATGCTCGTCTTCGAAGAAACTAGTTGATATACCTTCTTGTTCTCTATTAACATTTCTCAGATCAAGGAAATGAATATGCTTTCCCATTCGGGAAACCGCTCCAGGTTCCAAATGATAAAGTGAGGTAGCTATACCGGAGGCGCCTGTTTGCCTTATATCGCTAAAAATGGCCTTATCTTCTGGTCCAAACCACCGCCAAGTTTCAATCATGATCGCTCCACAAATCAAATTTTGAAACAATCCCAAAGCGTTTTGCTAATAGCCTAAGTTGCTCGATAGTGATGGGATCAAGAACAACACCATTTTTATCTCTTTGGCGCGCAATTTGCCACTCTCTGTCTCCTGGGGCCATGACAAATGACTTTTGTTTAGCCGTACTATTTCGAAGTAAACTTAGATATTTCTGCATTCCTTCTTTAAATAAATAAGAACCTATAAAACCCTCTGGATCTATAGCAATTACAAATGCACCTAATTCTCTTGGTGTTGTCATATCTGGGCCAGACATTGGCAACAACTCAGGTGATAGTTTCATACCTGTTAACACTGCCGAAAAAATTTCAGAAATTCCACCAAGTCCTGCTCCTTTAAACCCAAACCGTGCTCCAAGAGGATCAAGCATTTCAACAGCATGCGGGTCCTGCGTAGAATTCCCAGTGTTATCAGAAGCAACGTCCTGGGGTAATTTTTGATCTAATGAACGAAACAGTTCAACTCTATTAAAAGGTACCGAACTTGTTGCCATATCAAAAAGCCAAGGATCTAGTTCACCTGTAGGAACAGCCATCGAAATTGGGTTAGTGCCATGAAATCTTTCCGCTCCGTCATATAGTCTCACAAAACTATCAGAATTGCAGAAAGCTAATGCAATCATATTTTTTTTTGCAGCGTGTAGCGTATAAGCTCCTGCGGGACCAAAGTGAGACGAATTCATAATGCCAACACCCGCAATACCATTTTTTTTGGCCATCTCTATTGCGTAATCCATTGCCCTATAGGTTGGTAGAGCACCTTGGGAATGATCCCCGTCTAGAAACCCACTACCCGACTTTAACTTTTTAAATTTAATGGAAGGGTTTTTATTCAGCCTACCAGTCTCCAAGACCTTAATGTAATGAGGTATCAAACGAACCCCATGACTATCCACTCCAAAGCGAGTGCCATGCATAACGCTAGAAACACAAGCACTTGCAACACTTTCGTCCACGCCTATCAAATCAAAAAGCTTAAGACAAAATTCCTCAATTTTATTAAGTGGTTTTGGTTTCATTTTCACCTTTTGTCACTTCATCCTGAATATTGATGCCATTCATTTTTGCAATATGATCCACAAGCATAGGGACATAATCATCTCCAGCACCAATTGCTGTAGCATGCATATAATACTGTTTAGCTGCAGCACTCATTAAATTGGCCATTCCAGCATCATGTGCCATCTGATTAACATAACTGATATCTTTTGCTGCATTTGTCAGTGTGAATTTATGGGCATCTGGATCTCGTCCGACTAAGTACCGCATGAATGTCTCAAAGAAACCTGTATTAAGCCGACTATTACCAATTACATCATTTACTTTTTGCGGGGAAATTCCTGATTTTGCAGCTAAAACAGTTGCTTCAGAATAAAGTGCTCCATAACTCATAGCGAGGAAATTCATTATTAATTTCATTTTATGACCTGAACCAATAGGCCCTAAATGAGTTGCAGTTGCTGACCATGATCCTATTATTGGCTTAACAAGCTCAAAAATATGATCATCGGCCCCGACCAATGCATCTAAAGTCCCTAAGGCAGCCTCTTTTGGTGTTCGGCCCAGTGGAGCATCAACAAACTCTATACCCACTTCTTTCAAGGCTTTAGACATACGAAGCGATGAATCTGGATCAGAAGTAGATGTGTCAATAACAATCACTCCAGCTCTAGCATTTTCTATAATTCCGCCAGGACCTTCTAAAACATTTTCTACCTGACTTGAGTTTGAGAGGCATAAATGAATTATTTCAGAAGATTTCACTAGAGTAGCTATTGAGCCAGCTTCCACCGCACCTTTTTTAACCAAATCATCAATAGGCGTACGATTTCGGTTTCCTTTTATCATAAGCGGGTAGCCATTTTTAAGTAGGTTTGAAGCCATGCCATGACCCATGAATCCGACACCAATAAAACCTATTGTTGGTTTTTCACTCATTAGACTTCTCCAAAAATTTCTTTAAATTTATCAATGCATTTGCGAAAACCATCTTCAAAATTTCCATTTCCTGGATGGTAAACACTTTCAAATGAAATCACGCCCTCATATTGGTCTTTTCTGAGAGCTGCTGCGATAGGGTTAAACAGAGGACCCAGCTGTCCCTGTCCCATTTCCTTTACGGTGAGTGTTGCCTTTGGAGTATCTACAAGGACATCTTTTATATGAATATGCCCTAGATACCCACCTCTTACTTCTTCATACCCATCTGGAAATGCTAACTCGTGACACCAACAATTATTTCCCGGGTCCCATAGGACTTTCAGGGTATCTTTTGCATTCAATTCATCTATCAGTTTTCGAGCAGTATAGTTGGAATTGACCATCGTACCGTTACCCGTCTCAACTGCTAACTTTACACCAGCGCTTCGAGCAAATTCCACGGCAGGTTCTATCATAGGTGCCATAGTATCCCAGGCACCGTGAGCAACATTCCACTTTTCTGCACCATTAAATCCCCATAAAATTTGTTCTTTTTTTTGCGTCATTATTCGAACAAAAGGCGATCCAACAATATAGGCCATATCAACTACTCTTTTGAGAGCATCCATATGCCTAATATGTAAAGTATCACCCGGTTTGTTTTGAGCTGTCATTCCAGCAAAGATATGACGCGATAGACAACTAACTGGCTTACCACGGTCTCTCAGCAGTTTATCAATATCTTTTATTTCTTCTTTAGAATGGTCACCAACCTCTTTTTCGCCAACAAACTGTAGCTCTGCATATTTTAGATCAAACTCATCCATAACATCTACAGAATAAGCCAGGTTTCGGCTTATTCCATCGCAAATTACACCTAACTTCATCTCAACCCCCTAACGATGCAGTTCAGCACCAACAATTTCTTCGATAACGCGCGTACAAACCCAATTATCACCATCCGGATATTTTGTGCGTCCGGCGTGAAATATCTGCATTGCTGCTGAGGCCGTATGCATTGGAACCCCAAGGTTTTCTGCAAGATTCAAAGAAATTGTTAAATCTTTGTGCATTGTATTTATATGACTTCCTGTACCTTCAAACTGTCGGTCAATAATTTTTTGCAAAGCATTATTTACTATGCCACACCCAGCAGAAGATGTTGAAAAAACAGTATGTAAAACTTCACCACTGATGCCAGCTTTCGCTGCCAAAGCAGAGGCTTCAAATGTTGCCGAAAATTGTGCTCCTATCAATGATTGCAAACAGGCTTTTACCGTTTGACCTTGACCTGGCTCCGTCCCAACATGATGAATGTTTGAAGAGATGGCCTGTAAAACATCTCTATTTTTACTCATCACATCGTCTGGTGCAGAGGCCATAAGCGTAAGTGTGCCCGACTGCGCGCCCGGAAACCCACCAGAAACTGGCGTATCTATAAGTTTAATACCAGTATCTTTAATTAATTGGCCAATCTCCTCAGCTTCTGAAGGCTTGATAGTAGCAGAAAGAATTACTGTGCTGCCTTTTAACATATTTTTTGTAAGACCATCTTCATCAAAAATGATTGATTTTACCTGACTGCCATTCATAACCATTACGAAAACAGCATCACATTTTTTCCCGATATCAGAAATTGATGTCTCTAATGAGCCCCCCATTTCTTTAAACGCTTCTTGCCGTGCAGGCAGAAGATCAGATCCAAAAACTTTAAATCCATTTTTTATCAAATTGAGGGCAATGCCACTGCCCATATCGCCTAAGCCAATTACACCGATTTTTTTCATTTTTCACCTTTAATAAGTTGATCTTCCACCTGATAAGTCAAAAACGGCACCAGTGGTGAAGGAGTTTTCAGAACTCGCCATCCAAGCTATCATGCTAGAAATTTCCTGTACCTCTACAAAACGGCCCCTTGGAATTTTCGAAAGCATATAATCTATATGCTCCTGCGACATTTGATCAAAAATAGCAGTTTTAGCAGCAGCTGGAGTAACGCAGTTTACGGCTATGTTAAAATCTGCCAGCTCTTTCCCAAGCGACTTGGTTAATGCAATGACACCTGCCTTTGAAGCGGAGTATGCGCCTGCATTCGGGTTCCCATCTTTACCAGCGACTGAAGCTATATTGATAATTCGACCATACCCGCTTGCCTTCATGTATGGGACAATAGCCTTATTAACGTAATATGTTCCTGTGAGGTTTACCGAAATTATCTGATCCCATGCTTCATTATCATAATCAATTATCGGTTCATTTGGACCAGCTATGCCGGCCGAATTGACAAGTATATCAATTCTTTCACTACCTTTAGTCGAGGTTTCTGCAGCATTTTGCACTGAAACCCAGTCCGTGATATTGCACTGAATTGCCTCTGCGTTTATAGTATCAGCCGCCTTCTGGGCTGCTGCGAAATCCAAATCCCAGATTTTAACGGTAGCACCGCTTTTTGATAATCTTTCAGCCACAGAATAACCGATACCATTTGCTCCCCCCGTAACAACAGCCACTTGATTTTTGAAATCATATGAGTTCATTTCTTTTTTCTCCCTCTGCCATTTCTTGTGCTTTAATTGCGAGCTCCATTACCTTAAATGGATGCTCTTGAGGCATAGCCGTTTCACTTCTTTCAACAACATCAACTAAAAAATTATAAAAATACGGGCAACCAGCATCTCCGCCGTATATTTTTTCATACTTTGTACCGTTAGTAAGATAAACGTAGTTCCCTTCCTCTTCACTACCGATATCACAGTATTTTCTTATTTCTATGCTACCTTCAGTTCCCAATAAAAATAACCTACCGTCACCCCATGTTGGCAAAGCATCCGGCGTAAACCAATCTAGTCTGATATAACCACTAGCCTTTTTAGAACGCAGAGCAATTTCCCCAAAATCTGAGAAATTTGTAAACTCTTGGTGCCCCATATTCCTAATTGATGCCAAAGTTATCTCAGTACGTTCTGACTTGGTAAAAAACAAAAATTGATCAATCTGATGCGACCCTATATCAGCCAGTATTCCTCCATTTTGATTGGGATCAAAAAACCAATTTGGTCGAGAACCTGAATTCAATCTATGAGGCCCAAGACCCAACGTATGAATTATATCTCCTATTGCCCCATCTGAAACCAGTTTAGATGCAAGAGTTACTGCAGGAACTTCAAATCGCTCGGAAAAATCTACCGACCAGATGCGACCGGTTTTATGAACCGTTTGCCTTAATTTCTGCAAATCACCGAAGGATACGCATCCAGGTTTATCTGACATGACATCCTTACCATGGTTCATTGCGGAAATAGATATTTTCGCCCTTTCACTAGGGATCGCTGAGGTTAAAATTACCTGTATATTTGGATCCTCCAGCAAACTACGAGGGTCCGTGAATCGCTTGGCTTTCGGAAAGCGTTTTCTAAAACCTGCAAGTGTGTTAGGTGAACCTTCTGTATACCAACCTGCCAGCTCAGCACCTAACTCAACCAAAAACTGAGCCTGAATATATACATGCCTATGATCGATACCAATAATTCCAAATTTTACATTAAAATCGTTCAATTTAAATGATCACTTTCTTACCTAAATTTGAAGAATTGATAATTGTATCAATTAACTTATGAACAGGCAGAGCACTTTCAGCAGAAATTTGAATTTTTTGTTTGTTAGTAAATTCACTCCAAAAATCATCTAGGACACTTGCATGCCAGGCATAGCTAAAGTCCATTGGGTCGCTTCCACTTCCTGTTTGGGAACCTGACTCAAGCTGTTCTAGTTTCCCATCATGATTAAAAATTTTTAAATCAGCGCCGCTTATATTTACTGTTGCTTCAGAGCAATTTAGAATGATTTCTTCTTTAGACCCCGGGAAATGAGTAGTTGAAGCCATTAATGTTCCTCTCGCACCAGACTCGAAGGTCAATAAAGCCCCTGAAAAATCCTCTGCCTCCATTTTATGTAGGGAGGATGTGTGGATCATACCTTGGACCTCTTTTACCGGTCCACACAGCAATAGCATAATATCCAGAGTGTGTATTGCTTGGGTTATCAATACGCCACCTCCATCCCTAAACAATGTACCTCTTCCATCTTGATCATAGTAATCTTGTTCTCTCCACCAAGGTATACGGACTTCGACAGTTGCGATATTACCCAATCGTTTTTCATCAAGTAACTTCTTTAAAGCTTCTATTGATGGCCTTTTTCTATGCTGTAAAAAAACACCGATAGGTATGTTATAGATCTTGCCTTGATCGACTATACTCTGAGACCTTTCAAAATCTCTTTCTAAGGGCTTTTCAACGATGAAGGGCTTTCCTGCTTTCGTAAGAGCTTTAACATAATCCAAACGAGCATTTGGCGGAGTTAAAAGTAATACTAAGTCAACATTTTCGTCATTACATAGATCTGAAAAATTTTTAAATGCTATTGCGTTTTCCGTAAAACTTTTAGCAAAATCTTTAGTCTTTAAATTATCGCGTGAGAAAACTCCATAGACCTCAAAACCATCCAGAGAATTAACAGCTTGAACGTGTACACCAGCCACCATTCCCAGGCCAACGATAGCAACACGACAGGTCATCTAGAAGCTACCTTTGAAGTATTCAAGCTTTCTCTCCACCAAATTGAAATGCCTGAGAAAACAATCAAGAAAGCGCCAGCAAAAACTAAAAAATCTGGTCTAGATCCAAAAACAAAATAGGAAGCTAATGTCATGAAAATGATATTTGAGTAAGAAAATGGCATCAGGGTGGCAGCTGAAGAAAACAGATGTGCCCTGGCAAAGACTTCATGACCCGCCCAAGCTACTATACCCATAAAAAACATTAGCACCCATGATAATGACGAACTTGGGCTCTCCCAATAAATCAAGACTAAAGGTAAAAAAACTATTGTCCCAAACCCACCCGCAAAAAATTGCATGGTCGAAGCTGTAACAACCCCAGACAATTGCCTAGTTACTAGTGAGAAAACTGAAATTGCAATTGCATTGTGAACACATAATAAGGCAGCCCAATGAAATTGAGCATCAAATGGGCGAATTATTACCAAAACACCGAAAAACCCCAAAAAGATAGCTATTATTTTCCAAATATCAACAAACTCCCGCAGATAAACCATAGAAATGGCGGCAACTATTATTGGCGAAGAAAACATGATCGCAGACGTCATAGTTAACGGGAGATATTTAATCGCAATAAAATTAAAAAATGTACAAATGACCAGTAAAGTCGCACGAAAAGATAAAAGCAAAAATGTCTTTCGCTCCATTTTTCTCGTAACAGCAAAAGGTCCAGCAGCACCTAATAAAGTGCAGCCAAACTGAACTGCATAACGCATAAACACTACTTGAACCGTGGAAATAGAAGTTAAAACTAACCATTTAGCCGAAGTGTCTACAAGAGCAAAAAGGCACCATGCACTTAGCATCAGAAATATTCCGATAGCAACATTATTCTGCCTTGGGGTTATTTCTGGCTCAGTAAACACTTACATTTTATCCACTTAATATTCATTTTTAAAACAATCAATCATTTCGCAAACCTGTACGTAACCCGTCAGTCCTAAACTGACAAACCCAACTTTTTAAATCCATATTGTCCTCTTACTCAAATTTTGCCACTGGCATTGTTGCTTGTTCTATTTGGAGTATTACCGCCAATGTTTCACGGGCTGATTTAGCATCTACAATTGGAGCAGCTTTTCCTCGTATCACATCAGAAAAATGCTCAAGTTGTCTAATCAAAGGGGCTGCTTCGGAAATATTTTGATGCTCCATAATTGGTTTTTCGTTCCAATTTGAAGCACCACTCCATAATTTTAATGTGGGAAATTCCAAACCACCATTCGTGCATGCAATGAACATTGAAGATTGATTGGTTTTAGGTATATAGGGACTTTCTCCAGTTCCAGCTTCAAAACCCCAGGGGGTTGGTGTTGCATCTGAAAAAGCTACTGTAGCTACCATTCCTGTATTAAATCCTAAAACCACTCCACCATTTTCGTGCCTTTTGGCATTTCTAACTATGTTTGTTCCTGAACCTACAACAGATATTATTTCTCCAAAAAAAGCCCTCAACGTATCTACATCATGTATTAGGTTTTGCTTAATAGGTCCGCCATCAATACCCTTGCGCCATTCAACATCAAAATACTCATCTTGTTTTCGCATTAACCACATTAAAGACGCGGCAACAGGTCTTCCGATTTTACCCGATTTTAGAATATTAATTGTCTCATTAACTAAAGGGTGGTGGCGGCGATGATGACCAACCAAAATACTTAGGCCAGTCTTTTCAGAGGCATTTATCATTTTATCTGCTTCTAGAAGTGTAGCCGCTACGGGCTTTTCAACCAAAACATGCATGCCCATTTCTAGAGATTGTATAGTAAGATCTGCATGCGTGTCAGTTGGTGTGGCTAAAATTATACCCTCAGCAACTTTATTTACCTCATTTAATGAATGGTAAGTTTTCACACCTTCAATTTTTTCTTCGGTTATGAGAGGGTCAATAACCCCAACCAATTCTAAATCTGGGTGTTCTAAAATATGCTGCATATGTCTGTGCCCAATCAGACCGGTCCCAGCCAACAGCAATTTAACCATTACATTACAGCCCCAATTTGCCAAGGGACAAATTCATAATCACCCAAACCTTGTAATTCAGACTTTGATTTCTCACCAGATGCCACTCGAAGGATCATTTCATAAATTTGTTGTCCTTTTTCTTCCACTGAAAGTTTACCATCGAGAATTTCCCCACAATTCACATCCATATCATCTTCCATACGGCTATACATTTCGGTATTTGTTGCCAGTTTTATTGTAGGAGCTGGTTTAGAGCCAAAAGCTGAACCTCGACCAGTAGTAAAACAAACAAGATTACAACCACCGGCTATTTGGCCTGTTACTGAGGCAGGGTCGTAACCTGGGCTATCCATAAAAACGAACCCCCTCTCCTTCACAATATCAGCGTATTTATATACTCCCATTAAAGGAGTATTCCCACCTTTGACAGATGCTCCGAGTGACTTCTCCAATATTGTTGTCAAACCGCCCTTCTTGTTGCCGGGACTAGGGTTATTATCCATCGAGCCATTGTTTCGATGCGTATAATCTTCCCACCATTTAATTAAATTCACTAGTTTTTCACCGGTAGCCTGATCGACGGAACGCTTTGTCAACAAATGCTCCGCTCCATAAATTTCTGGTGTTTCAGCTAATACACCGGTACCCCCTTGAGAGACTAGTATATCACAAGCTTTGCCTAAGGCAGGGTTGGCAGTAATCCCAGACCAAGCGTCTGATCCTCCACATTGAAGAGCAAGCTTTATTTTCGATGCTGGACATCTCTCACGGTATGCCTGATTGGCTAAAGGTAACATCTCTTTTACTTTTTTTATCCCAATTTCAATAGTTTTTCCAAGGCCAGCAACATTTTGAATATTCATTGTTTGAAATAGTGGACCCTGCTCAAGTCCATAGGCATCAAGTAGCCAATCAAGCTGGTTCATTTCGCAACCCAACCCAACCATTAATACTCCTGCATGATTTGGATGTCGGGCGTAACCCCACATCACGCGTTGGAGGGCCTCAAATCCTTCACCATCGCCAGCCATGCCGCAACCCGTTCCATGAACGAACGCGACAACTCCATCAACATTTGGATACTCACTTAATTCGCTTGGTCCAAAAGCATCGGCAATGCGCCTTGCTGCGGTAGCCGAACAATTAACCGACGTCACTATGGCAATATAGTTTCTAGTCCCAATATTTCCGTTAGCACGGCGAAACCCCATAAAGCTATCAACGGCATCATTATCAACCAGTTCAACTGGATCATTATCTGTACAAAATTCGTATTCAGTCTGGGTATTTCGAAACTCAACGTTGTGTGTATGGACATGCTCACCAGCTTTGATTTCGGCAGAAGCAAAACCAATACATTGACCATATTTTGTAACCTGATGGCCCTTTTTTATATTACATGAGGCAATCTTATGTCCCACCGGAATATTTTGCAGAATATTGATTTCTTCAAAAGAAATACCTGCGGTAACTGCTTTAGTTGCAATTACTACATTATCAACTTTGCTCAATCTTACGAAAAACGTCATTTCTTTTCCAAAAAGCCAACGAGTTTTAAAAATTGGTAGCCACTCATTTAACTTACACGAATAATTTTATTCTAATAGACCTTCAATTATCACTGGTTATAACAGGACTTCTATAATTGGCGGCCATATTAGCAGCACCGTCAAGGCAAGAATTTGAATTCCTATAAATGGTAAAAACCCTTTAAATATATCCGTAAGAGATATGTGAGCGGGTGCAACAGATTTTAGGTAAAACGCTGCAGGCCCGAATGGCGGTGATAGAAAACTCACCTGCATATTCATACAAAATAAGACACCAAACCAAACCGCTAAATACTTTGGCTGTAGCTCACCGATCAAACCAATCTCCTCGATTGGTAGTCGTTGTACGATAGGAAGAAAAACAGGAATTATCAAAAGAACGATCCCAACCCAATCCATAAACGCGCCCATGAAAAGTAAGATAACCATCATAAGAAGAAGTATTCCCATGGTGGGAACGTCCAGGCCAACGATTAAATCTGCAACGTATTGCGGCCCTCCAGCAATTGTATAAGCACCTGCAAGTGCTGCAGCGCCAATTGTCACCCAGATAATGGTTCCGGTAGACTTCAACGTGCGCATCAAGCTTTCCCAAACGAGGTCAAAACTGGCTTCACCTCGAAAAACAGCAATAATGAGAACGGCAACAACACCCATTCCCGCAGCTTCAGTAATTCCAGAGATGCCGCCGTAGATCGATCCGAGAACCACGCCTATCACTACGATTGGAGCCACTAGGCCCTTGCCCATTTCCCAACCAATCTTTGCCCTTTCAATACCGAAAGCAAAGAAAATTAACGCCAGCGATATCACGGTATAAGCGCCAAACCAAGGTATGTAATCCGCAGTACCATAGGCAATCAAGTCAACGCCCTCTTCGTAAACGTTTTGACCAGTAACAGTGAAGAATAGGACACGCAGCAATAACGCTGCAGAGAAACCACCCACAATTATAGACATAAATGCCCCAAACAGTTTCCACTTTTCTGCGCCCTGTGGGTCCCCTGGCTGTGGTTCCGGCAAAGGTGCCTGCTCAGGATTTAATTGGGTGCGAATAATAATGTAGACTATGAAAAAAGAGGCAAGCATAAACCCAGGCAAAAAGGCGGCGGTAAATAATGCTTTAATTGAAGTCTCAGTGATCAAGCCGAATATAATCAAAACGATCGATGGAGGTATCATTGTCCCCAAAGAACCAGACGCGCAGATTGTTCCTATAGCGAGGTTCTGATTATAGCCGAGTTTGAGCATTTGCGGCAGTGCAATTAGACCCAGCAAAACAACTTCGCCACCAATAATTCCAGACATTGCAGCCATGATCACAGCCATAATTGAAGTTACAATGGCAATTCCACCTCGGGCACTCGAAAGCCACACGTTTAGTGAAGCATACATATCTTTTGCAATACCTGATCTTTCGAGCAGAGCCGCCATGAAAATAAAGAGTGGGACCGATATGAGAACATAGTCCGTCAGGAGCCCATATATTTTCTGGGCCAGTATATTCAAAGGCCCCGTTCCAAATTTTCGGGTCAGTAACCCATCACCAAAAGTAGTAGGATCCAGAAGCAGCATTGGCTCAAATTTCATAACCAATACAAGAACAGCTAAAATAGCCGAAGCCATACCAAGCGGCATGCCAATAGCAAGCAATAACATTAAGCCTAATAGCAGGACTAGCGAAATAGTTCCAATATCCATTACTTTTCTCCTACTGACTTTTTAAGTCTTTCGATTTCTTCTTCGTCAATGTCGTCTGCTGCAGTGTGTACCTCAGGTTCTTTATTCCAGTCATTGATTAAGTTGAGTAGTGATTGAGCTGCGACTAAGCAAACAACCAATAAAACCAAAGGTTTTAAAGTTGACGGTATTGGTGGATCAAATATCGTTCCAAAAGTTTCCCAGCGCAAAAACTTAGCTTTGGCCTCACCATAGCCGCCATAAATGAGGAAAAACGCGAACGTTATAATTAGAAATGTCGAAATGCAGTCACAGGTTCTTTGAAGGTTACGAGGTAACATATCGTAGAGTAGAAAAATTCGGATATGGCTTCGCTGCTGCATCGCATAGAAGCCTGAAAGGATAAACACAAACCCTGCCATCCATAAAGATAATTCATTCGCCCACAAAGTCGGCCTTTCGAATACATATCGTAAAACAACCTCCCACATCATTACTCCCACCAACAAAGCGACAAGGAGCATTGTGACTCTGCCAACGAACATGGCGATCTTATCTGTTGACGTATAGTCTTCGATCTCCATTGGTGCTCTTTTGACTGTCAAGGTCCCAAGAATGAAGAAGATTGGTATTCCAATTAATGCGGCATAATCTAAAAAGTTTATCTCACGATACCTGGCAGCAAGAGCGTCTGTATAACCACCAAAAGCCATTATATACGTGGCACCATGCCAAATTGCCCATCCTGAGCAACCGATGAATAACAGAGGATAGATCCACTGAGTGAATGCATTATCAAACGTCTTCATTGCTAAACCTTTTAAATAAAAAAATTGACAAGCCCTTAGTGAGGGCTTGTCATCAAAGTGCTTAAATTATTTTACCAGACCTAGCTGATCTAAATAAGCAATGTGGCTTGCAACCAACGCTTTTGCTTCAGGCGTTGTCGCAAATTCTGGCCATGACGCTTGTGCGGCTGCACGAAACGCTCCCAAGTCTTCTTCTGACCACTGCCATAGGGTTACTCCCTCAGCACGTAATTGTGCTGCTGCTTCAGCATTCTTTGTTTCGAATGTCAAAGCTGTTCGGAGCGCTAGAGCTTCCATAGCAACTAGCATAATTTTTCTATGATGTTCAGGCATTGCATCCCAGACAGCCTTGTTACACGTCAAGTGATCTGACGGCATAGAGTGGAAGCCAGGAAAATTTGTATGCTTAACAATATCGTAAAGTCCTAGACCAACATTGTTAGCTAGGCCAGAAGCATCAGCACCGTCGATAATACCAGTTTCAAGCGCTGTAAAAATCTCTGTGAAGTCCATCACAATTGGCTTAGCGCCCAATTTTTCAAAGATTTTTGTGGCCAGACCTGGTGGTGATCGAAATTTAAAATTCCTTAGCGAGTCTGGGCCGTCAAGAGGCTGAGAAGAAGCTAAGCTTTCCTGTCCATAAACCCACCAGCCAATCAGCTGCATGTCATATGCATTGTACAAGGCCTGAGCATCTTCTAGCCCACCACTGTAGAGCCAGCTGAGCTGCTGATACGGCGTTGCGTAACCACCCATAATATCACCAACGAATTGGAAAGCTGGGTTCTTACCAACTTGATAACCAGCGCCAGTCATATCACAATCTAAAATTCCTGTTGCAGCCGCATCGAATGTTTCAACTGATTTAACAACAGATGAAGAATAAAACATCTCTACTGTAATCTCACCGTTAGACATCTTATTGATGTCCTCCATATATTGAGCTGCCAATTTACCTGAAACAGTTTCAGGTGCGTAGTGCGTTTGAATACGCAAGTTTGTTGCATGACCACCAGCGAAGGCCGACGTTGCCATGAGTGCTGCTGCACCGAAAGCCGCAGCTACAGTTTTACTTAAACTCATAAGAGTCCTCCCTTTAATTTTTCGGTCCTTACAATCTAAATGACCTGCCGACAAAATTACCGTGATAAAATTATCTGGCAAGGGAAAAATAAATTTAATGTAAAAAACCCCACGATAATCATCTAACTCTTGGCATTTTTATGATTATTCTACAAAAAATTGTGAAAAAACCGATACTTCAGAATCAGTCAGCTAATTTTTAATCACATTACTTTGTAAATCATCTTCAATATAAATTTGAATAATGTCTTCAAATGAGCCTTCTGCAGAAAACCCCAAATCCAAAGCTATTTTTGTATCAAAGTTCTGAGGCCAGCCCTTAACAATTTCAATAATTTTTTCATCAGGCTTCGGCTCAATTAACTTGACCACTTGATTTCCTGCGATTAATCGAAGAGCTTCAATTTGTTCTTCTACCGTGCAACTTAAACCAGGCATATTTAATGCACCATTAAATGTAAGAGAATTCCGATTTAAATTTTCTGCATGCCTCAGAAAGCTGACTGCTGAGCGTGGAGAAGCATGCCAATGTCGGACATCTGTCGACACCGGTAAATTAGCCTTTAGTCCGTTAAGTGGCTCCCTAATTATGCCAGAAAAGAAGGAGGACGCCGCTAAGTTAGGCTTGCCAGGTCGAACACATATGGTTGGAAGGCGAATGGCCAAACCTTCGCAAAAACCTTTTCTAATAAAATCGTTAAGCATTAATTCGCAACAAGCTTTTTGTGCTCCATAAGAAGTACGAGGCGCAGTCAAAAAATCATCAGTTATCTTATTTGGAAATGGTGAACCAAACACTGCTATGGAAGAAGTGAATATAATCTTAGGCCGATACTGCCCATCCGACTTCAAATACTTATCTCTTATTTGATCTAAAAAAGACCAAAATGCATGTATATTTACGTCCCAGCCTTTTGAAAAGTCTACCTCCGCTTCCCCTGAAACAACAGATGCGAGATAGAAAATTGTGTCAGGAAGGTCAGTCAGTGCTTTTTCTAAAATGCCGACATCAGTCACCGAGCCAATGATCTTTTTTGCACTTGCATCAATACTCTCAGGAAATGCCATATCGAGGAGTGAGACAGTATCGTTATTTTTATATGACAGAGCAAGCTTTTGACCTATCATTCCACCGCCACCAATTATCAAAACAGAAGTCATGTTGTTCTCCCATTAATATCTAGCAATTCTAGAAATAAGGCTGAATGATCTAACTCTGAGCCTTCTAACGATTTCACCAACCTACTGTATCTGTCGTGAGCAGACTGAGAAAAAGGCAGATCAATTTTTAAAGCCTTTGCCTCTAATAAAATATTCTGCAGATCTTTTAGGTGCAAACGACTTGGCCCCCCTGGAATAAAATTCCTGTCACTCATCCGCTTCCCATGTTGTTGCAAAATTGTGCTATCTGCAAAACCACCGAGCAAGGCATCTCGAACAGCCCCAACATCTGCGCCCCCCTCCTCAAGCAATAAAGTAGCCTCCGCTACAGCGCCTATTGTAATCGCAACAATAGCTTGATTTGCCAGCTTAGCTAATTGGCCAGAACCTACTGGTCCAACAAAAACTGCTCGACCAAGCGGCTTGAAAGCATCTTCCACTTTTTCAAATACTGAACTATTGCCCCCTACCATAATTGCGAGCGAACCATTTTCCGCACCTGTAGTTCCACCTGATACAGGAGCATCAAGATACTCGACGTTTATTTCACTTAGACTTCTTGAATGGGCTTTAGACTCATCTGGCTTTATTGAACCCATTTCTACCCAAGTAGATTTTGGAGATAAATTTTCTCGTAATTTTTTGTCATTTTGAACTTCTTGGCTGGCTTTACCATCAGAAAGCATTGAAATAATCACGTCTGCATTTTGAACTGCTTCAGAAGGCAAGATTTCAACTTCAACCTTAAAATCTTTTAGGAAAGCCGCCTTTGAAGGTGTTCTATTCCAAGCTGAGACTTTAAATCCAGCAACTGCTAAATTTCTAGCCATTGGGCCACCCATTAAACCAGTGCCTAAAAATGCAATCTTCATCTAAATTCCAACTCTGTGCGTTTTCACGAGAAATAGCCTAAAGTTATAAAAATATTTTTCAACCGCATCAATTTTTAAAATTGTTTCGATTTAGACTAAATATTTTCCACTTAAGTCTTGGCACCACTAAAAGCCATTGCTACTGTTTTCTAAAATTGAGGAAGTCGCTCACCTATATCAGTTGTATTGCAGCAAATAAAGTTTGGCTTTAAGCCATCAAAATTCTTGGGGATTAGAAAATGACAAAACGCCTTAGTGGTAAAAGAGCCTTGGTTACAGCGGCTGGACAAGGAATTGGTAGAGCAACCGCTTTAGCAATG
>CACBXB010000016.1 GCA_902543185.1 Paracoccaceae bacterium
TATGGGCTTGCATTGGTTGAAGCGGTTGCACACCTTAACCACTTATATAAAGAAAAAATAGTTAGTCGCGAAATGAATAGTGATGGAGCGTATGTCTATCGAACGAAAAGTGATCAAAAATAATTTAATGGTTTAAACCCGATAAAAATTTTATTAGAGTTTGACTGGTGATATTTAGCAATTTTAAGGAAAAAATTATGTCTGAACATAAACACGGGTCAATGGATACAAAAGATCAAGAAAAGACATTTGCTGGTTTTGTTAAATTCAGCACAAACACTATAATAATTTGTATCGTTTTGTTGGTGTTAATAGCCCTGATTAATGGCTAACGGGTATGCTAAAACCTTAACACAAGATTGGTTTTGCCGAAATACAGAGATATAAAAACTCAAAAAGTTGACAGTTAAAAAATCGAGTTTACGGTCCAAATGGTAAGTCATTAACGAAGAAGAGTGTTTTGTCTAAAAATTCTTGGGAAAAAAGCAAGATCATTGGCCCAGACCCAAAAAATGAGCGATTAACTGCTTCGGTAACTGGTGTAAATCATTTTGGTGAAATATCTGAAATTCCCGTTGTGACGGAAAGGCCTATGACCATTTACTTAAATTCCCAAGAAATTGTCACCGCTATGACGATAGGTGATTACCCATCTCTATTAGCATTGGGGTATTTGAAAAATCAGAAAATGCTTCAAAAAACCGATCTAATCACCTCTATCGAAGTTGAGGAAGATTTGAATGTCGTTGTTGTCAGGACGAAACGTGAAACAAATTATGAGGAAAAATTATCTCGTAAAGTAAGAACAAGCGGTTGCGCCGTTGGAACTATCTATGGTGATATAATGGATGGTTTACAAGATATCGAATTATCACCTTCGAAAATGAAGGTTTCACATCTTTATGATCTATCTAAAAAAATAAATCGAATTCCTTCCTTGTATCTTGAGGCTGGAGCAATTCACGGAACTGTTCTTTGCAAAGATGATGTTCCATTAGTTTACATGGAAGATGTGGGCCGTCACAACGCAGTGGATAAAGTGGCGGGCTGGATGTTTGAAAATGACCACTTTGGTGGGGATAAAATCTTATATACAACTGGCCGGCTCACCTCTGAAATGGTGATAAAAACTGCTTTAATGGAAATCCCGATACTTGTATCACGTTCAGGTTTTACAGCTTGGGGTGTTGAATTGGCCAACGACTTGGGTATGACTTTGATCGGTAGATTGCGTGGAAAACGATTTATATGCCTATCTGGAAGTGAACGTCTTATCTGGGACATTGAGAATTCTGATCCCGAAAGTATTGATGAAACTTATAAACCGGGAAAAAAGTGACGTGAGTATTTTGGGGGTCATATTAGCGGGCGGACAGGCAAGGAGAATGGGCGGTATTGATAAGGGTAGGTTGAAAATCGGTGATGCTTCCATTTTAGAAATTACAACTAAAACTTTAAGTTTTCAGTTAGATAAGTTTGTTTTAAACGCAAATGGGGATCTTCGCAGATTTTCAGACCTAGAAATTCAAGTCATACCTGACATAATTAAGGGATATGTTGGTCCATTGGCAGGGATTTTATCAGGGATGCGGTTTGCTGAAAAAAACGGTTTCAATTCAATCCTAACAGTTGCTTCTGACACCCCATTTTTTCCCGCGGATTTAGTAAGTAAATTGTCTAGTGAAAGTGCTAAGGATAATGCTTTAATTTCTATTGCTGCGACAAAACAAAATGACAAATTAGTGAGGCACCCTACTTTTGGATTGTGGTCCGTTTTGTTAGCTGATGACCTGGAAAAAAGCATTCAAGCTGGTTTACGGAAAATCGTTTTATGGGCTGATAAACACTCCGCTAAAACAGTTTTGTTTCCTTCAGTTGAATATGATCCATTCTTTAATATTAATACACAAAGTGAATTAGAAGAAGCTCAACTGAGGATTAAGGCATTTTGAAAGTTTTTGGTATCACAGGGTGGAAAAACTCTGGAAAAACGCATCTGATGGAACGCCTTGTTGCAGAGTTCATAAGCCGGAGCCTTTCTGTTTCTACAATAAAAAACGCCCACCACGGTTTTGATGTTGACCAACCTGGCAAAGATAGTTTTCGTCATAGGCAAGCTGGAGCCCAAGAGGTTCTCATTGCGTCAGAAAAACGCTGGGTTTTAATGCATGAGAATACTGATGAGTTACAACCAAAACTTGCAGATCTAATCAAAAAATTGTCAAAAGTCGATTTGGTTTTAGTTGAGGGCTTTAAACTGGAGAAGCATCCAAAGATTGAGGTTTTTAGGAAAGCGGGTGATAAAAATTTAATTGCAGAAAACGACCCAACTATTTTGGCTGTGGCAACTGACGTAGAAATATCTATCGAAAAAACTTGTATAAATTTAAATGACACAATTGCTATTGCTAATTTTATAGGAAATTATCTTGAACTTTGATCGTCTGGCAGTGGTAGATTGGTCAGCCCGTTCTAAACCTTCTTCAAAGACACCTGCAAAGGATGCAATTTATATTTGCCATTCAATTAACTTTGAAATGCAAAATACAGAATACTTTCGAACTCGGCGAGCTGCTTTAAACTTTATCGAAAAACTGATTGAAAAATCGTTAGCTCTGAGGCAGCGAATTTTTATTGGATTTGATTTCGCGTTTGGCTATCCAGCAGGTTTTTCAAAGAGTGTTACCTCTTCCTCAAATCCCTTTTCTATTTGGGAATTCTTAAACGAGGCGGTAACTGATGGTGAAGACAACTCTAACAATAGGTTTGAAGTTGCACAGGGATTAAATTCAAAGTTTGATGGAATTGGTCCGTTTTGGGGCTGTCCACAAAATTTACACCTTTATGGTTTGCCGCATAAAGGTACTGATAGGTCCTCGCATGGGTTAAGTGAGTTTAGACTTTGTGAGGAATATGCCAGATCAGCTCATAGTGTATGGAAATTGTTCACAACGGGTGCTGTAGGTTCACAGAGCCTAATGGGCATACCTTGCCTGCAAAAATTGAGAGAAAAATTTAATAAGAAACTATGTGTTTGGCCTTTTGATCAGGAATTTGACTCTGCTCAAATTGTTTTGGGTGAAGTTTATCCAAGCCTTTTTAAGTTTCCATCAGATATTGAAATCAAAACTAAAGCTAAAGTATTTTGCCACGATATTACAGATGCTTATCAGACTTATAGAACAGTTGAAAATCTTCTTAATTTGGATAGAGACGGGAAATTACTACCTCTAATTCCTAGTAACTTCAGGAGGCAAATTTTGGAAGAGGGCTGGATTGTTGGCTTAAGCTTTGACAATCTTAGAATATGAGCACAACGAAGAAATTACAAAATGACTGTTTTGCGCTCCCAGCGGGAGTGGACTGGACACCCTTGGATGATGCTTTGATGCATTTGGAAACGAGTCTAAGTCCCATTATTGAAACGGAAGACTTACCGATTAATTTAACAGTAGGAAGAACCTTAGCTGGTGATTTAAAAGCAGGTTCAGATTCTCCACCTTTTTCAAATTCAGCAGTTGATGGTTATGCTTTTAGGTTCGCTGATGCTCGTGGAAAATATTTAGATTTAAAACAGGGCAGGTCAGCTGCCGGGCACCCCCTTTCTCAAGCAGTATATAAAGGCCAAGCTGTACGTATTTTTACTGGTGCCGTTTTACCAGCGGGTACAGATACGGTGGTCCTTCAGGAAGATGTACAGCTTGAAGGCAATAAAATTTACTTTGAAAACTCACTACAGCTTGGGGCAAATACAAGAGTCGTTGGAGAGGATATAAAGAAGGGGCAAGTATTAGCACTTAAACGCGATCTTATGACGGCTTTTATGGCTGCATCTTCAATATCTTCAGGAATAAGAAAAGCTAAAGTTTACCGAAAGCTCAGAGTTGGCGTCTTTTCCACTGGTGATGAATTGATTGACTTTGAAAAACCGCTGAAGTTTGGTTCAATTTTTGACGTAAATTCACCAATGCTAGCCAGTCTGTTGAAGGCTTGGGGCTACGAAGTTTCCGAACTAGGAAAAATTCCAGACAATCTTGAAGTGCTTAGAGACAAATTGAATAAAGCATCAGAGAATTTTGATGTCTTAATTACCTCGGGTGGTGCCTCTGCGGGCGATGAGGATCATTTAGCTGCAATATTAAGCAGTGAAGGACAAGTTACTGAATGGAGAATAGCTATTAAACCAGGAAGACCTATGGCGATGGGTTTTTGGCATGATACTCCAATCTTTGGGCTTCCAGGAAACCCGGTAGCCGCGGCCACCTGCGCCCTTATTTTTGTACGGCCAGCTTTGTCTAAGTTTTCTGGGGGAAATTGGATTGTGCCTCAAGCTTATTATATATCAGCTGCATTTGAAAAAACTAAAAAGGCAGGGCGCCGAGAATTTCTTCGGGCTAGGGTATCTAATAATAAAGTGGAGATATTTAAATCGGAAGGATCTGGCTTGACGAGTGGATTAGCCTGGGCGACAGGTTTTGTAGAACTGCCCGATGAAGAAATCAAAATTAATATTGGAGATAAAGTTAAATATATTCCTTTTTCTAGTTTTGATTTATAAAGTTAGTTTCTTGTTTCTATTTGTTTTTTTAAACTTGGATATTCTATAAATTTGAGTTAAATACAAAGGCTACGCTTAAAAGAAATTTATGGGTTGAATTTTTTATAAAACGTTTATTTTTTTGAGTTGTTACTGGGAGGAAATATCATTGGCACAGTCTAATAAAGGTACCAATAATTTGGTATCTCTACCCGCTTTGTTGCGCAGAAATGCAAACACTTTTGGAAGCTCAGCTGCTTTTAGAGAAAAAGAGTTTGGTATCTGGCAAACTTGGTCGTGGGCGAAAGCGTTAGATGAAGCTGAAAACTTTGCTCTTGGTTTAATCGAGTTGGGAATACAGCCCGGTGATTTTGTTGCAGTGCTGGGGCGCAACCGTCCAGACCTTTATATTTCAATGATCGCGATACAGATGACAGGGGCAACTCCGGTGCCACAATACCAAGACTCGGTTGCTGAAGAGATGGAATATGTTCTCGCCCACTGTGGTGCTAAATTTGTGGTTGCTGGTGATCAAGAACAAGTAGATAAAATTTTAGAGATCCAGTCTAAACTCCCAGATTTTGAGCAAATGATCTATCTGGATGGGCGCGGACTTCGAAAATACGATCATTCAAAACTACATTCGTTTTTATCTGTAATGGAGAGTGGAAAAAAAAGTGGTGAGAATGTCCGATCAATTTTAAATGAAAGGGAACGCGCTCTGAACTACGACTCTATATGTGTTATGCTGTACACTTCTGGCACAACAGGGCGCCCAAAGGGTGTTGTTTTGTCTAATGCAAATATCATTGAGACTGCCAAGACTACATGTGAGTTTGACAACCTCAAACAGACCGATGAAATTTTGGCATATTTGCCAATGGCTTGGATAGGCGATTTTATTTTCTCCGTTGGTCAAGCCATGTGGAGTGGCTTTTGCGCAAATTGTCCTGAAAGTGCTGATACTTTATCGACTGACTTAAGAGAAATAGGTCCAACTTACTACTTTGCGCCTCCGCGTGTTTTTGAAATGCAACTTACAAATGTGATGATTCGCATGGAAGACTCAGGTCGATTTAAAAAATGGTTGTTCGATTACTTTATGGAGCATGCGCGTCAGGTAGGTGCCAATATTCTTGATGGAAAGTCAGTGGGACTTGGCAGTCGGATAAAATATTTTCTAGGAGAATTGACAGTATACGGACCATTAAAAAATACTTTAGGGTTATCCAAAGTACGGGTTGGCTACACCGCTGGCGAAGCAATTGGTCCAGAAATTTTTGATTTTTACCGGTCTTTGGGAATAAATTTAAAGCAACTTTATGGGCAGACCGAAGCTTCAGTTTATATAACCCAGCAGCCAGACGGAGAAGTGCGTGGTGATACAGTTGGGGTCCCAACGCCGGGAGTTGAAGTGCGTATAGGCGATAATGGCGAAGTTTACTACAGAAGCCCAGGGACTTTTGTAGAATACTACAAAAATCCTGAGAGTACTGCGGATACAAAAGACCCAGAAGGTTGGGTGGCTACCGGTGATGCTGGATTTTTTGAAGAAGATACCGGGCATTTGCGTATAATCGACCGAGCCAAGGATGTCGCCAAAATGTCTGATGGTTCAATGTTTGCTCCCAAATATGTCGAAAACAAATTAAAATTTTACCCAAATATTCTCGAAGCCGTTGTCTTTGGCGCAGGCAAAGAAAGGTGTGTTGCTTTTGTAAATATCGATCTATCAGCCGTTGGGAACTGGGCTGAGCGTAATAATATAGCCTATTCCAGTTACCAAGAGTTGGCTGGAAATACAAAGGTGCTTGAAATGGTTAAAGAGCATATTGAAGAGGTCAACATTTCAATTTCGGAAGATAAAATGTTGGCAGGATGCCAAGTGCATAGATTTATAGTTCTTCATAAGGAGCTTGATGCTGACGATGGAGAGCTCACTCGCACCCGGAAGGTCAGGCGAAAAATAATTGGAGAAAAATTTAAAGATTTAGTCACAGCGCTTTATGATGGATCGGGGTCAGTTTACACCGAAACAGAGGTGACTTACGAAGATGGGCGCAAGGGAAAAATATCCGCTAATCTAGATATTGTGGACGCCCAAGTGATTAATCAAGCCAATATAGCAGCTGAGTAAGAGGGAAAAGTGTTGAGTACAACTGAAGGATACATGACACCTGATGGTCGACAAATCGGCGGCGTAGTAATGGAGATGAAAAATATAACTCTAAAGTTTGGTGGTGTTACTGCGATAGAAGATATATCTTTTGATATTCACGAAGGTGAAATAAGAGCGATTATTGGTCCTAACGGTGCTGGAAAATCTTCTATGTTAAATGTAATTTCTGGATTTTATATACCTCAACAAGGCGAAGTTTTTTTTAGGGGTGCTAAAAGGGCTCAGTTAAAGCCCTTTGAAGTGGCTAGGCAAGGGATAGCTAGAACTTTCCAGAATATTGCTTTGTTTGAGGGTATGAGCGTTTTAGATAATGTTATGACGGGTCGTCTAACTCATATGAAGGCCGGAATAATTTCTCAATCTTTGTGGCGGGGGCCAGCCGAACGGGAAGAAACTGAAAATCGTGAGATTTGCGAACGTGTAATTGATTTTCTTGAGATTCAATCCATCCGAAAGACGCCCGTTTCTCGCCTGCCATATGGTTTAAAGAAGCGTGTGGAGCTAGCAAGAGCACTTGCTTCAGAGCCCAAATTGTTACTTCTAGATGAACCAATGGCTGGGATGAATGTTGAAGAAAAGGAAGATATGAGTCGCTTCATTTTAGATGTAAACGACGAGTTTGGAACGACGATAGCATTGATAGAGCATGACATGGGCGTAGTCATGGATTTATCTGATCGAGTGGTAGTTATGGATTATGGAAAAAAAATTGGTGATGGGACCCCAAATGAAGTTAGAAATAATCAAGCTGTGATAGACGCTTACCTAGGTGTCAGCCATGACTAACAGGTTTTTTATGCCCATAAAAGAGTATCCATTTTTCTATAAAAATTGGGAGAGCAACCATGCCTGAACAGCTTTTTTTTACGATAGAAGTTATTTTAAACGGTTTAATGGCGGGTGTTTTATATTCGTTGGTGGCCCTTGGATTTGTATTAATTTATAAAGCGTCCGGAATTTTTAATTATGCTCAAGGAGTTATGGCGTTATTCGCGGCTATGACGCTTGTTGGCATAATGGAGGGCAGAATTCCTTTTGCTCATCTAATCAATGCAATTTTGGGTACAAAAATCCACCACTTTGGATGGCATGTGAATGCAGTTCTGGCATTAATCCTAACAATGGGCGTGATGTTGCTATTAGCCTGGTTGGTGCAGAAGGTTATATTCAAACATTTGGTCAATCAAGAGGGTATAATCCTATTTATGGCTACAATAGGCTTGGCTTACTTTCTGGAGGGCGTGGGTGACTTAATGTGGGGAGGAGATATTAAAATGCTTGACGTAGGCATCCCACAAGGACTTAATCTCTGGATTGACGAAACAACCTACAACATGTTTGATTATGGTTTCTTCATTGATAATTTAGATATCTATGCAACTGTTATTGCAGCTATTCTTGTTTTTGTTCTCGTGGGTTTTTCACAATATACCAAGCAGGGACGAGCGATGAGAGCTGTTGCTGATGATCACCAAGCGGCATTATCCGTTGGAGTTTCATTAAACTTTATCTGGATAATGGTGTGGACTTTAGCTGGTTTTGTAGCACTCGTAGCAGGTATTGTATGGGGAACAAAATCTGGAGTTCAATTTTCTCTGTCATTAATAGCTCTAAAAGCTTTGCCGGTGCTTATGCTTGGAGGTTTCACGTCCATACCTGGGGCTATAGTTGGCGGATTAATTATTGGGGTGGGAGAAAAATTATTTGAATTTGCCGTAGGCCCGCTAATTGGTGGTGCTACGGAAAACTGGTTTGCCTATGTATTGGCATTACTATTTCTAGTCTTTCGGCCTCAAGGTTTATTTGGCGAAAAAATCATCGAGAGGGTGTAGTTTATGTTATATCGTGAAGCTGGAGATTTTAGTACGACCTATCGTGAGGACAATCAAACGTTCCCAATAAGGTTCGACCGTTACCGATATTACGCCGTAATGTTAATAGCATTTTTGGTGATACCGTTTTTTGTCAACGACTACTGGGTGAACGCAATATTTTTGCCATTTTTAATTTACTCGATTGCAGCTCTAGGATTGAATATCCTTACTGGATATTGTGGCCAGGTATCGTTGGGCACTGGGGGCTTTATGGCAGTTGGAGCATATGCGGTATATAAACTCATGACTGCTTTCCCTGACATCAGTGTACTTATACATATTGTTTTAGCCGGGGGTGTTACTGCACTAGTGGGTATTTTGTTTGGTCTGCCTAGCTTGCGAATTAAAGGTTTTTACCTGGCGGTTGCAACTTTGGCAGCTCAGTTTTTTCTCGTTTGGGTATTTAATAGGATACCTTGGTTTTACAATTATTCGGCCTCTGGGCAAATCAACGCACCTGAACGAACATTCCTAGGGTTTACAGTGACTGGAGCTGAAACCAAAGCTTGGGTGGCATATTTGGTTTGTTTAGTTTTTGTTACCATAAGTGCGATAGTTGCTAGGAACATGACCCGGGGAGCCCTCGGTCGATCTTGGATGGCTATTCGAGACATGGATATTGCTGCAGAAATCATTGGAGTAAACCCCTTAAAAGCTAAATTGAGCGCCTTTGCAATAAGTTCGTTTTTTGTTGGAATATCGGGAGCGCTCTACTTTTCTGTGTATCTTGGAGCTGTTGAAGTAGGTGAAGTATTTGGAATAAACAAATCATTTTTAGTTTTGTTTATGATAATAATTGGTGGATTAGGTTCGGTCTTTGGTAGCTTTATAGGCGCTGCATTTCTAGTTTTGTTGCCTGTACTATTAAAAAATGTTTTAGTAGGCTACTTTGGGTGGCAAACGGATGTTGCTGCGCACTTAGAGTTTATGATTATAGGTGGGTTAATTGTATGGTTCTTGATAGTTGAGCCTCACGGATTAGCCCAACTATGGAGGTTGGGAAAGGAAAAATTAAGAATGTGGCCTTTCCCTTATTAGTAACCAAATGTAGTTAGTTTGGTTGGAAATTGGTTTAAAATGGGAGAAAATTACCAATGTTTAAAAAAACTATTTTAGCAGCGTTATCTTCGATAATGTTTGCTGGCCCTGCGTTGGCGGAGCTTGTAGTTCCGTGGTTCGCATATAGAACGGGTGCTTATGCGCCAAGTGGTATACCGTTAGTTGACGGTATCAATGACTATTTTACGATGGTAAATGAGCGTGATGGTGGTATTGGAGGCGTTCCGGTGCGAGTCTTAGAATGTGAAACTGGATATAACACCGAAAAAAGCGTTGAGTGCTACGAGTCTACCAAAGCCGAGGGATCGCTAGTTTATCAACCAATGAGTACAGGTGTTACCTACCAATTGATACCCAAAGCAACTGCTGATGGTATCGCTCTTCATACTTTAGGTTACGGAAGAACTTCAGCAGCAAACGGTCGTGTGTTCTCGAATGTTTTTAATTATCCAGCGAACTATTGGACAGCAGCTTCAGTTGCCGTGAACCATCTACTAGCTGAAAATGGTGGTAGTATTTCAGGCAAAAAAGTCACCTTAGTCTATCATAACTCTGCCTATGGTAAAGAACCGATCAGAGTCTTGGAAATGCTTGCTGACAAACATGGTTTTGAGTTTAATGCAATACCTGTTGACCATCCGGGACAAGAACAAAAATCTCAGTGGCTTCAAATTCGTCGTGAAAAACCTGACTATGTGTTGATGTGGGGCTGGGGTGTTATGAACTCAGTTGCTATCAACGAAGCTGCAAATATTCGGTTTCCAATGGAAAATTTCATAGGCGTTTGGTGGTCAGGATCTGAAAATGACGTCCTTCCAGCTGGTATGCGTGCTGACGGCTACAAAGCCCTAGCACTTAATGCGCCAGGAACAGACTATGGTATTTACGATGAGTTGAAAGCAAACGTATGGGACAAAGGTTTAACTGCTGGTGCAGGAGATCAAATTGGTTCAGTCCTTTATAATAGAGCTTTATACATGGCATTTTTAACACATATGGCAATCGAGAAAGCTCAAGAAGTCACTGGTGTCGCAGATATTTCTCAAGCTGACATGATCAAAGGTATGGAAGCTTTGGAAATTACAGATGCGATGATGGCTGAAAATGGACTTGCAGGCTTTGCGCCTTCTTTTAAAGTCACTTGCGAAGATCATGGTGGTTCAGGACTTGGTGCAGTTCAGCAGTGGGATGCTTCTGCCAAAACATGGAACTTGATTACGGATTTTATTGAGCCTGATATGGGAATGATAGCTCCATTGATCAAAGAAGATTCTGAAGCATTTGCAAAAGAAAACAACATAGCAATGCGTTGCTAATGAAAGCTTTCGGCCGCGCTACAGCGCGGCCGACTTTTTGAGGTTTAATAATGGAAAACTCTGAAACGCAAGTGCCACCGCTTCTTGAATTAAATAACATAGAAGTAATTTATAATCATGTGATTCTAGTGTTACGTGGAGTGTCTCTTGTTGTTCCAAAGGGAGGAATTGTTGCTCTTCTAGGCGGCAATGGAGCAGGTAAAACAACGACCCTTAAGTCAATTTCAAACCTATTACACTCTGAGAGAGGTGAAGTCACGAAAGGCTACATCAGTTATAGGGGCGTTGAGATACAGGGTTCTGATCCGTCTGAAATGGTCAAAAGTGGTGTAATTCAAGTGATGGAAGGTCGCCACTGTTTTGAGCATTTAACAGTAGAGGAAAACTTATTAACTGGTGCATATACTAGGAAAGATGGAAAAGGCTCCATAGAAGCAGATCTAGATATGGTCTACAATTATTTTCCGCGTCTTAAAGACCGAAGAAAAAGCCAAGCTGGTTATACTTCGGGCGGTGAGCAGCAAATGTGTGCACTTGGTAGAGCACTAATGAGCAAGCCTGAAACAATACTTCTCGATGAACCCTCAATGGGTTTAGCTCCACAACTTGTTGAGCAAATTTTCGAAATAGTAAAATCAATCAATGAGAATGAAGGTGTGACTTTTTTACTTGCTGAACAGAATACCAACGTTGCTTTGCGTTATGCGCATTACGGTTATATTCTAGAGTCTGGTAGAGTTGTTATGGATGGCGAGGCTGCAGAATTGCGTGAAAACCCTGATGTAAAAGAATTTTATTTAGGCATGTCCGAAGAAGGACGTAAGTCTTTTCGTGATGTTAGAAGCTATCGTCGACGAAAGCGATGGCTTTCATAATACAATCTTTGATTTAAAGAAAAGAGAAAAAAATGGCGTTTTTTGACGATTTGGAAACACGTAGTAGTGACCAAAGGTCAACTGAAAATGTAGCTTTACTCAAAGATATCCTTAATTTGGCTGTTAATCTCGATGGCTATAAAGTTCCGTTTGGTAGCGTTGATCTTTCAAAATTTAAATCTTTAGAAGATCTTCCATCCCTACCGGTATTACGAAAATCGGAACTATCTGAAAAGCAGGTTAAGAGTAATTTGCTTGGTGGGTTTTCTGCTAAAAAACCGCATGATTTTGCTCACATATTTCAATCCCCAGGGCCAATCTACGAACCCGGTGGCGTCAGTCACGATTGGTGGCGCATTGGTCGGTTCTTACATGCTCTTAATATCGGAAAAGGCGATATTGTGCACAACTGCTTTAGTTACCACTTAACCCCCGCAGGCGCGATATTTGAGAGTGGTGCTAGGGCTGTAGGTGCAGCTGTAGTACCAGCAGGAGTGGGGCAAACTGAGTTACAAGTTAGAGCAGCATCAGATATTGGTTCAAACGTTTATTCGGGAACCCCTGATTATTTGAAAATCATATTGGATAAAGCTGATGAAATGGGTGAAAAACTATCTTTCAATCGGGCTGCTGTGGGTGGAGGCGCGTTATTTCCATCTTTAAGGCAAGAATATGCAGATAGAGGCATTGTTTGTAGACAAAATTATGCGACAGCTGATTTAGGAAATGTAGCTTATGAGAGTGAAGCACTTGATGGTATGCTCGTAGACGAGGGTGTTATCGTAGAAATAGTTACCCCTGGCACGGGAAACCCAGTTCCAATTGGTGAAGTTGGTGAAGTTGTCGTAACATCACTTAATGCTGACTACCCTCTAATTCGGTTTGCGACTGGTGATTTAAGTGCATTTATGGAAGGTGAGTCTCCTTGTGGTAGAACCAACATTCGCATTAAAGGGTGGATGGGAAGAGCAGACCAAACAACAAAAATAAAAGGTTTGTTTGTGCGTCCAGAGCAAGTTGCTGATCTTGTTTCAAGTCACAAAGATATTCAAAGAGCTCGAGTTATTGCCACGCGAGAGGGTGAAATGGACGTAATGACTGTTAAAATCGAAACATATCATCAAGATTCAGAAGCGTTCGAGGCATCGATTACATCCACGCTAAAACTTAAGGGTAATGTAGAGTTGGTAAGTCCTGGGTCTCTACCTAGAGATGGCGTAGTTATTGAGGACTTACGCGAGTACGACTAAATTTAAAGAATTATTATTTAAAACGTTTCGGGCTGTATCCGCTAATATCTAAATTTAGCTTATTATTGGTAACTAATTGGGCTAAAATAAAACCTGTTTTGGGTCCTGAAGTCATCCCAATATGTTGGTGACCAAAACCAGTAAAAATACCCGTATTATCGATCTCTCCAATCATGGGAAGGCTATCGGGTAGCGTCGGCCTAAAACCCATCCACTCGGATGTATTTTCAAATTTCAAATCAGGGAAAGTTTTCTGACTAACCTTCTTTATAAAATCTATCGGTTTTCTTGAAGCTGAGGCGTTTAAACCTCCTAATTCGACAGTACCTGCACACCTGAGCCCAGTCGTCATTGGGGTTACCGCAAACTTACCTTCAGTAATCATCATGGGGTTCCGCGGCTCCACAGAAGGATTTTCGTAAACAACGTGATAACCGCGTTCTGTTTCTAAGGGGACTTTTATTTTCAAGTTTTTAATAAGATTTTTAGACCAGATGCCAGAAGTAACGACCGCTTTTTGGCAAATTATTTCTTCATCTTCCAATTGAACAGAATAAATATGATCATTTACAGTGTTGAGGTTTTTGACGGACTTTTTTATGAACTTTCCACCATTTTTTTGGAATACATCAAATAATGCTTTCACATATCCTAGTGGGTTAGTTATGTGGCCTTGACCTTCTAAGACAGCCATACATCTAACGTCGGGCGAAAGAATTGGCTCTTCGTCGCGGACATCATTGCCCAAAACTAGATTTGGTATAAATCCATACCCGGATTTTACTTTCCATCCATAGGCGTCGGCTTTAAAAGCCTCGTGCGTTTTATATATATAACTGAATTTGCTGTCGCGTAACCATTTTTCCGCTGATGTGCCTTTGACTAAGCTTTTGTGCTGATCAACAGAGTCCTGAACGAGAGGTACCAGATTTTCTATAATTTTTTTTGAACGGCTTTCTGTAGCATTTGCCATAAATTTAATTAACCACGGCAGTAATTTTGGAAAATAGTGCCATTTCAAAAAAATGGGTGACGATTTACTCAGTAAATATTTCGGGGCTGATTTCCAAAGTTCAGGAGCATTAACGGGAACCATTGCCCACTGGGCCAATAATCCCGCATTACCCATGCTCGCACCGTTGCCAGGAAGTGCTTTATCAACCAAAACAACTTCCTTACCTTGATTTTGGAGCCAGAGAGCTGTCGATACACCCACGATGCCCGCTCCGATAACAACAATTGGTTTCATCTCATTCTTCATAATACAAATAACCAATGATTATTTTATGATCTATCATAAAATAAACTGGCAAAAAACACAGAATAACTGCTGGAGTATATGACTTTTTATTAAAACCCAGTTATTAGTAGGCGGCTATATTTATTATTTCTTAAATAATTCTAAATTTTTGGGTGCTGGACAATTTCTGGGACTTATGAAAAAGCAACGTAATCAGGAGATGATTTATGGTAATTACGCGTTTTGCTCCTTCACCGACGGGCTTCTTGCACATAGGAAATGTTAGAGCAGCTCTAATGAACTACCTTCTTGCTAAGAAGAGTAATGGTATTTTTATTCTCAGGATTGATGACACTGATCAGGAGAGATCTAAGCAGGAATATGTAGACTCTATCAAGACAGATTTGGATTGGTTAGGTCTCGAATGGGATCGAATTGAATATCAGTCATCTAGATTAGACTTATATAATTCCGCGTCCGATAAGCTTCGTTCTATTGATTTGCTCTATGAATGTTTTGAGACCCCCTCAGAGCTGGATTTAAAACGTAAAAAGCAACTTAATATGGGCAAACCGCCAGTTTATGACCGTGCGGCATTGGCTTTATCAGATGAAGAAAAATTAAACCTTAGAAATAATCGCGGTGATGGTCACTGGAGGTTTAAGCTTGAGCAAAATCGTATTGAATGGAAGGATGAAATTCTGAAAGATCTTTCTATCGACGCGGCATCAGTCTCAGATCCTGTTTTAATAAGAGCAGATGGTCAATATTTGTATACTCTTGCATCTGTGGTTGACGACATAGACATGGGAATAACACATGTAGTCCGTGGGTCAGATCATGTTACAAACACAGCGACACAAATCCAGATGATTAAAGCTCTTGGGGGTGATATACCTAAATTTGCTCACCACTCTCTGTTGACTGGTCCAGGTGGGGAGGCTTTATCAAAAAGGTTAGGCACTTTAGCCCTAAAAGATTTGAAAGAAGCCGGTATTGAGCCGGCCGCTCTATGCAGCTTGATGGCACGTTTGGGATCTTCCCAGCCAGTTGAACTGCGTATTACATTGGATGAAATTGCCAAAGATTTTGACCTTTCAATTTTTGGCTCAGCTCCCACTAAATTTGATGAAAAAGACCTTTATCCATTAACGCATCGATATCTTCAAACTCTGAACTTAGGCGATGTTCAACAAAACCTCGCTTCTTTGGGCGTACCAACGAATTTAGCTCAGCCTTTCTGGGATATTACACGTGAAAATATTAACACCTTAAATGATTTATCGGCTTGGTGGGATATTTTTTCACAAGGTGCTGAGCCAGTGATAGATGAGGCGGACCAGGAATTTGTTGAAAAAGCTATGTCTGTTTTACCAACAGAGCCTTTCGATGAATTCACTTGGTCGAAATGGACCGAAGAGGTGAAACAACTCACTGGACGTAAAGGCAAGCAGCTTTTCATGCCACTTCGGCTTGCTCTTACTGGAAAAGAGCGTGGGCCAGATATGGCGAAGGTTTTACCACTCTTACAAAATATCAAAGCAAAACAAATTTAAGGTAACGGATTAATAGAAAGTAAAAATTTTAGAAGTTTACTTTTTTAATTTCACATTCTCTAAAAATGCATTTTGAAAATTATCCTGTTTTTCTTTATTTGCTTCGGTCTGATAATTTGTTTTCCACTCTTCCATCGACATTCCATAGAAAGTTTCGCGGGCTTCTTCTTTACTAAGTTCAACACCGTTTTCCATTGCTGCCTCCTGATACCATCTAGATAAGCAGTTGCGACAAAACCCTGCTAGGTTCATAAGATCTATGTTTTGTACATCTGTACGTTCAACCATTAAATGTTTCTGTAATGCCCTGAAGGCAGCTGCCTCAAGTTTCGTTTTCAATGCATCATCCATCTAAATATTCCTTTGCTTGAAGTAGATTTTTTTTAATGAGTTTAGCCCAGGCTTTTTGGTCAAAGTCAGTTTTAATTAAATCATTTCTAACTTCGATTAACGTATTTAATCTTTCCTTTATAATTGCATGCTTATCGATCGTATTACCTGGTGACGTTCCAATGTATGGCTCGTTATCCCCGACACAGAGCTGAGGTTCCTTTTCAAAACTCTTTAATAGGGCATTATGGAAACGACGATCGCCAGAAGTAAGTAAGCCCACGTGCCAGGGTCTTGTTTTCTTTCCTTTCAGCTGTGGCGTAAAAGAATGAATAGAAACAATTATTGGGTCTTGAAAAGAATTTATAAGGTTTTTTATTGCATCATGATAAGGTCTGTAAAAAAGATCTAATCTGCGGTCTATTTCCAAATCGGTCACGTTTTTGTTTGCTGGAATTATCGTACCATCATATAGCTGCATAACTAAGGTAGGATCTTTTTCTCCGCGATTTGGGTCTATAACCAAGCGGGAATAATTCGAACAGACTACTGGACTGCCAAGACTTTTTCCTAATTCTATAGCTACGCCTTTAGCCCCAACATCGAATGCGATATGCCTTTGCATTTCCTTTCTATTTATCCCCAAGTTGCCGTCCGCAATACTTCTGGGTACTAAGTTGGAGGCATGGTCACAAATAATAACCCAAGGACCTTTGAGTTTGTTTTTGTAAATCTCGAACGGTTTGTATTTCATAAAAAATTAAACTTTAGAATACTGGTAATTACTTAAGTTGCTATGATAAACAAATTATATCATAAGAGCCATAAATGTTATCGCTAACATTTGTTACTAATAATTTTAGCTGGGGTTAAGGTCAAAATATGAGAAGACAGCGTAATATAAAAATTGTAGCCACTTTGGGCCCTTCTTCCAGTGATTATCATACAATCAAAGAGTTACACCTAGCTGGGGCGGATGTTTTTAGGTTGAATATGAGCCACGGAACGCATGAAGATATAGCCAAAAGACATAAAATAATACGGCAGATAGAGGATGAACTTAGTAGCCCAATAGCGATTTTAGCAGATTTGCAAGGTCCAAAATTAAGGGTTGGTCAGTTTAAAAACGGAGTTGAGGAATTAACGGAAAATGAAAAATTTAGTTTAGACTTGAAAAATGAACTAGGCACAAAAGATCGTGTCCAGTTACCACATCCAGAAATTTTTCAGGCTCTGCATGAGGGGGCTCATTTACTAATAAATGATGGAAAAATAAAATTAATGGTTGAAAAGTGTGGCCCAGATTTTGCGGATTGTTTGATTGTAAATGGTGGTGAAATTTCTGATAGAAAAGGCGTCAATGTTCCCGATGTTATTTTGCCATTAGCCTCACTTTCCGAAAAGGATCGTGCCGATCTAGACTTCATATGTAACTTGGGTATCGATTGGTTGGCTCTATCGTTCGTTCAAAGAGCTGAAGATATAGTTGACGCACGAAATCTTATAGCGGGAAGAGCATCCGTTATGTCAAAAATTGAAAAACCTTCAGCAGTTAAAAGTTTTGATGACATATTAAAGGCTTCTGATGGAGTAATGGTGGCCAGGGGAGATTTAGGTGTAGAATTACCCGTTCAAAATGTTCCACCAATCCAGAAAAGGCTAGTCCGGAAATGTAGAGCTGCAGCGAAGCCAGTAATTGTAGCTACTCAGATGTTAGAAAGCATGACTGACAGTCCCATGCCTACTCGTGCTGAAGTTTCCGATGTTGCAACGGCTATTTATGAAGGCTCAGATGCTATAATGCTTTCAGCAGAGTCTGCGGCAGGGCAATTTCCAATTCAAGCTGTTGAAACTATGAATAACGTTGCCATCGAAGTTGAGAGTGATCCAACATATACAGAGGTAATGGAGGCTTCGAGAAGAGCTAAGAGAAATTCAGTAGCCGACGGAATTGTTTCTGCTGCGAGAGAAATAGCTGAAACTACCGATATAAAAGCTATTTGTTGTTTTACTCAAACGGGTACTACAGCTTTATTAACAGCAAGAGAGCGTCCTCGGGTACCTATAATAGCGCTTTCCTCTGAAATAGAGACTGCAAGACGGCTTGCTTTAACTTGGGGTACAAATTGTGTTCTCTCAGGAAATAAAACCCGTTTCAAAGAAGCCGTAGTAAGTGCCGTCAGAGCAGCGCTAGCAGAAGGTCTTGCTAATGAAACTGAACAAGTTGTAATCACTGCAGGTGTTCCATTTAATATAACTGGAACGACTAACATTCTAAGGGTCGCACCTTGTAACGAGCGCATGATTTATGCAATGGATCCGGAGTAGTTAAAAAGCAGGTTGCGAATTTCAGAACAACGGTTTATACGACGCGTCTAGAGATACTTCCGGCCATTTTGGCATGCCGAGTAGTATCGTAACCGAACCCGAGTAAAGAGGAGACGGAAATGCCTAAAATGAAGACGAAGTCTAGCTGTAAAAAACGATTTAAAGTGACTGCTAGCGGACGTGTAAAGGCCGCTCAGGCCGGCAAGCGTCATGGAATGATTAAGCGTACTACTAAGTTCATTCGCAATGCGCGAGGGACAACTACACTTTGTGCTGCTGATGAGAAAATCGTCAAAGGCATGATGCCATATGCAAGATAGATGGGGGGCTTAGTCAATGTCTAGAGTAACAAGTGGTGTAACAACGCACAGACGTCATAAAAAAATAACTGATCAAGCGAAAGGTTATTATGGACGTAGAAAAAATACTTTTAAAGTAGCTACGCAGGCGGTCGATAAAGCGAACCAATATGCTACCCGTGATCGTCACAATAGAAAAAGGAATTTTCGCAGCCTTTGGATCCAGAGAATAAATGCAGCTGTGAGAGCTCACGATGAAACTTTAACATACAGCCGATTTATTAATGGTCTTAGCCTAGCTGGTATTGAAGTTGATCGGAAAGTCCTAGCTGATTTAGCGGTACATGAGCCAACTGCCTTCAACGCTATTGTTGATCAAGCCAAATCAGCATTATCTTAAGGAATAGTTATTTGATTGATTAATCGCTGTTAGCCGGGGATTAACTTATCTAATCGTTAGTTAATTTTAATGGTGACTTGAAGGCGTGTTTTTTTATTCCATTAGCACAGAAAATAGTGCATTGGAGAGTAAGTATGAAAAATTTACGCAATAAGTATATTGAAGCAATAGCTACTGCAGATGACGAAGATGCATTAGAAGCCGTTAGGCTTGCCGCACTCGGTAAAAAAGGTGAAGTCAGTCTCAAAATGCGTGAATTGGGTCAAATGTCACCTGAAGAAAGACAATTGGCTGGGCCCCAATTAAATGACCTTAAGAATGAAATCATAAGTGCTATTTCTGCTAAAAAAGAGGCTCTGGAAGATTTGGTACTTAACGACCGACTGAAGTCAGAGTGGTTAGATGTTACCTTACCGTCTCGGGAAAGGCCCAGTGGTACGATCCATCCAATATCTCAGGTAACTGAAGAGGTAATAAGTATATTTGCTAGTATGGATTTTTCTGTGGCTGAAGGCCCAAGGATAGAAACAGATTGGTATAATTTTGATGCATTAAATATTCCAAGACATCACCCTGCAAGAGCCGAGATGGATACATTTTATATGTATCGTTCAGAAAATGATGATAGAGTCCCTAATGTATTGAGAACTCATACATCACCAGTACAAATTAGAACTATGGAAATTACTGGCGCTCCAGTGAGAGTGATATGTCCAGGTGGCGTTTATAGAGCAGATTATGATCAGACCCATACACCAATGTTTCATCAGGTTGAAGGTCTGGCAATTGATCAATCGCTATCGATGGCTAATTTGAAATGGGTTTTAGAAGAATTTGTAAAAGCATATTTTGAAGTGAGTGATGTTGAACTTCGATTTAGAGCTTCCCATTTTCCGTTTACGGAGCCATCTGCCGAAGTTGATATTCGGTGCTCCTGGGACAAAGGGCAACTTAAAGTAGGCGAAGGTGAAGATTGGCTTGAAATTCTTGGCTCTGGGATGGTGCATCCAAAAGTTTTGCAGGCAGGTAATATCGATCCTAATCTTTGGCAGGGTTTTGCTTTCGGTATGGGGATAGATAGAATAGCAATGCTCAAGTATGGAGTTCCTGATTTGCGAGCTTTTTTTGATAGTGATTTGAGATGGCTTCGCCATTATGGTTTTACAGCTCTTGACCAACCAAACCTTCATGCAGGTCTTTCCAGATAATTAAACTGTATGGTGTTGATATAAGGAAATATTTATGAAGTTCACACTATCTTGGTTGAAAAAGCATTTAGAGACATCTGCTAATTTAGATGAAATACTCTCCGCTTTAACGGACTTGGGGCTTGAAGTTGAAAATGTTGAAAACCCAGTTGAGTCGCTAAAAGAGTTCACAATTGGCAAAGTGGTAAGCGCTGAGCAGCACCCAAATGCAGATAAGCTGAGAGTATGCCAAGTACAAACGGATGAAGGCGAGCTTCAAATAATCTGTGGTGCCCCAAATGCTCGAAAGGGAATACTAGTTGTCGTTGCAAAACCTGGTGTATTTGTTCCAGGTATAGAAACAACAATAGGTGTTGGAAAAATCCGCGGAATTGAAAGCTTCGGTATGATGTGTTCGGAGCGAGAAATGCAATTAAGTGACGAACATGATGGCATTATTGAACTATCTTCTGGACAGATTGGAGAAAGCTTCGTTGACTGGTTAGCAAGCAATAAACCATCAAAAGTTGAAACCACCATAGAGATTGCAATTACCCCAAATAGACCCGACGCACTTGGAGTTCACGGGATAGCGAGAGACCTAGCTGCTCGTGGTTTGGGTAAATTGATAAATAATGAGGTTGACCCAGTTAAAGGGAGTTTTCCGTGCCCTATCTCAGTAGAAATTGATGAAAACTGTCTTGATAATACACCAGTATTCTTTGGCCGAGTTATTAAGGGAGTTAAAAACGGGCAGTCGCCAGAATGGCTTCAGGATTATTTGAAAGCGATAGGGTTGCGCCCAATATCTGCGCTTGTCGATATTACTAATTATTTTACTTATGACCAAAACCGCCCGCTACATGTCTTTGATGCAGATAAAATCGTTGGAGATAGACTCAAAATTCATAAAGCGGTCGGTGGAGAAAAATTTATTGGGCTAGACGAAAAAGAGTATACGCTAAGTTCCGGCATGACTGTAATTTCAGATTCTAAGGGAGTGGAAAGCCTTGGCGGCATAATGGGCGGTTTGCACTCTGGGTGTACGGATAAAACTGAAAATGTGTTTTTAGAGGCAGCATACTTTGATCCTATTAGAACAGCTTACACTGGCCGAAAGTTAAAGATTAACTCGGATGCTAGATATCGTTTTGAGCGAGGTATTGATCCAGCCTGGACACCAAAAGGTATCGAGGCTGCAACTGATATGATCCTTAAGTTATGTGGTGGAGAAGCTTCAGATTTAGTTAAAGCCGGGCATATTCCTGATACCTCAAGATATTACAAATTTGACCCAGATAAAGTTCAGTCTCTTGTGGGTATGAAAGTTCCAGAGGATCGGCAAAAAAAGATTTTGACGGATTTGGGCTTTTTAGTGAAGGGCGATAAAGCTCATGTGCCCGCTTGGCGGCCTGATGTTTTAGGTGATGCAGATCTTGTGGAAGAAATCGCTCGTGTTGCGTCCTTAGCAAATTTAAAAGGGATACCATTACCCAAAAAGGACGCGGGCATTTCAAAACCAGTATTGAACACATCTCAAAAACGTGAGCAGATAGCCAGACGAAGTATTGCGGCTCTCGGTTATAATGAATGCGTTTCTTATAGCTTTATTGATGTCCGGTCAGCTCAACTTTTTGGAGGGGGTACTGAAGCTACCCAACTGCAAAACCCGATTTCAACTGATATGAGCCATATGAGACCTGATCTTATACCTTGCCTACTAAAAGCAGCTTCAAGAAACCAAGCCAGAGGTTTCAGTGATATTGCGTTATTTGAGGCTGGTACGGTATTTGGTGGTGGAGAGCCAAGTGATCAAGATTTTCAAATTTCTGGTTTGTTAGTGGGCCAAACAACTAGAAAAAATGTACACAGTAAAACAAGAAATATAGATATTTTTGACGTAAAAGCTGATGTTGAGGCTACATTGGCTGCGCTAGGTGCACCTAAAAAAGTACAAATTACTAGAGCTGGCAACAGTTGGTGGCATCCTGGGAGACACGGTTGTATCGGCCTAGGAGCAAAGACGGTTCTCGCGGTTTTTGGAGAAATACATCCAAAGATTTTAAAGGCGATGGATGTCAAAGGGCCAGCTGTGGCTTTTACAATTTGGCCTAACTCTATACCGACTCCAAGAAATAAGAAATCAACCCGGTCAGCTTTAAATCTAGTTGATTTACAGGCCGTCGAGCGTGACTTCGCATTTATTGTGGACAATAAAGTAGAAGCTTCAGATTTAGTAACAGCTGCCACAGGAGCCGATAAAAAATTAATACAAGACGTACGAGTTTTTGATGAATTTGTTGGTAAAGAGTTTGGTAATGAAAAAAAATCAATTGCGCTAACGGTAAGACTTCAACCTGATGAGAAAACCCTTACTGATGCAGAAATCGAAGATTTAAGCAAAAAGGTAATCGAAAAGGTGGAAAACGCTACTGGCGGTGTTTTGCGGACCTAGGAGAAAATAATGCGTGTTTATTTATCGGGAGAAATTCATACAGGCTGGCGGGATGAAATCATCGCTAGTTCTAAGGATTTAGATATTATTTTTGAGGGCCCAGTCACTGATCATGAATTAAGTGATGACTGTGGCGTGATGATCATGGGAAAAGAGACAGATAAATTTTGGCATGATAATAAGGGAGCAAAACTCAATGCGATCCGTACTCGAAAAGGTCTCATGGATGCAGATATTGTAATAGTTCGATTTGGTGAAAAATATAAACAGTGGAATGCGGCTTTTGATGCTGGTTTCGCGGCGGCTCTAGGTAAATCATTGATCGTAATGCACAGCAGTGAGCATCAACACGCCCTCAAGGAAGTTGATGCTGCAGCTTTAGCAGTCGTTGAAAACCCAGGACAAGTGGTTCAAATTCTAAAATACGTTTTAGGTGAAAAAATTTAATCATATTTGTTGTACGGCTTGCTGATTTTTTATTTCCTATGAATACTTAAGTCATGAAATTAGATGAAATTGATAAAAGAATTCTAAAAGCTTTGCAGGAGCGTGGAAGAATTTCTAATGCTGAGTTGGCAGATAGTATAAATTTGTCTCAGTCAGCCTGCTATCGACGCGTGCAAAGATTAGAAGATGAGGGTTTTGTAAAGGAATACGTCGCACTTTTAGATACAAAAAAAATGGGTGTTCCTACCACAGTTTTTGTGGAGATTACGCTATCGGCTCAAGCCGATGAAGTTTTAGACGCATTTGAAAAAGAAGTTGCTCGCATTCCAAATGTTTTAGAGTGTCACCTTACGGCTGGGACTGCAGATTATGTTTTAAAAGTTGTTGCAGAAAGTACTGAGGATTTTGCCAGAATTCATAGGCAGTATCTGGCTAGGCTTCCCGGCGTTGCACAGATGCAATCTTCCTTTGCCCTGCGTACTGTTTTTAAAACAACTGCTTTACCCTTCTAATTTCAAATTTTATACTACGCCGTGACCCTGTGAAAAATTTAGTGTAAGGATTACTCCTTAAGAATGTTTGCAGGCTCCAGAAAGTGTATTTTCGGATGACAAAGAAAACAAAAAGTTGGATTGAGGCAGAATTGGAAGATACTTTGGACGAAATGTTCGAAGAAGAGTTTAATGCTCCTATTCTAACTGAAGAAATGCGAAAAGTTTATCGTGATAAGCATCCGAATATGCTAGATAAAAAGACTTATTATCGCAATCTACTTCGCCTCCAAGTTGAGTTGATCAAATTGCAAGACTGGGTAAAAGAAACTGGCTCAAAATTAGTAATAATCTGTGAAGGTCGTGATGGTGCCGGAAAAGGGAGTGTAATAAAGCGCATTACGCAGAGAATGGATCCTAGAGTTGCCAGAGTTGTTGCTCTTCCTGCTCCTACAGAAAGGGAGAAATCGCAATGGTATTTTCAGAGATTTGTGCCGCATCTCCCTGCAGGTGGTGAAATCGTTTTATTTGATCGTTCATGGTATAATCGAGCAGGCGTAGAAAGAGTAATGGAGTTTGCGGACTCGGAACAGGTTGAACAGTTTTTTAATGATGTTCCTGAGTTTGAGCGAATGTTGGTTCGGTCTGGGATAATGGTGTTAAAGTATTGGTTTTCTATTTCTGATGAGGAACAGCAAATAAGGTTTCTAATGAGAATTCATGACCCAATGAAGCAATGGAAACTATCCAAAATGGACCTGGAGAGCAGAATACGCTGGGAAGATTATACAAAGGCTAAAGAGGAGATGTTTACTAGAACCAATATTCCTGAGGCGCCGTGGTATATTGTGGAGGGTGATGATAAAAAGAGAGAGCGTTTAAATTGTATAGAGCATATTTTATCCATGGTTCCATATAAAGAAATTCAGCATGAAACTATAAACTTACCTGAGCGTATTTTTAACCCAGACTACGAAAGAAGGGTTTTACCGGATAAACTGTACGTTCCAAAGATTTACTAGAATTTATTTTTAAAACGAAAAAGGCCCACTAAAAGTGGGCCGTTTTTAAATTAATGTGCAAGCTTTCTTACATCATGCCCTCGCGCTGAGCTTTCTTTCGAGCCAACTTACGAGCACGGCGAATTGCCTCGGCTTTTTCACGAGCCTTTTTCTCAGAAGGTTTTTCGAAATGCTGCTTAAGCTTCATTTCTCGGAAGACACCTTCGCGTTGAAGTTTCTTTTTCAACGCGCGGAGAGCTTGGTCCACATTATTATCTCGAACACTAACCTGCATGTGGTTGTCACCACCTTTCTATGTTAAAGTTGCATCTGTGTGCAGGAAATGCTCCTATAACAACCATAAATAAGGTTGTCTAGTGAAAGATTTATTAATGCGTAGACCAGTTGATCCTAAAGTATTAGAGCTAATGCTAACTGCATTGCCAAACGTGGCATTCGATGGTTGGTCAAATTCAACTTTCGTTGCTGCTTGTAGAGAAGCTGATATTTCTGAAAGAAAAGCAAGACTATTCTGCCCAAGGGGAGCATTGGATCTGGCAATCACGTTTCATAAGTGGGGTGATGATCAGTTTGAAACTGCATTTAAAAAGAAAAAAATTTCGGAGCTGAAAGTAAGAGAAAAGATAAGAAAAGCCGTTGAGTTAAGAATTAAACTTGCTTCCGATAAAGAAGCAGTTCGAAGAGGGGTAGTTCTTTTTGCGTTACCAATATATGCGTTTGAGGGTAGTCGCCTTATTTGGGATACCGCAGATTTAATTTGGGAATCAATTGGAGATAATTCTGAAGATTACAACTGGTATTCTAAGAGAGCAATTTTGAGTGCGGTATATGCCTCTACTGTATTATACTGGCTAGGTGATAATAGTGAAGGAAGTGAAGAAACCTGGCATTTTTTAGATCGAAGAATTGAAGATGTTATGAAGTTCGAGAAAGCAAAAGTTCAACTTAAAACAAATAAATTTACTAGAGAATTTAATGGTTTAACAGAAAAATTTTTGAAAACGATCAAACGACCTAGTAGGAATATAGATCCTAATTTACCCGGTTATTTGGATACCTAAAAATGAAAGAAATGAGGGCAATTGAAATTTCGAAGCCCGGTGGAGCTGATGTTCTAAGGCAAGTAGTTAGGAGCATCCCAAGGCCAAGTAGAAATGAAGTTTTAATTAAGATTTCTTATGCTGGCGTTAATCGGCCAGATATTCTGCAAAGAGCAGGATCTTACCTGCCACCTCCGGGGGCGAGTGACCTTCCAGGGCTTGAAGCTTCTGGTACAATATCAAAAATTGGAGACAATGTCACTAATTGGAATATCGGCGATGAGGTATGTGCACTTTTGCCAGGAGGGGGCTATGCCGAATACGCTTTAACGCAAGCAAGTCATTGTTTGCCCGTTCCAAAAGGTATGAGCTTAAAGCAAGCAGCTGCACTTCCTGAAACTTTTTTCACAGTATGGAGTAACGTGTTTCAAAGAGGAGAATTGAAGCCAAATGAAAGGTTTTTGGTTCATGGTGGATCATCGGGAATAGGAACTACTGCTATTCAATTAGCTAATGTCTTTGGTAGTGAAGTTTATGCCACGGCGGGAACTGATGCAAAGTGTTTAGTTTGTGAAGAGCTTGGTGCAAAAAGAGCAATCAACTACAATAAAGAAGATTTTTTAGATATAATCAAAAGTATTGGTGGTGTGCATCTTATCCTAGATATGGTTGGGGGCGCTTATGTCGCAAAAAATATAAACGCCTTGGTTGATGATGGTAGATTGGTACAAATTGCCTTTTTGAAAGGTGCAAAAGTTGAGGTAAATTTTGCACAAATAATGACAAGACGCCTAACTTTTACTGGTAGTACCTTAAGGCCACAATCCGACCTTTCAAAAACTCAAATAGCCTCAGAATTGTCTGAAAAAATCTGGCCATTGTTGGGTGCTGGCAGACTAAATCCTGTTTTAGATAGTGTCTTCGAATTAGAAGATGTTGCTTCTGCGCATCTTCTAATGGAAAGCAGTAGGCACATTGGGAAAATCTTATTAAAGGTTGAACAGTAGTTTCTTTATAAAGGAGTTTCGTGCCCACCTATATACGATGTTCAAAAAGTAGTACCTATTTATATTGAATTTTTAATATTTCGTAAGCTTTTTCGCCACCTGGAGTTTTGACTTCCACACTATCACCCTCATCTTTTCCGATAAGGGCTCTTGCAATTGGTGATTTAATATTTAGGAGCCCTGCTTCAATATTTGCTTCATGCTCTCCAACAATTTGCCAAGTTTTTTCTTCGTCAGTATCCTCATCAACTAAAGTTACTGTTGCTCCGAATTTTATTGCGCCTGCCAAGGTAGTTGGGTCTATTACATCAGCTAAAGATATTATTGCTTCAATTTCCTTAATCCTGCCTTCTATAAAGCTTTGTTTTTCACGAGCTGAATGGTACTCGGCATTTTCTGATAAGTCGCCGTGTTCGCGCGCCTCAGAGATAGCTTGGATTATACTCGGTCGCTCTACAGATTTTAATTTTTTAAGTTCTGCTTCGAGTACGAGGCTTCCCTCTCTGGTCATTGGGATTTTTTCCATAACTCATCCGGCTTTGCTACTATATTATCATACTTTACCTTATGATGAGCAAATTAAATGTTTTTATGCAAGGCCTTGTAGAGTTGAATTCCATATATTGTTTAATTTAATGGAAATAATGCCGCAAGATATTAATTAAATGATGTGAAATGATTGACGCTTAGTATTGAGAAGGCGTACTTATCTTCAGGTAAGAGAAGAAAAAAGTCCGAGGAGGGTTTCGTGTCAGAAATGGTGAGAGAGACTATGGAGTATGATGTTGTAATAGTTGGAGCTGGTCCTGCCGGCCTCTCTGCTGCTATTCGACTGAAACAACTTGATGCAAACTTAGAAGTAGTAGTACTTGAAAAAGGATCAGAAGTAGGTGCTCATATTCTGTCTGGTGCCGTTTTGGATCCTTCTGGACTAAACAAATTAATACCTGACTGGAGAGAAAAAGGTGCACCTATAGATGTGCCTGTTAAAGAAGATAATTTTTACATTCTTGGCGAGGCAGGACAGATCCGTCTACCAAACTTCCTGATGCCGCCACTTATGAGTAACCACGGTAATTATATAGTTTCCATGGGTAACGTATGCAGATGGATGGCAGAGCAGGCTGAAGAGATAGGTGTGGAAATATTTCCTGGGATGGCATGTTCGGATCTGGTTTTTGGAGAAACTGGTGAGGTAAAAGGGGTGATTGCTGGTGAATTTGGTAAAAACTCTGATGGTTCAATTGGTGAGGCCTATGAACCAGGAATGGAATTACATGGAAGGTATGTGCTTCTTTCTGAGGGAGCCAGGGGATCGCTAGCAAAACAAGTCATTAAAAAATTTAACTTAGACTCTGAATGTGATGTGCCAAAATTTGGAATTGGAATGAAAGAAATTTGGGAAGTTGATCCAGAGCTTCACAATGAAGGTGAGGTTACACATACAATGGGTTGGCCTTTGGGATTTAAAAGCTCGGGGGGCTCTTTTGTTTATCACTTAAATAATAATCAGGTCTATGTTGGATATATAGTGGACTTGAATTATAAAAATCCATTTTTATCGCCTTATATGGAATTTCAGCAGTTTAAGCATCATCCAAAAATTAAAAGGCTGCTAACTGGTGGTAAACGTATAGCCTATGGAGCAAGAGCTGTTACTAAAGGTGGTTTGCAATCAATTCCTAGGGTTGCTTTTCCGGGAGGAGCTTTGTTGGGCTGTTCTGCTGGCCTTGTAAATTTACCCAGAATAAAAGGTAACCACAACGCTATGCATTCTGGGATAGAGGCGGCCGAATCCGTTTACAATGCTATAAAAGATGACAGATTTGGGGATCTTCTTTTAGACTATGATTTAAAATTAAAAACTGAAGCTGTTGGAAAAGACCTAAAAAAAGTTCGTAATGTTGCTCCTTTGAATGCTCGGTTTGGCCCACTAGGAGGCCTAATTATGGGTGGATTTGATATGTGGTTTCAGACACTATTTAAATTTTCGCTGTTTGGCAGTCTGAAACATGGAAAATCTGATGCGGAGTCTACTGAGAGCGCTGCAAAGCATAAGGAGATTAAATATCCAAAACCGGATGGTTCGATAAGCTTTGATCGTTTGACTAACGTGTCATTTTCAATGACTAATCATGAAGAAAATCAACCATGCCATTTGCACCTTAATAATCCAGAAATACCAATATCCGTGAACCTGCCCCAATTTAGTGAGCCTGCTCAAAGATATTGCCCTGCCGGAGTTTATGAGGTTGTTAGAACCGAAGAAGAAAAAGCACGGTTTGTGGTTAACTTCCAGAACTGTGTGCATTGTAAAACTTGTGATATAAAAGATCCTAGCCAGAACATTAATTGGATGACGCCCCAGGGTGGTGATGGACCCAATTATCCTAATATGTAGTTAACGGAAAATCCTTTAAAATTTCTATTAAAGGATTAGGTTATCCATTAAGAGTGTTAAGCTGATTAAATGAACAAATTTTTGCAAATCTTACTGGTATTTCTCGTAGTTTCGATTTCCGAGCTGGCATCAGCTTCGTCTGGAGCATATTTGGCAGGTAGACAGGCTATTTCCGATCATAACTTTGTAATTGCTTCTAAATTTCAAGCCAGGAGTATAAGTGCTGATCCGACAAACTCTAAGCTTTTAGAAAGTCTTATGATATCTTTTATAGCTCAAGGATCAGTAGATGAAGCTGTATCTATTGCGGAGGTTTATCAAGACACTGGTAGTTTAAGCCAAATCTCACAAATGATTTTATTAGCCTCAATGATTAAAGATGGGCAAACAGAAGCTTTTTTAAATTTCGTTAAAAATGCCAGTGAAATGACCCCAATATTAAAAGACTTATTATCCGCTTGGATACTTATGGGATTGGATGATGAACTAAATGCAAATCGAATTTTTGATAAAACAGCGAAAGTTCAAGGTATGGAGCAATTTGCAAATTTTCATCGCGCAATGTCGCAAGTTGCAGCAGGAAAAGTTGACCAAGCCCAAAGAACATTTGACCTTATTCATAGTGATCAAGCAAGTCCAACGCGACGATCGGTTATTTACCATACTAAAATACTCCTGTCTCAGAGCAAATTTAAAGAAGCGCGGCAATTACTGGAAAAATGGTTTGGACCTACATTTGATCCTGAGATTGAGGGACTTTATGTAAACGCGGCTAAGGAAAAGGCTTATCCTACAAGCTCATTTCCTAAGACAAATATAGCGGTGGCTGATGTCTTTCACTCCATTGCAAATTTAGTTTCAAAAGAGGCTGATCCAACTTTCACCCTCATTTATTCAAGGCTAGCGCAGTATTTGGATCGTAATCACGTTGATTCAACATTGATGACGGCAGATCTTCTTGTAGAGTTGGGCCAATATGATTTGGCGATAAAAGAACATGAAAAACTTTCTGACAGTCAACCACAGTTTTTTGCCTCAGAATTGGGAAGAGCAGAGGCTTTGCGTTCTTCTGGTAAAGAAATGGCGGCGATCGAAGTGTTGGTTGACTTAACACGTCAGTACCCAAATTCTGCTAATAGTTTTAGTATATTAGGGCATCACTACAGACGGATAGAGGCTTATGATAAGGCCGAAGTTTCTTATAGGGAAGCAATAAAACTATACGAGGCTAAGGGAGAAGCTGGTTGGTTTTTATATTATGTTCGTGGAATAACTAGAGAGAGGTTAGATCTTTGGGGTTTAGCTGAAAAAGATTTTCGAAAAGCACTTTCTCTTAACCCCACCCAGCCACAAGTTTTGAATTATCTAGGATATTCACTAATAGAAAAAAATTCCAACTTAGATGAAGCTTTGGATATGATTGAAAGGGCTGTTAAGGAAAGCCCTGATAGCGGTTACATTGTCGATAGTCTTGGCTGGGGTTATTATAAACTTGGTCAGTATGAAAAGGCTGTTCCAAACTTAGAAAGAGCTGCTGAATTGATGCCTGTCGACCCAATTGTAAATGATCATTTGGGTGATGTTTATTGGATGGTAGGAAGAAAAACTGAGGCTGAGTTTCAGTGGCGAAGAGCTTTGTCTTTTGATCCAGAAACGGAAGAGATAGAGCGTATAAAGAAAAAATTGAAAGTTGGTCTTACTCAAGTACTCTTGGAAGAAAATAAGGGGACTGGATCATTAGTAAAATAGTGTTTGAAGAAAAAGCTAGCGCAAAAGTCAACTTGTGTTTGCAGATTGTGGGTCAAAAATCGAATGGCTTTCATTTGTTAGACTCAATTGTAGGGTTCACAGAATTTGGTGATCACTTATCTTTTAAAAAAAGTGACAAGCTAGAGCTCACGGTGCAGGGTGCGTTTTCTAATCAAATACCAGTAGACAGGTCCAATTTGATTTTGAAGGCAGCAGAATTAGTAAGAAAACTTAATAATATTAAAACCGGTGCCCAAATAACACTAACCAAAAATTTACCTCCAAGTGCTGGTTTAGGTGGAGGATCTAGTGATGCTGCAGCGACTATCCGTGGACTATCCCGAATGTGGGGTACAGATCTTCCAGAAATACATGACCTGATGAAAATAGGATCCGACTTGCCAGTTTGCATTAATCAAAAAACGCAGCATATGAAAGGTTTTGGTGAAGTTTTAAACGTAGTAAATACGTTTCCAAACCTTCCTATCCTATTGGTAAATCCTTTGAAAAAAGTCTCAACACAAACAGTTTTTCGCAAGCTTGTAAATAAGAAAAATTCACCTCTATCAAAATATGAAAAGTTATTTCAGACAAAAAAAGATTGGATAAATTGGTTACTTTTACAGCGAAATGATTTGATGGAGCCAGCTGTAAGTGTCGAGCCAGTCATATCAGAAGTTTTGCAATTTATTTCAAATCAAATTTCTGTTGAGAAGGTTTCGATGTCGGGGTCTGGTGCTACCTGTTTTGGAGTTTTTGAAAATAAGCACGACTGCGATTTAGCTATGAAAAAGGTCCGACGAGAACGGCCAGAGTGGTGGAGCGTTTCTACTGAAATAATAGCTACTTAGATCTCGTTAACACATAATCTGCTAAATCTGATAAAAGAATTGTGATCTCAGATTTTGGTAATGTTCTCAGTGCAAGTTTTGCTTTATTAACCCAAAGCTCTGCCTCTTTACGAGTATCACTTACTGCATCATGTTTTTGCATTATCAAAAGAGCCTTATTCCAATCGTCCTCTTTTTGATCGCCTTTTTCAATTGTTCTTTTCCAAAATTCTAGTTCACTGTTGGTAGATTTTTTAATAGCTTTTATAAACGGCATTGTTAATTTCCGTTCCCGAAAATCATCTCCGTTGTTTTTCCCTGTATTTTGCAGGCTGCCTTCCACGTCTAATAAATCATCGATTATTTGAAAAGCTATACCCAATGCATCCCCATATTCATAAAGAGCTTTACAAGCATATTCGTCTGCTCCTGCTACCTCACCGCCAACTTGAGTTGCTGCGGAAAATAGGGCGGCTGTTTTCCCTCGAATAACTTTTAAGTAAGTAGTTTCGTCTGTTTTAATGTTCTTTGAAACGGTAAGCTGTAATACTTCTCCCTCCGCTATAGTGGCTGAAGCACTGGCTAGTATATCTAGAATTGTCAGTGAACCGATTTCCACCATTAATTGAAATGAGCGCGAAAAAAGGTAATCGCCAACCAAAACTGATGATTTGTTATCCCATAATAAATTTGCTGTGGGTCTGCCGCGTCTCTTTAAGCTTTCATCTACAACGTCGTCATGAAGCAATGTTGCGGTGTGGATAAATTCGACTGTTGCTGCCAAATTTAAATGCTTATCACCAGAATAGTCGAACAAACGTGCTGCGGCTAAAGTCAGCATCGGTCTTATTTTTTTACCTCCTGCGCCGACCAAATGGGAGGTTACTTCTGGTATTCTAGGCGCATTTTCAGAAGCCATTCGTTCACGAATGATCTTATTTACACTTAGCATTTCTAACTCAAGAATTTTAGCTAGCTTTTCATCTGGTTGTATTTTTTTATCCAACACTGATTAAACCTTATCTTTTCTCGACATATATGGCGCCAGCTCATAAAGTTTTCTTATGAAAGAATTATTTAGAACAAATGATATAACGCAATTTGTATACGCCGAAACTATCCTGAACTCAAATGATATAGTATCTTTTACTCTCGACGAGAACATCAGTGTATTAGAAGGATCAATTGGCATATTGCCACGGCGGTTGATGGTATTAGAGAATGATTATGAACAGGCTTTGGAGCTGTTGGAAGATTTTGGTTTAGATTTGAAAAGTATTTAATGTGAACGATTTTACTAAAGATAGCTTTCTAGGAGGTGGTATTAAGATTTGGCAACCTAAAAAGGGTTACAGGGCAGGGATAGACCCGATATTATTGGCGGCATCAGTAAATGTAAGTGAAGGTCAAAAAGTTTTGGATCTTGGTTGTGGTGTAGGAACGGCTAGTTTTGCTATTGGTTATAGAGTTAAAAATGTTGAGCTATACGGCATCGAAATTCAAAAAGTTTTTGCAGATCTGGCGAATTTAAATTCAGAAGAAAATGGAATAGAATTAAAATTAGAGTGTTCTAATATCTCTAATTTGTCATCGAATATTACTAGTAAAAGTTTCGATCATGTAATAGCAAATCCGCCTTACTTTGATAGAAAAACTTCGGTTAGAAGTATGAACTTAGCTAAAGAAAAATCATTTGGAGATACATGTCCTATTTCTGAATGGTTGAAAGTGGCTGCAAAACGTGCAAAGCCAAAAGGCTTTGTGCATTTTATAGTTAGATCTGACCGGTTACCGGAAATGTTTAGAAATATGCCAAATAGCTTAGGTAGCTTGGTAATAACGCCCATTCTTTCACGTAAGAATGAGAATGCTAAACTTACAATTTTACATGCAAAAAAAAATGGTCGTGCTTGTTTTGTAATCTCATCACCTATAATTCTGCATCCGTTAAAAAATGGCTCCCAAGAAAAGTATGTTCCTGAAGTTGATCAGGTACTTAGGAACGGCGCAAGCCTAATAAACTGGATTTGATGCATGCATTTTATGAACAACGGCGGAAATTGGCCGAATTCGATATAACTCAAGTGACATGACCAAAAAATTATGCTCAAATCGACTTATTGGTAGCGAAAGGAGAACAAAATTGAGCATTACGTCGCATATCCAAAATCTCAAACAAAAGCATGCAAAGCTTTCAAGTGAAGTTGAGCAAGCTTATAAGTCGCCAGCCTCAGATGAATTATATATTTCTCAATTGAAAAAAGAAAAATTACGTTTGAAAGAAGAGATTTCACGGCTCTCTAGATAGCCTTCAAGACCTAAGTGTGTCACCCAAATCAAGTTTGGGCTTCAGAGAAGTTATTCTTTCATGGTTTTCTTTTTGACCAGCAACTCTATTCGAAACGATTTCAGCTGCTTTCTTCCCAATTTCGTATCTACAAGCATCCATAGTTGCGAGTTTCATTGGCAGTCCGTCCAGTAGTTCAACTCCGTTAAATCCCGCCAAACCAATCTCTTCTGGGATGCCTTTCTGCTTTTCAAGAAGCGATAGTAACCCGCCTGCTCCAATCATATCATTTGAATAATATAGAAAATCCAAATCTGGGGTTCTTTTGAGTATTTCCTGGGTCATTTGCGCACCTTTAGCTAAAGCGGAACCTCCGGAATAAAATTCATAATCAGAAATTTCTATTTTCTCTTTTGCCAAAGCTTCCTTAAAACCATTAAAACGTTTTCTAGCGCGATAGTCTAAAGGCATTTTGGTTCCCAAAAACCCTATTTTTCTATATCCAGCCTTCAATATCGCTTTTGCCATATGTCGACCTGCCCGCCTGTGGGAAATTCCCACAACGGAATCTATTGGGTCTCCATCAATATCCATAATTTCTACTACGGGTATATTTGTACTTTTAAGCATCGCTTTTGAGGTATCTGAATGCTCTAGGCCAGCGATTATAATTCCGGAAGGTCGCCAGGATAGCATTTGATAAAGAACTTTTTCTTCTTTTTCGGGAAGGTAGTCGGTGAAACCAACCACTGGCTGCAGTTCAGTATTTTCTAAAACTGAATTTATTCCAGTCAGAACCTCAGGAAAAACCATATTTGACATAGACGGAATTATTACTGATACTAAATTAACTCGCTGACTTGCCAAGGCTCCTGCAATTTTATTGGGAACGTATCCAAGAGATTTTGCTGCTTGAAGAACTTTTTCTCGAGTTGCTTGGGAAACATCGCCCCGACCTCGAAGTACACGACTTACTGTCATCTCAGAAACACCAGATGCTTCAGAGACGTCTCTGAGGGTCAGTGTGCGGTTTTCGAAGCGACTCAAATCATAGACCCCCTTTAACTCTATTTTTGGGTAAAGTTTAAATAAATTACAAGTTAGAGTTTACTTATGTTAAAAAAAATCTCTAGTTAGATTTTTCGAGAAAGTTTGTTGATGCCATTACCCGATTTCGATGTCGAGACTGGATTGATTAAAAAAGGCTATAAAGCGATAGCAGGCGTTGACGAAGTGGGAAGAGGATGTATCGCAGGGCCCGTGACTGCCGCTGCGGTCATATTAAATCCGCAAAAAATTCCAAGTGGATTAAATGACTCTAAGAAAGTGAATTTTAAAAATCGTGAAAAAATTTTTCAGTCAATTCAAGACACATGCACATTTTGCGTAGCGCATTCATCCGTAGAAGAGATAGACCAAACCAACATTTTACAGGCAAGCTTGCTATCAATGAAAAGGGCCATTTTGGGGTTAAATATTAAGCCAGACTTTGTGCTCATAGATGGAAATAAAAGTCCTGAGGGCTTGCCAAGCGAATCTACAACTATCATTAAAGGGGACAGCAAGTCTCTTTCAATAGCTGCAGCTTCTATTGTTGCAAAAGTAACACGCGACCGTTTTATGTCGCGATTGGATGAAGAATTTCCAGGTTATGATTGGTCTCAGAACGCTGGATACCCAACAAAATCGCATAAATCAGCAATCCTAAATATAGGGATCACCCCATATCATAGGCGTTCTTTCAAACCCGTATACAATATCTTGTATCAAGAAAATAATTAAGTGATTGAATTAAAAAAATAAATTGACCTCGAATCACGTTTGAATCATTGTGTGGGAAAATCACGAGTGCGAAAAAGCGCCAAAATATTGAGGCCAGAATGTTAATCAAGACTTTTACCAAGGGAAGTACTAAACTCCCTTTAAACAAAATTTTAAAGGGAGACTGTATTGAAATAATGGATAGTCTTCCGTCAGAATCGATCGATCTAATTTTCGCTGATCCCCCATACAATTTGCAGTTAAAAGGCGAGCTTCATCGCCCTGATCACTCAAAAGTTGATGCTGTCGATAATGCTTGGGATCAATTTGATAATTTTAAAACTTATGATTGTTTTACTGATAGCTGGCTCAAGGCTGCTAGACGAGTCTTAAAACCTAACGGTGCTATTTGGGTCATTGGAAGCTATCATAATATTTTTCGAGTTGGTGCATCTTTACAAAATAAAGGTTTTTGGATTTTAAACGATGTTATTTGGCGAAAATCAAATCCAATGCCAAATTTTCGGGGTAAACGATTAACAAATGCACATGAAACAATGATTTGGGCTTCCAAATTAGAGGGTGCAAAATACACGTTCAACTATGAAGCACTTAAGGCTTTGAATGAGGGCGTACAAATGCGCTCGGATTGGATTTTGCCAATTTGTAATGGTAATGAAAGACTTAAAAATAACAAAGGTGAAAAAGCCCATCCTACTCAAAAGCCTGAAAGCCTGTTACACCGCGTATTGGTCGGCACCACTAATCCCAATGATGTTGTATTAGATCCATTTTTTGGGACTGGTACTACAGGGGCTGTAGCTAAAATGCTGGGTCGAGAGTTTATTGGAATTGAAAAAGAGCAAAACTATATTGACGTCGCTCAAGATAGAATAAAGAAAATTAAAAAATTTGATAGCGAGGTACTGGAAGTATCAACGAGCAAGCGATCTGAACCAAGGGTACCTTTTGGTCAAATAATTGAGCGTGGAATGTTATTACCTGGCGAACAATTATGGTCTTTGAACGGGCGTCATAAAGCGAAAGTTAGAGCTGACGGTACATTGATAGGGGACGATATAAAAGGGTCAATCCATCAGGTGGGTGCTGCTCTCGAAGGTGCTCCAAGTTGTAATGGTTGGACATATTGGGGTTTCAAGCGGGATGGAAAAATGGTGCCGATTGATATTTTGCGACAGCAAATTCGTTCGGAAGTGATATTATAATTCAACAGCCTGTGGCTTGATACCATAACAGACTTTAGTCCGCCCACTGGGCGGATTTTTTTATTTTTACTTATTTTTACCACTCAGTTATTTCTGGATAAAACATTTCTCGCCAACGAGCAACTCTTGGATTCATGATTGACATCCAAGCGCTTGGAAATAGAGCTAAAATCCCCATTGCTGGATAGCTATGTGGAAGTTGGGGAGCCTTTGTAGCCCCAAGGTTTTGAAGTAACGGGAAACTTCTGGCTGGTTTAAAATGGTGGTCAGAATGTCTTTGTAGGTTAATCAGGACCCAATTTGATACCCTATATGTTGAATTCCAAGAATGGTGAGGTTGCACAAACTCATACTTACCGTCTTTAAGACTTTTGCGCGATAAACCGTAATGCTCAATATAATTTACTAGCTCTAACAACAATATAGCAATTAGTGCCTGAATAAAAAATAAAAATAATCCGAAAAATCCGCCAATCAGCAATGATAAAGCAATCATAAAAAATTGTGAGGCGAAATAAAT
>CACBXB010000017.1 GCA_902543185.1 Paracoccaceae bacterium
TCGCTCTCATTTCCTGCAGCATCCTGCACAGATGAGATAGTAAGTGCCGTTCCGTCTGCAACAGCCTCATCACTTCCAAGTGTTATTGTGACGGTTTTATTGCTGTTAGACCACGCTGTGTTTGCTGATGAACCATAGGTGTCAGTAGCAGCTACAATTGCAGTAGATATCGCACTCGTGTTCGCCACAGCTTCAGTAAATGTTAGCGCAATGCTGTCACCAGCATCAGCGCTTGACGCAGACGGCGTTGAATCAGCAGCGGCAATCGGAATATTGTCAATTACAATTGCTGAATTATCAGAAAGGTTTTCATTTGCTGGCATCGACGTAGAGGTCAATAGATTACCATACACATCTGATACGCTTGTGCTATTACCGCTTGCATCCGTAAGCGTGAAACTCGAAACTGAAAGGTCAGTGCTGCTGTCAGTTGCACTAACGGTATATGTACCAACAAGAGTCGTGCCGTTTTGCAATGCCGTCAATTCAATCTGATCAGCAGTGCCCAACGTAGCGGTCATTTTTGAGCCACCCAAAATAGCTTCACTGACATTAGCAGTGATATTTACTGTATCGCCGCTCTTGTAAGATCCATCAGCGGTACTGGATGTGAAACTCGTAACCGTCGGTTTTGTAGTATCCGAATATGAAGGAGCTAAATTCGAAGCCGCATCTGTCGTCGAAACATTCCCTGCGAAGTCTTTCGTGAACCCAGCAGCCACATCGATTTGGTCAGCAGCGTTCGCCTCATCTAAACCATCGGCCGCAAACCCGGTTATCGCCTCAAGAGCATTTGCTTTTGAGCTCGTAAGGGTCACCGTCAACGTAGTCGCACTTGTCACGACAGCCGAAGTAATATCACTTGCTGAGAAGCTCACCCCCGGATCCGTTGCGTCTCCATCCAAATCCCAGACCAACTTATTCCAATCGAGATAACTTTTTACATCAGTTGATTGAGCTGCGATTGTGGTAAAGTTTGTACCAGTAAAGACTATCGTATTGTCAGTGTCATTATATGTAGCCGCTGTAATTGTGGTTGATGGTGGCGTGGTATCAACTACCAAAGCACTGTTATCACTTAGATTTTGACTGCCCGGTATAGAGGTCGTGCTTAACACATTTCCATATTTATCTGTTACAGCACTCACAATCTCAAAAGCCTTCGATATACTCAAATCAGCGCTCGTATCTCCACTCGAGGGAGCATAGCTACCTGTCATAGTTGTACCGTTGCTTGCCGCTGTCAGTGTCACCTCATCACCAGTATCTAACGCGACTTTAATGGAAGAACCTGCTAAGATCGTTTCACTGGTTGTCGCAGTAATATTAATAGTATCGCCCACGTTATAAGTTCCGTCTGCCGTGGTAGAGGTAAATTGAGTGACCGTAGGCTTAGTACTATCAGAATATGAGGGGCTCAGATTAGCCGCTGCATCTGTTGTTGCAGCATTACCTGAAAAGTCTTTGACAAATCCGGCCGTGACATCAACATCATCAGGCGTATTCGTAGATCCAAGACCGTCTGCCGCGAAGCCGACGGTTGCCTCCATTGCCGCCGCTGCAGTTGAAGTCAGCTGGATTGTCATTACGGTTGCACTGGTAATCGTTGCAGACTCAATATCGGAAAGAGCAAATGTGATACCAGTATTACCAGCGTCGCTATCGAGATCCCAAACTAATTTAGACCAGTCTAATGCCGATTTAACATCGGTGCCAACAGTTGCGTCAATGGTTGTGAATTTTGTACCAGTAAGGATAATCCGGCCCGTCGAACTGTCATACTCCGCAGCAGTAATAGTACTTGTTGGAGCTGTAGTATCTACAACGAGCGCGCTTGTATCACTCAGGTTTCCGTTCGTTGGTAGATTAGTATTTGTGAGTGTGTTTCCATAAAGATCAAGAATTTGCGATGCAACTTCAAAAGATGAAACTGCCAAATCAGCACTACTGTCACCCGCTGAAACAGTATAACTACCTGACAAGGTCGTCCCATTTGTTGCAGCAGTCAGACGAACCACATCACCCGTCGAAAGAGTAACATCTAAACTACCACCATCAAGAACGGCTTCATTCATATTAGCAGTTATATTTATTGTGTCGTCAGCTTTATAATATCCATCCGCTGTAGTCGAAGAAAAACTAGCAACCGTTGGTGCTGCAGTGTCTGTATAAGTAAGCCCAGTGTCAGCAGCCGCATCTGAAGTTGCGGCATTCCCAGCGGCATCTCTTATAAATCCAGCAGTTATATCAACATTATCCGCGGTATTTGTATCACCGAGGCCATCAGCTGCAAAACCCACTGTCCCTTCCAAAGCAGCTGCAGCCGCGTCAGTCAGTGTAATTGTAAACACAGTAGCACTGGTCACGACTGCTGACGTAATATCTGAGAGTGCAAAGGTGACGCCCGCATTGTCAGCAGAACCGTCCAGATCCCAAACAATCTTTGTCCAATCAAGGCCCGCCTTGGCATCTGTTCCAGCACTAGCTATCGTGGTAAAATTTGTACCTGCTAAGATGATTTGGTTATTGTCACCATCGTACTGAACACCTGTGATTGTGCTTGTTGGAGCAACCGTATCAACCACGAGCGCGCTTGTATCACTCAAATTCTGGTTAGCCGGAATACTAGTGTTGTTCATTAAATTTCCATACTGGTCGTATACTGCGGTTTTAATTGCAAAAGAAGACACAGTTAAATCATCCGTATCGTCTCCTGCTGAAACTGTATAAGTCCCTGAAAGAGTTGTTCCGTTTGTTCCAGCCGTCAGGGTAACAGTATCACCCGATCCGAGAGTCACATCGATCGCGCCACCATCCAGTATGGTCTCGCTCATATTGGCCGTGATATTAATTGAGTCGCCAGTCTTGTATGCGCCATCGGCCGTTGTAGAACTAAAACTAGCAAGTGTAGGCCTAGTGGCGTCAGCATAAGTCGGTGCTCGGTCTGTATCACCATCAGTTGAGGCAACGTTACCAGCGGCATCCACAGAAAATCCAGCCGTGACGTCAACATTATCAGCGGTATTGGTCGCACCAAGACCATCAAACGCGAAGCCAACCGTCCCCTCCATTGCAGCCGCAGCTGAATCAGTAAGTGTGACCGTCATTTGTGTGGCACTCGTGATGATGGCCGAAGTCACATCTTCTAACGCAAAAGTAATACCAGCAGTCGTAGCACCATCACCGTCGAGGTCCCAAACGAGTTTGGACCAATCAAGTGAACCTTTGACATCGGACGCTACATCACCAATGGTATTAAAATTACTACCAGAAAAAACGATTTGGTTATTATCACCGTCATACTCAACGCCAGTAATTGCGTTTGTTGGCGCTGTTGTATCAATCTCAATATTATTGCTGCTAAAGTTTGCTGAAGGAAGCGTTGTAACGGATAGTACATTCCCATACTGATCTGTGACTGCTTTGCCGCTCGTTACTTCAAAACTGCTAACAGAAAGAGAGGCAGCAGATTTTCCACTCTCAACAGTGTAAGTCCCAGTTAATGTGTTAGAATTAGCACTATTTGTGAGTACGACTGTAGATCCAACAGCAAGCGTTACCGTGATCGAGGATCCACCTAAAACCACCTCACTCATTGTCGCAGTAATGTTTATGGTATCGTTTTCTTTATAAGCGCCATCCGCGGTCGTTGAACTAAAACTCAACACGGTTGGTTTAGTAGAATCTGAATAGGAAGGAGTTAGGTTAGCTGCCGCGTCAGTCGTTGCGACGTTTCCAGCCGCGTCAACTGCAAACCCAGCCGCCACCTGAAATTTATCTGCTGTATTGGTATCGCCCAAACCGTCGGCCGCAAATCCAGTCGTGGCTTCCATTGCAGCCGCAGCTGCGTCAGTGAGCGTTATTGTTAAGACAGTCCCACTGGTCACGATTGCTGAAGTGATGTCTGAAACTGCAAATGTAATTCCGGCATTAGACGCGTCGCCATCTAGATCCCATTGTACTTTTGTCAGATCTATTAGTGATTTAACGTCTGCGCCAGCAGCTGCAATTGAATCAAAATTTGTTCCCGACAGCACTATCTGCTTGTTAGTGCTATCGTATTCAACGCCTGATACAGTTGTAGTGGGCAGCACCGTGTCAATAGATATGGAAAGAGGATCGCTTGAATTGGATCCAATGGTTGCCGTAATCGTCTCAGCACCCTCGCCCATACTAGTTATGTCTGCGCTAGTTGCCGCGATGGACCAATCTCCATTACTATCAACAGTAGTCGCATTACTTCCTGCCGCCAATGTTATTCCGCTACTGAACGTGAGGGTCAGAGTTTCACCGGCAGTTCCACGGCCACTTATAGTAAATCCATCTGTTGCTTCGGCTGCATTTACTTTATTATCAGTTTCGATTGTCGTAATTGTTATACCTGTACCAGTTATAGCAAAAGACAGTGACCCAGTGGCAGAGGCGCCTGCAGCATCTTCGACAGCAACTGTAAATGTTTCTGTCCCAGTATCAGCACTGGTAAGCGCAACTGTGTCGGCGTCGGAATTATTCAGCGTGTATGTATATGCACCTGTAGAGGCATTAAGTGAAATTGAACCATAGGTACCAGTGACGGTGTAAACACCTTCTGAGGCTGTCTCACCAACCACTGAAAAGGTAAGTGATCCAGCTTCTGCATCAGATGCACTTAACGTATCTGTTACAGTAGTCGTAGACGCACCCTCTGTTAAAGCGCCGCCAGTTGGGACAGTTAAGACAGGTGTATCATTTGTTCCAGTTATTGTTATGGTTAATACTTGACTAGCCCTGCTAGTGCCATCGGTTGTTCTTACTGTAAAGGTCTCATCCGCAGTTGTTCCAGCTGCTATAGCGCCAGTGTCTGCATCAGTATTATCCAGCGTATACGTATATTCACCCGTCGTCTTGTTGACTACCAAAGTTCCGTATGTACCTGTTGCTGTATAAATCCCATCGACTTCAATAGAACCAGAGATTGAAAAGGTAAGCGTATCACCTTCTGGATCCGTACCACTTAGAGTTCCCGTTACAGTAGTTGTTGAATCATCCTCAGTCAGGGTGCCAGTAGCTGGAGCTGCCAGGGTGGTGTCTGCAACACCTGTGATCGTAAACGCCAAGCTCTCTGTTGTGGTCGCCGTACCATCAGACACAGATACAGAAAAAGTTTCAGTCAATGTCTCATCGGCTCCAAGGGCTTGCACTAACACATTGTCGTTGTTCATAGTGTATGTGTAAGCTCCGGTAGCGGTGTCTAAAGTAAGGTCCCCATACTGCCCTGAAAGCGTTTCAGCGTTGTAGGTCAATGTACCACCTTCGGGGTCAACCCCAGCCAGTGTACCACTCACAACATAAGAGCCCGAGTCCTCAGTTACATTTCCTCCCGTTGCGGTAAGAGTCGGCGCTTCATCAAGGTCATTTACGGTCAAGGTAAAAGTTTCGGAATAAGAAAGAGGGACAGCTCCGTCATCTGTGATTGTGATTATAATAGAATAGGATGACTTCGTCTCATAATCTGCAGCAGAATTTAACTGTAATAGACCCGTAGAGCTATTTAGATTAAAGCTGGATGCGTCCTCTCCGGACAGAGCAAAAGTAAAAGCGGTCGTACTATCATCTACCCCGGTAAAAGTAATAGCGGCTTCTGAATTTTCATCAAAAGATGAAGATGATATTAGCAAGTCAGAAGGCGCCTCATTACTAGCCGCCGAGGCCGCCATAGAGGTAACGTTTGCCTCTGTAGCTAAGGTAATTCCAGCCACACCCGAGCCCGCCGAGGCCAACTCAGCAGTAGCAGCGTTTAATACTTGTGTGGACAGAAAATCAGCTGTTGCAAATAAGCCTTTTGTAGCACTAGCAGTAAGGTCTGTGTCTGTTATGGCAGCAACTTGAGTATTTACATGCCCAACCGCTGTCATGGCAGTTCCCAAAACAGCATTGAACGCAGTAGCATCGACACCTGCAACGGCCACAAGATCAGTGGCAACCTGTGTCTGTATTGAAGCAAGATCAACGGCGCTACTTAAGTCTAAAGTTTCACCAGCGGTTGCTTTCGTAGCAACAACAGAAATTATAGACGAAAAGGCTGCATTTGAAGCGGCCTCAGCTGCCGCGCCGCTACCCTGAGCAGCAGCGGATATTGCTTTAACTGTAGTAATTACCTGGGTTGCAACTTTCTCAAATGCCAAAGCATTGTCAGCATCGACACCATCAGCGTAGGGATTAAAAGAAGTAAGCGAAATACCATCGAGACCTAGAGCTGCAGCAATTTCTGCTTCAGAGAGGTCAGATTTTTCCAATAGAGTTGAAGCCGGAGAAAGAACAGACGACCCGGAAGGACCTGTCAAAGTAACTCCATTCAAAGCAGTGCCCGAAGATCCATCAATAGCATTGATGGCTAAGTTTCCAGCAGTAGCAGAGTTTGTAGTCACGACAACTTTTTGCGTCCCTTTGGTCGAAGAAAGCGAAAACGCACCATCTGCATCTGTAAATGTGTATGGCTCAGTTGCAGTATCTAGAGTACCAGAACCGTCATAATCTACGAAAGCAATAGCAGATTGAAGCGGACCAAGAACCGCATTACCTGAAATTGTCGTAGTAGATGTTCCACCCCCGCCACATGCGGAAAGCGCAAGTAAGCCTAAAGGAGACGTTCCGACGTAAAACTTCCTTGAATATTTCATAAACAACCCCCTGAACGTTGTACTTTTTTATGATTTTTTATAATTTTGTCACAATATTTACAAAAAAAAAAGCTAAAATTATAATTTAATAAAAATGCCCACTTTTTATAGGAGGATTGAGTTATTACCCACTTTTATGGTCTCAATTTAAAGTATAAATGAAAGAATCCCCCAATTATTTTTAAGTCGGGCCAGCAGGCAAAAGAAAATCAAAAATATTTATAAAGTCAAAAAGCCTACAACAAGAAATTTTTTGTCTGCCAGACCGTTGAAAGAAGTTCAAATTGATACATTTTTAATTTGTTATCGAACCTGTACTACTAATTTAGATTATATACTGAGAGTTTAGCGATGATTGAGAGTATCCTTTTTTGGTAGATAAAGAAAAAAAACCTAAAGCTATACGCCAGCTAAACCAGTCTGATGTAAGCGAGATTATTCAAATGGCATTATCGGATAATGTGGCTTTTGATAATATCTTCACGCAATTTGGATTGAAAGAAGGTGACGTAAAAAAAATTATGCGAAATAATTTAAAAACCAGTTCATACAGAACCTGGAGAAAACGCGTTCAAAAATTTTCTGCAAGAAGAGAATTCTACAAGTAGGTTAACATTTAGGTTAACATTAAATCAAATTTCCTATGTCTCTACAGAGCCAGACTCAATAAACTCTTTATCAATGCCTGTAAGTGGTTGGTCATTAATCGCAGCCTCAAAGGCCTGAAGGCGTTTGTAAATTGATATTAGTTCGATAATAGTCGTCCAGGATGACACCAAGAATTGAAAAGAAGACGCAACTTGCCCAAATGCCCTTAATATCTGGTTCATTATACCCAAAGTTATTCGTCCAGAAACAATAGTTGGCACTAAAAATATATATGCCACCACGTTATCTGCCTGAATATACATATATCTAAATAGATTGAAGTAGGTGTAGTGCCAATAAATTCTAAAATAATTACGCCTTACATTAGAAAAAAGATCTCGAAGAGTGCCAGGACCGGCATTATCCTCACTCTCTTCACCCATCACCAATTCTTTTCTAAAGGCTGCCTCGACCCTTTGATTTCTAAATTCCAGACCTGGTAACTTAATACCAGCGGCTAACAAAACGAGTGTCCCAAAAATTGACCAAACTATTGAAATAGTGACCAGAGGATATGGTATAGATCCTATAACGGGCAGAGTTTCGACATGTACTGAAAGAGCAGCCAAAACAGGCAGAAAAGCGATCAATGTCATAATTGAATCTACAAGGGCAACACCAAGTCCCTCCATGATTGCAGCAAATCGCATAGTATCTTCCTGTATCCTCTGCGAAGCTCCCTCTATGTTACGAACTTGTTTCCACCTCTCCACATAATAATTATTCATCGCAGTTCGCCAACGGAAGATATAATGAGCCGTAAAAAATCTGTTAACGATAATAAAAAGGATATAGGGAAAAGCTATGGTGCAAAATACTATAAAGTGACCGTAAAGATCCCCTGCGGTTACATCACCGTCACCAGTTAGAGCCGTTTGAATGTCATTATAGAATGGCCCATACCAGGCATTTATCACCACTGATACCTGCACCGACGCATATGACAGATAAATTAGTAGCGCAGAACCCAAAACAGACCAAACTTGCCACTCGTGTGAACGGCGGGAACGCCATACAAGGAAAAAACTCAACGCGCCAAAGGCAAAATATGTATCAAACCATAAAAATTCGGAGGTTATAAAGTGACCTAGGCCTATAACCGTCTCAGCTTCGGTTAAATCAAAACCGAGAGACTCTCCCAAGGTTTTACCAAATGTATACCAAATTAGGATTAACAGCCCACTCCATATAGCCAATGACGAAAAGAATAATTTGGGCTGCGGGAAAAACGACTGAAACATATTGAAAATTCCTGCTTAGTTATTATGCATAGGTTGAAATATATTAATCTTCACTAGATTTAGTTCTATCATAATAATTTCTACTTTAAATGACTAAACCATAATAAAAGGAACGAAAATGTCTGAATGGCTTTACCAAATAAGGATAAAAGTTTCAAAAAAGCTTTCAGAAGATCTACGTAGCGTTAATAACCTAAGGCTTTCAAAAGATATCATTAAAATCGCTTCTGATAATAACTCCAGACTGGTATGTACTTTTGATGCATTCGCAGAATATTGCGAAGAAGCCGAAAGAGAAGGTATCGAAAAATATGAACTTTATCACTGGACTAAGGCTACTATCGATAATCCTGAAAAAAAGGCAAAGCATTTAAAGTCCTTTGCCTTTTATGAAGGCGAAAATCAGGTCTATAGTAGAGAGCTAGCATCTTCGATTGAGCAGAACTTAAAAAATCTAAACAGTGGTGATGATATCGTAGAAATAAACTTGATAGACTCAAACCCTGCAAATAATCCACAACCGCCCAAGCGAGTCGGTTAACCAATCAAAACACCCAAACGAAATGTATACTAATGGACACAAATTTAAACTATTATTTTTATTAGTGAAATTATGTATACCATTGTATTTGTTGACTTTTTATTTTGGTGCTCTCTATTTTAGTGCACGGTAAAAACACCAATTTTATAGAAAGTGAGCGTTATGTCTAAACCAACTACTGAATTCAACTTAGGGTTACGCGATATAGATCTTATAGAAAACGCTATAAATTCAGTGATAGCCAGAAGATCGTCCGCAATGAGCTTACTCGCAGAAGATAACGTCGAAAACACGACAGACATGGCTGCTTACAGGGAAATAAGGCAGGAAGTTGCTGACTTACGCGACTTGCTAGGAAGGCTCCATAACCAGAAAAATTGGTATCGACCAACGTCCGAAGCTGCTTACGTGAGTGGATAAACTAATAAGTAAACCTTAAAGATCGTCGGCCAATTTATTATACAAATACAATAAAACAAAAATAGCAGTGGATATGGCACCAAAAGCCCCTGCCATTAGAAGAACTTCAATTTGCGCAATACTAAAGCTCGGGCCAAAAATTTGTTTCCAAGTTATCATTTTAGCTTCCAAAAAGTATATTTACGTTCATGATTACAACGCTAAGCGACAAAAATGTGGTAGCAACCAGAGTAGTCAAACCATAACTGGATAACGATACATTTAATTTTTTCAAAGAGCCCCCGCAACTGAAACATTTTTCAGCTAGTGAGCTGTGAACTACATTACATTTTTTACATTCATTAGTCATACTTTAAACTTAATGCCAGCTATAAAAAAGTCAACAAATACAATGGTATACTTTAATTTATGTTAAAAAATAAATACTTACGTTAGTGTTCATTTGTATACTGCTTTTTCTTGGAGATTTTTAACCGTTAACGGAAAGAATTAACGGAAAAAAAGGTCTCTAATCGGCTCATCAGGGAGGAAAAAGCTATTAGAGACCCAGTACCCGCGGGGTTAATAGCACGATAAAAGCATTTTTTATGCCAACTTAGATTTTTATCATCTTTTCATGAGCAAACTGTTTCAAGCACTGCATCAGCATTTTTTGATTTCTCAGGGTTTATTTCACTATGATTAAGTAATCATATTTACAGCCTAAATTCAGATTGATTCCACCAACCTGACGCCACACACTGGGTAAATTAAACAACCTTTTTTAATTTTTATAAATAATCCCGCATCGCTTGATAAATCACAGCCGTCGCCGCATTTGCCAAGTTTAGAGATTTAACAGCCTTATTTTTTATTGGGATTGAAAAAATTCTATCTTGCATGCTTTCGCAAATTGATTTGGGAAGCCCTTTGGATTCACATCCAAAAACTAAATATGCCTGTGGATGATAACTTGGCTTATAAAAACTTTTTGACCCATAATCTTCAAAAAAGTAAAGCTGTTCGTCAAGCGGTGAGCGTTGTAAAAGAAAATTATTCCAACTATCATAAAGGCTGATTTCTACAAATTTCCAGTAGCGCGTTCCCGATCTCGCCACGGAAGATGAGTCCAAGGAAAAACCAAGTTTGCCAATTAAAATCAGCTCTAAATCAAGAGCTACACAAGTCCTTCCTATTGAGCCAGTATTAAATGGAATTTCCGGCTCAACCAGCACAACTTTCATTTTGGGCCGCACCATCTCAAACTCTACCTATACATTTTAAAAATATACCAAAACCAACGAACATCAGTTTAAAATTAACATTAGATTAAAAAATGATTGAAACAAATCATCCATAGATTAGAAAACTGTCAAAATCTCATTTAGCGGCTTCTTTAATTTTGCAGCTTTTGGAATATTTGCATCTTCGCTTGGATAGCCAACTGGTAATATCATAATTGGTTTTTCATTGTCTGGCCTTCCACACAAATCATTTAAAAATTTCATTGGGTTGGGCGTATGCTCAAGGCACACCAGACCAGCGTTATGGATCGCAGCGATCAGAAATCCCATTGCTATTCCAACGCTCTCAGGCACATAATAATTTTTATGCCGGGACCCATCCTCATTTTTTCCATAACGTTCAGCAAAAACTACAATTAACCAAGGTGCTTCAGTCAGATGAGGCTTTGATATTCCAGTGCCAATGGGCTCCAATGCAGAAATCCACTCATCACTTGCTCCGCCAGAATAAAAGTTCTTTTCTTCCCTTTCAGCAGCCTCACGGATTAATTTTTTCATAGCTGAATCCTTTATAGCAACAAAGTGCCAGGGCTGTTGGTTGGCTCCAGAAGGGGCCCTACCAGCTACAGCTACAATATTTTCAATAATTTGTTTTGGAATTGGGTCGCTGCTAAAATCCCGAACTGAGTGACGCTTACACATATAATCAAAAAAAATTTGTGATTTTTGAATAGCCTCTTCTTCGGACAACTGAACACGATCTGGTAGTTTTATTGGCTCGTAGGGCATTCTGTTTCTCTTAGTGCGTTATATAAAAAGTTAGATCTGTTTAAAATATTAAATCAGATATGCCAATTGATGTTTTGATATGCAAAAATGTATTCATCTAATTTTTTACTTAAAGTGTTTAGTTTAATTTTATATATTATTGGATATGGGTTGTAATGGATTATGCTTGCACTATCCGACCCCAAAAAACGGTCAAGAGCAAATTCACTTAAGTTTTTATTTTTCTTTTTTGGCTTTAGTGGACTTACTTTGCATTTAACTGTCGCATAGCAATTCTTATTTCAAAATTAGGCACCGCCTTTTTTCAAAAATCTGATCACTGAGTATATCTCAGAGTTAATTTTCCTGGCACAAAAATTGCTTTCTTCTTCTATCAATGGAGAGGAATTATGAATAAATCGGATCAAGATGAAGGGTTTATTGGCCCAATTAAACCATTAATGAGCATGAGTTACAGAGACTATCTTCGTATGATTAATACAGGACTAGGCTTGCCCAATTTTCCAAGGCAGAAAGCCCCTATTATTAAAAAAGATGAAGATTATATGTTTCCACCAGTTGGTTACAAATTGAACTAAAAGTTTAATTTTACTATTTTATTTTTCAGCGTGGCCGGGTTCTCCTCCCAACGAACCCAGCCACTATCCTCAAGCTCATTATGCTTCAGCAAATGGCGAGATTACTTATTTTTACTCTAACTAGTTATTATTTAAAACGTCAAAATGCAGCATATGAATTGCTACGCAGCAGCGTTATAAATTTATCAATCGGTTCACTTTTCCTCAGTATTACTGTGAAACGAAACTTTACCTCCGCCAAAAGGCGGAGGATTTTTAATAAAACTAAAATTACAATTATTTTAGCGCTGATTTATCTATCATTAATTAAATCAAAGCTCTTTTTTACATGAAAATTAGACGCAACGTAATCGTAGAATTAACTTAGAACAATTGAGCTTTGTGTTAACATTCCAATAGTGTAAAATGGAGTTTTATAATGTCAAAAATGAATACAGCAGCTGATCGTGATAGACGACAATTAATTGGTGCGACAAGGGGAAGAGACCTCTACTGGGGCTTCACAATCGCAGTCTTTGGCAACCTATTTACCCTTTATATGATTTCCCAAGGTGGCGACTTACCTGAGTTGGCTATTACAGCTGCTATTGTTGGAATGTTTGTTTTTGTAATGATTAATTCTTTTGATTGTATGGATGATTTGAAAGCTAACATTGATGATATGGATGATGATGACGCTGCTACAAACTTTGGTAAAAAATTCAAGGCGGCACCTTGGGGCGTGTTTAAAGTCGTAATCACACTTATTTTTGGCGCTATTGCAATTACTCAACTTTTGGAAATTTGGTAATCAATTCCCAATCAATAAGCTTTAAGCTTTCCAAGTTCTTAGACGCAAAACAGCGATTGTCTGCAGGTGCGCGGCTATTTAGGGAGTAATATAATGAAATCTCATTATAGGGTTGTTGTTATTGGTGGGGGAGTAGTAGGAGCCTCTGTTATTTACCATTTAGCAAAGTTTGGTTGGTCAGATGTCTGCATGTTGGAAAGGTCAGTGCTAACGGCTGGTTCTAGCTGGCATGCAGCTGGAGGAATCCATGCCCTAAATGCTGACCCAAATATTTCTGCCCTACAAGCTTACACTATTGATTTATTACTAGAGATCGAAGCCGAAAGTGGCCAAGATATAGGTCTCCATATGACTGGTGGGTTAACCATGGCTGGCACGCCAGATCGATGGGAATGGTTGCAATCAGCATATAGAGTATATCAGTCCATTGGTATCTCTGATTGTAGGCTTGTTACGCCAGAAGAAGCCCGGGAGTTAAACCCTATTATGTCAACTGACGGTTTACTAGGGGGCATGTGGGCTGATCGGGAAGGTTATTTGGACACGACGGGTACTGTTCACGCCTATGCAAAAGCAGCCCGGAAGCGCGGCGCTGAGTATTTTGAACATACAAAAGTAGAAACATTGGAGCAAACAAAAGACGGTTGGCGAGTTCACACAGATAAAGGGGTAATAACATGTGAGCACATTGTGAATGCTGGGGGACTATGGGCTAAGCAAATTGGGCGAATGGCCGGTATTGAGTTGCCAGTATCCCCTTTAAAACACCACTATTTGATATCAGATACTATTGCTGAACTAGAAAGCTTAGATTTTGAAGTTCCCATGACAGTCGATCTGGAGGGTTTTACTTATTTGCGCCAGGATCAAAAAGGTGTTCTGCTCGGCATTTATGAAATTAATCATGAACATTGGGCTATGGATGGCGCTCCTTGGGATTACGGAATGGAGCTATTTCAGGAGCAAACAGATAGGATAGAAAATGAATTGGTTCTTGGATTCGAGCGCTATCCGGCTTTGCAAGATGTTGGCATTAAAACCTGGGTCAATGGTGCTTTCACCTTTTCACCAGACGGTAATCCTCTTGTGGGACCGGTTCCCGGCAAACAAGGCTACTGGTGTGCATGTGCAGTTATGGCAGGTTTTCTCCAAGGCGGAGGTGTAGGAAAATCTCTTGCTGAATGGATGATCCACGGCGAACCGGAAGCCGATGTTTATGGTATGGACGTAGCTAGATACGGAAAGTTTGCAGAAAACAGAGAGTTTATAAAACAAACCACTGGTCAATTTTACTCCCGACGCTTTGTTATGACCTATCCAAATGAACAACTACCTGCAGGGCGTCCATTAAAAATGGCACCAGCACATGATGCTATGACCGAAGCGGGTTGCCAGTGGGGGAATAGTTGGGATCTCGAAGTGCCTCTATACTTTGCATCGAAAGAATTTGAAGAAAATCCTTCACTTAAACGTTCTAATTCGTTTCCTATAATTAGAGACGAGTGTAAAGCAGTCCGAACTGGCGTTGGCTTACTTGATATAACTGGCTTTTCACGCTTTGAAGTTTCAGGACCGAATGCTGAGGCCTGGCTCGATAACATAATGGCCTCAAAACTTCCTAAACCAGGCCGCGCAGGCTTAGCCCCCATGCTAAGCGAAGAAGGCAAATTAAAAGGTGATTTAACCCTATTCAATTGGGGTGATGGGACCTGGTGGATAATGGGATCCTATTATTTGCGCGCCTGGCATATGCGTTGGTTCAGTGACCACATTACCGGCGGTATTTCCATTAAAGATCTTGGAGAAGACTGGGCTGGATTTTCTCTTTCAGGCCCACGTTCTAAAGACGTAATATCCAAGCTTACCGAATTCTCTATTGATGAGTTGAAATTTATGGGCTGCGCCAATATGGATATAGGTTTGATCAGTGCGAAAGTTGGCCGCCTTTCTGTTACAGGTGAATTAGGTTATGAAATTCACTGCCGAATGGGTGATCATATAGCTCTGCGTAGGTTACTACTGAAAGCGGGCGCTGAATGTGGCATTAGAGAATTTGGTTTCAACGCCTTATTATCTTTAAGATTAGAAAAAGGGTTTGGGATTTGGTCAGCAGAATTTACTCAGGGCTATACTCCTGGAATGACAGGAATGGATCGATGGATTGACTGGAACAAAGAGCAATTTGTCGGCCGAGTAGCAGCTATCAAAGAAAGAGATGGTAATGGACCCGCCCAAAAGCTCGTTATGTTGGAAATTGATGCAGATGATGCAGATGCCAGTGGTTATGAACCTGTTTGGAATAACGAAAGTCTAGTCGGGTTTGTAACTTCAGGGGGGTATGGCCATACTCTAAACAAATCACTTGCTATGGCTTTGGTAAATAACGATCTTGCTCAGGAAGATCAGAAACTTAAAGTTCATGTTGTTGGCGTTGAAAAGGATGCAAAAGTTATTCAAGCATCACCCTACGATCCAGATGGATTAGTAATGCGTGTTTAGTCAAATCACGCAATAGTAACTTAATAGTTATTATAAGTTTCAGTTTTTTAACTGTTTTCTTCCAAATTAAGTCGCCACACCGATGCGTTTAACGCTCCCGCGATAGAAACCCAAACTAGGTATGGGAAAAATAGTAATCCCGAAAACCAATCTACTTGCCATAATGCGAGCATTGTACAAGCAACTGATAACCAAAGCCCTATCAAAACGACAAGCCCCAACTTAATATTTTTTAATCCAAAAAATACTGGTGACCAAAGTGTATTAAGAGCAATCTGAAGAGACCAAAGCGCCATAGCCAAGCCATTATCTGGCGCTACAGCAGCTCTAGCTCCTGCAAAAGACATACAAATGTAAAGTGAGGTCCACGCCACTGGGAAGACCCAGTTGGGGGGGGGTCCAACTAGGCTTTTTTAAATTTGAATACCAGGCACCTGGCGGGAAAAGCCCACCAGTGGCCCCAGCAGAAAAGCAAGCCAGCAAAAAAATTAAAAACAAAATCCAAAACATTATTGAAATCTAAGCCTTCATATACTCATATCAAGTTTAAACTAATGTGGACGATCACCTTTAATTGTAACCCTTCGACCCTTTCTCTCTTCTGGCCAGTAATCCCATATGGCGCGGTGCATACAACAACGGTTATCCCAGAAAGCCATATCATTGATTGACCATCTAAATCTTATTTGGTGATCAATATGTTCAGCATGATCAAACAATAAATCTAAAATTCTATCGCTCTCACTGGGCGAAAGTTCATTAATTCTTGTTGTAAAGGTACGGTTCACAAACAACGCTTTTTTTCCCGTTTCAGGATGCGTTCTAATAATGGGGTGCACAGCCTGAGGGAAAATCTTGTCTTTGTCGTTTATCCCTCTGTCAACATAACGGCCCCTATACAAATGCTCGGATTCATGGGTAGCACTTAGTCCGTCTATTAATTTCTTTATTGGCTTGGAAAGGGTATTGTAGGCTGAATACATGTCACTGAACATCGTGTCACCCCCACAAGCAGGTGCTATATGGATTTGCAGCATTGTTCCAAGCGGGGGTTCTTCATCGCATGACACATCTGAATGCCAAAATTCACCATTGGCTACTTTAGAATTTTTATCTGCATGAATTTCAAAAATTTCAGGATAGCCCTTCATGGTTGGAGCTGCAGGATGAAAATGCAATTCGCCAAATCGTTTACCAAATTCAATATGACGATCCGGTGGAACTTCTTTCTGGTCTTTGAAAAATAAAACCTGATGGTCTAAAAAAGCTTTATAAATATCCGTAAATTGTTCTTCCGAAATAGACTTGCTAAGGTCGACGCCATATACCTCTGCGCCCAAATTTGGAGCAAAAGGTCTAACTGAGATAAATTCGTAATTATGATCCCTTACTTTTACCAATTAAAACACTCCCAATAATTTAAACTCAACAACACAAAACTTTTAAAACATACTACCAGACTTTAACTGTATAAAAGCAAGAAAGTTTTTATTTTTTGCACTTGCTAGGCAATTTAAGTTGCTTGAATTTTCAGAGTTCTTTTTTGGTATAAAGACATTCAAAGACTACCAGAAAATTATTTTACCTGTGCAAGCCAAACGCCAAACGCAACGATAGATGCACCAATTATTGCTCTTAAATCCCAAGTTCCTCCCAACAAAAATAGTATTATCATTACATAAAAAGGAGAAAAATTTAAGTGAAGCGATGTGATTGCTATTCCTACTTTATCAATGGCCGCTATAAAGAAAACCTGGGAAATAGCCATGGCAATTACAGAATAGATTATCAAACTGAGAAATTGATCACTCGTAGGCCAAATTGGAATTTCAATCAATCCTAACGTAAAAAATAATGTAAAACTTATTATTGTAAAAACGGCAGCCCCAGTAAAAGTAATTGATGAGCGCGCTAATGAAGATAGTTCAGAAAGTCTGGTTACACTTTTATCAGATGCCCACATGAAAGAAAATCCTGAGCCTATAGCCATCAAAACTCCCCACCCCAAATTAATCGAAATATTCTCACTAACGGCAATAAATCCCCCTGTTACCGAAGCAATCAAACCAAGAATAAACTTACTATTAAGTTTTCTTCGGCCATCCCAAACTTCCAAAATAGTTGCGGAAACAGGAATTAAGGTTGCCAGTAAAGCGACTGTAATAGGATCCGTGAACCACTGCGCAAACAGCAATAAGTTTGTCCCCACACCAAAACCTAGTAGACCAATTTTTATTCCTTTCAACCAAGGCGCATTGAGAACCGAGGATAACCCCTCAATAAGAACCCAGAGCACAATTAGTGTTGAGACTGCCAATAGGAGCCTCAAAAACATCAGAGTAATGGGATGCCACAAATCTAAAAGCACTTCTGCAGCTGGGAACCCCGCTGCAAATAAAAATATTGAAATTAAAGCTAAGCTATTTCCAGCAACAAGCCGATTGCTCGAACTTAGAGGGACTTTAAAAACCTTGGTTTTACCAAAGAGCATTTTATCAATCATTTTAATAATTTTTAAAATCCCTTGTCACAAATCAAATTCGAATTCTGCAAATTAAACGACACTAGGTCGCGAACGCTATAAATCCCATCATGAAGAACCAGTTTTAAAAACTAAAACAACGCCTAATAGGCGTTGCTTCAGGGGGGTAAAGGACGATTAACCATGATTGTCCGCGCATGTATTTTGTCATGACTCATTTATGTTACGGGAGGCGGAGCCTTCTGGATTAAAATAAGCTGAGCATTTTAAAATAAAAAACCTCCACGGGGTAATGTGGAGGCCTTAAATATGAACACGCTGAGAGAAATAGGAACTATACAGTATCAATATGATATTTTAATGTTAACTATACAATAGAATATACAAATTACCTAAAGTAAGCTTGTTAGAAAAATTCTAAATTTAACTCTGAGTCAACTACGCCATCAAATTTAGCACTCCATTCTTCTTTGGAAAAGATTGGTTTTGCATCTGTCATAGTGCCGGTAGTTATAATATTACCAGCAGAAAGAGGATCTTGGTTTTTGATTTTAGACAAACTACGATTTAAATACTGAATTGCAGAAACTGGGCCATCCAAAACATTGGCCCCGGTGCCCGCTTCTTCAAGTTTACCATCTCTATACAAACTTACACCTACATCAATTAAATCTCTCTCAGTTCGATCATTCACCTTAAACTTCTTTCCCACAACCAAACATCCGTGAAGCCCGCCCGATGCAATTGCATCTGTTAATGAAAACTTCCAATTTGGATATATAGAGTCAACAATTTCAAAACCTGGGGCAATCCAGTCTAGGTATATTTCAGGGTTATCAAAACCATTTTTTGGCTTTTGCTTTAAACAAACTATTATTTCAGGTTCGATGCGAGGTTCACAAAACTGGCTTAGGTCAACTTTTAAAAAATTTGAATCAAAAAAACTTACACTACTTTTTGTCATCGGGCCCCAAATTGGTCCATCCACGTCGTAAATGCTCCAAATGTTACGATTTGTGAAACCAATTTTTCTACCTACTATTTCAGTTGGACCTAGTTTATGTCTAACAATTCTAGCTACATCGTAGGCTTCTTGGAGGGAAAGAATTAAACCTCTTTTTGAAAAAGGCTCAATCTGCTCAGCCAAACTAATTGAACTGCTTATTTCGTTCGCTATCTCTTCAATATTCATAAAGGCACTCAAATAAATGATTAATCAAAAGATATTATGCTAAGGTTAATCTTTGCGTCTACTTTGATATTCAAATAAACCTATTCCTCCAAAAACTAACAACATTGCAATTAAATGAAAGAGGGCAAATTTTTCACTTAGTAAGACAACAGCCATGATAGCAGAGAATATTGGAACTAAATTAGCATATAAACCAGCAGATCCTGGCCCTATTAAATCAACACCGCGCATGAATAGAATTTGAGATAAAAAAGAAGGCACAAGAGCAATATAAAGGACGATCGCACATCCTCTGGCTCCCGGTATAACCGTTCCATAAGTAAAACTTTCTGCAACCATAAGTGGAATAGTCATCAGGAACGCAGCAACCGAAAAATAAGCTAGCATAACCATGCCAGAAATTTTTGGTCTACTTTTCAATCCTACCGTATACATAGCATAAAAAGAACAAGCGAAGATCATTAATAAATCTCCATTGTTAAAAGTTAATTCCATTAACTTTTCAACCGAACCTTGAGTTACAATGACCACAACACCCAACAAGGTCAGTAAAAGACCTGAAAATTGCAATTTATTAATGCGATCACCAAAAAGCATAAAAGAGCCAAGTAAAATCATGCCCGGCATGGTACTCTGAATAATGCCCAAGTTAACGGCTGTAGTACTGTGTGCCGCAATGTAAAAAAAAGCATTAAACAAACTCAGCCCACAACCGCCCATAATAAGCAACCACTTTAATCTTGGTTTGATAACTGGCCATTCGGCAATCATTTCCCGCCAATAAAAGCATAACAAAATTACGACAACTATTCCCCAACGGAAAAATATAAGCAGCATAGGAGAAACCTCCCCAACTGCGAGACGGCTAGCAATTGTATTACTACCCCAGCCTAATGTCGCCACAAATAGTAAAAGAGGCGAACTAGCATAAGCCCGCGAAAGTAATTGAGATTTCATAAAAGGGGTTTCGCTTTTTTGTTATATCATAGATTAGTGGTTTTGTTACAAACAACCTTCTAGATTACTTAATATTAGTCAAGTTTTCGTCTAGGGTAATTTTTGAAACGAAATAAGTATTAAAATTGCTTAGACAAACCAACAATCGATACGATAGCTAATGCAGATACCCAAAATAGATATTTCTGGAATTGAGAACAAAAAATTTCCTAGATCACTATTACAAGATTTTTTTAGTGCTTATAATAAATATGGTTTCGGATATATTGTTAATCACGGAATTGAAAAAGAGCTGATAGAGAAAATTTTCCAAGTTTCAAAACATTTTCACTCGCAACCACTATCAGAAAAAATGAAAGTAGCACTTGACCATAATCATCGTGGTTATATCGCAATTAATACTTCTACTGACGTGAACTCAAAACTTGCAGATGTCAAAAAACCAAATCAATCAGAAAGTTTTATGATGATGCGTGAAGATAAGTCTGAGTTGCCCAATGTATACCTCTCAGGCCCAAATCAATGGCCAGAAATAGAGAATTTCAAAGAAGTTCTAGAAGAATACACGTCCCAAATGACAATGCTTAGCAGGAATTTAATGCGGCTGGCGCTCATTTCCTCAGGCATTAAAGATATGAGTATAATGCAATCATTTGATACACCAACTATTTGGTTAAGGCTCCTACACTATCCACCAATTCCTAAAAATAGTCCAAGTGATCTGTATGGTTCTGCTCCCCATACAGATTTTGGGTGTTTAACAATTCTAGCACAAGATGAAATTGGAGGCTTGCAGGTGCAGACCAAAGAAGGCGAATGGATCGACGTGCCAAAAGTAGAAGAAAGTTTTGTTGTAAATGTGGGGGACATGCTCTCTAGGCTTACTAACGGACTTTTACGCTCAACGCCTCACCGGGTTATTAATAAAAGTGGTAGAGAACGCTTTTCCTGTCCATTTTTTTTCGATCCCCATACGAATGCTGTTGTTCAACCTTTAAACGGTACAGGAAAACCAAAATTTTTACCCATAAATTTTGGTGAATTCCTACGAAGAGAACTAGAGGCCTCATACGACAAACATAAAAAAAATATAAATTAAAAAAGTCGATTAGATCGACGTTTTTTTTCAATAAGAATTTTCATAATGTCCTTAAAAAACAAAAATGGGTGGCTCAGACGCGTTACCTATTTTTATTTTGCTGCAAACAAATTTTTGCGTTGCCAAATTTCCTTATTAAAACTTATTGGTGATATATAAGATGCCAAGGAGGCTTGATATGGACCTAACAGGTAAAAAGATTTTTATAAGTGCTGCTGGAGCCGGTATGGGTTACTCTGTTGCAAAAATTGCCTTAAATGCTGGCGCCAAAGTATACGCAACTGATCTTGAACCCGCTGGATTAGAAAAATTGAGTGCACTTGGAGCCCGAACCGAAACTTTGGACATCACGAACGATGATTCAATTCAAGAATACTTTTCCAAAGCACCAGATTTCAATGGAATTGTTAATATGGCTGGCTGGGTCCACCATGGAACTATCATGGATGTAAATGAAACTGATTGGCGCAACTCTTTTCTTATAAATTTGGATAGCATGTACTTTGTCATCAAAGCGGCCATCCCAGGCCTGCAAAGGAATGGTGGTGGCTCTATTGTTAATATGGCATCCCTAGCTTCTTCAGTAAAAGGCTTCCCATTCAGAGCTGCCTACAGCACTTCTAAGGCAGCTGTTATTGGCCTCACAAAATCAGTTGCAGTGGATTTTATGAATGACGGAATACGTTGTAACGCAATATGCCCAGGTACTATCGAGACACCATCTTTGCATCAAAGAATGGATACTATGGCCGAAAAACTTGGCTCAAAAAAAGCAGCAATAGAATGGTTTGTTTCAAGACAGCCAATGGGACGGCTTGGTCAACCTGATGAAATAGCATCAATTATTATTTATTTGCTTTCAGATGCGGGCTCGTATGCAACTGGTCAACCATTTATAGTAGACGGAGGCACTATAGCCTAGACGAGAAGTTTGATGTTTAATTACTAATTAATCAGTCTTAAAAAGGGCATATTTTTTATCTAGAAACATTAATTTTGATTTTCCCAATATCAAAAACTTCAAATTCAATTACATCGTCCGGTTGAGGGAAGTATGTCGGAAATGTAGAACCCGTCATAACTATTTGCCCCTTTTTTAATTCTGATCCACGCTTATTAAGAAAATCAGCAATCCAGATTACAGCATTAAAAGGGTTTTCTAAAGCTGCCCCAGTAACTGAAGTTTCAATATTTCCGTTAACACTTTTAAAAACCTGGTTAACGCTGAAATCTAGATGAGAAAAATTTTGTGATTTACTTCCAAGAACCGTATTCGCATTCCAAGAGTTATCTGCCGTTGTCGAAATTAGATTTACCTTGGAGTAATCAGCTTTCCGGTCATCAATTAATTCAAAGGCAGGGTAAACTGAGGATACTTTTCTCATACACTGCTCAACTGTCATATTGTTAAAATTAGTACCAAAATCTTCTCCAATTTCTATGGCAAGCTCAAACTCAACCCCTAATCTTCCATAATTTTTTAGGGATATAACTTGATCACCTTGGAGAATTGTCTCGGAAAATAAGTTCCCTTTGAAAGGTGTATTGACACCGAACATATCCTGCATCGCTTTAGAAGTGAGCGCTAATTTATAACCTGTTACATCACCTTTGTGTGCCCAGACAGATTCCAAAGCGTCTTGCACAAAGTATGCGTCTTCAAAACTTTCCAAACCGAACATTTCATTAAAGTTTTGAAAATTATTTTTAGCCTTTCTCTGTTCACTTACCCAATTAGCAGCCTTAGCATATTTTGACATTTTAAAACTCCAAGTTTCGATCTTCTAAATTTATTTACAAATTAGCTCATTTGGTAAAAACAATATACAATACAATTTAATATCGACATATCATATCAAGTCAGTGATCATTGACGTCAAAATAACAAAACCGAAATGATAAGAATATGAATACTCCTAATATATTATTTATAATGGCAGATGATCATGCCGCCAAAGCAATTAGTGCTTACGGTGAAGGCATAAATGAGACCCCCAATATTGACAGAATTGCAAATGAAGGAGTTAGGCTTAACCACTGTTACGTTACAAACTCAATTTGCACACCAAGCCGTGCCGCCATCCTCACAGGAACATATAATCATGTGAATTGCGTAACAACATTAAACACGCCTATCGACAACAGGCTCCCTAATGTTGCGAAACATCTTCAGTACGGAGGTTATCAGACTGCTATAATAGGAAAGTGGCACCTAGGCGAAGGCGAAGAGCACGAGCCTACTGGTTTTGACTATTGGTCAGTATTGCCAGGCCAGGGCGACTATTTTGATCCTCAATTCATTGAAATGGGAAAAGAAGTAGAGGAGAAAGGATATGCTACAGATATCATAACCAGTAAATGTATTAATTGGCTGTCATCAAGAAATAAAAACCAGCCCTTTTTCCTAATGTGCCATCATAAAGCTCCACACAGAGAGTGGGAGCCACATCCAAAGAACCGAAAACTTTATGAAGAGGACATAAAAGTACCTGATACATTTGATGATGACTACAAGAATAGAGCAAAAGCAGCAGCAGAAGCAAAAATGAGAATTAAAGACGATATCACCTACGACGATCTTGGTTTAGTTCAACCCGAAGGAGGATCTGAAATTGGTGAACGTTCTAGATCGGATAGCAATAAGCGGAAAATACCAAACCCCGAAAACCTCAATGGATTTGAGTTGATAGACAAGCATACTGGAAAAAAATTTATTTTCACTTCAAATGAAGAGCTCAGCAGATTTAAATATCAACGCTATGTAAAAAGATACCTAAACACTATTGCATCAATTGATGAAAGTGTGGGGTCATTACTAGATTATTTAGATGAGGAAAATTTAGCTAAAAATACAATTGTCATTTACACTTCTGATCAAGGTTTTTTCTTAGGCGAACATGGATGGTTTGATAAAAGATTCATTTACGAAGAATCTTTCCAAATGCCTTTTTTGCTGAGATACCCTAGTTTACTTAAAGCCGGGCAGGTAAATAATGATATGTGTTGCAACGTAGATTTCGCACCTACATTTTTAGATTTTGCTGGATTGGATATCCCTAATTATATGCAAGGAGATAGTCTAAGGCCTATTCTGGAGGGCAAAACTCCAGACAATTGGCAACAAGTAGCATACCAGAGATATTGGATGCATCGAGACCCTGATCATAATGCCTATGCTCACTACGGGCTAAGGGATCAACAATATAAAATAATTTATTGGTATAACGACGGTTTTGATCTCCCAGGAACAAATCATGGCGGAGAAGATAAAGAGTGGGAACTTTTTGACTGCGAGAGAGATCCTTTGGAATTGTTTAATTTAGCAAATGATAAAGACTATAATGAAGTATTTTCTCGTATGAAATTACTCCTTACTAAAAAAATGCTCAAAATAGGCGACATTCCTGCTCATGATCACTAATTTTAATTTTTAAATAGAAATCTAATAAATTTGAGTTAATAGTTATCTGCTCAGTAATTAAGCTAGAAATTCAATGTTCATTTTGCCGAATCTGATTTACGTAACGTTTAAAAAGTTTTCACAATTTAGCATATAAAGTGCTGTTACTAATACTTTATGAAAAAGATTTTAATTAAAAATATGATAATTAAATCTTTGAGTGACTTTTAGGAGTAAAAAATGTCTCTATATGAAAAAATGAAAAAAGCATCAGAAAATCGCGATGTAGATGCCTATTTAGAATGTATACACGATGATTTTGTTTTTGTCCGTCATCAATCTGGCGCCGAAATGACTAAAGAAGAATGGACGCCAATGCTGAACGCAATGATGCAAAGTGACAAATTAGAAATAAACAACCAGCGTTGTATTTACGAAAATGATGAAATTCTAGTAACCCATTCAATGATGAACTTTCCAGATGGAACTTCAGAAGCTGTGATGGTTGTAAACCAACTCAAGGACGGGAAAGTTGTAAGAGTAGAAACTGGTGCAACTCCGATCGATAGTGCTTAAATTTATAAATTGTAAAGGAGAATAAAAATGGTAGAAAATTTCGGTGGTTCTTTGAACTTAATAGTTTGGATTATTTTGTTGATTGCGTCTGCCTACTATGGTTACCGTTGTCTTTTTCAGACAAAGGCATTTACCGACCAATATGGTTTCAGCGACAATGCCATTTTTATGACCCGACTAGTTGGCACTCAGGTTGGGGCAGCCGCCATAATCTCTCTAGTATTGCTGATTGTTGGACCAGCTGGAGCATGGGCATTTGTGACGTGGGGCTGGACACAGGCACTTATTGCCGCAATTGCTGGATATATGACGGTAAATAGTGAGTGGGCGAATATCGAAGGCGTAAAAGCAACTGCAGAAGGGTACCTGGCACCTCTTGTTTTTTTGTTATTAAATTCAATCCTTCTATTTAATATGGGTGACATTCTTTACGCTTAATTTTTTAAGTTAACCTCACACAAATAGGCTGCTCAATAAATAATGGCTGAAATTGAAAAAAAAATCGACCCAGCGATACTTTATGCAATTATTGCTGGGTGCGTAATTTCGTTTATAAGTTTTGGATTCTCAGCCTCTTTCAGCGTTTTTTTGCGTCCTATGTCGGAAGACTTGGGTTGGGGAAGAGAAGTATTCTCTCTTTCATTAGCTATTCAAGTATTAATGTGGGGAGTTACCCAACCACTTGCAGGGGCGTATGCGGATAAGTACGGACCCACTCAAGTATTAGCTTTTGGCGCTATTTTTGCTGCGCTAGGTTTTGCCCTACGTGCCATATTACTTGATGATACAATGTTTGTTTTGACTGGATTTATCGTTGGGATAGGCACAGGAGCGTGTTCTTTTCCAGTTGTCATTGTGGCGCTCGGCAAGGTTGTGGAAGCAAAACAAAGAAGTTTCATTTTGGGTCTGGGAACGGCAGCCGCTTCCGCTGGTATGTTTGCAGGAGCTCCTTTAGCCACCATTATAATGGATATGTTGGGTTGGGGCGTAGCCATATTCTTTGTTGCCATATCTTTTCTAATTATCTTACCTCTTCTCTTTTTCATATCGCGTGCCTCAGAAAAACCAAAGGCCCGTAGAGAACAGTTACATACGATAAAAGCTATAAAAATTGCATTTTCTGATAGGTCTTATACTCTACTTTTTTTTGGATTTTTTGTTTGTGGCTTTCACGTCCAATTTATCCAGACGCATTTACCAGCTTATATCACGGACGAGGGTTTAGCACCAATTATAGGTGCATGGTCATTAGCTCTAATTGGGCTCTTCAATATAGGCGGGTCTTTTCTATCAGGATGGTCAGGTCATATATATTCGAAACCAAAATTGCTCGCAGGGATATACGCAAGTAGAGCAGTTGTGATTACTATTTTTATATTGACCCCATTAAGTGAGGCTAGCGTCCTAGTATTTTCTGCAGCCATGGGTATTCTATGGTTATCAACAGTAGCCTTAACAACCGGCTTGGTCGCCCAAACACAAGGTTTGAAGTTTTTGTCAACTTTAGTGGGTTTAGTATTTTTTAGTCACCAAGTTGGTGGGTTCCTCGGGGCATGGCTAGGTGGAAGATTATATGACCTCACCGGAAACTATGAGGCAATGTGGATAGCAGCCATTTTATTTGGGGTGGCAGCTACTATTATACATATCCCAATTAAGGAGCAGCCTGGGAAATTAGCCCAAGCTGAAATCAACTAGCTCAGTTTATTTAAGCTAAAAAGTGAAATGAAGTTTCGATGAACTCTGGTATATTTTTAGTTTTATTCTCATCTGTCCTATTTGCTTTTGTACCTAACTCGGCAAAAATTGCATTGGATAACGGCTCATCTCTATTCTTTTTAGTTTTTTCAAGGTATGTAATTGGAGCCCTAACTCTATTAGTATTTATAGCTTTTATAAGAGGAAACTTAAGAATTCCCTTATCAACAATTCCTTATGTTGTTCTTTCAAGTATCTGCGCGTGCATATTAATTACGCTTACTTATCACGCTGTTGATTACTTAGATGTCGGACTGGTAATGCTCATCCTTTACTGCTTTCCTCTAGGTGTAGCGTTCATTTCTTATTTGCGAGGTAAAAGTAAAATCGTATTCGTACAGTGGTTAAGCATGGTCGTGCTAATGCTGGGCCTTTACCTTATGCTAAGGAGTGGTGACCAAGTTTTAAATCTCTATGGATTATTTATCAGTTTTTTGGGCTTATTGTTTTTCATTGCCTTTATTGTAACTGCTTCAGATTTATCAGAACAAATTGGAGCAACTACTTTTAATCTTTATGTCAGTATTTTGGGGATAATATTTCTAACAGTTGGCTTTATTTTGCCGCTTGGGTTTGATATGGATTTGCCACTCACAAAAACCGGAATTTTTGCTATTTTCGCAAATGGACTTTTCTATATTTCAAGTTGGGTACTTTTTTTCAAAGGAGCAAGTATAATCGGCGCCACTAGATCCTCAATGCTCGCATGTATTGAGCCACTATTCGCTGCGCTTCTAGCTATTATTTTACTCAAGCAAATATTGTCAGTTACTGAATGGATCGGTTTTTTCATTGTTTTAACAGCTATTTATACTTTTGAGAGAAATAATACAAAACCAGAAGTAAGGTCGACTTAGTGGCTAAAAGTATTTCATTGAAAAATCATTACCTGCTTGCCAAATTCATGTTTAAATGATCGCAATATGATTAATCTGCTTATATACGTATTTGTTTTATTATTTTTAACAATTGTTTTGAGCACAATATTTACAAGTATTATTACATATAAAATTAAACGTTCTATCCCAAAATTCGGAAAAACTACGGTGCTGCAGGATGCAGAAATTCATTGGTATGAAGCAGGTCAAGGGAGACCTATTATTATGCTACATGGTCTTGCAGGAAATTTAAGAAACTTTACTTATGCTCTAACGGAACAACTTGATAACGATTATCGGGTTATTTCGATAGACCGAGCCGGTTGTGGTTGGTCGAAAAGATCCAAACCTGAAATTGCAACCTTGCAGGGACAAGCACGGATTATATCAGAATTTATTGAAAAAGAGCAGATTGAGAAGCCACTGATTGTGGGGCACTCTTTGGGCGGTGCAATCGCTTTGGCTTTGGCCCTAGAGTATAAAAATCAAATTGCAGGTCTCGCATTGATATGTCCTGCAACCCAAACAGTTGATAAGGTGCCAGAGATTTTTCGATTTTTGAATATTTCCAGCCCATTGTTAAGATTTTTTGTGGCCCACACCTTTTCATCATTTATTGGAATCCTAACACGCAAAGATACATTTGAAATAGCATTTGCTCCTGAACCAGTCAGTAAAAATTTTTCTATAAGAGGTGGCGGTGACTTAGCTCTTTCGTCTAAAGCATTTATAAAAACATCTGAGGATCTCGTATTCGCGCTGTCGTCAGCTCCACTTATGGTAGGGCGCGAAAAAGAATTAGATGTACCAACAAAAACTTTATTTGGTGAAAAGGATGAAATTCTTAATGTGAAACTACATGGCGAAAAGTTTGCTGAGTTATCGGGTACGCAAATAAAAGTTTTGGCGGGCAAAGGCCACATGCTACCTCTCACCCAGCCTGAGGAGTGTTCTGCTTTCATTCGGCATATGATGAACGAAACATCAGTTTAAACGCCTAATGATTGCTAGTAGCTTTGCCAAAGAAAGTAAAATTTTTAGCTGGCGACTTAGTAAACCGAGTAGTCCTGCCTTAACACAAAGCCACCAAGCTACCAACACCTTCACCCTTTATGGTCATGGAAAGGTAAGTCTTAATATCCAAAAGTAAATCGCTACCGTTGCGTAATCTTTGACATGTTTGATTTTAGAATTTTTACTGAACTCAAAATCTAGGGAGTTTAAAAATGAAAATTATATCATCAGTTGAGTTATCCAAGGGATATGAGCACTGGAGAGGTTTATTTCTAGCAAACGAAAAATTCAGACAGGACCATGGAATAAACGTTCTTGCTTATGGTCATGAGGAGGAAAATAAAGACAAAGTTTGGGTATGTATGGAAGTTGAGTCCATGGAAAAAATGATGTCCACAGTCGATAAACCCGAAATGATCAAGTTAAGGGAAGAAGCAGGCGCTAAAATTGAAACGCAAACTTTTGTAAAACTAATAGAGTGAAATTAAGGGCCAAAAATTCCTTGGGCACCAGTTTTAACAAAATCGCCAGCATTAAGTTCACGGAACGCTTGCTGAAGTTCAGCCCTCGTATTCATTACAATTGGTCCATGCCAGGCCACTGGTTCACGTAAAGGCGCGCCAGAAATTAATAGAAAACGAACACCCTGCTCGCCTGCAGATACCTCAATCTCATCACCATCACCAAATACAACTAACGTGCGATTGCCAGACTGGTCCCTAATTTTCATTTCTTGCCCGTTAAACTCTTTTTCAACATTCACTCCAATGGGAGTAGATGAATTATCAAAGTTGGCAGACCCCTCAAAAATATAGGCAAACCCTTGTCTACGTGTATCAAAGGGAAACCTCTTCTTAACATTAGGCGGAAGTTTTATATCCAAGTAAGATGGATCTGTATCGATCCCATCGACTAAACCTTTATAACCGCGATAATCACCTGCTATGACTCGAATATGCGTTCCATCGTCATCCGTTAGCTTATTAATTTCTTTCGAAGCTATATCAAGATATCGAGGCGTACACATTTTTTGCTCTCGTGGCAAATTTGCCCATAGCTGAAATCCATGCATCTGACCAAGCTCGTTTCCCGAAGGCATCTCTTGATGTATTATGCCCGAGCCAGCTGTCATCCACTGAACATCACCGTCACTTAATGTTCCATTATTTCCTAAAGAGTCACTATGCTGAACGTTACCTTTTAGTACATATGTAATGGTTTCAATGCCTCGATGAGGATGCCATGGAAAGCCTTTCATATATTTGTTTGGGTCGTCATTTCGAAAGTCATCCATCATTAAAAAGGGATCAAATGGTTCTGTGTCCCCAAAACCAAATACGCGATGTAAGTGAACGCCCGCCCCTTCCATGGCAGGTTTTGCCTGGCTGTTAAATTTTATTGGTCGGATAGACATGTAAAGTTCCTTTGGTTCATAAATTTCAAAATTATATAAATTACTTACTTAAGGTCGACCTTCTAATAAGGCTTACAAAGTTTAATATAAGGCCCGACGGAAATAATTCGAGTTGAATTGATAGCTACGTCACTTGCATAATAAACGTTTTTAACGAATTGAACCTAAAGAAGGCTCGATTGAAAAATGATAGAAACTGGTGGTTACGCAATTATTGACTAGCGTTCAGCACCTAAATTTTTTGGATCTAAAGAAGATATTGTAAAAAAGCTTACGATCAATAATGGGAAACATAAGGCGAAAGACCAACGCAAACCTAAGTGTTCACCTACAAATCCTAAAATTGGTGGAGCGAGAAGAAAGATTACAAATACAAACTGTGCTAATGACGCGACATTCTCCTCAGGAGTTTTATCACTTCTTTGTGCTGCAGCTGACATAGCTAGGGGGAAAATTACAGCACTGCCCCCACCCATCAAGAGAAAGCCCAGAAGTGCAGTAATTGGTTCAAACGAAAACACAACGCATCCCACCCCCAAAACCATTGCAATAAGACTATGAAGAGAAACCTTTTCCGGACCATATTTATCAACAAACTGATCTGCAAAATAGCGTATAAGCCCTTGAGCAATTGCGGCCAAAGCTAGTGATAGACCGCTCACTATAGGGACAGTAGCAAAAATATCCCTCATAAAAATTACTGACCAATCAATACTTGCACCTTCAACAAGCATTGCCGAAAGAGAAAAGAAAACTAATATGAAAATGCCCTTTGAAGGCCAAACAAAGCCTTTATTTTTTACTACTAAGCTTTGCCTACGAGGTTTAGCAGCGTTATATTTTTTGAAAAGTAAAATCGTTAAGGCGCTCCCCAATACTGTGATCAATGCAAAATGTGAAAATGGCGAAATTCCTAATTGAGAAAAGCCCGCACCTATAATTCCAGCACCAAAAAAACCAAAACTCCAATAAGCGTGGGAACGGTTCATTATACGATGGCCACTATGCGCCTCCACTCGATCAGCCTCCAAATTTACTGCAACTTCAATAACAGCAATTGCAGCACCGCCTAAAATCAAAATTCCTGCAAACATGAGCGGGCTTTGCGAAAGCGCGGCAAAGCACTGAGAAATACTCAACAATGGTATTCCCAGCATTAAAATAAGTCTGAAGTTAAATCTGCGTACTATTCGATCCGCAAATAAAAGAGTAACCTGGACACCAAGAGGCAAACCTATCAACGCAAAACCTAGTGTTGCTTTGTCTATATTCATTTGGGTTTGCAGATCACCCAAGCGTGGGAATAAAGTTCCAAGACTAAATGCATATAGAAAAAAACTTACAAAAACAGCATCTTTGGGTTTGCTTTGAAAAAAGTCTTTCAAGATTACACCTTAGTTTCATGTTTAAGCCAGATTACAATTCAGCTTTTGGACTAAAAGTTTAATTGAAACCTGGTTGTCTAAAACAGAAATTATAAAAATTGAAAAGCTATAAATATTTTAAAAATAAAATAATGGCTGCTACGTTTAACAAAATAATGCGCATGATTTAATTTTTCACCGTACTTTCACTGGAAAAGCCTATGAATAAGCCTGAACCATTTAAGCTAGCTATAATCGGAGCGGGCGGTATTGGTTCAATCCACATTAGGAACTCCTTAAATAACAAAGATATTAATTTAGTTGGAATATGTGAGTTAGACAAAGAACGGGCGAAATCATGCATTAAACTTCAATGTATACCAATAGTAGGAAACGTAAGTGAACTGTTGAAACTAAGACCCGAAGGTATTGTTATTGCATCCTCAACGACATCGCATGGGCAAGTAGCCGAAGCGATTATAAAAGCTAAAATACCGTTTTTATGTGAAAAACCGTTAGCTGCAGACTTAAATCAAGCAAAGCAAATAGAAAATTACGCAGACGAACAAGTAGTATATGGTGCAATGGCATTCAATCGCAGGTTTCACCAAAGATATTCAGAAATACGCAAAGCAATTCAAATGGGTGAGATTGGAACTCCCGAAACCCTGCATGTAACTTCAAGAAGTGCAACTCCACCTTCAGCAAAATTTATCTCAAATTCCGGTGGCTTATTTGGTGAAAAGGGTAGCCATTTTTATGACCTTATTAGATGGATATTAAATTCAGATACCCGTGAAGTTTTTGCATATGGTGATGCGCTATTTGACCCCGAATTCAAAGTCATAGATCAACCCGAGACTGCAGTAGTTTTAATGCGTTTAAACAATGGTGTATTATGTAGTTTAAATTTTAGCTGGAGATCTGGATATGGTCATGACGAGCGTCTTGAAATTGCCGGAAGCAAGGGAATGATACAAACCGCTCAAAATACGAATACATCGGAACACGACCCAGACAAAAAAACATTTTTCAAACTTCGAAACCTGCCAAATTGGAATGAGGTATTTAAGAAAACCTACTCAGATGAACTCAATGTCTTCATTTCCGAAATTAGAAATGGTTCTAGGGGAAATTTGCCAACTCTTTCCGATGGTGTTGAAGCACAAAAAGTTGCTGACGCGATTGATCAATCCTTCCAGACAAAAAAGTCAG
>CACBXB010000018.1 GCA_902543185.1 Paracoccaceae bacterium
AATAGCGTCTTCTAAGACTCCATTCGCAGACATTTGAGCGTAAAGTAGTCCTTCACGCAAGCCACGATCAGCAACCGTTAACTTATCAGTGGGCCAACTTCTCAGCATCGCTTGCAAAATAGCTGAACCAGACATGATTAATGCCTGCCTATCACGTCCAATTCTAACGTCTTTTTTTCGACCTTCCGGCCCCATTTCCAAATATGAGCGGATAACCTTATCAATTTGCTCAGTGGTCATTCTTAACCCGTCTACCTTAGTGCGGTCATAACGCCGTAAGCCAAGATGTGATGATGCTACTGTGGTAACGGTACCAGAGGTCCCTATAATTTGAAAACTGCTGTCTACCTTATTATCCTTATAAGGCGCAAAATCAGCTAATTTTTCTTCAAAAAACCAGCTCATCAAAGCAAATCTAGCGGCGTCGTCCTCTACATCATTAAATTGGTCACGCAAGGTCGCGACACCCAAGGGTACTGAAATCCAGTCAACCACTTTTGCAGAAGCAAATGGACTTTCAACTGAATGAAATCCGGCATGTAAACGCATTATGGACTTAGGTCTTTCTTGGGGTGGAACAGAAGTCAAATCAATCCAAACAAGTTCAGTCGAACCTCCTCCTATATCAACAACAAGTAACTGTTCAGACTTCGAACTGACTAAGGGAGCACAAGAAATTACAGCCAACCTAGCTTCTTCTTCCGTATCTATAATATCAAGCTTTAAGCCTGTTTGTTGAAAAACTTTAGAAATGAATTCTTTTGAATTTTTTGCTCGCCTGCAAGCTTCGGTGGCGATAAGCCTGGCGTATCTCACATCATATTTATCTAATTTTTGCTTACAGACTTTAAGGGCTTGAATAGTACGATTGATAGAGTCGCGACTTAATCTACCAGTTTTTTCGAGTCCAGACCCTAATTGAACAGATTTTGCAAAACTATCAATCACATGAAACTGAGCACCTTTTGGCTGTGCAATTAACATACGACAGCTGTTGGTGCCCAAGTCGAGCGCTGCATATAAAGCCTCAGGCTCCAATTTTTTATCAATAGCGCTCTCAACCACAATAGGGAAAGCTGCTTTTTCTATAGGCTTCTTGGGCGCCATAGCCTACGCCCTCCATTATAAGTTACTCTAACGATACGTCGGAGACTAATACTGTGCAAGATACTTTAATTCGTGACGGAATTATTTATTTTTATTTCAACAAGGCGAAAGTCGCAGCAGCAATCCTTTTTGTCGAAATCTAGCTGTTGGAAAAAGACTAATTATCATACTCAAAAAGTAGCTTTTTTAGGGAGTCGGCGAATGCATGATGTTATAATTGTTTATTGGAGGGATATTCCAGCACAAGTTATTGTCGGCAAGGGTCGTCGCGCCACCAAAATACAACTATCAGAAAGGTTTGAGCAAGCTATCGATAGAGCTGCCATGAAGTCAGACCAAAAGTCCACTGATGACTATCTGGCTGAATGGAGAAAGATTAAACAGTTCAAAGCGGAAGGTAACCCTGAGAGCATTGCAAAAGAACAGGCCGAAAAATTAGAAGCCGAATATAACAAAGAAAAATTAATAATGCTTGTAAACAATAATGGCCGAGCCACTTAACCGACATCGAGGGCAGAAATGACATTTTTTGGATTAAAAACGAAAGCTTCACAAACATCCCAGGTGAGCGAAAACCTTGAGCATTTTGTAAACGGTTTTTCGATCGAAGTCATGCCGAGAACGGCAGAAAAAATTGAGGATTTTAGAGATCACCTGCCTGAAAACACGAGGGTTTATATTGCTCATATTGAGGGAACACCAATTGACGATATGGTCAAAACTGCAAAAAGACTTGCTGAAGATGGCTTCCCTACAATGCCTCACTTTCCTGCCAGAATAATTAAAGATAAAGCCACCCTCAATGATTGGATATCTCGCTATCAAGGAGAGGCTGGGGTTAACCAAGCGCTATTATTGGCCGGCGGTGTGGGCAAACCACACGGTGAATATGAAAGCTCTATGAGTCTTCTGGAAACTGGCCTATTTGACAAAGCTAATTTCAAAAATATTCACATTGCAGGCCATCCAGAGGGGAATAAAGACATTGACCCAGATGGAAGCACAAAAAACGTTGATGCAGCGTTACAGTGGAAGCAAAATTATAAAAACAAAACTGATGTAGAAATGGCAATAGCCACCCAATTTGCTTTTGAAGCCGGGCCCATTATAGAATGGGCCAATTCAGTTAAAAATGCTGGGATTGATATACCTATTCACATCGGTATTGCAGGGCCTGCTAAGCTTCAGACACTGATTAAATTTGCGATAGCTTGCGGCGTAGGACCATCGTTAAAAGTTTTACAAAAAAGAGCAACAGATGTTACAAAACTTCTTTTGCCTTACGAACCAACCGAGGTTTTGTCCCAATTGGCGGATCACAAGGCAAATAACCCTGACTTAAATATTAAGAGTGTTCATTTTTTTCCACTCGGTGGAATCAAAACAAACGCTAAATGGGTGACGGAAAACTGTGGAACCGCAGGGCTTCCAGTAAATCAAATATAAGGAAAAAAAATGGTAGAAACTGTTGTTGAATCAAATACCAAAGCTGCTGTTTTAGGTTTTGACCACCCTTTTTGTGTAATAGGTGAAAGGATAAATCCAACTGGCAGAAAAAAGTTGGCAGCTGAGCTAGAAGCTGGTGATTTCTCAACAGTAGAAAAAGATGCATTGGCTCAAGTCGAGGCCGGCGCAAATATATTAGATATCAACGCAGGTGTAGTATATAATTCAAATCCAAATCCCAATGAAACTGAACCACCTTTAATGAAAAAGATGATTGAATTGGTTCAAGGACTTACCGACATACCTTTATGTATTGATAGCTCAGTTCCTGAAGCTTTGGAAATAGGTCTTAAAACCGCTCAAGGTCGGCCCCTTTTAAATTCGGTAACCGGTGAGGAAGAGCGGTTAGAATTTGTATTACCTTTAGTCGCAAAATATAATGTTCCTGTCGTAGCAATAAGCAACGATGATACAGGTATTTCAGAAGACCCTGATGTTCGCTTTGCGGTTGCGAAAAAAATTGTGGAGCGCGCTTCTGATTTTGGGATACCTGCCAACGATATCGTCGTAGACCCTCTTGTAATGCCTATTGGAGCGATGGCGACTGCTGGTAAACAGGTATTTACGCTTGTTCGTAAATTACGAGAAGAGTTGGGAGTAAATACCACCTGCGGAGCATCAAATGTTTCGTTTGGACTGCCAAACCGACATGGAATTAACAATGCTTTTTTACCAATGGCTATGGGCGCCGGGATGACATCGGCCATAATGAACCCTGTTGCATTGCCTGTAACTCAGAAAAAAATTACAGAAAAAAAGGCCGAGATATTGTCTTCCGGTATAATAATTCCAGAAACGATGGATGATGAAACATTTGTTTCTATTTTTGGAATGGGCTCCACAAAATCCCGTCCAGGGAAAGAAATGGAAGCAATAAGAGCTGCAAACTTACTCACTAACAATGATCCCCATGGTGGAGCTTGGATTAAATTCAATAAGCCATCTGGCTCCTCGACGGAAACCTCTGGCGAAGGTGGCAGGTCTCGAAGGCGTGGTGGTAGGCGCCGAGGATAATTAAACATCGTGCAATATTGCTCAAAGTAACAATTTTACGAACTGCGTTAAATATGAATTGCTCGATCATATGCATCTAAAACACTTTCGTGCATCATTTCTGAAAGTGTAGGATGAGGAAAGACTGTCGATATCAAATCTTCCTCAGTTGTTTCCAATTTTTGACCTAAGACATATCCTTGAATTAGCTCTGTAACTTCCGCTCCCACCATATGTGCGCCTAAAAGTTCTCCAGTTTCAACATCAAAAATTGTTTTAATTAGGCCTTCCTGCTCACCCAAGGCAATAGCCTTTCCGTTACCTATAAACGGAAAACGACCAATCTTGATAACTAAGCCTTTTTTTAGAGCTTCTTCTTCTGTCAAGCCAACGCTTGCTATTTGAGGGTTACAATAAGTGCAACCTGCGATGGAACTGGGATCAACAGTGTGAACTTCCTTTCCAGCAATTAGCTCAGCCACCATCACACCCTCATGGCTCGCTTTATGGGCCAACCAGGGCGCTCCGGCAACATCTCCAATTGCGTAAATACCCTCTATACCAACATTACAATTAATATCTGTTTTTATATGCGATTTTTCAGTTTTAATTGATATGTTCTCAAGGCCTAATCCTTCTACATTTCCAACAATACCAACTGCTGAAATGACAGTATCGAATTGTTCAGTTTGTACTTTACCAGCATGCTTCATCTTAATATTGGCCATATTGTTCTTAAGCTCAATGTTCTCCACAGATGTCTGTGTCAAAATTTTCATACCTTGTTTCAAAAATTGTTTATGAGCAAAACCTGCAATTTCAGCGTCTTCAGCAGGCAAAATTCTATCGACCAACTCTATAACTGTAGTGTCAGCACCAAGAGTATTATAAAAGCTCGCAAATTCTATTCCTATTGCTCCTGAGCCAACTACCAAAAGTTTTTTGGGCATACGCTTTGGTGTCAAAGCATGCTTGTAAGTCCATACTATTTTCCCATCTGCCTCCAAACCGGGCAATTCCCTAGCCCTTGCACCAGAAGCGATAACAATATTTTCTGCTAATATTTCTTCAGATTTGTCATCCTTTAAAACTCTAACTTTGCTCTTGTCTAAAATAGTAGCCTCTCCGATGAAAGATTTTACTTTATTCTTTTTTAATAAATGTGTAACGCCTTGATTTAATTGCTTAGAGATACCACGAGACCGTTTTATTACTGCTTGAAGATCAAAAGATATTTTTTCTGCTCTCAATCCAAACTCATTTGCCCTATGCATTAGATGAAAAATCTCAGCAGATCGTAACATTGCCTTTGTTGGAATACACCCCCAATTAAGGCAAATGCCTCCCATATGCTCTTTCTCAACAATTGCTGTCTTAAGACCCAACTGTGCGCTCCGGATAGCGGCAACATAGCCGCCAGGCCCAGCACCAATTACAACTACATCAAAATCATTTCGCGACATACTTGGCTCCAAAACAAATAATGTTTAACGTTAAACTATAAAAACTAAATATTCAATGTATCTTTTAGTAAAGGATACTGTAAATTAGGCTGCATAACTATTTATTCTTGAGAGCAAAGTTTGATATCCACCGTGATCAAAATACTCTTGCTCAGACAGGGTAGTAGAACGACCCAATTGACTATTCCTACCTGGAAAACGTCCATAACTCCGTATCAATTCACGGTGTGCCCGAGCATGCTTAAGTAAACTATGACCAGATGATGGAAGTTTTTCCAATATTTGACGTATACACCTTTCCTGGTCATATAAATTTTCAGAGTGCATTAATGGCATGTAAAAAAACTGACGTGCCGGTTCATCGATTTTCAAATCAAACCCATATTTCATTGACTGCTTAGAAGCGGCTATTGCAATCCTATCAGCAGCAAAAGAACCTTTATTTCCTCGGAAAATATTTCTAGAAAACTGGTCCAAGACTATTATATACGCCAAAGCTCCAGAGGGATAAGTTAGCCATAGGCTATGGCCACCCGAAAGGATGTGCTGCAAGGTTTCTTTAAATTTTTTTTCAATTAGTCCATCCAAAGATTCATCAGAAATATACCAATAATCAGGCCCAACTTCGTCGAGCCAGAAATTTAAAATAAATTCGGGATTCATGCCTGTTATCCTGCTTTTTTGTTGTATTAAGACATGGGATTCATTTTTTGTGAAGTAATTTTTTAAAACCGAGCCTAACTTTAACCCGTTTGTTCGGCTTCTTCAGCAGCCTCAATAGCTAGCTCTTGAGCAATTTCTACGGCAACAGCAGAAGTTGTTGGGAGGACGGTAGTGTAGCTAGATGTATCTACATCAGAAATTCCACGCTGTGTCATTCTGTAAAAACCATAAACTGTCAGAAAGCCTGACAAAGTAGCTAAAATTATAAAAAACCCTTCTGGGCCCATTTTAGTCATTAAATAGCCCGTTAATAAAGGTCCAGTTATAGCCCCCAGACCATTTAAAAAAAGCAAACCACCGGAAGCAGAAGCCATATCATCAAGCTCTAGAAAGTCATTTGTATATGCTATCAGCAGTGAATACAAAGGATTTGACATACCTCCAATAAAAAATGCACTTCCGACTAAAATTAAAAATGAACCTGCTAGCAGGATTGCGGATAAGGCCGCAATAAACCCAATTGCTGACGTTGCAACAATCAAAATTCTACGGTCCATTCGATCTGAAAGCCAACCAATTGGGAACTGAAAAACCATTGCCCCTATATAGAATGCTGCAACAAAAGATGAAATTTCAGACAATGATAAGCCAGCTTTAGTTCCAAACACTGGAGCCATGCCAAATTGAGCTGAGAATATACCACCCAAGAAAAACATGCCTACACAACCTAATGGTGAAGTGGAAAACAATTCCTTGATACTCATCGGTTTAGTAGCTTCAAAAGCAGGAGTAGGAGTAATAGATAGCAAAATTGGGGCAAAAGAAATGGATATAAGTACCGAAATTAATATAAAAAGTTCAAATCCACCTGGGTCACCAACAAGTAACAAAAGCTGTGCTGCCACAATGCCAGCCATTTGCACAACCATGTAAGATGATAGAAGCTGACCTCGGTTTTCATTTGTAGCAGCATTATTCAACCAACTTTCGGCTGTTATGTAAACGCCACAAAAGCAAAAACCGATGATCACTCTTCCCCCAATCCAGACCCAGGGATTTACTAAGAGTGGGTACAGGATCAAAACTGCAGAAATAAATGAAGCCAGAGCTGCAAAGACTCTAACATGACCAACACGCCTTATTAACTCAGGAACCAGCCTACTTGCTCCTAAGAAACCTACAAAATAGGCCGACATTACAAGTGACATCTCAAAAGTAGAAAAGTTTTCTAATTCTCCTCTTACACCAAGTAATGTGCCTTGAAGCCCATTCCCAAGTTGCAAAAAAAGCATACCCAAAAAGAGAGCCCAAGACCCTTGCATTACGAGCAACATACTAACACCTCAAAAAATTAGCATGGTTTTTCTATGGAAACAGGAGCGACGAATCTCCATAAGAAAAAAACCTATACCGACGTGTTATGGCGTGTTCGTAGATAGTTTCAATAGTTTCTTTGCCCATTATTGCCGAAACAAGCATTATCAAGGAAGATTTTGGGAGGTGGAAATTTGTCATTAATCCATCCGCAACTTTAAATTTGAAACCAGGGTAGATAAAAATATCCGTCTCTCCTTGCCAATCGCATAATTTTCCAGCCGATTTAGCTGCGCTTTCCAGCAATCTTAACGCAGTTGTCCCTACCGGTATTATTCTTCCACCATTTTTTTTTGTTTTATTTATCTCGTCGACTGTCTGCTGACTAATCTCTCCATATTCAGCGTGCATTTTATGCTTTCGAATATCTTCATCTTTTACCGGCAAAAATGTTCCCGCCCCAACATGCAGCGTTACGAAGGAAATTTCTACGCCAATACTCCTAATTTCATCCAACAAAGCATTATCAAAATGTAAAGATGCGGTCGGAGCCGCTACCGAACCCAATTTCCGAGCGAAAACAGTTTGATAATCCATTTTATCATTATCATCCGCTTGACGTTTTGAAGCAATATATGGGGGAAGCGGCATCACACCTAAACTATCCAAATATTCAAAGAATTCTGTACCTTCTGTATTAAATTGAAGCAATGCCTGTCCATCAATTTTATCAACGAGTATAGCTTGAAAATTTTTATCAAAAAAAATCTTCTCACCTACTTGTATCTTTCGCAAGGGTTTAACCAATGCGCTCCATATTTGATCTTTTTTTTGCAGCAAGAAGAGTAACCTCTATTTTCGCAGATGCGATTTTATTGTCTTCAATTGACCGTTTTCTGACTCCACTTAATCTTGCTGGAAGTACTTTTGTGTCATTTAGAACTAACCGATCCCCAGATTTTAGAAATTTTGGGAGATCATTGACAAAGCTATCATCAATATTATCTCCCCTCGCTACCAGCAAGCGAGATGAAGATCTTGGGCTTGCCGGTCTTGTTGCAATTAATTCTTCTGGAAGATCAAAATCAAATTCACTCAAAAACATAGATTATTCCAAATTAGGAACTGGGCGACGGAAAATCTCCCTGAAAATAGCAGGAGTAAAAATAGAGAGAGGATTAACCAACACTTCTGGCTTTTCCGCATTTCCCTTTAATCTATAATTAAAACCTAGAAGACCCTCACCTTTTCTAGTAAAAATAGATCCAATAGCATTGACGACGTATAGGGGTGATAAAACGCCCTGCATATTTAAATTGTTATTGCTTTTATCATAATAACCTTCCAGCGAAATGCCTATAGATGGACCAAATGCTGAAGCTCTTTCAAATTTTATTTGATCTGGCAAATTGGTAAAATCAGCTTCAATTTCATTTAAAACCAATCCAGGACCTTGAAGTTGATCTATCAACCCAACAATACTTATGGCATCTAAAAGTTCCAGCAAAGCAGGCATGTTACGAAGGCGAATATTTTTGAATTTTAATTTCCCTTGCATTCCGGGAGAGTTTTCTAGGTGTGTAAGATTTAATTGTGCTGTACCTCCATCAGCAGCTTTTGCAGCTCCTAACGCTCTAATAAAGGACCCGGCGTTATTAGAAATTGCCCTCATATTATAGCCGCTCCCAACCTTTTCTAATTTTCCACTAAAAGAAGCCAAGTCATTTAAACTACCGGAAAACTCTCCTTTTCCAGTAGAATCCAAGGCAGCAGTAAACCTTGTAATACCCTGCTTCTCATATAATTTTAACTCATCTAAATAAATTGATAATGGAGCTGATTTTTCAGACGGACTTTTGACTAAAGGTAATTTTAAAAACTCTTGTAGATTAAGTTGACCTCCCGTGATATCAATCTCGCCATCATTCTTTATGGATAACTTTAGATCAAATACATCCTTTAAAGCCAGCTTTTCAAAGTTGAGCAATAAGTTTCTCTCTTTGTTTCGTAAAGCCGAACCGACTAGAGTTAAATCAGGAGACCTTAAAAAAATATTGTCAATAACAACTTCATCTCCCAAACTTCCAGAAATTTTTAGCTCAGCCTCATCCTTCATTTCTTTGACCCAGCCAATTGGAAGGTAACTCAACTCAACCCCATTTAAACTGCTAGTTAACTCAAATTTCACTTTTTTACTTTCGAGAAATTGTAAGGAAAGTTTGGCAGGAGCAGATCCAGAAATTTCAATGTCAGGAATACCAGCTGGTAGTAATTCCAGAGCTTGGTCGGATAAATTGAAATCTATTTCCAAAAATTTAGCTTCATCTTTTTCTATAGAGCCTGAAAAATAAGCTTGAACAGGTAAATTTTTCACTTTTGCATTACCTTTTATTTCCAAACCTTTTTTATTAGCAAAAAATTCTAAAGTACCATTTGAAATATCGAAGTCAGGATTAATTACGTCAAAAGAAAACTTTTCAGCAGTTCCATTAACTTCATAAAAAATTTCATCTGAGGTTAAATTACTTTTCAAAAGTATTTCTACTCGACCCTTTCCAGAAACCTGTGCATTTCCGAAGTCAACTGGTTGCTGCACTTTGTTCAGTAACTTTAAAGGCGGATTATTTAATACTTTAGACATGGAGCTTAAAGCCCCATCCGCGTTAATCAGTATCTTTGCTGGACTAGGTTTAATACGACTATCTTTTATAAAAAAACTACTTCCAGCAATATCTATAGCTTTACCTTTATCATCAAAAATAATACCTTCTTCCAAAATAACAGTTGTCGCATAATTCTTGGAAACAAAGTGCCCAGAGGCTTGTTCTATCAAAGGAAAATTCTTCAAGGGAGCAAAGCTAGTTTCAGAAAATGCGAAACTCCACGATAGCTTTGGAGTTAATCCATTTTCTAGTTCCGTTTGCATGGAAATATCAAAAAGTTCACTATATTCGAAGTGATCAGCCACCCATTTTCTTACTTTTGGTTTATGTTTTTGCGGCCAAAAATAAAAAACATTGTCGAGGTCTGCTTTGTCACTGTGAGCGTTTAATGAGACAACCCAATTATCATCCTTTACTGAAACAAAACCTTCTGTATGCACACTTACTGATGAGTTCTGATCCTGGATAAACAACTGAGGAATTTCTACATCAAAAGGATCAAGTTGTACCCTAAACGTTGTGCTGGCAGAATTTGAAGAAATACTATTATTCAATAAACCAAATCCTCCAGTTTGGAGGTTAGTAAAGTTTAATTGTGCAACAAATGTTTCTGGAATATCCTTCATGTCTTCAATAATTAAGAAACCATCTGCGGTAGCCTTTAGATCTGCACTATCAATGAAAATTTCATCGAAGCTAACCTCTCCGCTGCCCGGAGCATAGGAAAAATACGTTCTCGCGGCATTAAAATTGAAAGCGATCCCTTCAATATCACTCGAAGGCTTCAACAAACCTGATCCCATTTTGAGGGTTGCATTCACAGGGTTCAATTTTCCATTTTTGTTTAATGATCCTCTCAAAGCACCAGAAATTGGAGCCTCCAAAACACTTAACCACCCAAACTCTGGGGACAGGTTGGCAATATCTTGCGCGGAAACTTCATTAAACAGCAGACCGAATTCACCATCCAATTGGCCTATAGTTCTTTTAAAATTCCCCTCAACTGTCGAAGCACCTTTTCCACCCGATAATAAAGCAAAATCAAACCCCAATATCAGGGATTGATCCTCTCGGTTTAGCCTAAATCTGGCACCATCTATCGTGTATCTCTTATTTGTAAGCTGATCCTCAAACTGTGCAGTTAACTGAAACAAATTTAAATTCTGAAATTTTTCCAATTCATCAAGAATGAAAAATTCATCTGATTTTTCCAAAATGCTTTTAATATCAAAGTAGTCAGTCTCGGACCTATTTTCAGTTCCAAATTCCAGATTGTAAGATCCATTTTTTTTTCTGATAATAGAAAAATTTGCACTGTCTAAAGTTACTGAGGTTATTCTAAATTTGCCCAATAAAAAATCAACTAAAGAAAATTTTGTTTTTAACGAATTAAAAAATAAGACAGGCTTTTTATCGGGAAATAGCAAATCAACATCGCTTATTTTAATTTCCGGGACAAAACCCGTATCCAAAGATAAGTAAAAACCACTAGCCTCAATTAAGTAGGGGGAAGATAAAATGTTAGCCTCAGATAGGATTTTGCTAGCAAATCTCTGTGGAATTTGCACCTCTCTGTCGCGTAAAACTGCAACTAACGCAGTAGTTACAACTAGAAAAAATAGTAATAACGAAAAAACTATAGTAGCAGTCCAATGAAAAATGGAAGAGCTTGTATTCGATATTAAAAATTTCTTAAAAAATTTTTTCAATATTTGTCTCTTCTCTTTCAAATATTCTAATCTGACCTAATATCACATTAACGCGTAATAACAGGATGCAAATATGTCAAACACACCCTACCCCGCCCCCAATGTAACTCTACCAAATGAAGTTGGAAAAATCATTGATCTAAAAGACTTTAGGCCCAACTCAATTGTCTTATTTTTTTATCCAAGAGACAACACATCCGGTTGTACAAGAGAAGCCAAAGATTTCACCGAAAACCTTAAGCTCTTTAATAGCGCAAAAGTGAGTGTATTTGGGGTTTCGAAAGATAGTATTGAAAGCCATCACAAGTTTATTAAAAAACAAGAACTAGCGATTTCACTACTTTCCGACGAAAATGGTACGGTATGCGAAGATTTCGGCGTGTGGAAAGAAAAGTCAATGTACGGCAAAACTTATATGGGAATTGAAAGATCAACTTTTATTATTGATGGAAAAGGCTTTGTTATAAAAGAGTGGCGCAAAGTAAAAGTAGCTGAGCACGTAAACGAAGTCCTAAAAGAGATTGATAAACTTTGAAAATCGGTTTGCGATCCAACAGTAAAAATAAATTTTTGGTAAGGTTCAAAATTTCGAAAATGGAGCTGTTTTTAACAAAATTATTGCCAATTTATTGCTATATCGTTAACAGATTCATGTGATTTCCATTTGTCTACGGCATAGAAGTGAACAACAAACATCAAAAAATGGGTTTTTTTGAGCGGTCAGAGCGCTTTTTTCAAAAAGTAATACCGTCGCGCCAACTGCTTATAAAGACAAATGGAAAAACTCATTTCGTTAATTTGAAATCAAGCACCCAGATTGGTTTTTCTGCTATAATTTTTTGTATATTCGCTTGGTCAATTATTTCGATAGCAATCGTAGCAATGGATAGTCTGGGAGCCGGAAATTTCAGAGAGCAAGCTTTACGAGATCAAGAAAATTACCAATCGCGATTAATGTCTCTCGCAGAAGAGCGTGACTTCCAATTAGATTCATCAAGGCAAGCCCAATTTAAGTTCGAGGAAGCCCTTGTTCATATATCTTTCTTGCAAGAAGAGCTTATGGAAGGCGAAATTGAACGCAAAGAACTAACTGCGGCTCTGACTCTCCTAAAAAACAAGCTTAAAACTTCAAGAGCAAAAGAAAAAACAGCTAGACACAACCTGGACAAATTTAGGCAAGTAGCAAATTTAGAGGCCCAAGAAAAAACGTCGCCAAACTTCTCAAAAAAAATTCAAACAGGCAAAGAGTCTCTTCTTGCTAAAGTTTTAAGTGAGACTGCAGAACAGCGCGATGCGCTGGAAGATGAAGCGTACAGTGCTCGGCTCAGCGTGAAAGAAATCAAACGAGAAATGAAGCTAATCGAACAAAGAAATGAACAAATTTTCCGTATTATAGAGGAAGCCTTATCAGTTTCAGTTGGCCCTTTAGAAAAAATGTTTCGATCCGCCGGTGTTAATCCAGAAAGTGTAATAAAAACAATTAGACAAGGATATAAAGGTTATGGGGGCCACAATTTTTCCTATATGGATGGCGATGACGAAACAGCTTTTGCCCTGTATGATAAAAATTTAGACAGGGCCTCAAGAATTTTGAAGAACCTGGATGAAATAAACCTTTATCGAATAGCAATAGAAAAGTACCCTTTTTACCATCCTATACAGGTCGCTAATCGCTTTACATCCGGATATGGACCCCGATGGGGTAGAATGCACAATGGTACGGATTTTGCTGCCCCACATGGAACCCCTATTCGTAGTACCGCGGATGGCGTCGTAACATATGTTGGGTGGCAAAGCGCTTATGGAAGATTGATAAAAATAAAACATGACTTTGGCATCGAAACACGCTATGCACATCTCTCAAAGTTTCGTGTTAAAAAAGGCCAAAGAGTTTCTCGCGGTCAACACATAGGTGATATGGGAAACACTGGACGCTCAACTGGCACGCATTTACACTATGAAATAAGAATAGGCGGAAAACCCATTAACCCAATGAAGTATATTAAGGCAGCACAAAATGTTTTCTAAGAGTAAAATAAACGAACCAGCACAAAAAACCCCCGAGGTCTCTAAATCAATGGAGCCTGAAAAAACAACTTCTTCGATTCCCGTATCAAAACCTAAACCTCCGGCTTCTATGTTATCCCAAGATTTAAATATTATTGGAAACATAAAGACTACTGGAGACATTCAAGTCGAGGGAACAGTCGAAGGCGATATTAAAGCTCACCTGCTAACTATTGGTGAAACAGCAACCATTAAGGGCGAAGTTGTTGCAGATGATGTAGTCATAAATGGTCGAATTATAGGTCGCGTTAGAGGTTTGAAAGTTAGGCTGACATCCACAGCTCGTGTAGAAGGTGACATTATTCACAAAACAATCGCGATTGAATCTGGAGCACATTTTGAAGGATCAGTCCAACGTCAAGACGATCCACTTGCAACAGGTGTTAAGCCTAAAGCTGAATTTGTAAAAAAACAAGAAACAGAAGTTAAAAATTAATTCTAAATCTTGGGTGGTATGGAATAGGTAATAGTGGCCCGAGCTACGGGATCCTCAACGCCTTCAGAGTAAACTTTAGAGTCAGCGACAACAAGGCTTTTGCCGACCTTGAGTAGTTCGCAAATGGCCGTGAGATCTTTGTCTCCTGACGGTTTTCGCATAAAATCAATTGAGCAATTTGTTGTTACTGCCAGTGCTTCTTTGCCCAAATTCGCACAAACAGCCATATACGCAGAACAATCAACAAGATAAAATATTGAAGGACCAGACACAGTATTGCCTGGTCTTAAATGTTTAAAGCTCACGTTTAATTTAACATGTGAGCCCTGCTCAGAAATTTTGAGAATTTCAAAATCGTCTTTGATTTGTGGAAATATTTCCTCGACATACTCGCTTAGCTCTTCAATAGTAAAACGTAACGACATTCTTTTAACTCTAGTTGAGATACATTAAATTTAAGGAAATTTTTGAGGAGAGCAAGATGGCTATTTTAGAACGTAACGACAAAAATTCAGTTGCTTACATCTTACTAAATTCACCGGAAACTTTAAATTCTCTTTCAGATGAAATGCTCACTGCACTAACTAACGAATTTGAAAATTTAAAAAATGATCTGCAGATCAGAGCTGTAGTTCTTTCAGGTGCAGGTAAAGCTTTTTGCGCAGGGCATAATCTTAAAGAAATGACTAAAGGTCGAAATGCAGAAGATGGCGGTAAAGCTTACTTTTTAGATCTCTTTAATCGATGCGCAAAAATGATGATGCTAATTCAAAACTTACCTCAGCCTGTGATTGCTAAGGTTCATGGAATAGCAACTGCAGCCGGATGCCAACTAGTTGCAACTTGTGATTTAGCCATTGCAGAAGAATCAACTAAATTTGGAGTAAATGGTGTTAATATTGGTCTTTTCTGCTCTACGCCAATGGTTGCACTATCTAGAAATATACCTAGAAAGCAAGCGTTTGAAATGTTGACAACTGGAGAATTCATTACTGCAGATCAAGCACAAACACTTGGGCTAATTAACAAAGTAGCAAATATAGAGAATTTTGAAACACAGACAGAAGAACTCGCCGAGACGATTGCTTCAAAATTAGGAGCAGCCGTCAAAATTGGAAAAGAAGCTTTTTACAAGCAATTGGAGATGCCAATTGTTCAAGCCTACGAATATACTGGAAAAGTAATGGCAGCAAATATGATGTTGCGGCAAACAGAAAAAGGAATTGACGCTTTTTTAAACAAACTTGAACCAGCTTGGGAACAGGACTGAAAAAGAATTATTTAAAAACCTAATAGGTTCCGAACATCACTAGCCTTAAAGCCTTCCTGTCTATATTTAGATATCGATTTTGAGTCATGTCTTTTTGCTAATCGCCGACCGTGTTCGTCACGAATTAGTCTATGATGGTAGTAAAACGGCTTTTGGAAACCAAGATACGAATTCAAAACTGTATGAATTTGTGTAGCATCAAATAAATCCAACCCTCGAACAACATGAGTTATTTTTTGTTCAGAATCATCGATAACGCATGCCAAGTGATATGCGGGATAACCCCGACGCCATAGTACGACATCGCCAGCTGTTTTAGAAAATTCCTCTGAAGAAAATAAAATTTCTCCTTTTCTTGGACCTAATTCACAAAAAGAGAACAATTTATTTTCAGTTAAATTTATATGCATTCGAAGAACATTTTCAAAATCTAATTGGGATAGAAACATATTTCCTCTACAAGTACCTGGGTAGATAATGCCATCCGGACCCGACAAATTTTCGTTTTCATGAGGAGCGGTCAAAGCATTTTTTATGTCTCTGCGGCTACAATTACATTCGAAAAGGCCTAACTCTTTTCTGAATTTAATTAAAATATTTTTATATTTGTCAATCTGCTCTGACTGGCGAACTACCGGCCCATCCCAGGATAAACCTAACCAATCAAGATCATCAAAAATCTGACTTTCCCATTTCTTTTTTGATCGTGACTGGTCCAAGTTCTCTATTCGAATATAAAACTTACCTCCTTCGCTACGAGCCATATCGTGTGAAATGATAGCAGAATAAGCATGTCCCAGATGTAAAGGTCCAGTGGGAGAAGGTGCAAAACGGGTTATAATGGTCAAAGTTTCTTAAGAATATAAATATTGGATTTTAAATTAGCTTTGGGAAGATGACTTCCATAACTTTTATGTAGAATTGCTGCATGCCCACTGTTGAGGCATTGCTTTACTTTTTTTTCATAATTTGGATCATTGAGCGTATGGTCATTAAATGAAAAAGCAAACAAACCATCTGGTGGTAATAAAGCGAATAGGCTATCAAAAGTTTTAAGCGGCGCTGCTCCAGCCCCTATTACACCAATAGCTGTTATAATTTTATATTGATCACGATAAACTGGGATTTCATTAGAGGGATCAAATACCCTTAGGTTTTTGTAAATAGATTTTTTCTCTGCGAGAATTACCATTTCTTGTGAAACATCCAAACCATCAATATTCTCAAATCCAACCGCCTGAAGCGCAGAACCAGACAAACCTGTTCCACATCCATAATCTAGAATATGTTCAGACTGATCTCTAACCACATCTTTCAAAGCGTTCGCAACTCTTTGAGGAGTAACATATCCATTTTCTTGGACTTCCTTATCGTATGTTGCAGCCCAGGAAGCATATAATTCTCTACTGTCGTCCGTGCCACCAACATAAACGTCTTTTAAATAATTCTTTACCATTAGGGGCACTTTAGAGCATTAAATTTAGCTACGTCCATCAAAATTTGACAACCAGTTCGACCAGGAACTCTTCGCACGCTCAGTATAGGCCTTATAGCGCTGAATACGAGCTTTTCGACCGCCTTTAACCCCATGAATTATTGGAAATAAGCCAAAATTTACATTCATCGGCTGGAAAGTTTTTGCATTAGCCCCACCCGTGATATGATTAACTAGTGAACCGATTGCTGTATCCACTGGAACGTCGGGAATATCTTCTTCAAGAATTTCTAAGGCTGCTAATCGACCAGAAAGCAATCCAATTGAAGCACTTTCTACATAACCTTCAACTCCAGTTATTTGACCAGCAAAACGAATATTTGATCTCGGTTTGAAACGTAGTTTTTTATCCAACAATAACGGAGAATTTATAAAAGAGTTTCTATGAATACCTCCCAATCTAGCAAATTTGGCCTCTTCCAGACCTGGAATCATTCTTAAAATTTCTTTTTGTGCTCCATATTTCATTTTGGTTTGAAATCCAACAATATTGTAAAGTGTACCCAGAGCATTATCACGACGAAGTTGAACAACCGCATAAGGCTTTTCTTCTGAATGAGGATTAGTCAAACCTACAGGTTTCATGGGGCCAAATCTCAATGTTTCCAATCCTCTTTCGGCCATCACTTCTATGGGGAGGCATCCATCGAAATATGTTGCAGTTTCACCATCCTTAAACTCTGTTTTATCGGCTGCCAAAAGTGCATAAATAAATTTAGTATATTGTTCTTTGGACATGGGACAGTTTAAATACGCTGTTCTCTCTTCTTCTGTCTCCCCCTTATCATATCTCGATTGCATCCAAGCTTTTGACATATCTATCGTATCAAAATAAATAATTGGAGCGATCGCATCAAAAAACGCCAAAGCATCAGCGCCACTTAATTCGGCAATAGAATTTGCCAACCTGGAAGAAGTAAGGGGGCCAGTAGCTACAATCCATCGTCCCTCAGTTGGAAGTGTTGTGATTTCTTCGTTCGAAATTCGTATTTTTGGATGATCATTAATTTTTCTAGTTATGGCCTCGGCAAATTCTTCTCTATCAACGGCAAGAGCGCCACCCGCCGGTAATTTGTTTTGATAAGCCGTGTTGATGATCAGTCCATTTGCAAGCATCATTTCCCAATGTAAAAGACCAACCGCATTTTGCTCATGATCGTTAGAGCGAAAAGAGTTAGAGCAAACCATTTCACCCAATTTTTCAGTTTGATGAGCAAAAGTTTTAACCTTTGGCCGCATTTCGTATAGAGTAACATCTACGCCCATGTTAGCCGCTTGCCATGCAGCTTCGCATCCGGCCATTCCGCCGCCAATAATGTTTAAAGACTTATCCATTTTAATCTATCGGATCCATTATTACTGATTCAGATCCATCGACAACACTTGTAAAAAAACAACTTTTTCTCAGAGTGTGACATGCAGCTCCCTTTTGCCTGACAATTACAAGCAATGCATCTCTGTCACAGTCAAATCTTAACTCAACTAAATCTTGCGTATTTCCAGAAGTTTCTCCTTTGATCCAAAATTTGTTGCGAGAACGTGACCAATATGTAACTTTACCTGTCTGAAGAGTTCTTTCAATTGCCTCTTTATTCATCCAAGCAAGCATTAATACTTCTAAAGTACTTTCATCTTGCGCAATTACAGGTAAGAGGCCGGCTTCATTGTATCTGAGTGTATTAGGCTCAAAGTCATTCATATTAAATAATCCATTTGCAACTAAGGCTAGTTAACCTATTTACTCATCATAAACAAAAAGGAAAATAGCATGCAGTCTGAAACTGACTTAATAAAATTATATTCAGGCAAAATTCTTCAAATGGCCGCTGATCCTATCTACCGTGAACGCCTATCTGAACCTGATGCATCTGTGACAAAAAGATCGCCGCTGTGCGGTTCTGCAATTACAGTCGATATTAATGTAAAAAATGGAATTATCACACATTACGGGCAAGACGTTAGAGCCTGCGCTCTCGGACAAGCTTCTTCTACCATAATTGGAAAGGCTATTATTGGTCGCTCACTTAAAGAAGTAAGTAAAGCTTACGAAGAGTTAAGCGATATGCTTACGAATAACGGCCCCACTCCCAGCGAACCATTTGACGATTTTTATATGCTACAACCTGCATCAGAATACAAAAATAGACATGCCTCAATACTTTTAGCTATCGAAGCTACTTTAGCCGCATTCCAGCAAATCGCAGATGGCGATAAACAATTTTAATGTCAACGCTCGTAGGTACTTTTAAATAAGTACTGGAATATGCAAAGCGGTTGCAAAAATTATGAATAAAGAAACACAGCCTATCATATCTAGAAAAATGGCTTCTTTTTGTCTTGAAAATATAGTCTTTATTTGAGCTAACATTTAACCAACCTCTTTTATTTTTTCGACTTGTTTATGTTTTGTTCTCATTTATTTCTATGTTTGTCAACAAAAAAGAGAACATATTAAGAATATCTTGGTTTAACCAACGGTAATTAGTCGAATAGACTTATCTTGATCCATTAACCAAAGGAGGTTTTTGACGGCTTTACCTTGAGGGGTTTCAAGGTTTGGATCTTTTGCAAGTAAATATCTTGCCTGCTGATATGCTGTCTCCATGAGTTCCTCAATCATATCAATATTGGCCATTCTAAATCTGGGCAGACCAGATTGAGCTGTTCCGATAGCATCACCAGAGCCTCTTAAATTCAGATCAACTTCTGAGATTTTAAAGCCGTCTTCAGTTTCTCTCAAAATAGACAGTCGCTTTTTACTAGAAATGTTTAATGGTTCTTTGTACAGCAATAAACAAGTTGATTGATTGGCCCCTCGCCCCACTCTTCCACGCAATTGATGCAACTGCGCCAAACCAAATTTTTCAGCATTTTCGACTACCATAATATTTGCCGAAGGCACATTTATCCCAACTTCTATTACAGTTGTTGCGACGAGAAGCTTAGTATTTCCAGAAATAAATCGATCCATAATTTTATCTTTGATTTCTGAAGACATTTTTCCGTGAACTAACTCCACTACCCCCTCGCCCAATTTGGCTCGAAGCTGTTCAAATCTGCGTTCAGCAGCCGTATAGTGTAAAACCTCACTTTCTTCGATAAGCGGACAAACCCAATAGGCTTGTGCTCCCTTAGCAATCGATTTTTTCAATTTATCTACAACCTCATCTATGCGCGAACTTGAGATAAGTGCAGTATTAATTGGTTTTCTACCAGGAGGTTTCTGCTTAATTATACTAATGTCCATATCGCCATACTGGGCTAATGCTAAAGATCTTGGGATTGGCGTCGCAGTCATTATCAGAATATCAACAAAACTGCCCTTTTTACCTAATTCAAGTCGTTGATTAACACCAAACCTATGCTGCTCATCTACAACTGCAAATCGCAAATCCTTAAATATAACATCCGACTGGAACAGCGCATGGGTTCCGACAACAACATTGGTTCTGCCCTCTTTTAAATCGGTAAGTTTATTATTTCTTAAATTGCCTCTATCTCTGCCAGTTAAGAGATTTAAATTCACACCAGCCTTCTCGGCAAAAGGTAACAACGTTTCAAAGTGTTGCCTTGCCAATATTTCAGTGGGCGCCATTATTGCACCTTGACCTCCCGCCTCGACTGCAGCAACCAAACCCATAAAGGCGACTATAGTTTTACCGGAGCCAACGTCCCCTTGAAGAAGGCGGTTCATCCTTTCAGGCTTTTTTAAATCATCTAGTATATCTCTAATTGAAAGTTTCTGATCTTCGGTAAAATTGAATGGAAGGTTACTCAAAACTTTAGCTTGTATAATACCTGTAGCAATATTTTTTCTGCCCTTTGATCGCTTGATCTTATTTCTAGCAATGGACAGGGATAACTGGTGTGAAAATAATTCATCAAAAGCTAATCTCTGCCGTGCCGGGTCAGTCAAAGAAGCACCCTCAGCCGATATGGGACAATGAGTGCTCTTGAGTGCATCCTGCCAAGAAGGCCAGCCTTTTATTTTTAATAATTCATCATCAATCCACTCATCGAGTTTAGGCAAATTTTCTAATAAGCCATTTATCGTACCAGACATGAGTTTTTGACTAATACCAGAAGTAAGGGGATAAACAGGTTCAAACCGAAAAATAGGTTTTTCGTCGTTAATTTTCTTTATATGGTGAGGATGCACAATTTGTGGGACGTCTTCATAAAATTCAAGCTTACCGGAAATAACTCTACGTTCTCCGACAGGTAAAAGAGCTTCAAGATATTCTTTTCTTGCATTAAAAAACACAAGTTGAAAACCAACTTCGGCATCTTGAACATTAACCCTATACGCAGAGGCGCGGGATCGACCAACTTTATGAGCTTTGACCAATACTTCAACGGTAACTATTTGCGACGACAAAACTCCACGAACGCTATTTACTGGTACACGATCCAGAACTGAAAACGGTAAATTAAAAAGAAAGTCCCGAGGTTTTTCTATCGAAAGATTTTTTAAATTAATGATAGTTTTAGGACCTATGCCAGACAAATTGTTTAAATCACCAAATAGATGAAATAATTCTTTAGGACGTGTTCCCATTACTTTCCAATCAAACTAAGCCATTCAGTTTCATCTAAAGTTTTCACTCCAAGTTCTTCTGCTTTTCTAATTTTTGATCCCGCCCCAGGTCCAGCTATAACTAGATCTGTTTTTGTGGAAACAGACCCTGAAACTTTAGCCCCAAAGTTTTCGGCTAAAGATTTAGCCTCTGAACGGCTCATTTGTTCCAGTGTTCCAGTAAAAACTAAGGTTTTTCCTGAGAGAACGTTATCGTCTATATCCGGAGGGATTTCATCCAATATATCCAAATGCTCGACAAGTTTTTCGATGCTGTTTCTTTCTTTTCCAATTTCAAAAGCAGAAAGCAGCGAGTTAACAACAATTGTTCCTATTCCATCAATAGCCACAAGATCAAAGTACTCTTGGCTTTCCCTATTCTGGGCAAGTGAAATAGAGGAAATAAACTCTGACCACGTCAAAAAGTGGCGGGCCAAAAGTTTTGAAACATTTTCACCTACATGACGGATCCCCAAAGAAAATAGAAAGCGACTAAACTCAATGGTTTTTTTCTCTTTAATTGCATCAAAAAGATTTTCAGCACTTTTTTTTCCAAAACCGTGCCGGTCTTTTAATTTTGTAAAGTTATTTTGATCTCGAAACTCCAAGGTAAAAATATCTACCGGTTCCTTGATTGGCAAAATCTCATCGGCAAAAAATAATTCTATTTGTCTCGCTCCAAGGCCCTCAATATCAAAAGCCTTCCGGGCAACAAAATGTTTCAATTTTTCAATTGCTTGTGCCGGACAATTAATTCCTGCAGCACACCGAATAACTGCATCACCTTCGTCTCGAACTACTGCTGACCCACATTCTGGACAATTTGAGGGAAAGCGATAGGCGATGCTATCGCTAAGCCTTCTCGTAATATCTACGTCGGAAATTTTTGGAATGACGTCGCCTGCCCTATAAACCTCTACCCAATCGTTAACTCTAATGTCTTTCCCAGATCTAATTTCCTTCCCATAATTATCCCGCGCCGCTATGTAATCCTGATTATGCAAAGTAGCGTTTGACACCACCACGCCACCCACTGTTACAGGACTTAAACGTGCTACAGGGCTGAGCGCACCGGTTCTTCCAACTTGGATGTCGATAGCCATTAACTTTGTCCACGAATATTCAGCGGGAAATTTATGAGCAATAGCCCACCGAGGTGTTGTAGACCGGTGGCCTAGCCGAGACTGAAGATCTAGTGAATCAACTTTGTAAACAATACCATCAATATCATATCCTAATTCTGAGCGTATTTTTGACAATTCTTCGTAGTGAGTGAGCGCCTCATCTATATTTTGACAAAGCTTTGTATGGGAATTCGTTTTAAAACCTAAATTTTTCAACCTTTGTATCGCACCAAATTGGGTTGTATCTAGTGGTTCGGTCAATTCACCCCAAGCGTACGCCAAGAACTTCAAAGGGCGCTCTGCAGTAATGGCTGCATCTAATTGACGCAAACTTCCAGCAGCGGCGTTTCTCGGGTTTGCAAACACCTTTCTTCCTAAAGACTCTTGATAATTGTTTAAAATTTCAAAATCTTTATGCTCCATATAAACTTCACCACGAACCTCAAGAATTTCGGTTTGTATTGGTAAATTTATCGGTATATCTTTAATTTTTAATGCATTTGCAGTAACGTTTTCTCCAGTAGTTCCGTCTCCTCTAGTAACAGCAAATGCAAGTTCACCTTTTTCGTAACGTAAAGATAAAGACAAACCATCAATCTTAGGTTCTACAGTATACTCTAAAGGATCTGAATGTCCTAAATTTAAAAACCGCCGGACCTGCTCATCAAAATCATAAAGATCACTATTTTCAAACGCATTTGCCAATGAAAACATCTTTTTTGAGTGCTTGATCTTTGAAAATTTTTCTGAAGGTAGAGACCCAATTTTTTCTGTTGGACTATCTGGTTTCTTATATTGGGGAAACTTAAGTTCAATTTCTAAATTTCTTTTTTTAAGAAAATCAAATTCTGCGTCCGTCATAATGGGACTATCATCACCGTGGTAGGCTTTATTTGCTTTATTTAATAAATCGGAGAGACGAGTTAACTCGTCTCTAGCCATATCTTCCGAAAGATCATCAACAGCTATGTTATCCGTCATCACTAGTCCCAAATTAGTTGAACACTTTGATAGAGTTTCTTAAAAGTCCAGCCTAATCACAACACTATAAAGACTTTTTTCAGAAAAATTGATTTCTATTTATAAATACTCTAATAGGCAGTCTTGATCTCTATATTATTGTAAACAGAGCTACTACGTCTACTCAGGATTTTATTTAAACACTTAAAAGTTATTATTTTGGAATCAAATATTAAAAAACTGAACTCACTTGGATTTGACAAAGCACCTAGCGATACAAGGGTCGTTGTTGCCATGTCCGGGGGTGTGGATAGTTCTGTAGTCGCAGCCAAACTGGTGAGTGAGGGTTATGATGTTATAGGCGTCACGCTACAACTATACGACCATGGAGCTGCACTCGCTAAAAAAGGGGCATGTTGCGCAGGTATAGACATTCATGATGCAAGAAGAGTAGCCGAAAACATGAATTTTCCTCATTATGTTCTTGATTATGAAAATATTTTTAGAGAAACGGTTATCGATGAATTTGCCGATAGCTATCTTGGGGGAGCTACACCTGTTCCCTGTATTAGATGCAATGAGCGAGTAAAATTTAAGGACTTATTGGAAACGGCTAAAGATTTGGATGCAGATTGTATGGCGACCGGACACTATATTCAGAGAAAGCATGGCGAAAAAGGGCCAGAGCTTCATTGTGCAGCAGATCCAAAACGTGACCAAAGCTATTTTTTATTTCCAACTACTCGGGAACAATTAAACTTTTTAAGGTTTCCTATTGGTCATCTTAAATCAAAGGATGAAACAAGGGCGCTGGCAAAAAAATTTGATCTCAGCATATCGGACAAACCCGATAGCCAAGATATCTGTTTTGTGCCAAACGGTGATTATGCTGCGGTTATTGAAAAACTAAGACCGGGCGCAGCGGAGCCTGGAGAAATTGTACATGCCGATGGTCGCATTCTGGGGAAACATGCGGGAATAATCAATTTCACAGTGGGTCAAAGGAGAGGCTTAGGCGTGGGTGGATTAAATGAACCACTGTACGTGGTTTCTTTGAATGTTGAAGATCGAAAGGTTATCGTTGGACCAAGAGAACTTTTAAAAGCTCACACAATAAAAGTGTCCGAAATTAATTGGTTAGGCGATCAGAATTTCTTTTCAAAAAAACAATGGAACATGAAAGTTAAAGTTCGTTCAACACGACCTCCCCAGGACGCAGTAGTAAGGCCAAACTCTTCAGGTAGCGCTGAAGTTGAACTGATTGAACCGGAGCAAGGGGTAGCGGCCGGCCAGGCATGCGTCTTTTATGATGAAAACTGTTCAAGAGTATTGGGCGGAGGTTGGATTAAAAACGCGGTTTAATGTACCAGTCCTTGATCACCTTAATAGCCAAGCTATTTCCAAATAATCAAATAGATAATTTGTGTTTTAGATAAAAGGGAAGTGGTCTTGAGGTTAATTGTCAAAGTAATTGTCATATTTATATCTAGTTTGAGTGCCGTAAACGCTTCCGAAACACAAAATTTGCTAGACAAATTGGCATCCGCACCTTCCGCAGCTGCTGCAAAAACAATTACAATGGACATTCAAGAGGCTTGGATTAATTCGCATAAAGATCCTGTTGAAAAAAAAATGATGTCACAGGCGTTATCAGCAATGGATAGTGGTAACTTAGTTAAAGCGGAAAAAGAGCTGACGAAACTTATCCAAAAGAACCCTGATTTTGTTGAGGCGTGGAATAAGCGTGCAACTGTAAGATTTTTCAATGGTGATTTGGCTGGATCAGAGACCGATGTGTTTGAGGTTTTATCCCGCGAGCCTAGGCATTTTGGCGCGATTTCAGGTCTTGCGATGATCAATGTTCATTTTGGAGCGTTAAAAGAAGCTATCAAAGCTTATGAGATGCTTTTAAATATCCACCCGCACGCTAAAGATGCCAAAACGTACCTTCCCCATCTGAGAAAGAAATTAGGTCAACACGAACTTTAGAGCTAGCTTTATTATTTTAAATTTGACTGTGGCCAAGCTTTAAATTTCGTGCTTCACGCATCTTTTTAAAGTCATCTCCCGCGTGGTAAGAAGACCGTGTAAGTGGCGTGGCTGAAATCATTAAAAAACCTTTGCCATAAGCTGCCTGTTCATAAGAGCTAAATTCATCAGGGTGTACAAACCGATCTACTGCGTGATGTTTTGGTGTTGGCTGAAGATATTGACCGATGGTTAAAAAATCTACATCTGCGGACCGCATATCATCCATAACCTGCATAACCGACTGTCTATCCTCACCAAGGCCAACCATAATGCCAGATTTAGTAAACATAGATGGATCCATCTCTTTGACCCTTTGCAAAAGTCGTAATGAATGAAAATAACGGGCTCCAGGTCTAACTTGTGGATAGAGCCCAGGGACAGTTTCTAAATTGTGATTAAATACATCTGGTTTTGCTTCAACAACAGTTTCCAAAGAATAATCCTCACACTTTAAGAAATCAGGCGTCAAAATTTCAATTGTAGTACTAGGGCTTTGTTTTCGCACCGCTCTGATTGTTTGAGCAAAGTGATCCGCACCACCATCATTTAAGTCGTCTCGGTCAACAGATGTAATTACGACGTGCTTTAGCCCAAGTTTTTTAACCGCAACCGCCACTCGACCAGGTTCAAAAACATCTAAATTGGATGGCTTTCCAGTCGCTATATTGCAAAAAGAGCAACCTCGCGTACATATATCGCCCATAATCATCATAGTAGCATGACCTTGGCTCCAGCACTCGCCTACATTGGGACAACCTGCCTCCTCACATACAGTCACAAGGCTATTATCGCGCATTATATCACGAGTTTTCTTGTATCCCTCACTTACAGGTGCTTTGACCCGTATCCAATTGGGCTTTTTAGGTTGTGGATTATCACCCTTATGTGCCTTTTCTGGATGTCTTTGGCTAGGAACTTTTAGATCACGCATTATAAATCACCCCAATATACTATTAATATAACATATTTTTTTAGAAATATAAGTGTAATTCAATAAATTTGTACTGCTTAATAAACGATAGTGAGTTTATTAAGTGAAACTGTCAGGCATTGAGGCTTTTTTATTATTAACATAGGCATTTAAAGCCTCTTCAACTCCAAGTTCCAAGGGAGGTTTGGCATAATTATCTAATAAATTTTTAACCCTTCTTGAAGCTAGCGACATCGTGTCCAAACCCCCTTCCTCTTGCCAGGTTTCAAAAGGTTTATAATCAAATAGATCTGATCTCCAAAATGCACTTTGAAAATTAGCTTGTGTGTGTGCGCAACCCAAATAATGTCCACCGGGACCCACTTCTCTAATGGCATCTAAAGCCTGAGCATTCTCGTCCATGACTATGCCTTTGGCCATCTGATGCAAAATACCTAATTGATCCGCATCCATAACAAACTTTTCAAATGAAGATACTAAACCACCCTCTAGCCAGCCACAGGCATGCAACATGAAATTGACCCCGCCAAGTAAAGCCGCGTTTAACGTGTTAGCAGATTCATAGGCAGCTTGAGCGTCAGGCAACTTAGAACCACAAAGCCCTCCTCCAGATCTAAAAGGCAACCTAAGACGACGGGCTAACTGACCTGCTCCATAAAGAATATGGCTCGCTTCTGGCGTGCCAAAAGTAGGAGCTCCTGAATTCATATCAATCGATGATACAAAAGTTCCAAAAATCACTGGCGCACCAGGCCTAATTAATTGGTTGTATGCAACACCAGCTAATACTTCTGCCAGGACCTGAGTCAAAGTTCCCGCAATTGATACTGGAGCCATTGCACCACCAACAATGAAAGGAGATACGATACAAGCCTGATTATTTTTGGCATAAACCTCCATTGCACCCATCATGACATCGTCAAAAGTCATTGGTGAATTAATATTAATCAACGAAGTCATTACTGTTTTGTTTTGAACAAAATCAGAGCCAAATAATATTTCACACATATCGACGCTATCTTGTGCCCTAGAAGGTTCTGTAACTGAGCCCATAAAGGGTTTATCTGAAAGCGTCATGTGAGCGAGTAACATATCAAAATGTCGCTTATTGACCGGAACGTCCGTGGGCTCACAAAGTGTTCCACCTGAATGATGCAGCCACTTTGACATATAACCGAGTTTTACAAACTTTTGGAAATCCTCAATCGTCGCATAGCGTCTACCACCCTCTAAATCTCTTACAAACGGAGGCCCATATACCGGAGCGCACACTAATGAATTACCTCCAATTTCGACAGATCTATTGGGGTTCCTAGCGTGCTGCGTAAAACTAGACGGCGCAGTTTTTATAAGGCTGCGAGCTAACCCCTTGGGGACATTAACTCTCTCACCGTCAACATCTGCTCCTGCATTTTTCCAAAGCTCAATTGCCCTTGGATTATTAACAAAAGCCACGCCCACCTCTTCCAACATAAGCTCTGCATTAGCCTCTATTATCTCTAGAGCCTCTTCATTAAGAATTTCGAAAAGGGGTATTTCCCGCTCAATAAATTTTGCTGTTTCGAAACTTATGGAGGTTCGAGAAGCACGACGAGCAGCTCCACCACCACCTCTTATCCTTTTTTTTAAAAGTAATAGTTGACAAAAATAAGAACCCTGTGACTTCATTTATATTGCCTTGCTTATTATCAATAGCACTATTTCAATGTTCTGAGATTTGCGGCTATTGAGAGGTGAAAGCGACATATCATCGGATAATAAACTTAGTCATTTTTAAGCTTATAGTTTTTGGCTAATAAACTTGAATGATGTTGAGATAAATAATAGACGGCCTTTATGAAAAATAATTCTTATGATTGCCTGCTCATTGTGGATTTTGGAAGCCAAGTTACGCAACTTATAGCAAGGAGACTGCGGGAACTTCGCGTTTATTGTGAAATACATCCATATCAGAATGTAAATGAGCATTTGGTTGGTCAACTTTCCCCAAAAGCAATAGTTTTATCCGGCGGACCAGACAGCGTTACAAGAGATGGAAGCCCCAGAGCGCACCCAATTATTTTTGAGCTCGGAGTGCCCTTGTTAGGGATTTGCTATGGGCAGCAAGTAATGATGCACCAACTTGGTGGTGAAGTAAAATCTGGGATAGGAACCGCTGAATTTGGGAAAGCTTTCGTTGAAAGCAAAAATTTGTCCGATTTTATAAAAGGATGGTTTGTTGATCAAAAAGAGCAGGTCTGGATGAGCCACGGTGACCATGTCAGTAGTATAGCACCAGGCTTTGAGGTGTTTGGTTTTTCTCCAAATGCTCCATATGCAATAATTGGTGATACAAAGCGCCATTTTTATGCTGTCCAGTTTCATCCTGAAGTTCATCACACGCCAAATGGAAGGACTTTATTTGAAAATTTTATCTCAATAGCAAACATTAACCAAAATTGGACAATGGAAGCCTACAGAGAGATAGCAATTAAAAAAATTAGAGAAAAAGTGGGCTCTAAAAGAGTTATTTGCGGGTTATCCGGAGGCGTAGATAGCTCAGTCGCTGCTGTTCTAATTCATGAGGCTATCGGAGATCAACTGACCTGTGTATTTGTAGATCACGGTTTACTGCGACAAGGAGAGGCCGAAGAAGTAGTAACAATGTTTAGAGAAAATTATAACATTCCTCTAATACATGCAGATGAATCAGGACTGTTTTTAGATAATTTAGAAGGGCAATCTGACCCTGAAACTAAACGTAAAACAATAGGACGATTATTCGTCGATGTATTTCAAAAGTACGCAAATGGAATTGAAAATGCTGACTTTTTAGCGCAGGGGACCCTTTATCCAGACGTGATAGAGAGTGTATCATTTAAAGGTGGCCCTTCAGTTACAATCAAATCGCATCATAATGTGGGTGGTTTGCCGGAGAAAATGGGTTTAAAACTACTCGAACCATTGAGAGAGCTTTTTAAAGATGAAGTCAGGGCACTAGGACGAGAGTTAAAATTACCCGAGAATTTCATTAATCGGCACCCTTTTCCAGGTCCAGGTTTAGCAATCAGATGTCCAGGCAAAATAACAAGACATAAACTTGAAATATTGCGGAAAGCGGATGCTGTTTATATTGATCAAATTCGCAAACACGGGCTTTATAATGAGATTTGGCAGGCATTTGTAGCAATATTGCCAGTTCGGACTGTAGGAGTGATGGGCGATGGGCGAACTTACGATTACGCCTGCATACTAAGAGCAGTAACCTCGGTAGATGGAATGACCGCAGATTATTATCCTTTTAGTCATAAATTCTTAAGCGAAACAGCAACACGGCTTATCAATGAAGTTGAAGGCATAAACAGAGTTACCTACGATATAACATCCAAGCCACCAGGCACAATAGAGTGGGAATAATTAATTATGATTTGTATACAGGTAGATGTACCTCATTCTTTATGTTCAATAGATGATGAGCTGAAGGCTATCTACCATAGCAAAGACAGTATTTGTATTTGGGTTTTTGGCAGTAGAGAAGATAGAAATAATTTTGTTGATGAAACCGTAGGAATGTTGAAGGCAGAAAGAGAAAGTCACTATGAAAAGCACTATCTTGTAAAAGTTACAAAATAGTTACATACAATTATTTTTATTCTTTTATATCAATGACTTGCAAAAGAGGCTAGATTGAGCGGGAGTGATTTTTAAAGTCTCGGTATATAATTTCATAATTGTTGAAGCGTATAAGTTAGTTTCACAAACTCAAAACAGCCATTGATTATATTGAAGTTTTTACAGTTGCTGAAAAATTTGCGTAAACGGGTTTTTATTAAAACTAACTTGACTCAGATCAATAATTTGTTCCATGCTGAATACTGTAACCAATAAAAAATTAAATATTGTCTTGAATTCAACAATCGGGGGGATTGTTTCATGTTGATAGGACCCAATGGGCAGGAGATGATTCCTGCAGATATGACTGCTGACGATATGGCAGCGATGCCACCAGAAGCGATGGCAAATGTAACAGCGGGCGATATG
>CACBXB010000019.1 GCA_902543185.1 Paracoccaceae bacterium
GCCAGAAGAAAAATTTAGGCGTTTACGGTCATGATCTCTAAAGGTAAACGTTCGTCTAACCATAAATTCGAAATGGAATTGATTTCAACTGGGAAACGCAAAGTGACAGAAAAAACAGATGAGTTTATCAAAATGACAGCAACCGAAGCGGTTGCTCTTTTACGGTCAAAGGAAGTGTCGCCCCTTGATCTAGTTGATGCTTCAATTAAACGAATTGAGGCTATCGATAAAGAAGTTAATGCCTTGCCCATTCATTGTTTTGATCAGGCTCGCGACCAGGCAAAATCTTTTGATATACAAAGACATGCAGAAAACCCAAAATCACTTTGTGGCCTACCCATTGCAGTAAAGGATTATAACGACCTTGGCGGTTCCATCACAACTTATGGATCTCCAATATTTGCCAATAACATGGCGCTAAAATCTGATGCAACTGTTAGAAAGCTGGAGAATAACGGTGCGATCGCAGTGGCTAAGTCTAATGTTCCAGAGTGGGCAGGTGGTCATACCTTTAATCCCGTTAATGGGTTGACCCGCAATCCTTGGGATATGGGTAAAAGTGCCGGTGGATCTTCTGGCGGATCAGCGGCCGCTCTTGCAAGTGGACTGGTTTGGCTAGCCACAGGTAACGATCTGGGTGGTAGTTTGCGAACGCCAGCTGCATTTAACGGTGTTGTTGGTTTGAGACCTAGCCCAGGACGGGTTCCACGAGGCACGCGTCTACCGTCTATGGATACACTTTGGGTTGAAGGACCAATGGCGCGAAATGTAAATGACTTGGCTCTTATGCTCGATGCCGGCGTAGGACATCAAATTGATGACCCTTTATCTTTTGATCATTCCGGATCTTCGTTTGTTAATATTTTAGAGGGCACTGATATTTCAAAGCGTGTTGCCTTTAGTCCTGATCTTTCCATTGTTTCAATGGAGAAGGAAATTGCTGAAATTTGTGGTGGTGCAACGACAGTCTTTACCGATATTGGAGCTGAAGTAACAGATGAAATTCCTGATTTCACTGGAGTACTTGAGGCATTTCAAACGCTCCGTGCTGTTTTGTTTGCCACCATGATGGGGCCAATCCTGAAGAAGCATCGCGATAAGATAGCCCCAGAGATTATCGGCAATATTGAACTCGGTTTAAAAATTAAGCCGTCTCAGATATTTGAGGCAGAACGAGTTAGAATTGAGCTTTTCAAGAAAATATTACTCTTTTTTGAAACACATGATTTTCTAATTTGCCCCGCAGCATCTATAGCACCATTTCCAGTTGATCAGCGTTATGTAACACAAATTGATGGGAAGCCTTGCAAGACCTATATCGACTGGTTCTCAATAACTTTCGCACTAACTATGACAGCGTGCCCTACGATAAGCGTTCCATGTGGATTTACATCTGAAGGATTACCAGTGGGTATTCAGATCATGGGGAAGCCAAGGGGTGAAGGCGAACTATTGCTTGCGGCAAAGCGGTTTGAGCAGGCTATTGGTATATCGGAGCAGTTACCGATTTTACCTAAAAAAGATCATTAATTTAGAATATTATGAGGAAATGACATTGAATAACAAGATCAATCAGAACGATAAAGTTATCATTACCTGCGCAATTACTGGTGCGATTCATACACCAACAATGTCGCCTTATCTTCCTATTACTCCAGACGAAATTACGACAGATGCAATTGCTGCAGCAGAGGCAGGCGCTGCGATTTTACATCTTCACGCACGTAATCCAGAAACTGGACAACCGGATCAGTCGCCTGAAGGTTTTGCTCCTTTTTTACCGCGTATAAAACAAGGCACGAGTGCAGTGATCAATATTACGACAGGCGGTAGCCCATACATGACCGTTGAGGAGCGAGTAGAGCCAGCTGCAAAGTTTAAACCAGAAGTTGCCTCACTTAACATGGGGTCGATGAATTTTGGGCTTTACCCAATGTTGAACCGTTTTAAAGAATTTAAGTTAGAATGGGAACGTGAACATTTAGAAGGCTCTCGCGATTTAGTTTTTAGGAATTCGTTTAAGGATATCGAGCATGTGCTAAAAACCTGTTACGGAAATGGAACGAGATTTGAATTTGAGTGCTACGATATCTCACATTTATACAATTTAGCTCACTTTGTTGACCGCGGGTTAGTAAAAGCACCGTTTTTTATTCAGTCAGTTTTTGGCTTGCTGGGCGGGATAGGGCCACATCCGGAAGATGTCATGCACATGAAACGTACTGCCGATCGGCTGTTTGGAACTGATTACAGATGGTCTGTTCTCGGTGCTGGAGCAAATCAGTTTAGGGTTGCAGCGCAGGCGGCTGCTCTTGGTGGTAATGTTCGAGTTGGTTTAGAAGACAGTATCTGGGCTGGGAAAGGCGAGCTGGCAACATCAAATGCCGTGCAGGTTGTTAAGGTTCGTCAGATTATTGAAAGTCTTGGTCTGCAGGTAGCAACACCTGATGAAGCAAGAGAAATCTTATTACTCAAAGGGGGCGACCAGGTTAACTTCTAATATTTTAAAATGAAAATTCGAAAGAACTAGACGTATCTGAAGGATCTTGTAGGTTTTACTCTGAGATTTGAAAGGTATTTGATAAGTGACAACTGCAAAGCCTATTATATTTGATGGTCATAACGACGTGCTTTCAAAAATTTTTGGTGAAGGTGGTCTTGCTAGGGCTGCATCATTTCTGGAAGGGCGCGAAGGTGCTATAGATTTCAAAAAAGCAGAAGTGGGTGGGTTTGGAGGTGGATTCTTTGCAGTATATGTACCCTCGCAATTTGATCTAGAATTCAGTTATCAAGAAATGGAAAAGGCAAGTTATAGTCTGCCTTTACCAGAACCTATCAAATGGAGTAAGGCAGTTGCTGTTGTTGCATCACAGGTTACAATTCTACGTGAATTAGAAAGACTAGGTTGTCTAACAATTTGCCATAGCGTATCTGATATTCGTAGCGCTTTTAAAGATGGAAAAATTGCTGCGATTTTTCATATTGAAGGCGCTGAGGTGATTGATCCAGATCTTAATATGCTAGAGGTCTTACATTCTGCTGGCTTACGCTCTATTGGACCAGTTTGGAGCCGACCCACGATTTTTGGAGAGGGTGTGCCATTTAGCTTTCCATCAACGCCAGATATCGGTTCAGGGCTCACTGAGCCAGGCATTGCACTAGTTAAGCGATGTAATGAATTGAAAATCATGATTGATTTATCTCATTTAAATGAGGCTGGTTTCTGGGATGTAGCGCATCACTCAAACGCGCCTCTAGTCGCGACACACTCAAACGCCCACTCGATTACACAACATTCTCGTAATCTAACTGACAAACAGTTGCGTGCAATTGCAGATAGCGATGGTATGGTCGGTCTAAACTTTGCGAGTGCATTCCTACGTGAAGATGGGAAAATGCTAGCAGACGTTCCATTAACTCAGATGTTGAAGCATCTCGACTATCTTTTAGAAATTCTAGGTGAGGATCGAGTGGGGCTTGGATCAGATTATGATGGAGCAGTTATGCCTGAGAAATTGAAGGATTTATCTTGTCTTCCAAATTTGAGGTGTGCAATGAAACAGCATGGATATGATGAAAAGATAATCAAAAAAATATGCCACGAAAACTGGTTACGTGTTTTACAGAAGACTTGGGGTTGTTGAATTGGAACTATTAAAATGTTGAAACATGAGAGAGCTGCGTTCATTTCTAAACGTTTAAATGAGATCTACCCTGAAACGCCGGTTCCTCTAAACCATAGGGATGCCTATCAACTGTTAGTTGCCGTTTTATTGAGTGCGCAATGCACTGACGCTCGGGTAAATATAGTAACACCAGTTCTGTTTGCTAAAGCTAGCAACGCTCAAGATATGGCAGTCTTAGAAGAAGATGAAATATTGGAAGCGATAAAATCTTGTGGGTTAGCGCCAAAAAAATCTCGTGCAATAAAACGACTATCAGAAATTCTTGTTGCAAATTATGATGGAAAAGTCCCAGATGATTTTGCTTCATTAGAGGCTTTACCTGGAGTTGGTCATAAAACTGCTTCTGTCGTTATGTCGCAATGGTTTGGCTTTCCCGCTTTCCCCGTAGATACCCATATTCACCGACTTGCGCAGCGGTGGGGACTTACAAAAAAAAATAATAATGTAGTAAAAACAGAACGTGATTTGAAACTTATATTTCAAGAAAACCTATGGAACAAATTGCATTTGCAAATCATTTTCTACGGAAGAGAATTTTGTACTGCGCGAGGATGTAGAGGTTTGAAATGCGAAATATGTACAACCTGTTATCCGAAAAGAAAAAAACCGTTTGATTGATTATTATTTATATTTCTAACAAATTAAACTAAACAATAAAGGATTAAAATATAAATTTTTGGGAGCAACATTTTGAAGTTGGCTAAAGAAACTATATGGCATTTTACTTGTGACTACTGTAATTTATGGTGGTCGTTTGCTTCTTCCGACGATTATGAGCCTAAAGATAGTATTTTTTGTCCTCATTGTGGAAAGAAAAATAAAATAGAAGATAAGTAACCCTAAAATTTTTAATTTTTTACTGGATTATTCATCCCAGAGTTTAGTGGAAAGATATTTTAATCCACTATCGCAAATTACCACAGCGATGGTTTTACCTGACATAATTCCAGAAAGTAGTTTTAGTGCTGCCGCTACGTTTGCACCAGAAGAATATCCTCCAAATATACCCTCATACTTTGCAAGTTCTTTCGTGGTTTTTTGAGCTTCATCTCCTGATATCTGGATAAATCCGTCAACTGGAACTTTATCAAGAAACTTTAATTCTGGAATAACGTATCCCCCGCCTTGAATTGGGTGGTATGGCTTTGTAACTGTCTGTCCAGCTGCTACCGCGGCGCCCTCAGGTTCAACAACAAAACACTGAATATCGCTATCTCGTTCTTTTAATGCTTTGGCGATGCCTTTATATGTGCCTCCAGAACCCAAGAAATCAGCGAAACCGTCTAAGTCCCCATTTGTTGCTTCCCATATCTCTGGCGCTGTATTGTCGTAATGAGCTTGCCAGTTCCCATCTCGGTAGAATTGATCTGCCCTGAACGCTTGGCGCTGTTTGGTGATTTTCTTTGCCGCTTTGTCTACTAAATCTAGGTCCCCTCCTGACACTTGACCGGGACTGGATGCGGGTAGCTGATCAACAAGAACCACTTCAGCTCCAAGAGAACGCATCATCTGGGCTCTTTCTTCGGAGTTCCCCTTGGACATCACTGCTACAAACGGATATCCCTTCAGACCACAAACAATTGCTAAACCAGTTCCCATATTTCCTGAAGTTAGCTCAACTACTGTTTGCCCTGGTGATAAAATACCTAAACTTTCTGCTTCTTCTATAATACCTTGTGCTGCTCTATCTTTTTTTGAAAACCCAGGATTTAAATATTCTAGCTTTGCTAAAATGGTTCCCTTTACACCATGTAATCTTGTTAAGCGATCCAATCGAACCAATGGCGTATTTCCGATCGCTTCGGCTACTGATTTTAACACTCGGCTCATTATAATGCTCCTAGAATTGCATATTTATTAAATAGCTTAATTATGCACTTCCTGGTTGGGCAATTGCGTTCTTCCTAGGTTCTTTCAAAAATTTTAATTTCAATTAACTCCCCAAGTATCGCTCAACCTATAACCTTCAGGCCATGGGTCTGTTGGTTCTAGTGTATGTTGATGGAGCCCCGTAACCCAACCTCTGCCACTTATCTCAGGAATAATTGCGGAGGTCCCGTTTAAGTTACATTTTTCAATTATTTGTCCTTCAAAAGAAGATCCAATAATTGAAATCGCTTTTATCTTTTGACCAATCTTCATCTCTCCTCTAGCCTCAAGAACTGCCATTTTGGCCGAGAGCGCTGTGCCTGTAGGAGAACGATCAATTTTACCGGGTTTAATGGATACGGCCGACTTAAAAGAAATGCAATCGTTGGATTGGTCTTCTACTTTGCTGAACTGACAAAACGAATAGTGCGCCCATTCAGCTATTGTTGGATGGAGAAATCCGATTTGTTCGTTCGCAGCGTCAGTTATTTTCGCTCCCAGGCGAGCAAGTTCAGCCGCTTCGCTAGGATCGATTAAAAACCCAAATTTTTCTGCATCTACTATTACAAAACTGTCACCACCAAATGCCGTATCAACCGAAATAGAGCCATAGCCGTCAAGTTCTAACATCGCATCTAATTTGTATTTGAAACTAGGTAAATTCCGGACAAAAATTCGCTCTGCTTTCCCATTTTTACATAGAGCTTTAATTTTAACCAAGCCTCCAGGCGCCTCTAGAAAAAAATTTGTAACGGGTTCTTCCATGGTTATAAGGCCATGATCAAGCAAGACGGTCGCAACACAAATTGAGTTTGAGCCGGACATTGGTGGGGTGTCTTCTGGTTCCATAATAATGAAAGCTGCGGATGCCTTTGGATTTTTTGGTGGAACCAGTAAATTAAAATGTCTGAAAACTCCGCCCCTCGGTTCATTGAGCAAAAAATTACGGAGGACCTGGTCTTTTGCGATCCATCTACTTTGCTCCCACAGAGTCTTCCCAGGAGGAGGCTCAACACCCTCAATTATTACATCTCCAACTTCGCCTTCTGCATGTGCAGATACAACATGAACCGTATTTATACTTGCCATAGATTTCAGTAACTTTGCTTCTTGATCGCTGATTAAAAGTGTAGCAAAGTAACGGACCTAAATAAATAAGTTAATGGCTAGCGTTGAAATCAAATTCTTAGCAGACTACTGATCCAATGTTGATGTAACTTAACTTGGCCTTTAAGCATTTTTCAATTTATAAGCTATCAGTTTAAAATTTATTTATTATTTATTTATCATATAAAATTGAAATTTTTTATGATGAAGTCGCCCAATCCCAATATATTTTACGTACTTTTCTGGTCGTTGGCCCCACTTGATATTGGCGTTCATTAAAAGCAGTCACGGGAGTTACTTTATTCATATTTCCAGACATAAATACTTCATCGGCAGTCTCAAAATCTTGGAAACTTAGAACTGTTTCTTGTACGTTTTGGCCAATCTCTTTTAAGTTTGAAATGTGCCGAGACCGGGTAATACCTGCGAGGAAAGTTCCATTGGCAACTGGGGTAAATACTTCCCCATCTTTAACCATAAAGATATTGGCTGTGGCTGTCTCAGCGACATTTCCCATCGCATCTGCAACCAAAGCATTGTCAAAACCTTTTGATCTGGCTTCAACAAGCATTCGAGCATTGTTGGGATAGAGACATCCGGCTTTTGCATTTACTACTGCGTCTTCGAGTACTGGACGGCGAAATCGGGTTTCAGTCAAGCGAACAGAGGAGGTTTCTGGAGCGAGGGGAATTTGTTCTAGGCAGATCGCAAAGCCTACTGTTTCACTATTTGGGACAATGGCGCTTAAATCGCCATCGATAGCCCAATACATAGGTCGGATATATACGGCCGCATCTGATGGGTAAAGTTTCAGACCCTCCCAGACAATATCAACCATTTCTTTAGAACTTACTGTAGGATTCAACATCAAAGCTTTAGCGGAATTATTGACGCGTTCGCAATGCGCCAATAGATCTGGAGCGACACCATTAAAGTAACGTGCTCCATCAAAGACATTTGATCCAAGCCAAGCACCGTGATCGGCAGCACTAATAATAGCTGCATTTCCTTTGTGCCAAGTTCCTTGAAAGTATGTATTTATATTTTGACCAGTTGCCATACTTGTATCTTTCCAGTTGTGTTTTTAGGTTTACCCATCTTTTTCGCAAAGTTAAATGCAAAATGCCTATAAATTTATCAGTCGTCATGTCTAGGATTTCTAAAAGGTTACTCACTCAGAAATGACCGCTCATTTTATAAACCTTTACTTTTTCCGAGTAAGGCCCATTTCCATACTTGATATTCGTTTCATTTCTGGTGTCTCGAAAAGTGCTGGGTTCTCTAAAAAATCCAACATCATTTTTGTCGAGTCTCCTCCCCAGAAGACCTCATCATCAATCACAAAACTTGGAACACCAAATACACCTTCGCTGGTGGCTTGAGCTGTATTTGCATGGAGTGTATCTTTGACTACTAAATCTTGAATTGCATTTTCAGGACTAGGAATATTAAGAACCTCTCCAATCAGGTAAATACCTTCTGGGCTATCCGGTTGAATTCCTTGGCCATAAATCAAGTCAAATACAGCTTGGGTATGTTCTATACCTGCCCCAGCTGCAGTACACAGCCGGAGCGCAGGAATTGGATTGAAGGGATGAATAGGTGGCATCGCAAAAGGAATTCCTAATTGATCAGCATTCCACTGAAAAAATCTATAAACAAAACGCCGTTTTGGTGGAATTTCAGCCGGTCCTAGCTGGCCCCAATGTTTTAAAATCGCGCCAAAAACTGCTGGAATTGGTGTTATCTCTATATTAGTTGGTAGTTTTGGAAATTGCTGTAATTGCAAGTAGGCGAAGGGTGAAATGAAATCGAAATACCATTTTGCTTTTGTCATGAGTTTCAACTCCTATTTAAATTTACGTCTAATCTAGCGTAATTTTACTTGCTAGCTTTCGCCACCTTTGACGTGATTTTGTAGCAAGCCGCTTTTATTAACGTCTTTTCCCCCAACTCGGATATAATCACTGCTGGAGCCAAAACTTTCACCCTTCTTGAGTAAGCCTTTGCCTGGGATAAAACTAACTTCAAAACGTATGCCATCGGGATCTTCGAATAAAACATAATAGTAACCTTTTGCCCAGTCGCGTTCTTCCGGACCACGTATGATAGTTGCCCCAAGTTCAGCCGCCAAAACGGCGGTTTTATCGATGTCTTCACGAGATCGCCCACGCAGACATAGATGATGAAGGCCAACTCGGTATTGCTTAAAGCGCTCATCCTCAAACTCGGGATCACATCTTCGTACACCGATAGCAGTACGTGCACCCACATGATAGCAAAAGTCTGGACCGTCGTTGACGCAAACCATTCCAAACTTTGGTAGCAGGCTTGAATAGAAGGAACGTGCCTTGTCAAATTGGCTGACTGTCAAAATGACGTGAGCCATTCCGTTTATACCGATTTCAGATGTTTTTTCACTCATGTCGTTGTCATAGCTGCACCTAGAGATTTGACAGCCTCCGCACGGCCAGGCGTTGGAGGTATATTAAGGCCCCGCTCGCATGCAGGTCTACCCCTCAGTTGTTCCATCCAGCGTTCGAGATTATGTAGACCCTCTGTTGGAACGCGTGCCCAACGGTGACTGCGTATCCAGGACCAGTTTGAGATATCAGCTATAGAAAATTCTTTAGCTAGCCACTCTCGATCTGAGAGTTGAGTATCAAGAACAGCATATAAACGCTTTGTTTCATTGTGATAGCGCTTTTTCGCAGCTGGCACATCTTCAGGAAAATAGCGTTCAAATGCTACAGCTTGACCCTGCATTGGACCAATTCCACTAGCTTGAAACATCAACCATTGCATTACCTCTGCACGTGCTGCGCCTTCTTTTGGTAAAAGCTTTCCTGTTTTTTCGGCTAGATAAAAAAGGATGGCATTTGAATCAAAAATAACGAGATCGTCTGCATCGTGGTCAACTATCACAGGAATGCGACCGTTTGGGTTCATTGCTAGGAATTCAGGTTTGTGTTGATCACCAGCTGCAAGATCTATGTAATTAACGGTATAAGGTAGGTTTAACTCCTCCAGAGCCATGGCCACTTTCCAGCCGTTAGGAGTTGGAGAAGAATAAAGATCTATCATGTTGCTAGGAAACCGTAGTATTAATTTTTAGTCAAACAGAATTGGAGGATATGTATATTGAAAACTTTGGTTTAAAAGTTGCTAAATATACAAAAAGCATTGTCGCTACAAAACAGGCTAACGCTGCTGAGAGGAATGCGGGTACATAAGTGCTTAAAATATCTCGAGACAAGCCAGAGCCGTAAGCTGCGACTGCTGATCCTAATTGGTGTGCGCCAAAAATCCATCCAAAAACAATTGGGCCATTTATCGTTCCAAAGAATTGCCCACTTAGTTTTACTGTTGGGGGTACAGTTGCTATAAAATCAAGACCAAAAAAGATTGCCCATAATGTAAGACTGTACACATCGAAATTACTATAGGGCAGGTAGAATAGCGACAATCCCCGAAGGCCATAGTAGGCAGCAAGCAAGGTATAATTATTGTAACGATCCGAAAGCCAACCGGACCCCATTGTTCCGATAAAATTGAAAAAACCCATGAGAGCCAAATAGGAAGACGCCATAATGATTCCGACATTATTATCCGCACAAAATGGGATGAAGTGTTGTCCAACTATTCCAGAACTTGTAAGCCCACAAATGAAAAATGTAATTGCCAAAAACCAGAAAGTAGGATGATTAATTGCACCTGACAAAGCTTTAAACGACAAAATAATGGCATTTTCGGTATTTCCTGCAGGTGGATAGTAAATTTTATCATCACCATATGCCGATAGGTTAAGTTGTGATGGCCAATCTTTCCCAAGCAAACAGAATAAAGTTCCACAAAGTATTCCACCAATCAATCCCGGAGCTATTGCAAACTGCCAATTAGACACTGTTGCGATCCAGGCCATTAGGGGCATAAATATGAGCTGCCCGGCCGCAAAAGCAGATGTCATTATGCCCACAACCAAACCTCGCCTGGCTGTGAACCATCTTGTGGCGACAGTTGCTGAGAGACCCAATCCAATTATACCAGACGCGATCCCTAGGCATAAACCTATGCTTACTAATAGATGCCATTTTTCAAAAGCTAAGACTGTAAAAAGTAAGCCTATGACCTCTAGAAATATAACGATCAAAACCACGTTTACAACGCCAATACGAAGCATTAATGGCGCACCTATTGGGCAAAGCATAGCGGTCATGAAATACATCAGACCTGTAGCTATTGATACATCTGAAATGTCCCAGCCATGTGCTTGGGTGATTGGTAGAATTAAAATTTGTGGAGCGTTTGCAATCGTCGAGGTAGTCAACGTAAACAAGAAAACTATTGCTGCCATGACCCATGCATAATGAATGCCAGCTTTATCTAAGTAAATTTTGAGTTGTTCAGCTAGCATGAGTGAAATCTCCTTTAAATTTCACTTTTTATTAAGAGGAAAATTTCTTTATTTCATCGAAGCTCAAATGATCAGTTGTATTTTTACCGTAATAAACCTTCTCAACTATCCCAGCTTCATTGATCAAAACGTCGACTGGAACGATCGTCATGCCTTGTAGTTCCATTGGGAAATACCCTTTCAAACTTGCCTTTAATATTCTGAGAAAACCAACCAGTGACCCAATCATGAACTTAGGCAACGATTTTTCTACCTCATATTTTTCAAAATATTCAAAGTTTTCATCTGCAAGAATAGTAAAAGGTGCATTATGCTTGCCCATTTTCTTTGTCAAATAATCTTGAGACGAGTTGAAGATTGCCACCATTTCAAAGTTTTTCCCTAATTCATCGTAGCGCTTTGTTATTTCGTGAATTCGAAGATTACAGAATGGGCAAGTTGCAAATCTATAAAAGGTAAGAAGTGTTTTCTTGCCCTTTATTTTTTTAATACTGAACTCTGAACCTTGGATCGATGGCAATTTAATTTCAGATAGTTTTTCTCCTGGTGCTAATTTCATTTTGACCTCTTTTACATTAAATTTTTTCTCAAAATACTTTGTGATAAATAAAATCGGCTGACGCTATTTATCTTATCAAGGCTAAAGAAGCCTCACCCTCTTCTAATCTTACATTTTTTATTTTACTGGCAACTCCAGCAATACTTTTTTTTCGCTGCGCAGCTGCTTTTTCAAAAGTATCTTTATCAGGATATATTGATGTTAAAGATGCGGTCGTTGGGCTCGTTCTGAGAAAAACGAGTGCGGTGGCATCTGGAAAGTTTGCAGGAGCATTTTTTATATATTGTGCTTCGAGTTCATCACCTGCTTCCTCGGAAATATATTCAAAATAATTCATTCTAACATAAGTCATTATTTTACCTCTTGTTTGACTAAGTAAAGTTAGCACAAGTGAAACTTCGGCAATAACCAATCGATTTAGTGACGCCCCGTCAGACTAGATAATCATATTTATGCGCTTAAATTTTCATCTTTTTTGGCATGCACTCTAATTGCGATTTAAACAGGGGTTTAATTTCAAAAGGCAGTTTAAGACCTGCAGCATAGTTGTGCTTCATTTCCCTCTGCAAATGAAGAGCCCACTAATTTGTTTAAAATACTATAGATCAACCCACGCCGGTTGTACTTTTATTTTGTCAAAGAATTTCTGCAATCCCTCTACTGTGATTCCAAGAGTCCGATCATTCACTAGTGGATGAACATAGATTCTCTTGCAGTTCTTTAAATCGCTATCGATGAAAAGTTGAACTCCCATTTGGACGCCAATTATCATTGAAAGCGGTGTTACGGCGCCAGGTCTAACACCTAGGTTTTCCATTAATCTTTCTGGAGAGCCAAATGATAGACGTCCAACTGCTAGTTTTAGGTGGACATTTTTGAGATCTATTTCTCTGTCTTGCTCTGTAACTAAAAGAATATTTCGCTTTCTGTTGTCTCGCAGGTAAAGGTTTTTTATGTGACCACCACCATTTTCTGAAGAGAGAAAGTGGTTCTGCACCTTTTTGGAATCCTCAACAGTTCTCAAAGGCTGATGATCTTTTCGCGTATATGAAATTTTCCAATCATCAAGTAAACTTAAGATAGCGTCAGATGAAATTGGAAGGCTATCCTGATATTTTGATGACGCATCAAAAACTGTTTCCATTACTAACTTTTATTTGTTTCAAAACTTAGGTCCTTATCTATTTCATAGTAATAAGTAAAAGGGCTTGCCTGCAACTTAGCTCTGTGAGACACAGATCTTACGAGCAAAAAGGCCAATAAGCAAATCAATGCAAAGACCCAAAACACTTCTCCGTGATATTTTTGGATTTAATGAATTTCGTCCTGGTCAGAGTGAAATTATTGATGCTGTGGCCAATAAGCAAAATGTGCTTGCCATTATGCCTACTGGTGGTGGAAAATCATTATGCTTTCAATTACCCGCACTTATGGGAGAGGGGCTCACATTAGTAATTTCCCCCCTTATTGCACTTATGCGAGATCAAGTGCGTGGCCTGCAAGCTGCAGGGGTGGCAGCAGAAGCAATAACTTCAGCTAATACTGAGGAGGAAACAGATAAAATTTTTTCAGCTCTGAATGCCAGTAAATTAAGGATACTCTATCTTGCACCTGAACGTCTGGCTTCAACTGCAATGCAATCAGCTTTACTGCGATATAATATTGTTTCTTTGGTTGTGGACGAGGCGCATTGCGTAAGCCAATGGGGGCATGATTTTCGCCCTGACTATCTAAGGATTGGAGAACTACGTAGGACCCTAGGCGTACCCTTAGCTGCCTTTACGGCAACTGCTGACCAGGAAACCCGCCAAGAAATTATTGATCGTCTTTTTGATGGAATAGCACCAAGTTCATTTCTGCATGGATTTGATCGCCCGAATATTCATTTAAGCTTTGTAGTTAAAGATAATCCCCGCCGCCAAATTATTGAGTTTGTTAATCAGAGAAAAGGTCAGCCAGGTATTATTTATTGTGGTACCAGAGCTAAAACGGAAACACTTGCTAAAGCTTTGGAAGAAGTTGGTCACTGCACATGCCATTATCATGGTGGCATGTTGCCAGAGGATCGAAGATTGGTAGAGAGCCGATTTTCTGCAGAAGATGGTTTAATTGTCGTTGCGACTGTGGCTTTTGGTATGGGTATAGATAAACCTGATATTCGCTGGGTAGCACATGCAGATTTGCCCAAGTCAATAGAAAGTTTTTATCAGGAAATTGGGAGAGCTGGTCGAGACGGGGCTCCAGCCGAGGCATATACCCTTTATGGAGCAGATGACATCCGTCTTAGACGCACTCAAATTGATGAAGGTCTTGCTTCAAATGAGAGAAAGTCAGCCGACCATGGGCGTCTTAATGCTCTTTTAGGACTGGCTGAAGCATTGACTTGCCGACGGCGCACTCTTTTAAAATATTTTGGTGAAAGTAACGTCGCGTGCAAAAACTGTGATCTATGTGAAAAGCCACCAGAAACATTTGATGCTACCCAACCAGTTCGAAAGGCATTATCAGCAATCTTACGCACCGACGAATACTTTGGAGCAGGTCATCTGATCGACATATTGTTGGGGATTGCAACAGATAAGGTACGCACCCATGGACATCAATCGCTACCCACTTTTGGGGTTGGAAAAGACCTGAGCCGGGTAAAGTGGCAGGCAATACTTCGACAAATGATGGGCCATGATCTTGTCCGTCCGGACCCAGGCCGACATGGAGCATTGCGAATTATGGAAAATGCCCTTGCAATATTAAGTGGCAAAAAAAGTATAATTCTAAGAAGCGATACTATTAAGTCGGCAAAATTTAGTCCAAAGGTTAATATGTTGGTTAGTGAAGAGGATGCGCCTTTATTGAGTGCATTGAAAGCGAGGAGGCGTGAATTAGCTGAAACAGCAGGCGTACCAGCCTATATCATTTTTAACGATAAAACCTTAGTAGAAATGGCTCAGAAACGTCCGGTTAATCTTGATGCAATGGCGCACATCAATGGAGTTGGAGCAAAAAAGCTCGAAAACTTCGGAAATTTATTTTTAGAAGTCATTAACGGTGAAGTTGAAAGACTACACCCAACTAGAAGGAAGCTTGCCGGTGACAAGGAAGGTATTTTGTATGATCTTCTTTCCGAGGCACAAAACAAACTAATACGCGGTGAAATAGGTTTGGATAAACCGTTGAGTTGCTCGGCATCCCTACTTGTTAAAATTACTCAGCGCAAGCCGCGTAGCATCAAAGAAATATCTCATATTCTAGGTGAGAGGAGAACTGAACGTTTTGGAGATGTTTTTCTGGATATTTTAATCCAGACTGATTAATTACATAGTTAATCTTTTAATTTTTTTAATCCTTTTGCCATCCGTTGTTTTCGAAGCTCAGCATTTTTTTGATCATAAGCTTTCTTTTTGCTTTCCAAAATTTCTTTATATGCGGCTTCAGTTTTGTCGTATGGCTTTATTTTTTTAATCATGACAATTTCTTTCAGGATAGAAAAATACGCGCTCTCTATTTCTAAGAAGCGCGCACCAAAAATTTAATTTTTTATTTAAGCTCTATATTGTCGGCTGATTCACGACCGTCTCGGCCGCTTGATATTTCAAAACTAACTTTTTGATCGTCGGCTAGGTCATCAATGCCAGACCGTTCCAATGCACTGATATGCACAAATATATCTTTATCACCTTCATCTGGTGCAATAAATCCAAAACCTTTAGTTTTGTTAAACCATTTTACTTTGCCTGTAGGCATTACGTTATTCTCCTTGTTGTACCCCGTCCACATAACGTGACGAGCTGGCTAACTCAGCTTAAATCGAAGACTGAGAGCCGCTTTGAGGAAAAACAGTTTATCGAAATAGAAAATTGTAAGCCTCGTGGTAGTATTTTTTTTTAAATAAAAATTCAAGTGATAAGTGAAAAGGTTGTTTTTGTAGATTAAAATTATTACCCGTGTTGCAGTAAAATTTAATTTAACTTTAACTCTATCAGCGTCTTGAAACTGTCTGGCCAACTTACCATATAAATATCATAGAAGTTACCTACATTTCAGGAAGAAAACCATGAAGATGATTGCGCTCAATGGGCCGCATCACAAGAGGTATGTGGTCTATAACAGCAGTGGTAAAATCGTGATTATTACACGTAATAAAAGCACTGCAAAACTGTTCTTAAATAATTCTAATACAGAGTCGGCAGCTTAGCTTAATCTGGTCTTTCGTTTTTAAGCCAAATCTTGATTATTTCTGGCGCTAAAATATGCTGGCAAAGTTTTTGAAACGCAGATGCATGACAATATACTAGACGGACAAAAATGATCCTGTACTGTGAAAAGTTGCAAGGGACTGTAAATCTTTTGGGTTAAAGATGAAGTGTCTTTGTTTATTGTTGGGTTTAAGGTGATTTATAGATGAATATAAATAGGCGTAAATTTTTAGAAACTTCAGCTTTAGGAACATTATCCTTTGCAATTCCAAGCTTGACTCTGTCTCAAGTTGATTTGGGCTCAGCAACTATCAGCACAATTAGTGATGGAACAATTACTTTGCCCGGCAGTCTCTCTTTTGACAGTAGCATGCCATCTAGCGAGCTAGAAGTGATTTTAAAAGACTTTGATTTATCTAAAGATGAACTAACCCGAGAATGTAATTTGACGTTTTTTGATAATGGGATAAAGAAGGTTCTTTTTGACGCTGGTGCGGGAGTTGATTTTTTGAGTGGCATGGGAAATATTATTGAGAGCTTAGAAGCAATTGATCTTTCAACTGATGACATAACAGATGTAGTTTTCACTCATGCGCACCCAGACCATATTTGGGGAGTTTTGGATGATTTTGATGACCTAACTTTCCAGAATGCCAATTATCATATCGGAAGAACGGAGTGGGAATTCTGGTTTGACACCGATACCGTTAATAAAGTGCGTGAAGATCGTATTGCTATGGCAGTAGGAGCAAAACGAAGGCTTGAAGCGCTTGAAGGAAATATAAACTTATTTGAAAGTAATGATGAAATTATTGATGGGATTAAAGCTTTACTAACGCCTGGTCATTCACCTGGTCATATGAGTTTTGAAGTTGGCAAGTCATCGCAAAAAGCTCTTATTGTAGGTGATGCACTGAATAATCATCACGTTGCTTTCAGAAAGCCAGAGTGGATTAGTGCTGGTCTGGACCAAGACCCTGACTTAGCAGCAATTACGCGCAAAAAACTTTTGGAAAAAATAGTATCCGAGCAATTGAAAATCGTAGGTTTTCATCTGCCTAATGGTGGAATTGGTCATGTGGAAAAAAAAGGAACAGGGTATAACTTTGTTAACAGTTAAGCTTTTTGTCACTTTTCATTAAGCTTTAGAAAATGGGGATTTTATTATGAAAACTCAGGTTATGACATTTAGAATAAGAAATAGTTTTCCAGAGTGGGCTAGGCATTTTGATTCTCATGCTGAGATGCAAAAAGCTGCTGGAATGACACCAATTTTTCGCGGCCCGCATGAAGACGATCCTCAGAAGGTTTGTATTGTAATTCAGATCAGCGATGATGCAAAAGCTGATGCTTTTATGCGGGAACATGAAGCAGAAATTCTGGAGTCCGGGCATATTTTAGAAACGACTGAGGTGAATAAATACCTCTAAAAATGGTGTAAAAAAAAGGTTTATCGATGCTCAAACTTATTTACTTCAAAATGAGAGCACTGGCAGAGGCTCCACAATTATTACTTAACTATTCTGGGATAGAGTACGAATATCTCATGTCTTGGGAACACTTTGACGATGTCTGGCAGAATGTTAAGCCTAAAATACCATTTCAACAGCTGCCTATGATGGAAGCGGAGGATGGTACACAGATTTGTCAAAGTATTGCTATTCTTCAATTTATAGAAAGTAGATCAGGCCTATCAATTACTGATCCAATAAAGTCTGCGGAGGCAATGGCGATTTTGCAAAGCGCCCAAGAATTATTTGCACCACTAAACCCAACAGTAAATTTTGCGACTGGAGACGACTTTAAAGCCAAGCGGGATTCTATGCGGGACGGATTAAAAAATAGGTTTGCTGATTTAGCCAGATGCCTTGAAAAATATGAGGGTAAGTATTTTATTGATGACACGCCAAGAGCGGCGGAATTTGCTTGTTTTCATCATTTTGATTTATCAAAGTATCTTGATCCAACAATCCTAAATTCATTTCCACGATTAATTCAATTTGTTAATGATATTGAGAGTATAAAGGCTGTTTCTTCTTATTTAGAAAATAGACCTAAATTAATGGATGTCGGGATAGAGCCAAAGTTAATAATTGACGGTAGGGCTCAGCCTACAGGTGTAGTAAAGACATGAAACATTTTATTGCAACCCACACATGCTTTTCAGAAGAGGCGCGAAGAGCTTTTATTGAAAATACTAAAGCACTCACACATAAAGAAATGATAGAAGGCACTACATCGGAGACAGCTAAGCTGTTAGCCCATTGGATGGGTAAAGATGAGTTCTTTTTTTGCCACTGGTTAGCAGTTAGTGAAGAGGCTATACATGAAGTACTTGAGGTTCAGGGTTTGGCGGATATCATAGTAACTAATGCCAATGAGATGGACAGGTTCGTTTCTGCTTCGGACTTAAAAGATGAACCCGTTGGTGATCCTGATGATCCTTAAACTTAATGCATCCATTTTTTAAACTACTCGTCGCAACTTCAATTGTTGTGCTTTTATATTTTGTTATTGATGCCAAATTTAAACATATGACTTCTCAATGGACTTTAGATGAGCAAAAATAAGAATATTATAGAGGGGCGCATTCTCTCCTTTGATAAAAGCCCATTCAATAGGGATTTTGAGTTTTCGTCACTGAAAATAGATAAAAAACGTATTTTTATTATTGACGGCATTATAGATAGCATTGAGTCAGTCGACTTTAAAAATCCTGAATTTCAAGATATTGAGGTCATAGACTATGGCGACCATTTGATCTCAGCGGGCTTTATTGATGCTCACGTTCATTATCCTCAGACAGCTATTATCGCAAGCTGGGGAAAGCGCCTCATAGATTGGCTAAATATCTATACTTTTCCTGAGGAAATAAGTTTTAAAAGTTTAGATTATGCTTCGGAAATTGCTGCTCGTTATATAGATCTTTCTCTGTCTAATGGTACTACAACGATGGCAAGTTACTGTACAATTCATCCAGAAAGTGTGGATGCTTTTTTTGAATCTGCGGCTGTTAAAAATATGTGTGTTGTAGGGGGAAAAACATGCATGGATCGCAATGCCCCAGGTGATTTATGTGATACAGCAAAGTCTGCATATGATGATAGCAAAGCGCTACTTCAGAAGTGGCATCAAAAAGGCCGGGCGCATTACGCAATTACGCCGAGATTTTCTCCAACGTCAACGCCAGATCAGCTTTCGGCGCTCGGATCGCTTTGGTCTGAGTTTCCTGAATGTTTGATGCAAACACACCTGTCTGAGCAAATAGATGAGATTGATTGGGTGCGAAAGCTATTCCCCAAAGCACGAGATTACTTGGACACTTATGAAAAATTTGGGCTACTTGGTGAACGAGGCGTTTATGGCCATGCAATTCACTTAGAAACTAGAGAAATTGATCGTTTAAGCGAGATAGGTGCATCTCTCATACACTGTCCTACATCGAATACCTTTATTGGTTCTGGTTTGTTTGACATGAAGGAGTTGGCATCGCGTTCTATTCAGGTGGGACTTGCTACAGATATCGGCGGAGGTTCAAGTTTTTCAATGCTTCGCACCATGGCCAGCGCTTATGAAGTTGCTCAGCTTAAAGGGTTTGCACTCCATCCAGCACAACTCATGTGGTTGGCCACCCAAGGTTCTGCAAGAGCATTGCACCTGGATAGTCAGATAGGAAATATTGCACCTGGAAAGGCTGCTGATTTGGTAGTGTTAGACCTTTCATCTACGCCTGCTATTTCTCAACGTAGCGCAAGGGCAAATGACGTTTGGGAAGAGCTATTCCCCACGATTATGATGGGTGATGATCGCGCTATTGCCGCGACTTATGTTGCTGGGAAAAAAAAATGAAACAGCGGTACTTATGAAAATATGCCAATGTTTGATTTTAAGCGCCTAGCTAAATGATGAAAGCAACGTCACTTCCAATTTTGCTAATGATTGGCGCTGTTTTTTGCTTCGCCTCTATGGATGCAACTGCTAAATACTTAATGAAAGAAATTGGTCCGGCACAAACCATTTGGGCTCGATATACAGTTCAGGCCATACTCGTCACCGTTCTTATTTTACCAAAAATAAATGTCTACGGGAGAACAAAATATCCAAAACTTCAGTTTTTAAGATCCGTAGCGCTCATGATGGCAACGACACTTTTTTTCTTCGCTTTTTCTAGGCTTGGACTTGCCGAAGCATCTGCAATATTCAACATCAGTCCTGTATTAATTACGCTTGGGGCTTTTTTATTCTTGCGGGAACAAATTGGTCTGAGGCGTGTGATCGGTATATTGGTTTCATTGTTGGGCGCCCTAATTATCATAAGGCCAGGAAGTGGTGTCTTTACTATTTATGCTCTCTTGCCATTAGGCGCGGCAATATTCTATTCAACTTATAGTTTAGCTACACGTTTTGTAGGATCTGATGAGAGCCCATGGACGTCGTTATTTTACTCAGCGATATTTGGAGCTGTTTGTTATTCAATTTATATTATTTTCCATTGGAATCCGATGTCCAATAATGCGCTTTTATTAACTATAATAATTGGTTTATTTGGAACGGCGGGGCACATATGTCTTATCAGAGCTCTTACCCTAGGTGAGGCTAGTCTAATAGCACCTTTTATTTATACAAATTTATTATTTACGACAATCTGGGGTTTAGTTTTGTTTGGAAACTTTCCTGACTTTTGGACGATAACTGGGGCTTTAATAATCGTCGCAGCAGGCATTTATGTTTGGGCACGTGATCGCGCTGTTCGCCAAATATAAAAGATATACCCTCAACACAGTTAATTTTGATAATTTAAAGTTTTAACAATCGCCAAAATCAGATTGAGAGGATGTAATAGCTTTTTGAGCATCGGCCTTCGCTTCGAACTTTGCAGCAACACTTTGCTGAAATTCTTTCATTGATGAAAATGCGGCATTTAAATTTTCATTAGTGTCAAAATAACATAACGTCATACCTCTATCCGGAGCTATGTGAAATGAACGCATTGCAATCAAACCTTTTGGTGGCGGAGGCATGTGACTAGCGATGTAATCATGACAACTCTGCATCAGCGATTTGTTCATATATCGCATAGTTAAGATGACACAAAATTTCACATCGCTAGTCATATTCTTGATTTTCTCGTGTAATGCTCTCTACTAAAATACAACATTAATCTCTTAATCAAAATAAAAACTATTCCACTGTTATTTAGTTATAGAATTTTCGATAGCTTTTTTTAATTCTCGTTCTGCATTGCAAGGCAGCCAGCAAATCTTGTCTATTTTTGCTAAATTTGCTTTTGCTAATTCTAGTTTACCAAGTTGAATAAAAAGCTCTCCTTGATACTCTAGTGCACCAGTGTGTCTTGGGTTTAAAGTCAAAGCTTGTTGGTAATAATCGCCTGCTGCAGCCAGATCACCTGATTTTCTTGCAGTAAAACCTAACAAATTTAATCGATCCGCTTCGTCGGTGTTCACTTTTTTTAAACTTTTAAGCTTTTTGTGCGCTTCAGCAAATTTTTCTAATTTAATTAACCTATTAATATCTTTGAAACGACTAGTTGGTGAATAAGGTCCGGAGTCGTCAGAAGATGAC
>CACBXB010000020.1 GCA_902543185.1 Paracoccaceae bacterium
ACAAGGCAAAGGATTATCCCAGGGTTCACGTTTATTAGTTCAAGTATCTGGGTTTGCTGAGACTGGAAAAGCGATACCAGTTAGTAGGAAAATTCTTTTAAAGAGCCGATACGTTATTATTACTCCTGAAAATCCTGGTCTTAATATTTCCAGACAAATCAAAAATGAAGAGCGCAGAGAGGAACTAATTGCCTTAATTCGGTTGAATTTTAAAGATTTCAAGGAAGGTATGATTTTACGATCCAGTTGTAAAAATGCTGTGGATAAAGACATTTTGGATGATGCAGAGGAAATGCTCAATTTGGCAAGCAAGATATTTTCTGATGAATCGAATGAAGAACAGGTGATTTTGGAATCTGATAAGCCACACGCTCTTGCATGGCGTGAATGGAGCGAAGATGCAGTTGTTTTTTCAGAGAGTGGAAGCTTTGAAATCCATGGAGTTTTAGATTTATTAGAGGAATTAAAATCTGAGCGGGTTGAAACTAGTGATGGGCATTTTTTTATCGAAACTACCAGAGCGTGCACGACTGTAGATATAAACACTGGCGCTGATACTAGTCCTGCAGCAGCCCTGAAAGCCAACCTAGCCACAGCACGGGATCTTCCCAGACAGCTACGTCTTAGAGGCATTGGAGGACAAATTATTTTAGATCCTGCTCCAATTTCAAAAAAAGATCGAAAGATTTTTGATACGTCACTGAGGACGGCCTTCAGAAAAGATTCCGTTGAAACCAATATCGTTGGCTGGACAGCCATGGGGCTGATTGAAATACAACGTGCTAGGGTGCGTCCAAGTTGGAAATAAATTATCTAAATATGATCATTAATTTTGTATTATGAAACATCTTTCCAATTAACTTCCCGCTTGTTTTGCCCAGTTCTACCCCTACGAATAAACAACCTATTTAGAGCATTGATGTAAGCTTTTGCACTGGCAACCACGGTATCAGTATCAGCAGACTGTCCAGTTGCTATATTTCCGTCTTCTTCCATTCGAACAGAAACAGTGGCCTGGGCATCTGTTCCCTCAGTGACTGCATGGACTTGGTACAACTGCAGGTGAGCATTATGCTCATAGAGTGATTTTACTGCATTAAATGTTGCATCTACCGGTCCATCGCCGGTGGCTGTAGTTGAAGACTCTTCCCCACCGATCGTTAATGTCATAGCTGCTTCCTGTGGACCAGTTGTGCCGCAGATTACTCTCAGCTCGTTTAAAACAATGTGATCGTTTGCAGCATCTTCACCAGCCTGCATTAGCGCAATTAAATCTTCATCGTATACTTCTTTCTTACGATCAGCTAACTCTTTGAACCTGACAAACACATCCTTTAGTTGGTTATCGGCTAAATTATAGCCTAAATCTTGCAATTTTGATCGAAGAGCCGCGCGACCCGAATGTTTTCCTAAAACTAAATTTGTGGCTGAAAGCCCAACATCTTCAGGGCGCATAATTTCAAATGTTTCAGAATTTTTTAACATTCCATCTTGATGAATACCGCTTTCATGCGCGAATGCATTTTTTCCTACTATTGCCTTATTGAATTGAACTGGAAAACCGGAAACAGAAGCAACGCGTCTGGATATATTCATTATTTTAGAGGTGTTGATATCAGTATAAAACGGCATGATGTCACCACGGACTTTTAGTGCCATAACGACTTCTTCAAGAGCCGTGTTTCCAGCGCGCTCACCTAATCCGTTTATTGTACACTCAATTTGTCTGGCACCACCTTCTACAGCGGCTAAAGAATTTGCAGTAGCCATGCCCAAATCATTGTGACAGTGGGTTGCAAAGACAACTTCGTCTGCTCCAGGTACTTTCTCTATTAACATTTTGATAAGATCAGCTGACTCAAGTGGAGCCGTGTAGCCTACTGTATCGGGAATATTGATGGTTGTTGCTCCAGCTTTAATAGCTATTTCTACAACGCGACATAAATAATCATGCTCTGTCCTGGTTGCGTCCATTGGAGACCACTGGATATTGCCACACAAGTTTCTGGCATGGGTCACTGTATCGTGAATTTTTTGCGCCATCTGATCTTTATCTAAATTCGGTATCGCGCGGTGTAATGGCGAAGTTCCAATAAATGTATGAATTCTTGGCCTCTCTGAGTTTTTCACCGCATCCCAACAACGATCAATATCCCCAAAATTAGCCCGTGCTAGGCCACATATTACGGCTGTTTTACTACGCTCGGCAATTTCACTTACCGCTTTGAAGTCACCCTCTGATGCAATAGGAAAACCAGCTTCAATAATATCAACTCCCATATCATCGAGTAGCTCTGCGATTTCTAATTTTTCCTCATGGGTCATGGTTGCCCCTGGTGACTGTTCGCCATCTCTCAGTGTAGTATCAAAAATTACTACACGGTCTTTGTCTGTTGTTGTTTTCATTTTTTGATCTCGTTTTTTCTACTAAGTTGGTGGTGCGGTAGTCTGCCCCTCTGAGCGGTCGCACCAGACAATGGCACGCTCAGAGGCAGCTTAGTAGCAGGCGCAGTTCTAGAAGCTTTTGCACCCCATTAATGGTTGTTTTTGTTAAGCACTCACAAATCATATCTTAACTATACACCGTTGTTGAAAAATGAAAACCCAGTTTTAATGATAGCAAACATAGAATTAAACCATATAATTCCCAATAAAATGGATTTTTATTTTTTATATGAAAATTTGTTAAATAAAATTATTAATATTGTGAGAAATTATGGGTAAAACAGAAACTAGCGCAGCTAACTTGATTAGTTCAAGGTTGACCGAAAATGAGTCAAAGATTTCCTATCTTGTAAAGGATATCGAGGATTTATCAGACATCTTAGCAAAGCAAAGTCGTGAATTGGAAATACTAAATAAAAAAGTCAGTTTCTTAATTGAAAAAGAAAATGAGCGTGATGATCTGAGCGGTATTACATTAGGTGATAAACCGCCACATTGGTAATGAAATAAAAACTAATTAAAGAAAACATTGTAACCCGTGAGTTCTCTTATTAGGTTAGGGTGTAAGATACATGTGCAGGGACTTAACTGATGAAATTTAGTTACATCGTTATTCTAATCATCACATTTTTCGTAAGCGGTAGTATTGCTAATTCGCAAACATCAAGCGGCACTCAAGAATATGGCGATGGTGGAGCTTATGATGGCGAATTTTTGAATGGCTTGCCACATGGAAACGGAACCTATGAATTACCAAATGGCTATCGGTATGTGGGTGAGTGGTTTGAAGGTGAAATAAATGGACAAGGTGAAGCATTATTCCCGAATGGATCAGTTTATGTTGGAAGTTTTGTAAAGGGAAAGCCTGAGGGAAGCGGAAAAATCACCTTCAGTGATGGTGGTACATATGAAGGTGAATGGGCAAACGGAAGCATAACGGGAGTTGGCTATGCAAAGTATGCCAATGGAACAACTTACCAGGGAACATTTCTTGATGCCATGCATGATGGAAGTGGAATTATGAAGAGTCCGGATGGGTACATTTATGATGGAACATGGGAAAATGGCGTAAAGCAAGGCACTGCAAAAGTAACTTATCCGGATGGATCAATTTACACAGGTGAAGTGTCACAAGGGCTCCGTGAGGGTAAAGGCCGTCTCGAAATGCCAGAAGGTCTAGCCTATGAGGGTACATGGAAAGCTGGTGAAATTAATGGAGAAGGTGAACTTTCTCAGGAGAATGGCGATGTTTATACAGGAACACTTGTTAATGGCCGCCGCGAAGGTCTGGGGAAAGTAACTTACGCTAATGGTGATTTATATGAAGGCAACTTTTCTAATGATCAGAGAAGTGGTCAGGGAAAGTTTATTGGTGCTGACGGATATACATATGAAGGAAGTTGGCAAGAAGGTCAGATAATGGGTGAGGGTGAAGTAATATATCCCGATGGTTCTCGATATGCAGGGACTTTCTCAAACGGTTTGGCTGATGGACTTGGTGAGATAATCTATCCTGATGGTTCAAGTTACTCTGGAGAGTGGCTGGCTGGAGTAATTGAAGGTAAAGGAAAAGCTACTTATCCGAACAATGCAGTTTACGAGGGTTTATTTCGTAATGCTAAGTACCATGGGTACGGAGTAATGCGTTTTGAAAATGGCTATTTGTATGAGGGAAATTGGAAAGAGGGTAAGCGAAACGGTGTAGGGAAAGCAACCTTCACAGACGGTATGATTTATGAAGGTGACTATTTGGATGGTCAACGACATGGAATAGGCACAATCACTTTAGCTGACGGTTTTAAATACACAGGTGATTGGGAGTATGGTGAGATTACTGGAGTTGGAATTGCAACTTACGCTAATGGCGATATTTATCAAGGTAGTTTTGTAAAGGGCAAACGCCAGGGTAGAGGTACGATTAAATTTGCCAATGGAGAGTCATCTAGTGGAAAATGGGATGACGGGGCATTGGTTGAAACAGGCTCCGATTAATTAATATTAATTTTTACCAAGGTACTATTTTTTTATCCCAATCAAAAAATTGACCAGAGGATTCTGGTTTTAAATTGTCAGCTAGCTGCAGAATATTCATGGAAGCGTCTTCAGGTGAAACAGCAGGATGACGGCCAAGATATTTTTTAGTAAAGTTTGTTCTCACTGTGCCAGGATGAATGGCAACACATGTCAGGTTTGGAAACGAGCGAGAATATTCGATAGCTGTAGTTCGAATAAATTGGTTTAAAGCAGCTTTTGATGCCCTGTAGCTATACCAACCACCTAGCTTATTGTCTCCAATGGAGCCTACCCTTGCTGATAATACACCGATAAAACACCTTGAATTCTTACTTATTAGTTTTTTGATATGTTTTAAAATAAGAGTTGGCCCCACAGCATTAGTTATAAACTGGTCGAGCGCAGCATTTGAGTTAAACTGCCGAATAGTTTTTTCTGGTTCTGCTGAATTTACCACGAGTGCGCCAGTCGTAATAAATATCTGATCAAAACTACCATCTAAAGTTTCGATTACAGAAATAATTTTACTTTCATCTGATAAATCCAGATCATGCTGGCTCCTAGAGATCCCCGAAACATTATAACCTTTGGCGATACACGCTTCTTGTATCGCAGCACCGATTCCTCCAGAATTTCCAAATATTAAAACTCGTTTCATATAAATTGAGGTAGTAGAATAAATAGAACAATCAAGAATGTGATCTCGCATTGCTTGCTCATTGAATGGGAAATCGCTAGATGAATGATAAATAGATGCCGCAGGACATTCATAATGGCTAAAAACAAAAAACAAAATAGACCAAAAGCTATTACGCCAAAGGGTTTTCGTGACTACTTTGGTTCCGAAGTGACAGAACGAAACCAGATGTTACAGAAAATAGCGGAAATATATCAAAGCTATGGTTTTGAGGCTCTTGAAAGTTCCGCAGTGGAAACTGTAGAAGCGCTTGGAAAATTTTTACCTGATGTAGATCAGCCAAATGAAGGTGTTTTTGCTTGGCAAGAAGATGATCAAGATTGGTTGGCACTTCGATATGATCTAACTGCTCCGTTGGCAAGGGTTTATGCGCAATATAGAAACGAACTTCCGACTCCATACCGCCGGTATTCATTGGGGCCAGTATGGAGAAATGAGAAACCGGGACCAGGCCGTTTTAGACAGTTCTATCAATGTGATGCCGACACGGTAGGGTCGGCAAGTATAGCAGCGGACTCAGAAATTTGTATGCTCCTCGCTGATACTCTTCAGAATGTAGGAATTTCGGAGGGTGACTACATAATTAAAGCAAATAATCGCAAAGTTCTTAACGGTGTCCTTGAGAGTATGGATATTCAAGAAACAGCTAAAAGAGACGCGATACTTCGAACTGTCGACAAATTTGATAAAGTTGGAGAAATTGGCATTAGGCAGCTACTTGGAAAAGGCCGGCTTGATGCATCTGGGGCTTACATTGACGGAGTGGGTCTATCTGATAGCGAGGCTGATATAGTCGCGGCGTTCTTAACGTCTAAGGGCGCCGATATTGAAACAACATTAAACAATTTAAAAAATTTGATTGGATCTTCTGAAATAGGATTAGAGGGTGTCAATGAACTGGAAACGATGGCAGAGCTTTTTGAAGCTGGTGGATATGGCAGTAATAAGATTTCTATTGATCCCTCTGTAGTAAGGGGTTTGGGCTATTATACTGGTCCAGTTTATGAAGCCGAGCTTACCTTTGAAATTTTTGACGAAAAGGGAAGAAAAAGACAATTTGGATCAGTTTCAGGCGGTGGACGCTACGATGGTTTAGTAAAGCGCTTTACAGGTCAATCCGTTCCTGCAACAGGAGTATCGATTGGAGTAGATAGGCTTTTAGCTGCATTAAAAGAAAAAGGACGAACACAAGCATCTGATTTAGGCCCTGTCGTTGTGACTGTTATGGATCGAGATCGAATTAGTGATTATCAAGAGATAGTAACCGAATTACGGAACGCTGGAATTCGTTCTGAGGTATATCTTGGAAACCCAAAAAATTTTGGTAATCAGTTAAAGTATGCAGACAATAGAGGTTCACCTGCTGCCATTATAGAGGGTACTGAAGAGCGTGAGAGTGGAATAGTTCAAGTTAAAGATTTGATTTTAGGCAAGAAACTTTCTGAAGAAGCGACTTTAGAGCAGTGGAAAGATAGACCAAGTCAATTCACTGTTAAGCGGGATGAGCTTGTTCAAAAAATCAGAGAAATATTAAGTTCCTACAAGTGATGACAGACCTGAAAGACTTATCCAGAGAAGCAAAAAGATTAGCCGTTGTTTTCGAAGCAACAGGCGCAGATATCGTTGAACTAGACTTTTTGCAAATTTCAAATGTTTTACTTGATTTGTATGGGGAGGATATTCGCGGTCGGGCTTTTACAACTAATGACCCGGTTTATGGTGAAATGATGTTAAGGCCCGATTTTACCATTCCGATTGTTGAGCAACATATGGCAAACAGTGTATCATCCGCGAGATATACTTATTGTGGAAAGGTATTTAGAAGACAAGAAGAGTTTCCGGATCGACCAAGAGAATTTCTGCAAGTAGGTTATGAAATATTTGATGGTACTAACCCTGAAAAAGCAGATGCAGAAGTTTTTTTACTCGTTAATGAAGCCCTGAAAGGTATCCCAGTTAGAATAGCTACTGGTGATATTGGTATTTTGATGGCTGCTGTGCGGTCTTTATCAACTACGGAAACACGTAAAAAGGCACTCCTGAGACATATCTGGCGCCCTCATCGATTTAGAAAGCTTTTAAACCAATTCTCAGGTTTATCTTCAAAACCTCAGCCTAATCAAGATTTTGAAGACTATAACAAGCTAATTAATAAATTTCAGGCTATTGGGTCGAGAAACGTTCAAGAAATAAAAGAACGGCTCGAACAAATTAAGCTGGAGACTGAGACAGATCCAATAGATCCAGAAGAAGTCAAAATTTTGGATGAGTTAATATCGTTGAGAGATAGATGCACGGTAGTTCTTAGTCACTTGGAAAAATTATCAAAAAAAATGCCAGGTATAGAGTTGACCGTAGATAATTTTTCTAAGCGGCTGACGTCTTTAGAGAAAAATGGAACGAACGTAGACCTTTTGAATTTTGAAGGCTCCTATGGGCGAACATCCATGGAATATTATGATGGATTTGTATTTGGGTTTTACTCGGAAACTCGCACGGACCTAGCACCAGTGGCCACTGGTGGTCGTTACGATGCGCTTACCGAAAGAATGGGCCACGGCAAAAGAATACCAGCAGTTGGAGCAGTCTTGAGGCCTGATCTTTCCCTTCTATTAAGAGAAAACTATCATGATTAGATTAGGCATACCCTCAAAAGGCCGACTAATGGGTCAAACTTTTGATTGGTTTTCAGAACGTGGAATTAATTTAGTTCGAAGCGAGTCAGACAGAGAGTACGCAGGCCATATTGAGGGTATAAAAAACGTTCAGCTTATTTTTTTATCGGCTACCGAAATACCGCGAGAACTTTCCGCTGGCCGTTTGCATTTTGGGGTCACTGGAAATGATGTAATTCAAGAAAAATTGGTTCGTAGTAATCAGCAAGTAGAGCTCATTTCAGAATTAGGTTTTGGGTTTGCAGACTTGATTATTGCAGTCCCATACTTCTGGGTTGATGTCGAGACCTTAGATGACTTGGATGCTGTCTCGGCGCAGTTTAGAGAAAAACATGGATATCGCTTACGCATAGCAACTAAGTATCATCGACTACTCAGGGAATTCCTTATGAAAGCTGGTGTAGCAGATTACCAAATTGTTGATAGTCAGGGAGCTACCGAAGGTGCTGTAAATAACGGTTTAGCCGAATCTATTGCTGACATAACGTCGACAGGAAATACCTTAAAGGCAAATCATCTTAAAATATTATCAGATGGTTTGATCCTTAAATCACAGGCAACGCTTTTTAAGTCTCTGATGGCCGAGTTTTCTCAAGAGGAAAATCAGGTGGCCAATTTATTAGTAAAGAAATTGTCTACACGAGATTGATCTTTAGCTTGAGGCCAAAATCAAATCACACCAATGTCAGCAAGCGCCCCAGCTAAAGATGGGGGTAAAGGTTCTTCGTTTTGACGTGTAGCATTTAAGTCACCAGGTGAATCTGCTCGATTGAGATAGCGCCAGCCCTGAAAAGCACGCCTGTTGACAATGGTGGTTAAAATCAAATTTTTATCCAAAACAATTGCACATCTTCGTATTCCATCATTACCAATGATTTCATCAAGCCGGATTATCTTTTGTCTGCATTGGATTTGGCCTTTAATCACCCAGTAAATAGAGCCACCATTCACAATCTCTTTTTCGCGCTTTGGCCACATACGGGTTACATGACGGGGACAACCGTCTTTATCCTGCGCTCTTGGGTTATTTTGCCATGCAGCGAGGTCAGAAACGGTTTGCGATCCAACGCTTAATTTTACCAAATTAACATATTCGCTCATAATAATTCCTTGGCTTGTGTAAACGATAGTGCCATTAACAAAACTAGCAAGTTGACCAATAGAGTTCAAAATACTAAAGTGACTCCCTACTGTTCTTAAGATTTTCTATCAAAGGTTTTTAAATGTCACGTTTCGATGCAGCAATTGCCGAACAAATTTGGGATATGAAGTATCGTTTAAAGGATGCTGATGGAACTGCTATTGATGAATCAGTTGAGGATACCTGGGCAAGAATTGCAAAAGACCTTGCAAGTGTTGAGAGCGATAAAGAGCTGTGGGAAAAGGAATTCTATGCAGCGTTAGAAGATTTTAAATTTTTGCCCGCTGGCCGCATAACAGCTGGCGCTGGCACAAATCGAAAAGTAACCTTATTTAATTGCTTTGTTATGGGAACCATTCCCGATGACATGGAGGGCATCTTCAATATGTTAAAAGAAGCTGCGCTAACTATGCAGCAGGGTGGTGGAATAGGCTATGATTTTTCTACTATAAGGCCCAATGGTGCTTTAGTTAAGGGAGTAGCAGCTGACGCTTCAGGCCCACTTTCCTTTATGGATGTCTGGGACTCGATGTGTCGAACAATCATGAGTGCTGGGTCTAGGCGCGGTGCAATGATGGCTACAATGCGTTGTGACCACCCGGATATAGAACAATTTATCTCTGCGAAATCTGACCCCGTACGTTTGCGTATGTTCAATCTATCAGTTTTAGTTACTGACCCATTCATGGAAGCAGTGAAGAATGATGATGACTGGAATTTAGTATTTAATGGTAAAGTATACAAAACACTGAAAGCTCAAAAGTTGTGGAATCAAATAATGCAATCCACATATGACTATGCAGAACCAGGTGTGATTTTCATCGACAGAATAAACAAATTTAATAATCTAAATTATTGCGAAACTATCTCTGCCACAAACCCGTGTGGGGAGCAGCCATTACCGCCTTATGGAGCATGTCTGCTTGGATCGATAAACTTCGTAAAACTAGTCGAGAAGCCCTTTGAAAAAAACGCTAAAATTAACGAGTCAGAGCTTGAAAGTTTAGTAGCAACGGCTGTCCGGATGATGGATAATGTTGTTGATGCATCAAATTTTCCTTTAGCTGAGCAGGCCCAAGAGGCTAAAAATAAAAGGAGAATTGGACTTGGCGTAACTGGCTTGGCTGATGCTTTGTTAATGGTCGGTTTAAGATATGGTTCAGATGAAGCTGCTATGCAAACGGAGCACTGGCTGCATATATTAGCAAAGTCTGCATATGCTGCGTCTGTGGAACTGGCCAAAGAAAAAGGGGCATTCCCATTATTTGATGCAGAAGCCTTCCTTAAGTCGGGATCCATGCAGGCAATGGATAAAGAAATTTGTAGCGATATTAAAAAGTATGGAATTCGGAATGCTTTATTAACATCAATAGCTCCTACTGGAACAATAAGTCTCTACGCTGGGAATGTAAGCTCTGGAATTGAACCAGTATTTGCTTACTCTTACACTCGCAAAGTCTTGCAAAAAGATGGCTCAAAAACTGAAGAAGAAGTTGTCGATTATGCAGTGAGAATGTGGAGAGACCTCAAGGGCGACACTCCTCTTCCAGAATATTTTGTTAATGCCCAAACACTTACTCCATTAGAGCACGTTAAAATGCAATCAGCCGCGCAAAAGTGGATTGATAGTTCAATTTCTAAAACAATAAATTGTCCTGAGAATATTGATTTTGAGTCGTTTAAAAGTGTTTACATAGAGGCTTATGAAACTGGTTGTAAGGGATGTACAACTTACCGACCAAATGATGTTACAGGATCCGTTCTGACTGTTTCCAGCTCTAAAGAAGAAAAGCCAAGGGAAGAAGAAGGTGCTGACGTTATATATATGTCAGAGCCATTGGACCGGCCCAATGAATTGGAAGGTTCAACTTATAAGTTAAAGTGGCCTGACAGTGAACACGCTATTTATGTGACGATAAATGATGCGTTGGTGAATGGTTCTAGGCGGCCTTTCGAAGTTTTTATTAATTCTAAAAACATGGAACATTTCGCCTGGACAGTCGCATTAACACGAATGATTTCAGCGGTTTTCCGAAGAGGAGGAGATGTCTCGTTTGTGGTTGAAGAGCTTAAGGCAGTATTTGATCCGCGTGGTGGTGCATGGGTTAACGGAAAATATATACCCTCTATTCTTGCTGCGATTGGTGGAGTTTTAGAGACACACATGGTAAAGATTGGTTTTCTTGAAGGTGAAGGGCTTGGACTAAAAGAAGACCCTAAATCAAACCAAGTTATTAATTTTTCAGAGAACAAAGCAAAAGCTTGCTCCAGCTGTGGCCAGTTTGAAATGCAGATGGTTGAGGGCTGCATGACTTGTAGAAGTTGTGGTTATTCGAAATGTGGATGAAAACTTTTCATGTTAAAAAAGCGAAAATTTAGCTAGTGCTGTGAGCGAGATCTTTGAGCAAGTTAAACTTTGCAAAATCTGTAGTGAGATTTTCTCAAAGACAAAGACCCGGCATAGCCCTAGACCGGTTATTAGAGGCAAAAGTACAGCAAAAATTTTGATTGCTGGCCAAGCCCCTGGTGCCCGTGTACATGAAAGCGGTGTTCCGTTTTCTGATCCGTCAGGAGATGTTCTGAGAGATTGGATGGGTTTGAATAAAGATGATTTTTATGATGAGAGAAATATAGCTATAATCCCGATGGCTTTTTGCTTTCCGGGTTATGATGAAAAAGGCAGTGATTTGCCGCCACCCAAAATTTGTGCAACAACTTGGCGTTCTTCAATTCTAGAGAATTTTCAAAATTTAGAATTAAAACTTCTTGTAGGATCTTTCGCTCAAAAATGGCATCTTGATACCAATTTCACTGTGACTAATGTTGTGAAGGATTGGCGACTTTATGCTCCAGAGATTTTACCTCTTCCACACCCTTCTTGGAGAAATAGAGCCTGGTTAAAGAAAAATTTCTGGTTTGAAAAAGAACTCGTACCTGTATTGAGAAATAAAGTTAAAGGCATTTTGAAAAATGAAACAGCTTAACAAAGCTTTTTTGGAAATGTCGCAGAATCCAGATAATAATGATGCCCGTCTAAAATATTACGGAGTGCTTGCAGATACAAATTTATTCTTGTTACTCGAGCAGGAACCTAGCAAAGAAATACTTGAGCCCAAATTTATCCAGCTTGAGGGCAACAAGTTTGCTCTAGCATTTGATAGCGAAGAGAACCTTTCTAAATTCTATGGGGAGGCTGCCGCATTTGCGGAAGTTACCGGCCGTGTCTTGGCAAAGATGCTGCTAGAAGAAAAAATAGGGCTAGGTATTAATCTAGGTGTTTCCGAAGGTGAATTGTTGCTTCCCTGGGAGATTATTGAATGGTTTGTAAATGTTCTCGATGAAACTCCCAATTTGGTACAAACTACCCTTAAAAAATTCCATCCGGTCAAAGCCTTCCCTGAGATAATTTTTAAAGCATTGCAAGAAAAACTTGAACCTACGGTGGGCTTATTTGATGAAATTTGGATTTGTGCTGTTGAATATAATGAAGATGAAATTTCTCATCTTATTTGCTTAATGGGAGTTCAAAATTCTGCACAGCAAGCAATAGTAAAATCAATCAAAGAGGTTCTTTCTTTTACCGATATTGATTTGGGAAATATTGATGTGGCACATTTTAGTAATGATGATGAAGCTTGTACTAAAATCCGTGAGATAGGTATTAAGCTTGAGTTTCTTGAGGTGAGCGAAGTTAAGAACGCTACTCGCGATGTAAAAAAATAAGGCAGCTTTGGAGCCGCCAAAACTAAGATAGAATTTTTAGGCTTTTGTTCTCGCGCCCGTAGGATCATATAAAGGTTTGAAGGAAATTTCAGCTTCGACGCGACTTCCAGCTACGTCTATCTCATACGATGAAGCAAGCAATTCTGATGTTTTTTCGCCTTTACAAGGTAAATAGCCCATTCCAACCGCGCCTCCCAAGGCGTGTCCATAATTTCCAGAACTTAAAAAACCAACTATTTCTCCATCGCGAACAATAGGTTCATTGTGGTAGAGTAGGGGCTCGGCATCTTTCAGAAGAAATTGAGCCATGCGCATTTCTAATCCTTCTTCTCTTTTTGCAACTACCGCGTCACGCCCAAGAAATTTCTCATTATCTGATTTTACTGCAAACCCTAAACCTGCTTCTAATACATGATCCTCGCAGGTTATATCATGGCCAAAATGCCTATAACCTTTTTCAATTCTGCAACTATCCATCATATGCATGCCACAAAGCTTTAACTGGCTGTCTTTTGCGTATTCCATTATTGTTTCGAAAACATGTGCAGCCATATCTGTACTGACATAAATTTCCCAACCTAATTCACCAACATAAGATACTCTGTGAACGCGAGCCAATCCCATTCCAATTTCAATTTCTTGAGCTGTTCCAAACGGGTTTGTTTCATTTGAAAAATCATTAGGACTTATGGACTCCATGAATTGCCGAGAATTAGGTCCCATGATAGCTAAAACGCCTTCTGCCGCTGTAACGTCAGTGATTACGACTTCAAAATCTCTTTTATTTCTTCGCATCCATGTTTGATCAGCTAATCTTGTGATTGCCGGTGTTACTACTAAATATGAAGTTTCAGTGAGCCTGGTTACAGTTACGTCGGCTTCTATACCCCCCTTTGGATTCAGGAATTGTGTATATACAATTTTCCCAAGGGGCACTGACATATTTCCACCGCAAATATGGTTGAGGAAAGTTTCAGCATCTCGCCCTTCGACCATTAACTTACCGAAGGAAGACATGTCATACATACCTAGATTATTACGTACGGCCATGTGTTCACGATGGGAGTTTTTAAACCAGTTTTGCCGGCCCCAGCTATACTGATATTCCTGAATTTGACCCCCTTCTGAAAACCAATTCGCTCTTTCCCAGCCGGCGAGTTCACCAAAAACGGCTCCATGATTTTTTAAATAGGAATGAAAAGGTGATCTTCTTACACCTCTCGCAGTTTCTTTTTGCCTAAAAGGAAAATGATCTGCGTATAAGAGGCCTAAAGTTTCTTTTGATCGTTCGAATAAGTAATGTTTGTTACCTTGAAATGGATGCATTCTCGAAATATCGACATCTCCGAGATCAAATGGTTTTTGACCATCGTTCATCCATTGGCTCAAGGCCATACCGGCTCCACCCGCAGATTGAATGCCTATTGAATTAAAGCCTGCTGCTACCCAAAAATTATCTAATTCAGGCGCCAGACCTAAATGATACGCATCATCTGGAGTAAAACTTTCAGGCCCATTGAAAAAAGTATGTATGCCCGCTTCACCCAGCATTGGAATTCTATTGACGGCCATTTCTAATATGGGTTCAAAATGATCAAAATCTTCTTGTAATTGATCAAATTCGAAATCATCAGGAATGCCGTTTGCACCCCAGGGTTTCGCATTTGGTTCGAAAGCGCCCAACATTAATTTTCCAGCATCTTCTTTGTAATATGCATACTCATCCAAAACGCGTAGTACCGGTAATTGGCTGAGCCCCTCTATTGGCTCTGAGACAATGTAAAAATGCTCGCAAGCGTGAAGAGGAACATTTACACCTGCCATTTTGCCAACCTCATGTCCCCACATGCCGGCACAATTAACTATCATTTCACAAGTAGTATGCCCGGTCTCTCCCGAGCCACTGACCCAATCGACACCCTTTACTATTCTTCCAGACTTATTAATTTTTGTTACTTTTACCCCTTCAATTACATTAGCGCCTTTTTGTTTTGCTCCTTTAGCTAAAGCTAGCGCAATATTAGCAGGGTCGCCCTGTCCGTCTTTTTCGAGGAATACACCTCCTACAACCCCGTCTAAATTAATATGTGGATATCTTTCCGAAACTTGATCTGGCGAAATCTCTTCCACTGCAACATCAAAGGCTCTCGCCATTGCCGCAGATCGGCTTAATTCTTCCATACGCTCTTTGGTCAGAGCAACATTTATTGAACCTACTCGCTTAAAACCGGTCGAAACACCTGTTTCCTTTTCTAAGGTCCCATAAAGCTCTTGACTATATTTGGCCAGTTTAGTCATGTTAGCCGTTGCACGTAATTGCGCAATTAAACCAGCAGCATGCCAAGTTGTGCCGGATGTGAGCTGCTTTCTTTCAAGTAATAAAACGTCTTTCCAACCCAGTTTAGTTAAGTGATATGCAACCGAACATCCAATTACGCCACCGCCAATAATTATCACTCGTGCATGTTCTGGAATGTTACTCATACTAACCTCACACTATTTTGTGCCCATTTTCTCTCAGATCTTTAGCAAGCTGTTCAATATGTTTGGGGCCAACTTCACAGCATCCACCAATAATAGTTGCGCCCATTTCAACCCATTCCATGGCAAATTTTGCATACTCCTTAGGGCTTAAATCGTGCCGTTCCTTCAGTGCGTCAACTGTTGGAAAATCCTCCAAGAAACCTGTTGTTATTCTAGTAAAGCCGTTTGCGTAAGCTCCAAACGGTCTGTTAAAATCTGTTATTATTTTCAATGAATCTTTCGTCACCTCTGGTCTTGAGCAGTTTACTAAAATTACATCCACTTTATATTCACTGAGAAGATTTTTAATCAAAGAAAGCTCTTCACCAGATCGGAGTTTTGTTCCGTCAAAATCTTCTGTTGTAAATGCCATCCAAATTGGAATTTCGATATTTTTAGCTGCAATTAAAGCAGCCTTTGCGTGTTCTATAGAACTCACTGTCTCAATCAGCAAAACGTCGCATTTTGCACCCAGATAATTTATTACATCTTGGTACTGTTTTGAGGCTTCTATAGCATCTGGAATTAAATCAGGTCGATAACTTGCATGCAGAGGTCCAATTGAGCCAGCAACCTGCCCATAACCATTTCTTTTTTTTGAGCTAATAGCCGTGTCAATGGCCTTATCCCAAAGCTCTTCTAATCTTTCTTCTAAGCCAACTCTTTCTAATCTATCCTTAAGAACAGGATAAGTGTTGGTTGTTGCAACGGTTGCACCCATGGAGAAGTACTCGTCATGTACCTCGGAAAGCAATTTGGTATCATCAAGCATAACCATGGTAGACCAAAGGGGTGTAGGTTTTTCCCCTGATCTCTTCACAAGTTCCTGACCAATAGACCCATCAAGTAAAGTAATTTCGGACATCGAGTGTAATTGCCTTTTTCTTAAAAAGTGAAGTAATTTTGAATATTTTTTTATTATGTGACTGACTTCTTAGTCTATCTCAAGCTCGCAGCCTTTCATTTTGTGGATCCCAAAGTGCATCGTTTTCCTGTACTACTGCTTTTCTACGCTCTCCATAAATCTCTACTTCCAGATTAATGTTGGGTCTGGCTAGGTCACTTCTTAACATGCCCAAAGCGATCGACTCATTGACCCTGTAACCCCAAGCACCTGATGTCGTTTCCCCTACAACTTCACCATTGTGCCATAAAGTTGACATATATGGCGCATCAAACTCTTCAGCATCTACTACCAAGGTTACGAATTTTTTGGTACTGCCTTGTTGTTTTTCGTTTTGAAGTGCCAGCTTTCCTGGAAAGGATTGGGGTTTTTCAAATTTGATAAATCTTTCGAGCCCTCCCTCAAGCATGGAATAATCAGTAGATAAATCACCTTTCCATGCTCGATAGCCCTTTTCAATTCGGAGTGAATTCAATGCCCACATGCCAAAAGGTTTTGCCCCCGCTTGAACGGATAACTCATACAAGGCTGCTATATCCTCATTAAGCGCGTGTATTTCCCATCCTAATTCTCCGGCAAAACTTACTCTGACCAAATTACACTCTATACCTTTAATTTTTGCTTTTTGGTGCGTTAGCCAACTTTCTTCTAGATCAGCTTCGGTATTCAAAGATTGGAATAAGGTACGACTTTTTGGTCCAGTGACAATCAAGGTGCCATATTTATTTGTAATATCAATGAGAGATAATCCCTTTGAGAGTGATCGACTTAAAAGTTCATAGTCGTGCCACTGGGCAGAGGCTGCAGTAATCAAAGTAAAGTGATCTTCGCCATGTCGCATGACAGACATCTCTGTTAAAATTCGCCCTCTTTCATCCGCAAAATAAGCGAGATTGATCCGACCAATTTTTGGCAAACCACCTGTTATCTGGCATCTTAACCATTCGGCTGAACCATCACCACTTAATTCAAAACGGCTAAAGCCTGGCAAATCCAAAACTCCAACATCGTCTTTGACAGCTTCACATTCCTCTTTAATCCTTTGTTCCCAAGGGCCTGATCTTTTCCAGGTTTTTGTCGCTTCTTCTGATGTATCGTCTCCCTTTTGGGCAAACCAATTAGCACGTTCCCATCCGTTATAGGCACCCATCTGACCACCATTTTCCAAAACAAGGTCGTGCGCAGGCGATATTTTTTTATTTCGGCCAGCTGGCCATTCATGCCAAGGAAAATGCATTGCGTACTCGTTACCGTAGACTTCCATACCCTTTGCAACACAATACTCATGATCGGTGAAGTCCGTATATCTTCTTGGATCACATGACCACATATCCCATTCTGTAACGCCCTCAGTCATCCACTCGCAAAGTACTTTTCCTGCGCCTCCAGCTTGTGCAATACCAAAAGTAAATACACAGGCTTCAAACCCATTTTCAACACCGGGCATGGGTCCAATTAGTGGAAGGCCATCAGGTGCGTATGGAATTGGGCCGTTTATAATCCTACTTACGCCCGAAGTTCCCAAGAGCGGAACACGCTCCATGGCATCAGCAACAATATCTTCTATTCGATCTAAATCGTCGTTCCACAACTGAAAACTAAAATCGTCTGGCATAGGGTCGTCTTCAGTGGCCCAATGTGCCTTACAATTTGGTTCATAGGGTCCTAAGTTAAACCCATTTTTCTCCTGCCTTAAGTAATAAGAGATATCTACATCCCGCAATAAAGGTAGTTTTTTACCAGACTTTTTGGCATAGTTTTCAATTTCAGGTATTTCTTCAGATAAAAGATATTGGTGGCTCATAACCATCATAGGGACGGTTCTTCCACCGTAAGGTTTAAACCATTCTCCTACTTGTTGAGCATAATATCCTGCGGCGTTCACAACATATTGGCAGTTAATATCACCTTTTTTGGTATGAACAGTCCAGGTTTTATCATTTTTTTGAGTGACCCCAATTGCTGGAGTAAATCGAAGTATTTTAGCTCCTAGATCTCTTGCTCCTTTGGCTAAAGCTTGAGTGAGTTGTGCTGGATCGATATCACCATCATTTGGATCATACAGTGCACCAGCAAGATCATGTATCTCTAAAAAAGGATATAAACTTTTAGCCTCTTCTGGGGTTAGTATTTCTATATCCATTCCTTGGTACTTGCCCATACTGGCGGCACGCTTAAATTCTTGGAGCCGCTCTTCAGAATGTGCCAGACGTAAAGACCCAGTCTGATGGTAGTTCATTGGGTAATCGACTTCTTCACCAAGTCTT
>CACBXB010000021.1 GCA_902543185.1 Paracoccaceae bacterium
ATAAATGTCTCTGAAAATTTCACTTACCTCATAGAGAACTCCTCTGGGTTCAAAGCCATTCTTAGGGTTCATAGAGAAAACTATCATTCGAGACGCTCAATTGAGTGTGAGCTTGCTTGGATTGATGCGCTTTCGAAAAGTGGACTGATTGAAACACCAAGCTATTTTTTTGGTGTCGATGGTTCCGCAATCCAAAAGTGTTCAATCGACAGTTTTCATGGATCACGCTACTTGGTTCTATTTCATTTTGTAAGTGGCTCAGCGCCAAATGAAAAAGAAAATTTAGAACCTTTTTATGAGGAACTAGGCCGACTCGCGGGCACTTGTCATAACCATGTTTTATCTTGGAAAAGGCCTGATAATTTTGAACGGCTTATATGGGATATAGATACCATATTTGGAAGTAACGCCTTATGGGGTAATTGGCGCTTGGCACCAGAAGTTACAAAAGAGGTACAAGATAAACTCGAGAGGGTAGAGCTAAAAATTCGGGGTAGGCTCCTGGATTATGGCAAAGGAGAAAAGCGCTTCAATCTAATTCATGCCGATATGCGACTGGCTAACCTTTTAGTTGATCAAGACAGCACAAGGCTGATTGATTTTGATGACTGTGGTTTTGGTTGGTTTATGTATGACTTTGCCTCTGCGGTAAGTTTCATCGAAGATAGCCCAATGATTTTGTTACTGTTTCCATTGATTTCATTAATTCATTTTCAACTGCAAACAATGGTAACCCATATATTCGAGCAAGTTCCCTCAATGCAGAATGATTAATCTTATCTTCGGGGGCAGAAAAACCAGCGATCTTATGTTGAGCACTGACCTTATTCAGAGCATTAACAAGGCTATCAATATTTGCCATTGATCTAAAACCAAAACCAGCGATACAGACTAGTGCCATCAGCGTATAACCACCCACTGCGTAATAGGATAAGACGCTTTCCAGCTACTTTTTCCACCAATCTGAATTGGCTGTGAATACTCAAAACGCAACAATTGGCCGCCAAAATTTTCGGCACACTCAATAATCAAACGGTCAGTTTCAATTGTTACGCCATTAACGACTAAACGCGTGCCAGCGGGAATAATTTCCCATATTTTTTCAAATAGCTCAGCGCTAAATCCACCACCTATAAAGACTGCATCAGGGCGATCAAGTTTATTCAAAGCATCCATGATCTCTGACTCTATAACTTCGATCCAATCAACACCTAATTTTGCAGCATTTAAATTTATATTTTCTGCCCTGATTGAATTTTTTTCGACAGCTGTAGCTTTCATGGAGGGGTCCGAAAGCAACCATTCGATTGCTATAGAACCTGAACCCGAACCTAAGTCCCAAAGATGTTCACCTTTTTGGGGAGCTAGGGCAGATAAAGTAAGTGCTCTGACAGGCTGCTTTGTGATTTGCCCATCATTTGTAAACCAGTCATCTGTTAGGCCAGATGCTTGGGACAAAGTCTTGCCAGAGCCTAAAACTTTTATCCCTACCATCAGCGGATGTTGAAATTCTCTGTTTATTTTTCCTTTTGCCAGAATTTTTGTCACTTTCTGACTGACTGAACCAAGTGACTCCAAAACCCATAATTCACTATCTCCAAATCCAGTTTCAATCAAATATTCACTCAATGGGTCAACCGCCTCACCATCACGCACTGTCACCATGAGAGTTTGACCAACAGCCAGGTGTGGGCGCAACCTCGAAAAAGAAGCCGAATGGAGCCCGAGTTGAACTGTTTTCTCTATTGGCCAGCCCAATTCTGCTGCGGCCAAGGAAAAACAACTTTTCCCTGGTATTACACGCCATTCTCTCCGACCAAACTTTTGGGTGATTTGGGAGCCTGCACCAAACCAAAATGGGTTACCAGAAAATATCACAACGACATGGCTACCTCTTAATGTAAGAAGCCTTTCAATTCCTTCAGAAAAAGGCACTGGCCAAACTATTTGATCCCCAGAAAGTTGCGGTAGGGAAGCTAAATGCCGTGAAGGCGCCATGATTATCGGTGCGTCTTGCAAAGCCGCTTGGGCCTCGGGTGATAAACTTGCATAGCCACCAGCATCCATGCCAATAATAGTTAACCAGGGAATATCGTTCATGCAAAAAAATCTCTTGATACTTGGTGGAACAACCGAGGCTTCAGCCTTGGCACAGATTATCTCTAAAACTAATATAAATGCCAGACTTTCTTACGCTGGCCGAGTAAGTCGGCTTCGCAATTCACCAATCGAAAAACGGGTTGGTGGTTTTGGAGGTGTGTCTGGACTTCTAAAGTATCTTAAATTAGAGAAAATTACTCATGTAATAGACGCAACGCATCCCTTCGCATCGCAGATGAGCAAGAATGCGATAGAGGCATGCAATTTAGCGAGTATACCACTGGCTGCACTCACACGTCCCCCCTGGCAGAAAGAAATTGGAGATAAATGGATCAATGTTCCAAGCATAGAAGCGGCTGTCCAATATTTAGAACAGCCAAAAAAACGCGTGCTTTTAGCCATTGGAAGACAAAAGTTATCGTTGTTTTATGCTCAACCGCAACACAATTACGTTTTGCGCCTGGTCGATCCGCCTGAAAGGCCACTTAAATTCCCAAATCACTATATTAATATTTCGAGGGGCCCATTTACAATCAAAAATGACACGGCATTGTTCGAGAAACACAAAATTGAATTAGTTATAGCCAAAAATTCAGGAGGTAGCGGCTCATATTCCAAAATAGAAGTTGCAAGAAATTTAGGTGTGTCCGTTATCATGGTTGAAAGGCCTAAGATGCCTAGTCGAACGGAAATTTTCCAAGTAAATGCCGCGCTTAATTGGGTTAATCAAGTTTAAAGTATCGCGGTGTATATGCAAAAGTTTTTCCGTTTTGTAATAAAACTTTTGTTTGGCTAGATCCTATAATTACAACTGTCTGCATGTCTGCCATTTCTGGTTTGGCTTGTGCTAGGGTCATAATTTGAATTCGCTCCTCAGGCGTAGAGATAGCGCGCGCAAATACTATTGGTCGATCTTTGGAACATTCACGCTTTAATATAGTTAGAACTTTCTTGAAACCCTCCGGTCTTGATTTGGATCTGGGATTATAAAGCGCCATAGCAAAATCAGCCTCAATACCAAGCAGAAGTCTCTTTTCGATCAACTCCCAAGGTTTAAGGTTATCACTTAAATTCAAAGCACAAAAATCATGACCCAGAGGTGCACCAATTTTGGCAGCAGCTGCCAACATTGCCGTTATGCCGGGAAGAATTTGTACCTCCACGTCATTCCATCGGCTTGGATTTTTATCCAAAATTTCAAATACTGCCGCAGCCATAGCAAAAACGCCCGGATCACCAGACGATACTATCAAAACTTTCTTTCCGGAAACCGCCAAATCCAGCGCAAATTCAGCCCTCTCGAGCTCAACTCTATTATCAGAAGGATGCAAGACCAAACCGTCACGTGGGGGTATCCTGGCCACATAGGGAATATATCCTACAATATCTGTTGCAGATGAAATTGCTTCTTGCACATTAGGTGTTACCAGCTTTGGATTACCAGGGCCTAAGCCAGCTATAGTAAGTAATTTTACCATTTCATTTTGCCTTACCATGCAAAATAATAATAGAAAAATAGGGGGCAACTTCTTTGGTATAATCTACCAATCTGCAAACAGATTGATTTGACATAGCAGCAAATTCAACAATAAATGCATCTCCTTCACGTCCAGCCAAGGTAATTGCGGTTCTTATCTTCCCTAGATTCTGACCAACTTTCATAATGACAGCTGCATCAGTTGTGCTAATTTTATCGAATAGTTTTTTTTCAGATAGTGTACCCGTTAAAATGGTTAGGATATTATCACCCCAAGTTATCGGTACCCCTGTTGCGGTCCATGCTGCTGACATCCCAGTGATTGCCGGAACTACCTCGATCGGAACTTCAAGTCGAAGCCTTTCATAAATGTGCATAAAGGAGCCATAAAAAAACGGATCGCCCTCGCAAAGAACGCAAAGATCTTCTCCGCTTTCGATTACAGATTTTAGGTGCCAACAACACTCATCATAGAAAGATGTCATGACTTTTTTATATCTTGGATCAGAAAGTGGAACCTCCGTTGTAGTGGGATATTCCATCGCATACTCTTTGACATTTTTAGGCAAAATTTCAGAGACTATTTGTCGGGCATGACCGGGCCTTCCGGCTTTTCTAAAAAATGCTATAAAACTGCAAGATTTTAACAAATTATTGGCTCTGACGCTCATTAGATCGACCGCCCCGGGTCCCAACCCAACACCATAAATTGTTCCTATTTCTGAGCTAGGTTTTTTCATTCAAATCGGCTCGCTAAAGCATTTATTGCTGCTACGGTAATTGCACTTCCGCCCAAACGGCCCTTCACAATACAGCTAGGCACCACTTTTGATTTCATTAATGCGTCTTTGCTCTCACTCGCACCAACAAAACCAACTGGGCATCCAATAATAGCAGCTGGTCTTGGACATTTTTTATCCTCTAACATATTCAGAAGGTGGAAAAGTGCAGTCGGCGCATTACCAATCGCCACAATGGCTCCATCAAGATACGGTCGCCATAGTTCTAGAGCTGTTGCAGAGCGCGTATTCCCAAGATCTTGTGCCATTTGAGATACTTCAGGATTTTGGAGAGTGCATATAATCTCGTTATTCGCTGGTAATCTAGAGCGGGTAATACCCTCACTTACCATGCGGGCATCACATAAAATTGGAGCACCTTCTTCAAGGGCAGCTCTAGCTGAAACAGCAAAATCTGATGTAAATTGAACAAAAGAAGCCAAGTCAACCATGCCTGCCGCGTGTATCATACGTACAACTACGACCTCCTCAATTTCACTGAAACGCGTAAGGTCAGCTTCATTTCTTATAGTTGCAAATGATTCAGCATAGATTGCTGCTCCATCTTTTTCATAAGTATGTGGCATAGTGAATCTTTAAGACCTTATTTCCTTTAAATGTTCTAAAACTGAAGTTTGCGAAGAACATTTAACGACTGGTTTATCCCAAGCATAGCCTTTCTCGACAATATCATATGTACCCTCATTACCCACTATGCACATATCTTTAGAGTTAGGTGATGCACATCCTTTGGAGCACCCTGAAATATGAATATTTCCTCCAAGAATAAACTCTTTTTGATGCGCTAAACTTTCTGCTAAATGCCTAGTTTTTATGGTTGCCGACGAGCAGTGTGGAGCGCCAGGGCATACATTCATCTTTAACCGATTATCATGCGGCTCATTTACTAAGCCATGATTTTTATCTGGTAGGCTTTCAGTAATCAGCATTCTATTAATTGTGAACTGAATCTTTTGGTTGACAGCTGCCAGTTTTCGCAAATGTTCACTTTTTAATTGGCCAAATGGCGCAGCTAAAACAAAATATCCTTGATAACTTCCAACGGTTACTTCCTCTAATAGAGGCTTTTTTAATTCATTACTCGTTTTCCATGGAAATTTATTTTTTGACACAATATCGCGCATCCGCATCGGTCGTTCAGTCTCCTCACTGTTTTGTTTTTCGAGATACCAACCAATGATTTTTTTTACATCGCTAGTCAAATTGCTCTCATCAGTAGAAAAACCCTTTTTTAGACCTGCACATCTTAAAACGAGCCCAGAGCCAGAACTCCTTTCAATAAATATATCACCTGACTGATTAGAAAGGTAACGACTTTCATCGCAATCGATGCAAAATCCAAATTTTTCTGGCAACAAAGGTAAATTTTCAACACTAGAATAAATTTGATTAGCACAACGCCATGTAAGTGAATTTTCTCGAATAAATGGTGAGACAATAACATTTAAACGATCCAATTTTTCACTCGTTCCCAACAATCTTTCGGTTTGTAATTTCAAAATTAAGTTGGAGTAATTTTGTTCCTTAACCCCTCGAATTTGAAGGTTTGTTCGTGATGTAATATCCAGCAAACCATTTCCAAAATGATCTAAGCAATCAGCCAAAACCAAAAGTTGTTTAGAATTCAACTGTCCAAAGTTTGGTTTAATTCTTACTAATAACCCGTCACCAGACTTCATAGGGCGAAGAGCAGAGGGACACCAACCTTTTGCAGCAGGGCGGCTCATGCTGGGATTCCAAGATCGCCGAGAATGAAATTTCTTCGCGTTTTCCAGAGGCCCAAATTATAAAGCTGCTCGAAACAATCACGCATTGCAGTGAGTGCCTCTGGATTATGTTCAGACATAAATTTAACAATATCATCGTTACCAATTGTTGCATCATGATAACTATCAAATAAATGTGACCCAACAACATCCGCCAAATTTGCAAAAGCTGCCATATGAACAAGAGTTGCAGAAATTTCAGCTGCTCCTCGGAAGCCATGCCTTTTCATTCCATCTAACCAGTTAGGGTTACAGGCACGCGCATAGACAATCCTGGCAATTTCCTCAGTCAATGTGCGAGATGTTGGGTTTTCAGGATCGGTGTTGTCCAAATGATATAAAGACACGTTACCACCAATGGAGGCTTTTGCTGCTGCAAAACCGGCTTCATGTGCTGCATAGTCAGCACTAAGGAGAAGATCAGTTTCCGGCATATCTTGGAGATGAACAAAGCTATCAGCTTTAGCAACTCGATCTTTCAGACCCTCTTCATCCTTATATATCTTTTCTCCATTTATTGCGTAGCTACTTGCTTCCAACCAAGCTTCTGCAGCTGCTTTTCTTCCATCATCTGAAAACTGTTCAGGCGCAAAACCCATCCCCAGCCCATAAGAGCCTGGAGCTGGACCGTATATTCGCGCGGATTCTACACCAGAAATATATGGGTTCCAATCTGCTGACTCTTCACGCTTCGACACTGCTAAAATCGCCTGCTGATATAGATTAGACAGAGTGGGAAACACATCTCTAAATAAACCAGAAACCCTCAAAGTAACATCAATCCTAGGGCGATCTAGCGTAACAAGTGGTAGAATTTCAAATCCTGATACTCTTTCAGATCCTTCTGCCCATAATGGTTTCACGCCCAAGAGATGCAGTGCCATTGCAAACTCCTCGCCAGCAGTGCGCATTGTGGCGGAACCCCATAAATCGACTATGACTCCTGAAGGCCAGTCCCCATTATCCTGTAAATGACGACGAATGAATTCTTCGGCTAATTTAATTCCTTGCGCATATGCGGCACGTGTGGGTACGGACAATGGGTCAGTAGCAAATAAATTGCGTCCAGAGGGCAATACATCCATCCGCCCACGATAGGGTGAACCAGATGGACCAGCTGATATGCGCTTGCCTGACAGAGCATTGCGTATGGCCTGCTGTTCTGCCAATTCAGAGCATTCGGTTTTAAAGGTTAATATCTGTTGACATTTGCGACCAAAAATATGCAGACCATCACCAAATTGAGTTTCTTTGATATCACAAACAAATCGATCAATCCGACTTAAAGCGTCTGAATGGCTGCACTCATCATTTATACCTAAATCCGCCTCAATGCCTAAGGCTTCCGCTTCAATGCGAATACTTTCCTTCAATCTTTCACGTCTGTTTGGATCCAAACCGTCAGCATTAGAAAACTCATCTAAGAGAGATTCCAGGTAATAAAACTGAGCGGGCACTTCTGATTTACGCAAAGCAGGAGGAATATGGCCAATAGTAAGGGCGCTAATTCTCCTTTTTGCCTGGGCTGCTTCTCCCGGGTCATTCAATATAAACGGATAAATTACGGGTAAATTTCCTGTAAGTACTTCCGGCCAGCAATTTTTAGATAATGCTACAGATTTTCCGGGCAACCACTCCAAGGTTCCATGAGCTCCAACATGAATAATTGCATCAGCTTCGAAAGCTTTCTGCAGCCACAGATAAAAAGCAATATAACCATGGCATGGCGTCCGCGAAATATCATGATAGTCATTGTCACGATGGGCTGTTTCACTACGCTCTGGCTGCAAAGCTACAATCGCCCCACCAATTTGAAGCCCACTAAAATTAAAGGCTCCATCAGATACTAATGAGTCATCATTTATATCACCCCATGCGTTGAAAAGCTCCGATTGCAAATTTTTCGAAATTTGGCCTAAAGCGTTTTTGTATTCTTCTACTGGCCACTTAATTTTATCTTGCCTCAAACTAACTTCTAAGGGCTTTTGAAGTGGAGCGCTAATATGTCCTAAATCTTCAAGAATAGATTGGGCAGAGGCCAGAACATCTAAGCCCACGGCGTGCGCCATTTGCCAAGGCCTGCCAGGATAAGTCGATAGTATTAGCGCTGGCTGTTGGGCTTCGAGCGGTATAGTCTGAAGCCTATGCCAGCGATAAACTTTGTCAGCTATGGCAACAACTCTTTCTTGATCTGGCTGATGTTCTACTCTGGAAAACTCAAGTTTCGCGTTTTTTTCTCCAGCCTCTTTAAAGGACGCAACACCAGAAAAAATTCTTCCGTCAACTTCTGGAAGAACAACATGCATTGCCATGTCCGCAGGCGATAAGCCACGGTCAGCCCCTTCCCAGGCAGAGCGTTTTGAGGTCGATAAAGCAACTTGAAAAACTGGAACCTCACCAGCATCGAGAGGAGAGTTGCCAGAGGAACCTTTGCCAGAAAATGAAGTAGCATTTACAATACAAACTGGCTTTAAATTTTTAATTTGAGAAATAATCCAATCTGCTGCATCAGGAATTTTTAGTGATGGAGTAAATAAGCCAATCACTTCAAAGCCTCTGAGGCGCAATGCATCAAAAAGTGCTATTATTGGTTTTAAATCTGCTGCGGTTATAAAGGAACGATAGAAAGTTAAGATAATAAGTGGTTTATTAGTGGTTATTTCCTTAAAAGCATCGAGGGCAGAACAAACCTGTAATTCTGGCGTCCATGCACCATATTTATCTAATGTTTTGGTTCCACGAACGGGTGCAACATATAGACCTGCCGCTAAAGCAAGCTGAGCTAGAGCTGCATGCGCTGCAACTGCGCCTCCAGTGTCACAAAACTCTTTTAATCGCCTAAGTGTTGAAGTCGGTAATGTAGAAAACTCATCTAATTGGAGATCCTCTCGGCCATCTGCTGGCAACACAGCGCAAGCTATTTTGTTTTTTTTAGCCAGTTTTAAAACTTCTTGAAGCCCGTACGACCAATAAGAAACACCCCCTATGAGCCGAATCAGGATACCTTTTGCTTTAGCTAGCGTTTTTTCTATATATGTATCGACCGAAACCGGGTGTTTCAGTGCTGCCAAATTTGCAAGGCGCAACGTTGGAAATTCGTCACCTTGTAAATCAAATCCTCGTTTCCAGCCCTCTGCAAAAGCACCAAGATCACTATCTGAAAAAGACAATACTACGAGATCTGCCCCAGTTTGATCTAGATCTACGGGGATTTCAGTTTCTTCTAAACCGTGTCTTTCAAAAAATAGAACGTGCATGAGCGACTTTTAACCAGCTAGAATTTTTTCTATTGCAGAAGTATTTAGATGATCGTGCTCTGCAATAACTACTAGTCGCCCTTGTTTTGGTTCATTAGTCAACCACATGCGATCATATTGGGTTCTAATTCGATTTCCAACAGCTTGAACCAAGAGCCTCATTGGTTTTCCAGCGATAACCGCATAACCTTTGACCCTAAGTATACGCTCCTCGTCAGCCAACCGCTTGATCCGATCGACTAATAGTTCAGGAGTGGACAAATCATCAATCGCAAAAACCGCACTATCAAAATCCTCATGATCATGATCAGGAACTCCATCATGATGTGATGGCCTACCAGCGAGATCATCCTCTGCTGCAGCTTCCAAGCCCAGAATAACACGAGGATCAACTTGGCCTTCAGTAATTTCAATCATTGGAAGCGGTCGCGGAGAAATTTTTGAAATTTTATCTTTAGCCACTTCTTTTGCCGCAGGATTTGCAAGGTCAGACTTTGTTAGTAAAACAATGTCGGCACAGGAAATCTGATCTTCAAACACCTCAGATAAGGGTGTGTCGTGGTCTAGAGACTCATCCGCATCACGCTGCGCCTCTACTCCAGCTAAATTTGGCGCAAATTGCCCAGATGCTACAGCTTCAATATCAGCTAGCGCGATTACACCATCAACTGTAATTCGTGAGCGAATATCCGGCCAATCAAAAGCTTTAAGAAGAGGCTTTGGGAGCGCCAAACCTGAAGTTTCTATCAAAATATGCTCAGGCCTTGGGTTGAGTTCCATAAGAGCCTCAATTGTGGGTATAAAATCATCAGCAACAGTGCAACAAATGCAACCGTTCGCCAGCTCCATTATGTTTTCGGCAGGACAATCTGGGATTGCGCAACTTTTCAATATTTCCCCGTCAACACCAACGTCACCAAACTCGTTAACAATAACTGCTAATCTTTTACCGTCTGGATTGCGCATTAGCTGAGTAATTAGTGTAGTTTTTCCTGAGCCTAAGAAACCGGTTATAACGGTCACTGGAACCTTAAGAACATCACTCATAACTACACCTTTTGTTAACTCGTTTTGGTCAGGCTAGCCGCAGGCGGTATTCGTGCTACACAGTTTTTTTTGAACAGTTGCACTCTTTGTTTCCACGGAACTTTTCCATCGTCTGTATCGACATAACCAGAGATTCCCTGACACAACTGTTCGAAATCCGACTCTGGATGGATATTTCCGTACACGTAGGTCCATTTTCCTTCAGCTTGAAGTACAATGGTGCATCCATTTTTGCAATTTCCCAAACAGTCTATTCCAGTAACTGTAACTTTTTCTGAAAAACTTGCATTTTTCAGTAAAGTCAAAAGCTGTTCACCTGGGCGTATATCCTGATTTTCAACATCTGTCCGACGACAGGTCTGGCAAACTAAGAGGCCGACACCCGATCTTTCACTACGCGACATATAACTTTACACTTTCAGTATAGCTCAAAGAATGAAATCGTTTCTAACATTACCCTATCAAAAATATAAGACATAATGACCCTAAATTTGAAAGATTAAAATAAGAAAACTGCTCAACCCGTTTACAAAAGTCTCATTTGCGTAATAGTAAAATCTAGTACCAAGAAAATAAGAGTTTTTAGTATGAAAAAATCAAAAACAGATATTTCCAACGACGTTGAACTTAATGAAGCGCATAATAAGAAGATGCAAAAAATTAAGGAAGCTAGAGACAAAATGATGAGCGGCAAAACAATGGAAAAAGGACTTATCATTGTTCATACTGGATCCGGCAAAGGTAAATCATCATCTGGCTTTGGTATGATTATGCGATGCATAGCTCATGAAATACCTTGCGCTGTTGTTCAATTTATCAAAGGAACTTGGAGAACTGGAGAACGTGATTTTCTGCAAAAAAAGTTCCCCTCAGAATGTACTTTTATAGTTTCAGGCGAAGGCTTTACTTGGGAAACTCAAGATAGAGCCAAAGATATAGCAGCCGCACAGGCGGGCTGGAAACAGGCTAAAAAATTAATACTAAATCCAGAGATACAATTTGTCTTACTTGATGAGATTAACATCGCTTTGCGTTATGATTATTTGGATATAGATGAAGTGGTTGAGTTTCTTTTGACCGAAAAACCTCCTATGACACACGTCGTTTTAACTGGTCGTAACGCTAAAGAAGAATTAATTGCTGCTGCAGATTTAGTAACTGAGATGTCACTGATTAAACACCCTTTTCGTGACGGTATCAAAGCACAAAAAGGTATCGAATTTTAGGGATGCATTAAAATGCCTGCAATAATGTTCCAAGGAACAGGTTCAAATGTTGGAAAGTCGATTCTTGTTGCAGGTCTATGTCGTGCAGCTTTTAATCGTGGCATTAACGTAGCACCTTTTAAACCCCAGAATATGTCTAACAATGCTGCCGTAACAGAAGATGGTGGTGAAATAGGCCGCGCACAAGCTCTCCAAGCAATGGCGTGTAATTTGCCGTTTCATACGGATATGAACCCAATTTTACTAAAACCCGAGACCGAAACAGGATCACAAGTCATCGTGCAAGGCCATCGGCACAGTACTTTAAAAGCTCGTGAATATAATGAATTAAAGCCCCGGCTTATGAAGCCTATTCTGGAAAGCTTCGAAAGACTGAAAGCCCAATATGATATTGTATTGGTAGAGGGCGCTGGAAGCCCCGCAGAGATCAACTTGCGCGAAAACGATATTGCCAACATGGGTTTTGCAATTGCTGGAAATGTACCTGTTATTCTTATTGGTGATATTGATAGAGGCGGCATCATTCCCCAAATAGTTGGGACAAGTAATGTACTTGCAGAAGACGATCGACAAAAAATTCAGGGCTTTATTGTTAATAAATTCCGAGGCGATAAATTGCTCTTTGACGACGGTTATAAAATAATTGAAAACCAAAGTGGCTGGCCCGGTTTTGGTGTTTTAAACTATTTTCCTGAAGCCTGGAAATTACCCGCAGAAGACGCATTAGATGTTCAAACTATGTCAACTCCAGGTCAACTTAAAATTGTTTGCCTTTGCCTTTCCAGAATGGCTAATTTTGACGATCTAGATCCTTTAGCTCAAGAAAATGACATTGAACTCAAGATGCTTAAAGCCGGACAAGCCATTCCAGGAGATGCAAACTTGGTCTTAATTCCTGGAAGTAAGTCGACCAGAGGTGATTTAAAGTATTTAAGAGAGCAGGGATGGGATATCGATTTGTATGCGCATTACCGACGGGGAGGACATATTCTTGGTCTTTGTGGAGGATATCAAATGCTGGGCAAACAAATCGACGATCCCAACGGACTGGACGGGCCTGCTGGGAGCACAGAAGGTCTAGGGCTCTTAGATGTAAATACTGAAATGCTACCTGAAAAAACATTGAGAAAGGTCACAGCAACACACGCGGAGACAAATTTAGCCGTCAGCGGGTATGAGATTCACTTGGGAAAAACAAAAGGAGAGGACTGTAAACAACCTTTTGCTTACTTGGATAAAGAGCCCGAGGGTGCTTGTTCAAAGGATGGCCGTATTTCCGGGAGTTACTTACATGGTTTGTTTTCCTCAGATGACTTCAGAAGTGCGTTTTTAGAAAAGCTTGGGGCTCCTTCTGGTGGTGACCTAAAATATGAGAAAAACTTAAATGATGTTCTTAACAAGCTTGCAAACCATATTGAAGACCAATTGGATGTTAACGCTTTACTCAAAGTTGCTCAGTAAAAATAAAACTTTTTCATAAAAAACTAATTATCGAACAGAGTAAAAGTAAAAAAGTAATCGCCCAAAGAAAACGATCGAATAACTTAAGGCCAGAAAAGAGATCACTACCTGTTGGGTCTCGACCATCGTTATTCAACCATGGGTCATTTGTTTTGACGCCTTCATAAATACGAGGCCCGGATAACTTAACTCCAATTGAAGCAGCAACACTCGTTTCAGGCCAACCCGCATTGGGTGAACGATGTTGCGATGCATCTCTAAAAGTTATTCGCAAAACCTTAAGTGTGTTACGCGAAATCATAGCATACATGAATGACGTTAGGCGTGCTGGTATATAATTAACCAGATCATCCAATCTTGCTGAAGCCCAACCAAAATCCCTGTACCTTTTATTTTTGTAACCAATCATAGAGTCAGCCGTATTAACAAATTTGTAAATTAACACGCCAGGGAAACCGAGCAAAACACCCCAAAAAAGAGGTGCCGTAACTCCATCAGATGTATTTTCAGCCAAGCTTTCTAATGCAGCCCGTGCAATGTCATTAGAACCCAGCTGATTTGAGTTGCGGCCAACGATCATTGAAACAGCCTGTCTAGCTTCTGGTAAATCGTTAGCTTTGAGTGGTTCGGCAACAGCCGCTACATGGTCTGCTAAAGATTTAGCTGCAATCAAAGGCCATACTAAAAAAGATGTCGCCAAGACACCTATTGGCCCTTCAGGAATTACAAGCACGATGAGAAAACTCAAAGCCGCGAAACTTGTCAGTAAGAAAAATAAACTAAAAACGCCAGTCGCCTTGCGTATACCAGACGACCAAGTTGATTTGTTTAATTTGCTCTCAAAGAGACTTATAAGATGACCAAAGCCAACTACTGGATGTGAAAATCTGCGAAATATAAATTCAGGCCATCCAAACAGGCGATCTAGACAAAGAGCAATTAACAGGGATAGACAAAAATTCATCTTAAAATACATACTTAATTTAGACAGACTGATTTACGAACGAAATAGAAAACTGGCCATTCGATAAGGCCTCAATAGCAGTGATCGACAAGTTGTCTATTGAAAACTTCAAGGCCAATTCCTTGCTGTCTAATGCAAGTGCTAAAAAAGAACGAATTACACCAGCATGAGCAAAAATAGCTATTTCTCCCACTTTTCTTTCTGAAATTATTTTCAAGAGAGGCGGTTGGGTTCTATGACATAATTCCAAGAAACTTTCACCATTCGGAGGGGTGAATTCAACCAAATCTTTCCCTGAAAGCTCGCCCTGATCGGGGATGCTATTATAAGTTAGACCTTCCCAATTACCAAAGTCTTGTTCCCAAAACTCCTTTATTTGCAAAGGTAAAGGATTCTCAACAAAAACAGCCTGATAAGTTTTGATACAACGCAAAGCTGGGCTTGAGAAAAAGGCCTGACAATTGGCTAATCTCGAATGAAGCCTTTTTGATACATCTGACGAAACTCTTTCTATATCGGCATCTGTACTACCATACAAATAACCAGGCGGATCTACTGGAGCATGACGCACCAGCAGGATTTTTAAATTTTGTTGCCTTGGAATCAAAACAGTCTCTTTTGCTAATTTAGAATATGGAGTAACACCAATTTTATGTGCTTAACAATATTGGTGACAGGCGGCGCTCGATCAGGAAAGAGTAGTTTCGCAGAAAAACGAACCAAACAACTTGGTTCGTCCTTAGTCTATATCGCTACTTCTGAAATTATAGATACAGAAATGAAAGAACGCGTGGCAGAACATCAAGCAAGGCGAGGTTCAGAATGGCAAACCTTACATGCTCCAATGAATTTAGCAGAGGCGCTTGTTGAAGCAGATGGGAAAGGGCCCTGTTTAGTGGATTGTTTAACATTCTGGCTAAATAACCTCTTGTTTCACAATGAAGATATAGATGCTGCTACGAAAGGACTTATCACAGCTTTAAAGCAGCGTTCTGACCCTGTTGTTCTAGTTACTAACGAAGTTGGTAGCAGTATTGTGCCAGAAAATGCATTGGCAAGGCGGTTTCGTGATGAAGCGGGTCTCATGAACCAAACCATTTCTCAAATTGCTGACGAAGTGTATGTGAGTATTTCCGGAATTCCACTGCAAATAAAACCAAACCTAAAAATATAAACAGGGCAAATTAAAATATGAACAACTTTAAAAACTTGGCAACTATCTACGACATAATAAAAGAAATGCCTGTTAAAGACATTGAAGCAGAGGCTAAGGCGATTGCCCACCAAAACCAACTTACAAAGCCACCTGGAGCACTTGGAATTCTTGAAGAATTAGCTGTATTTTTGGCAAGTTGGCAGAGAAAAACAAAGCCTTCGTTAAATTCGGTACAAGCAATAGTTTTTGCCGGCAATCATGGTATTTGCTCTCAGGGAGTGAACCCATTCCCTCAAGAAGTAACAATTCAAATGGTCGAAAACTTTAAAGCTGGAGGAGCGGCTATAAACCAACTTTGTGAAGTAAATGGAGCAAATTTAAATATTGTACCACTTTCCCTCGATACACCTACTGCTGACTTTACTAAAGAAGAGGCAATGAGCGAACTAGAGCTTTGTGAAGCTATGGCGATTGGTGCTAAATCAGTAAATTTAGAGTCTAATTTGATATTGTTGGGGGAAATGGGAATTGGGAATTCCACAATTTCATCCGCACTAGCCGCTTCAGTTTTTGGTGGTAGTGTAGAACGTTGGGTAGGAGCGGGAACAGGTTCAGATCAAAAAGGCCAAGCCCATAAAACCGCGGTAATTGAATTAGGGATCAAAAAACATGGCTCAATAAGAAATTTAAGAGCCCTGCAAGCATTCGGTGGGAGAGAACAAGCCGCCATTTGTGGGGCTATTTTGGCTGCAAGAAATGCACGCATCCCTGTTCTACTTGATGGCTTTATTTGTGCTGCAGCTGCGGCTCCTTTATTTGGTACATCACGCGGTAGTCTTGATCACTGTTTAATTGGGCATTTATCTGTAGAGCCAGGACACAAACTTCTTCTGGAAGCAATGGAAAAATCTGCAATACTTGATTTAAATATGAGACTGGGAGAAGGCACAGGAGCGGCTCTAGCTTTGTCAATAATTCGTGGAGCTATTGCTTGTCATAATAATATGGCAACTTTCGATTCTGCAGGAGTTTCAAGTAAATGAATTGGGTACGTCGCCGTCTGCAAGAAGGGCAGTTAGCATTGATGCTTCTTACTCGCCTCCCAGCTGGAAATTTAGGCTTAAATGTCCCAAAATTAGCATCTGCCGTTTGGTTCTTTCCAATTGTAGGTATCCCCATTGGTTTGCTTGTTGGCCTTACATACATTGCCACTTACAATTTGGGAATTTTGCCGATTTTAGCTTCAATTTTGGCATTTTCTATAGGCATTATTGTTACAGGGGCAATGCACGAAGATGGGCTTGCTGATTGTGCCGACGGATTTGGTGGTGGCCAAAACAAGCAAACAAAACTTGAGATTATGAGGGATAGTCGAATAGGAAGCTTTGGAGTTTTAGCATTAATTTTTATAATCTTTACTAGAATAGTGTCCCTATCAAATCTACCACCCCACCAAGAAGTGGTATTTGCTGTTATTGCATTGGCGATGATCAGTCGACTTGTTATGGTTTGTTATCTAACTTTCCTAGCGCCAGCTCGAGATGAAGGATTAGGTAGAGACGCTGGAGAGCTTTCGATCACATCATTAGTAGCTGCAGCAGTGATTTGTATTCCAATTGTAGCTCTCTGTGGCTTATATATGATTTCTTGCCTTGCCATTATGATGCTTATTGCTGGCTTGTTTGGCTGGCTTGTAAAATCGCAAATTGGAGGGCAGACCGGTGATACTTGTGGAGCAGCACAATTAATCACTGAAACAGCAGGTTACATTTTTCTGGTAACTTTTTTAAATATTTAATTTTACTATGCTCATTGGATTCGAGCTTTCAACTAAGCACTACCTTAAAAAAACTATTTTAAATAATTTAAAGTTTGACAGAATCTAATTTTTTTAGTTTCCAGATATTTGATGGTACTCAGCGCGATTTAGCAATGAGTTGAAAATGGGAATTTGGTGCGAGGAATATTGCTCAAATCCAAAACTGCCCCCGCAACTGTAGGTGAGAAAGTATCCGTTAAAACCACTGGATTTATTTATCTGGGAAGGAACGGCTAACGAATACTCACAAGTCAGGAGACCTGCCATCAACAGCACTTGTGATGCTGTCCTTTTAATATAGCGCAGGCGGGGTGCCTGGTTGGGAGCACAAAATGGAATATAAAATAGTTTCCTACGAGTTAGTTCTTGCTACTGCACGCGCCCAATTAGTGGAGAGCAAGCCAGAAAATTTTTAAATATAAATTAGAATTTGTCGATTTAGATCCAATTCTTTGGCTGGGAATAGACAAAAAAGAGATCTTTACTTTCACTAAATACCAATCTATTTAAGTGATGTTATAACATAACAAAAAGAATTTATATGAAAGCAGCTCAACTTTCAGTCGACAACATTTCGTGGTCTCCGAAACCTAAATCAAGTAACTTGTTATTTTCTACCACCTTCGAGCTTGAAGCCGGTGGCATACTTGGAATTGTTGGTCCAAATGGAGCTGGAAAGACTACTTTGCTTCGTTTGCTCTATCGCTTTCACAAACCAATCACCGGCTCTGTTAAAATCGATGGCAAAGATATTTGGAAATTATCTGCTCGCGAAACGGCACAGCAAATAGCTGCAGTTTTGCAAGAACAACCGAGCGATTTTGCATTAACAGTTCGAGAAATTGTGTCTTTAGGACGAACCCCTTTTCATCATGGTTTTGGCTCAAATCAAGGTAAAGAGGACCAAATAATCGTTGAAGGTGCTATCAAGCTTCTGGAATTAGAAGGTTTGACCCACCGATACCTAGGCACCTTGTCTGGTGGTGAGAGACAACGAGTAATGGTAGCTCGAGCACTGGCACAAGAACCGAAACTTCTGATTCTGGATGAACCAACAAACCACTTGGATATAAAGCATCAGCTTGAAGT
>CACBXB010000022.1 GCA_902543185.1 Paracoccaceae bacterium
AATGATTGAAAATATGCCACCAGAAGCCATGGGCGGTATGGATGCTCCTATGATGGCAAATATGCCCGCAGATTGCGTTGACGCCATATCAGAAGCACAGATGGTAGAAATGCCAACTGAGGTTGCAGGCATGATGGATGATGATGGTGGAATGGGTGCTCTAGGCGACGCCCTCGACCCAGGAGCTTTGGATGAATTGGCAGCTCCAATGGACCCAGCAGCTGATGCTCTTGCTGGGGCAATGGATGCTGCTCAAATTCAGGGCGGAGACTCAGCGCCAGCCGATGCAGCAGCCATGGATCAAGCAGCCGCAGGTATGGAAGAAGTGGATGCATCTGAAGTAGAAGAAGCCTCTGAGGCTCCAGCTACACCAGACGAGCCTATAGTCTGATCCCAATAATTAGTTATGTGATATTAGGGGGTGATGTTTTTAAAACATCACCCCCTAATATGTTTATTTCAATAATAAATAGATAAATCGTTGTTAGTTAGCAGTTTTATTGAATATCTTGTCGTTCTTGTTTAAGCTTTTGACTGAATAATGGGTAAATATGCACCATCAGATAATAATTGATTCAATTTCAGGGGAAAAATCATGAGAAGCCTTGGCGTAATATTTTTAGCAGATGTTGTGGGATATTCTAAAATGATGTCTCAGGATGAAACCGGAGCTTTAAACCTTATAAGAGAATTTCAAAAAGAAATTATTAGGCCTACACTTTCTAAATATAGTGGCAATATGATTAAATCGTTGGGTGACGGATGGCTAATTGAATTTAAAAGTGCCTCTGAAGCTGTTGATTGCGCGTTAGAATGGCTAAAGTTATCTAAGAAACAAGGCAAATTAGACCTTAGAGTAGGAATACACCTTGGTGATGTCGAGCACGAAGAAGGTCCGCCACCGGATGTATATGGGGCGACCGTTAATATAGCAGCCCGATTGGAGTCTATTGCCGAAAATGGTGAGGTTGCCATTTCAAATTCTACATATTTATGTTTGGACGAAAATCAGGCACGTCTATTTAACAACTGTGGAAATCAAACTCTGAAAAATATCACTACGCCTGTAGAAGTGTGGAGCACTGGTAGACTAAATTTAGGTTCGAAGGGCATGAAGAGGGAAAACGAAGGCCCTCTTATTTCGATAAAACCATTTGGTGCTACGTCTGAGGCTGTAAGTGAATTTTGCAGAGACGTAACAGATGATCTGGAAAAATATCTCAATCAAAAAGATTGGATAGATTCAACTGTTCAAAAAAATCCTAGTGACGCAGATTATCAACTTATTGGCACTGTTTCACCAAATCAACCGAATTTCACAGTCGATGTCGTTTTAAAAGCACCTGGCGGAAAAACTTTGTGGTCTGAAAGTTATGGGGCACCATTAAGGCAAATAAGTCAAATAAGCGATACAGTTGCAAGTAATATTTCCGACAAAGTCTTTATGGAGATAATGAAAGTTAGAGATAAATACAAATCTTGAAAATTATATTTTTTTAAAAAGTTTTTAGGCATAATATAGCGGCTATGAATATATAGAGTTTATAAGATGAAAACCAAAACCCTTAGATCTTTATCTCTAGGCGTAATCGCTCTTGCTGGACAGTTTGGTGTTCGAATTACTGTTGAGCAATTAGAAAAAAAGATATCACAAGGTCAAATTGCATCTGAGAAAGAACTAAAAAACACCCTAAAGGAACAGGGTGTGAAGGTTCAGCGTCTGAAACCAAGTATAAAAACTTTAATTGACCGTTCCTACTATTTTCCCTGCGTCGCGCTTATGCGCGACGGAACAGCAAGAATATTAATTAGCTGTAAGTTAAATGAGAAAAATGTAGTTGAGTTTCAATCAATGGATCCTTTGGATCCAACAAATAAAATTAATGTCGAAAATGAGACCGAGTTCAAACTTAATTGGGCCGGATCTGTTTATCTCATCTCCAGTGAAACAGGTATTGCTTCACAGGATCGTGCTTTTGACTGGACCTGGTTCATTCCTGAGCTGTACCGATTTAAAGGCCTGCTGGGCCTTACTTTTATTGCGGCCATATTAACAGCCATTTTGGGGCTGGCTCCAATCGTATTTATCCAAATATCTCTGGATAAAGTTTTAAATTTTGGAGCAGTATCAACCCTATATATCTTGGTGATGGGGGTATGTGCAGCGCTGATTTTCAATGGCATATTAGGCTATGTTCGTGACTATGTGATAAATTTTATTTCCACCTCAATAGAAGCGCGGTTAGCAGGTGATATTTTTGATAAAGTGATGGCTATGCCAGCTGCCACTTTCCAAACTGGATCAAACTCTGAGTTCGAAGCACTTCTTCAGGCCTCTAGTAAAATTAAAAACTTTATCTCAACCCAAGTTCTTAAAACAATATTTGATGCTACGACCATTTTAGTATTTCTTCCAGTTCTTTTCGGTTACAGCCCCATTCTCGCGCTTATAGTGACTTTATTTTCAATGACAATTGGAGCCATAACCCTTTTCGGCAGATGGCGTCAGAAAGAAGCTGCGAAGATCACGGGTCCACTCGAAGCCTCAAAACGAAGGGTTGTTCAATCCAGTGTTGCAGGCGTAGAGACGATTAAGGCATTCTCACTTGAAGCTTCACAACGGCGAGAATGGCGAAAAGTATCGTCCAGAAGTATACGCCAGAGTATACAAGGCCAAATTTCAAGCATGATTATCACCAATGTAAATTCAACACTAACCCAACTCATGACGGTCGCGATCGTTACAACGGGTGTTCTGCTGGTGCTTGGTAATGGGCTATCCGCTGGGGCTATCATTTCCTGTAATATGCTTGGAGGAAAGCTTGTATCCCCGTTTACTGCATTTTTTACGTTTTTTTCAGATTTAAAGAGCTTTAAGTCAACGCTGGATTCAGTAGGCTCGAGTTGGAATGGTCCAAACGAGCGGGTTGGGGCTGGAAATGAAATGGTCGTCAAGGGTGAAGTCGTTTGTAAAGACGTGGTTGTTAAATTTGAAAATACAAATGCTCTTAACGGTCTGACATTAAGCATTCCGGCGAAGGCTAAAGTAGCAGTTGTAGGACCTTCAGGTGCAGGCAAGACTACATTTTTGCGTCTGTGCCAAGGTTTTTTAAAACCAAATACGGGTTCAATGGAAATTGATGGTCAGAATATTCGCTATTTAAGTTTAGATAATTATCGCAGCCAAAATACATTGATAGATGGCAAACCTGTGTTCTTTGGAGCAACAATTGAAGAAAATTTACGAAAGGTACAGCCAGGTATAAGTGAGCGGGAGTTTCAGGAAGTACTCGAAATATCCGGCTTGCAAAAGGTTCTGGATCAGTTGCCAGAAGGCATTTCAACTGAAATCAATCAGTTCGGTATGCCACTATCGCAAGGCGATCGCGTCACTTTGGCTTTGGCCCGCGGCCTAATGTCAGGGCCTCGTATTCTTTTAATTGATGAAGCACTTGCTCATTTAGATAAATCGACTCAGATTTCTTTCTTTGAAAACTTCTCAAAAATATCTGAGTTAAAAACTGTTATAATGGCAACTCATGATCTTCGTTCGACCGCACAATTTGAGCAAATTATAGTGCTCGAAAAAGGTGTAGTTGTCGGTCACGGAACGCATGACGAACTTTTAAAATCCTGTGTGCTCTACCAAGAGTTATGGGCAATGGAAAAAAAACTAACGGGGACATAAAATACTTCCCATTGACTTATTATGAGAAACTGAATGGCTGATAAATCTTTTGCAAACGGTGAGTACATTTTCCGAGAGGGTGAAAGTGCGGCCTATGCTTATGTCATAAAATCAGGAACTGTGGAAATCACAAAGCATACTGCTGATGGTGAGCAAGTGCTGGCTGAATTGGCCGCACCCACTATTTTTGGTGAAATGGCGCTTATTGATGGAAATCCTCGAAGCGCTGGTGCTAGGGCAAAGGAAAATACAGTAGTTACTGAAGTAACAGCCAGTTCTTTCAAAACTTATTTGAGTAAAAATCCAGAAGCTGCAATTCGGATTATGAAAACTATTTCAGAAAATTTACGAACGTCTAACCAGTTAGTATCAAAATATGAGCGCGCGGGCACCGGTGATCATGATTCTATCACCCCAATTCAGAACTTCAAAGAAAAAGCTTCGAATGATTTTGAAATAGACGATACTGACGCCATATACGAGCAGGGTCCCTCGAAGCCTCTATTAACTATCGTTCTTACGTTGCTAACATTTTTTATTGGAAGCGTCATATTCGCGTCCCTCAGTCAGGTAGATACAACAATATCTGCGCGTGGGGAATTTCTGACTGCGACACCGAATGTCATTGTGGAAGCCAGTGCAAGTTCTGTCGTGAAAAGTGTTGAGGTGAAACGTGGTGACGCAGTGGTTAAAGGTCAAATTATAGCATATTTAGATGATACAGTCGTAACCGTAGATTTGAAAAAGAACCAAGAAAAGATTGATAATATTTACCACTCGTTAGTAGGGCTTCACATGGAGCAGATGCTGATCGATGACATTCAGGAGTTTAGTCCGAATCTAAAATTAGATAGTTTTTATGAAGCAGCAATTGATAAATTAAATCTGCAAAATAATTCTGAAAAATTTAATGAGTTGTATAGTGTTACATTATTGAAAAAAGTATTGGAATATTCTGAGAAGATTAAGTCATTTGACGCCAAGCTAGATACAGCTCGAAACGAATATGAATCATCAAAAGAGCTTCTAGAAATTTCAAAAAAACAAACAGAAATCAAGGCCCAACTAGCAAGAGCGAAGAAAGAATTATATGACCGACAGTCGAGTACATTGTCGGATATTTTAACAGATCAAACAGACATAAAAGCTAAACAGACAGCGGTACAGAAAGATCTAATGGAAAGAGGGATCGTATCTTTATCACAGTATTTAACTTCAAAAGATGCGCTTTTAAACGCACAGAAATCTGAATTCAATTCCAAAACCTCAACTACAAAGCTTGAGCTAGATTATCTTTCGGCGAATGATGCTTTGTTGAATGCAGAAAAGGCTCAATTTAATGCTAAGACTTCGATTGTGAAACTTGAATCTGCAATCATTACCCAAACAGCAGACAAGCAGGCATTCATCGCCAGTTGGACCTCAAAATTAAATGGTGAAATAACCGCGAAGAACGAAGAATTAACCCAGCTTAAACAAGAAAAAATTAAGCTGGCTCGACTTGTAGATAATATAATAGTGAGGTCGCCAGCTGAAGGTATTGTTTTGGATATACCGGCGGTCGGAAGAGGTGGGATAGTCAGTGAAGGTGAGGCCATTGTTACTCTAGTGCAATCTAATCAACCTTTATTCCTTGAAGTTGATATAGATCCAAAAGAGATCCCTGATATGAAGCTTGGTATGAAGGTCTCGGTCAAATTAGATGCTATGCCGTTTCAAGAATTTGGGGGCTTAGACGGTGAACTTATTTACGTTTCAAACGACACATTTAACGAATCATTGTCTGGCGACAAGGGGGTCTTTTACAGGGGACGGGTCAAAACAGAAGGCCTTGAAAATACTAATATGCCATCAGATTTTATCTTGTCGCAAGGAATGCTGGCAACGGCAGATATATTAGTAGGACAACGGCCTTTGATTTCTTATTTCACCTATCCAATCATGAATGCATTTGAAGAGTCATTTAAAGAGCCGGAATAATATAATTTTAAAATAATTAATCACTAACTAAGTAGCTGTAACTTTTTTCTTTATTATTTATTATCAATAAGTTACCCAAAAAAAATATTGGCTAGGATTGAGATGCCTAAAATCCATTTCTTGAGTGAATTTTTTAAATATTAAAAAAAGACCGTATTGAGGAAGATAAAACAATATGAAAAATAAATACGTCAACGTACAGGCCAAATTTATTGCAATTAGATGGTATTTAGAGAATTTATTAGCCAACTTTAATTCTGCAAATCCAAAGAATAAAAAACTATTTATCCATATTCCAAAAAATGCAGGGATGACGATCAGACGGAGTGATGTTTTACAAAACAAGATCGTTGTTGCTCGACCCAACATTTTCAAAACATCTAAATACTCCCAGGATTTACTAACAACTATGAAAAGTACAGGAGATCATCACGGTTTTGAACATGCAAGATGGAAAGATATTCATCCACGCATCACGGACTCGCACACCTCTTTTGCTATTATTCGAAATCCCTGGGATCGTGTCGTTTCGCGTTTTTTTTTCGCAAAATTAGCAATTGAAGTGCAAAACAAATCACCTAAGGCTTATGCAGATACTTCAAGTTTTGAGGCATTTTTGGAGGAACGGCATAAATGGGGCGGCAAAGAATATATGTGGCATCGAGCTATTCGCGGTTGGTATCCAGCTTTTGATCACGTTTCTGATGAGACGGAAACCGTTAGGTGTGAATGTCTTCGTTTTGAAAATCTGGATCATGACATTTGTAAATATTTCAATATATCAACAATGACAAAACCCAGAAATGTAACAGGACTGAATAAGGGTTCATATACGGATATCTATTCCCCAAAAACAATTCAAATAGTGGCAGACTGGTATCAAAAAGACATTAAAACCTGGGGATTTGACTTTGACACTGGCGCACAAAGAAATACAATGTATAGCTAATTAAGTAATACTTTTATTAGATTGATTAAAATGAATAAAGAAAATGAACAAAAAAGTATTCAAGAATTTAGCGTTACTGCAAAGTTGTTTCACTGGGGTTTCATCTTAATTTTTTCCTATGGAATTCTTAAGCAGATCGATGATATCAACCAACTGGAAGATTTAGCACTTCTCAAGTTTGAAATTATTTTTGCTCTATTGTTTATTTTATTCTTAATTATTCGTTTTATTTACATGAAACGAACACAAAAATCATCATTGCCACCAGATACCACAAAATTTCAAAAAGCAGCTGCAAAATTAGTGCATTATGGCATGTATGTTACAATGATTTCTATAGCTCTGTCCGGACTAGTGATTGGTTTTTTATACTGGTTGGGATGGAAAAGTGGTTTATTAATTGAGACTATTATTTTTTGGCATGAGTCATCCGTGTCAATCGTTTATTGGCTAATTGGACTACATTTACTTGGAGCCGTCTATCATTGGATTAAAAATGATGGCGTATGGGAATCTATGGTTCCAGTCCTAAACCGAAATAGGAAATAACTATATCATCATAAGTCATTAGGAATTAAGGCATTAAGAATTTTTTGCGACAGGTGGATTACCTGGAATTGGAAGCCCTCTAAGCGCCTTGCTGGAGCGCATGTACTGAGGAGCATAAGCAGCCTTTTCACCTAAAACCTCAGCTGCACGCCACGCCCACCTTGGGTCTGCCAACATTCCTCTTGCCATCGATACCATATCGGCCTGCCCTGTTCTTATTATAGCTTCAGCTTGAAAAGCTTCTGTGATTTGACCTACTGCCATTGTTACAATGTCAGCTTCGCGCTTAATTTCAGATGCAAAGCCAGTTTGATAACCGGGGCCAACTTCAATTTTCTGTTCTGGCGAGTTTCCCCCACTTGACACATCTATAAAATTGCAACCTCTTTTCTTTAACTCTTTGGCGAATTCAGTAGACTCTTTTACATCCCAACTTGATCTATCAACCCAATCCGTTGCTGAAAACCTGACCCCTATCGCTTTTTGCTTTGGCCAAACTTTTGAAACTGCCTCAAAGACCTCTAAAGGAAATCGCATACGGTCTTCAAGAGATCCTCCATATTGATCATTTCTTAGATTGCTAAGAGGAGATAAAAATTGATGTAACAAATAGCCATGAGCGGCATGTATCTCCAAAACATCAAAGCCTATCCGATCTGCGCGCTTTGTAGCTTCCAAAAACGCAGATTTAATCCTAGAAAGCCCATCTTCATCAAGTGCCTGGGGTGCGTCCCAATCTGTTGCAGCGTAAGCTTCCGCAGATGGCCCATCGGTTTTCCAACCTCTAGAATCTTTTGAAGGTATCGGCTTTCCTCCCAACCAAGGCAATTCAGTTGATCCTTTTCGGCCAGCATGAGCAAGTTGGATTCCCATCTTTGCATGTCCAAATTCATGGCAAAAATCAACCACCCTTTTCAAATTTTGTTCATGTTCATCGGTACAAAGAGCAAGGCAACCAGGAGAGATCCTACCGGTCATTTCAACGCCAACGGCCTCAGTAAAAATTAAACCAACACCTGAAACGGCAAATTGACCCAAATGCATCAGATGCCAATCTGTAGCATTTCCTTCATTTGCGCTGTATTGGCACATTGGTGCAACTACTATTCTATTGGGAATGCTCACCTCCGACAGTGAAATGGGTGAAAAAAGGTAACTGTTCATAAAAAATGCTCTTATAATTAAAATGTTTTAGGATAATTAAATTAAAAAATCCTCAAGGGAAGCCCTTTTACGAGAAAAACATATGTTGTTAAGATAATTTAATGAATAAGGGTTCGTGTAATCTGCTTGATTGACCAAAACAAAAGCAGAGTTTACCTAGGACCTGCTGGAAAATGGAGAGTGCATGTACTCAACTCAAGAAGAATGGCTAATGGCAGAAAACAAAAAAGTTGTTTTGTTTGGAATGTCAGGCTTAGGCAAAACTCATATTTCGAATATGTTGCGCCAATCTGGTGATTGGTACCACTATTCAATAGATTATCGTATCGGTACTCGCTATATGGGCGAACATATAGAAGATAGTTATAAAGAAGACGCAATGAAGTCGCCCTACCTCCGAGAATTACTTCTTGGTGACTCAATCCATATTTCCTCAAACATAAGCTTTAATAATCTCGCTCCCCTTTCAAATTATCTTGGCAAACCTGGTAATGAAGAAAAAGGCGGGCTCAGTATAGAAGAATACAAAAAACGCCAAGCTCAGCATCATCTCGCAGAAGTAAAAGCACTGTTAGACACCCCCAACTTTATTAATAAATCTAATCGGATTTATGGCTATCCTAATTTTGTCTGTGATACAGGCGGATCAATATGTGAGGTAGTCAACCCTGAAAATCCTAACGATCCAGTTTTAAAAACTTTGGCAGAAAATACGCTTATGGTATGGATTCAAGGGTCAAACCACCATACTGATGAATTAATAAAACGGTTTGATGAGAACCCTAAACCTATGTGTTACGATCCAGATTTTCTGGATTTAAAATGGAAACAGTATCTCAAGATAAATGAGTGTTCTATTGAAAACGTAGACCCAGATGATTTTGTTCGCTGGACTTACAGTGAAGCCATGGAGCACAGAAATCCAATTTATAAGTCCATGGCTTCTTGGGGAATTACAGTTCAAGCTGATTTAATCTCTCAAGTAAAAACGCCGTCAGAATTTAATTCATTAATTGGATCAACAATTTCAAAAAATATTAAATAATTATCAAAATGCCAATAAAATTACCATCTTCTCTACCTGCATTTGAAGTCCTCTCGAAAGAGGGCGTTATGGTTATGCCAGAAGACGAAGCCACTCGCCAAGATATAAGGCCTTTGCAGATTGGCCTTCTTAATTTGATGCCTAAAAAAATTCAAACGGAAAACCAATTTGCAAGGTTAATAGGTGCCACTCCTCTTCAGATAGAGCTTTCATTGATTAGCATCAGTAACCACGAAACAAAAAATACAGCCGCCGAACATATGAAAAGTTTTTACAAACCTTTTTCAGAAATCCGCGACAGTGGTAAAAAGTTTGATGGACTGATAATAACGGGGGCGCCAATTGAACATCTTGATTATAATGAAGTAACCTACTGGAAAGAAATCGTAGAAATATTTAATTGGACTCAAACGCACGTTCATTCAACTTTTGGTGTTTGCTGGGGTGGAATGGCGATGTTGAAACACTTTTATGATATAGATAAGAAAATTTTAAAAGAAAAAGCTTTTGGATGCTTTCGTCATCAAAATTTAAGCCCTAACTCAAAATATCTTAGAGGATTTTCAGATGACTTTATTATACCAGTAAGTAGATGGACCGAAATCAGTGAAAACGATATAGATTCTGTTCCACAACTGAAAACACTTCTTGGGAGTGAAGAAGTTGGGCCTTGCCTAATTGAGGATGCCGAACATAGTTCACTATATATTTTTAATCATTTTGAATACGATAGCGATACGCTAAAGCAAGAGTACGATAGAGATATTGAAACAGAAAAAAAAATAGCAGTACCCAGAAATTATTATCCAGGAGATGATCCAAGGGCAAAGCCAGAAAACCGATGGCGTTCACATGGACATTTATTATATGGAAATTGGATCAATTCAATATATCAATCAACACCATATAATATAGACAAAATCGGAACGTAAAATTTTAATTTAATAAGGATTTAACTGCAGATATCGCCGCATCTGCTCCCAAGATATCAGTTCCACCACCTTGAGCAAGATCTGGGCGTCCTCCTCCGCCCTTTCCTCCCATTTCCGGGACAGCAATTCGCACAATGTCAACAGCTGAAATTTTATCAGTGAGATCGGAAGAAACACCGGAGGCCACAGCAACTCTATTGTCAAACTCTGCAATTAGAAGGATAACACCACTTTTTAAACGGTCTTTGTGTTCATCAACGAGTGCGGGTAGATCTTTACCCGAAATGCCCGAATATATTTGAGTAAAAAAGGAAATACCATTTATCTGCTCAGTTTTCGCTGTTTCACCGTTTCCTTGGTCCGAAAGTGCAAGTTTTCTCTTAAGTTCTGCAACTTCACTCGTAAGATTTTTCCTTTCCTCCGTCAAAGCATTTACTCTTTGAGTAAGTTCGTCAGCTGAAACCTTTAGGAAAGCGCTCAATTCATTGACTTGCTGAGACTTTTTAGCCAGATGTATTATTGCGTTTTCACCAGTAAGAGCTTCTATGCGACGCACCCCGGCACTGGAAGCACTATCCGACAAAATTGTAAAAGCACCGATTTCTCCCGTCTGTTTAACATGAGTGCCCCCGCAGAGTTCCAACGAATAGGTTTGACCTCCAAGACCTTTGCCTGAGTCTATTTTATAACCCATTGATACGACACGGACTTCGTCTCCATACTTTTCTCCAAAAAGAGCTTGAGCTCCAATTTCTCTGGCATCATCAGGCGTCATTATTCGCGTCTGCACAAATGAATTTTGTCTTATGTACTTATTAACTGACTTTTCAATCAACTGAATTTCTTCATTACTTAAAAGTGAAGAATGGCTAAAATCAAAGCGCAGCCTGTATTCAGCATTTAAGGACCCACGCTGGGCAACGTGATCGCCCAGTAACTGTCTGAGCGCTTCATGTAATAAATGCGTAGCAGAATGATTGGCTTTAATTCTATTTCTTCTCACAGCGTCCACAAACAGTGAGAGGTTATCCCCTTCTCCGACCGAACCTGTTGAAACCGTGCCTGAATGTATAAACAAACCAGCAAACTTTTTCGTATCAGTTATTTGTATCAAACAATCAGAGGCTTGGGCATAACCCTGATCACCTACTTGGCCACCACTTTCTGCATAAAAAGGTGTTTGATTGAAAATTAGTTGAACTTTATCGCCTTCTTTAACCGATGCAACTTCAACTCCATCTTTAACCAATTTTTGTAGTTGGGCCTCAGACGTGTCGGTTTCGTAACCTAAGAAATCAGTTGGAAATATATTATCTGAAAGCTCAAACCAGATCGCCTCATCAGTAAGTTGCCCTGTACCGACCCAAGCCGCACGCGCTTTAGATTTTTGATCCGCCATTGCTATATCAAAAGCTGTAGTGTTAACAACCCGACCCTTCTCTCTTAAAGCATCCTGTGTAAGGTCTAAAGGGAACCCATAAGTATCATATAATTTGAAAGCAGTTTCTCCAGAAAACTCCTCGCCTTCGGGAACCTTATTAAGTTCATCGTCAAGTAATTTTAATCCCCGCTCAAGGGTTTGTCTAAAACGTGTCTCTTCTTGAAGTAGAGTTTCCTCGATCAATGACTGCGCAAGTCCTAATTCAGGATACGCGCTACCCATTTGTTGGATTAGCGATGGAACAAGATTATGCATTATGGGGTTTTTTGAACCGAGCAAATGAACATGACGCATTGCTCTTCGCATAATGCGCCGCAACACGTATCCTCTACCGTCATTTGATGGCAACACACCATCAGCAATTAAAAAGGCCGTTGAGCGCAAATGATCGGCGATAACCCTGTGATGAACGTTATGCTTTCCATCGAGATCTGACGAGGTCGCCTCGGCGGAAGCAAGCATTAAATTTCTCATGGTATCTGTATCATAATTATCGTGGCTACCTTGAAGTAAAGCGCCTATACGTTCTAATCCCATACCTGTGTCAATAGATTGAATATCGAGTTCTTTCATTGACCCGTCGTCGAACTGCTCATTTTGCATAAAAACGATGTTCCAAATCTCAATGAACCGATCGCCGTCTTCCTCTGGCGATCCAGGCGGCCCACCCCAAATGTGCTCACCATGGTCATAAAAGATTTCTGTGCAAGGGCCGCATGGGCCTGTTGGCCCCATTTGCCAAAAATTGTCTGAAGTACTAATTTTTATTATACGATCTTCAGGAACACCAACTTTTTTCCAAATCAAAGCAGCTTCATCATCAGTGTGGAAAACAGTTGCATATAACTTTTCGGCAGGAATTCCAAATTCTTTGGTTATCAAGTTCCAAGCAAGAGGAATTGCTTCTGATTTAAAATAATCACCAAAAGAAAAATTTCCCAACATTTCAAAAAAGGTATGATGGCGCGCTGTGTATCCAACATTATCTAAGTCGTTATGTTTTCCGCCAGCCCGAACGCACTTCTGAGCGGTCACGGCTCTTAAATAATCGCGTTTTTCAAGCCCTGTAAAAAGATTTTTAAATTGCACCATCCCTGAATTTGTAAACATCAAAGTGGGATCGTTTCGGGGAACTAGAGGGCTCGAAGCAACAATTTCATGACCATTTTTTTTAAAGTAATTTAAAAAAGTAGAACGAATCTCGTTTAAAGACGCCATATTTTTATTCCAAATCTAACTAGTTGATCCTCTATATGGCACAAGCAATAATGTCCACAGTATCAAAGAAACTGACAATAAAAAAGGGCTCCATGTGGAGCCCTCAAAAATATAAAGTAATTATTCAGGCTTCTAAAATTTCTTCGTCATCTTTAGGGTTAGGGATTTCAAAATCCAACCCATGTGACGCACGAATTTTATCCTCTAACTCATAAGCGATGTCTTCATTCTCTGATAAAAATATTTTAGCATTTTCTCTTCCTTGACCAATTCGTTCGTCTCCGTAACTGTACCAAGCTCCAGATTTCTCGACCACACCCGCATTTACGCCTAAATCCAGCAACTCACCAGTTTTCGAGATACCTTCTCCATACATTATATCGAATTCGACTTGCTTGAACGGTGGCGCAACCTTGTTTTTCACAACTTTGACACGCGTCGAATTTCCAACGATCTCATCTCGATCTTTAATTGCCCCAATTCGTCTAATATCAAGCCTCACTGAGGAGTAAAATTTAAGCGCGTTACCACCTGTAGTTGTTTCAGGACTTCCGAACATAACGCCAATTTTCATTCTAATTTGGTTAATAAAGATAACCATACAATTACTTCTGCTAATTGACCCTGTAAGTTTTCGCATTGCTTGGCTCATCAAACGTGCTTGTACTCCGACGTTATGATCACCCATATCACCTTCGAGTTCAGATTTAGGCGTAAGAGCCGCGACGGAATCAACAACAACCATACTTACCGCACCGGATCTTACGAGCGTATCCGTTATTTCCAATGCCTGCTCGCCAGTATCCGGTTGTGAAATGAGCAATTCATCCAAATCCACTCCCAACTTTTTGGCATACTGAGGATCTAAAGCATGCTCTGCATCTACAAAAGCACAAATGCCCCCCTTCTTTTGCTCTTCGGCCACACAATGTAACGTAAGTGTCGTTTTTCCTGAACTCTCAGGTCCGTAAATTTCAATAATGCGACCTTTTGGGAGACCGCCAATGCCAAGAGCAATATCTAGCCCCAAAGAACCCGTAGAGGTCGCCTCAATTTCTTGGACTGGATTGTCCGCGCCCAATTTCATAATTGAGCCTTTGCCAAACTGACGTTCTATTTGAGCTAAAGCACTATCCAGTGCTTTTTGCTTTTCGTTATTTCGCTTTGATTCCATCGATAATAATTCTGCCATTCTAATCTGCCTTTTTATCTCACAGTGTAACTTAAGGAGCAATACTACGTTTGTTCTGCTATTGTTCTCTTATGGGGATATATAAAGAACATTGCAAGAAAAATATGGTAAGTTGTTAAATTTTTATCGACTTTTCTATTTTTTTTTGAGAACAGCAAAATAAAATCCGTCCCCTAACTCATTAGGGATAAATAATTTTTCTTGCTCAAATACCCACTCTTTTGAATTTACTAAAAACTTTTCTATTTGAGCTTTGTTTTCATCTTTAAGTATAGAACATGTGGCATAGACTAACTTCCCATTTGCTTTAACTAATTCTGCGGCAGTCACTAGAATATTTTCTTGCAGAGATAATAATCTTTCATAACCGTGCAATTTTAATGACCATTTTCCCTCAGGATCTCTGCGCCAAGTACCACTACCAGAACAAGGAGCATCACAAAAAACCAAACCATAGTGAGAGTTTTTTAAATCGTTAGATTTGATAATTCGAATATCTGCACCTGAGCGACTAGCCCGTTTATTTAAATCCTTCATTCTTTTAAAATTAACGTCATAGGCAAAAATCGGTTTATTAAAATAAGCATTTAAGGCGAGCGATTTTCCTCCCCCTCCCGCGCAAAAGTCTAGTATTGGTCCATTCTGATCTTTACTTAACGATAGTACACTTGCCTGACTTGATGCGTCTTGTAGTTCTACTAGTCCTAAATTATAGGCCTCAGAGTTCTTTATATTTCTTGTTCCTTTGTTCACAATTAAAGCAGTAGACACGGTTGGATGGAGTTTTGAAATAATGCCATCTCGTTCTAGAGCTTGAATTGCAACCTTCCTAGTACCCTTACTTATATTTACCCGCAGAAAGATATTTGCTCGCTCCTTAAGCGTATTAGCAACCTCGTTTGCCTTTATCCCCAGTGCTGCCTTCCATTTTGGCCACAGCCAATCTGGAATATCATGTAAATCGCTTTCATTTTTTATCGGTAAAAGATCCAATTCCCATTTTTTTATTTTTGGTGCACTGTACCTACTTGCCCCAAAATATTCATCAAGATTTACTTCTCTCTTTTTTAGAAGCGCAATAATCCAAGACCTACCAGATATTTTTCTTGATCTTTTTGTTAGACTATTTTTTTGCCGTAGGGCATCAAACACAACATCCCTTATTGCATGACGGTCTCCACTACCTGCAAACCGGTTAGACCTACCCCACTTAGTCAAAGAATTCTCAGCATTCTCTCCTGCTAGAATGAGATCGAGTATTTCGATTGCGGCTGCGATATGCGCTGCGGGTGTCATTAATCAAATGATACGATAGTTCGGGCTTTCTCGTGTGATTTGGACGTCATGTACATGACTTTCCTTCAGCCCTGCCCCCGTTATTTTAACAAATTGACAGTTATTTCTCATCTCGGCGATTGTCTTGCATCCTGTGTAGCCCATAGAGGCTCTTAGTCCACCTACCATTTGGTGTATTACCGAATTAGCCGGTCCTTTATATGGGACTTGGCCTTCGATTCCTTCCGGTACGAGTTTATCGCTAGCTGCATCCTTTTGAAAATATCGATCTGCAGAGCCTCGAGCCATAGCTCCAAGTGAACCCATTCCTCTGTACGCTTTGAATGACCTTCCTTGATATAAAATAACCTCACCAGGGCTTTCATCCGTTCCTGCAATCATACTACCAACCATCGCACAAGAAGCTCCTGCGGCAATTGCTTTGGCAAAATCTCCTGAGAATTTTATACCCCCATCGGCAATAACGGGCGTCTCACCAGAAGCCTCCACACAATCCAATATTGCTGTCAATTGTGGAACCCCAACACCTGCAACCATTCGTGTTGTACAAATTGATCCCGGGCCAATTCCAACTTTTATAGCATCGGCCCCAACATCAATTAGGGCCTTACACGCATCTGCAGTTGCCACATTTCCCGCCACTACTTGTACATTATTTGAACGCTTTTTTACCCTACTGACGGCCTCAATTACTGCATCAGAATGCCCATGAGCCGTATCTATAACAAGCAAGTCAACACCGGAGTCTATTAAACAATCTGACCTTAAATATCCCTCGTCGCCAACAGTCGTTGCAGCCGCAACCCTTAATCTTCCAAGATTATCCTTGCAGGCTGTGGGATTCAAAACCGCTTGCTCTGTATCTTTTAAAGTCAGTAAACCAGTCAGTCGACGTTGATTATCCGTAATCAGTAACTTTTCAATACGCCTCTCTTTCATTAGGTTAATTGCTTGTCGACGATCCGCAGGCTCAGTTAAAATTGCCAAGTTTTCTTTCGTCATCATTTTTGACACTGGTGTGCTGCTATCAGCAGCAAAGCGCATATCGCGATTAGTCACAATTCCTACGACACGGCCTTTTTCATCGACAACGGGAAAGCCGGTTACATTATATCGATCTCTAAGATTATCAGCATCAGCCAAAGTCTGATTTTCGCCTAGAGTGATAGGATTATAAACTATCCCACTTTCGAATCTTTTTACTTTGCGGACTTCCTCAGCTTGTTGCTCAATTTCAAGGTTACGATGTATAACACCAATACCACCAGACTGTGCCATAGTTATAGCCATCTGAGATTCTGTTACTGTATCCATTGCTGAGCTTAACAAAGGAATATTCAAAGTAATATCTTTTGTAACATTAGTCCGCGTGTCTACGTCTAACGGTAAAATAGAAGACTGAGCTGGAACCAATAAAACATCATCAAAAGTAAGGGCCTCACGAATCTGCATCACATTTTCCCTTCCGCATTACAGTAACCGTTTGGCAAGTTTCTATTTCACGATCCCCAGAAAAAGAAAAGAGTAATAACAAATAAATATGTAAATTGGCGCAGACCGCCAAATTTATGACGATTGCAGTCTTTTACTTCCAAACTATTCCGTTATTTTTACGTTAAGGTTTGTTGGAGTTTGGTATGAGTTCGAAGCCGCTTGTTGTTTTTACACCATCCGGGAAAAGAGGCCATTTTGAAAA
>CACBXB010000023.1 GCA_902543185.1 Paracoccaceae bacterium
GCTCTTCAAAAAGAGCACCCTCTCTGAAATCTAAAAGTTTTGTTCCACTTTCTTCCAAAAGAGTTATTACTTCGGCATTGTTTGATAATGTTTCAATCGAGTTTTCCATCCATGGCGCTAAATCCTCGCCCATCCAAATTACCATATCTGCGTCTTGAAGAGCTTTTGCTTCAGATGGACGTAAACTGTATCCATGGGGCGATGCTCCTGCAGGAATAACAAGTTCCGGTGTGCCCACGCCTTCCATCACTCGAGAAACGAGAGAATGTACTGGTGCTATATCAACTGCAACTTTTGGAACATCAGCAAAAGCCGTATTACCTAGAATTAAACCTAGGGCAGTGTAAGAGAGAAGTTTTCTAGACATATGTTCCTCCATGATATAACATAACATCTAGGCAACATAGAGAAATTTTTTTCTTCTGCAACAGCTAATTGAAATGAAGTAAAAATTAAAATAGATATAAAAGTGAAGAAACCGAATAAGTTGGGGATCGCAGTGGGAAACAGCATTAAAGAAGCAGAGAAATATTGCAAAGAAAACGATCTTAAATTTACTCCTGTGCGTCGTAAAGTTTTGGAAATATTACTCCAGAAAAATAAAGCATTGGGAGCCTACGAAATTCTAGATTTATTGCGTGAAGCAGGGTTTAAAAACCAACCGCCTGTCGCTTACAGGGCACTTGATTTCCTGGTAAAAAATGGGTTTGCGCATAAAATTGAGCAACTGAATAGTTTTGTTGGATGCATGCACCCCGGAAAAGATCACTCACCAGCATTTATGATTTGCAGAAATTGCGACTTTGTTTCAGAAGAAGAAGCCATTAATCCTAGTTTTTCAGTTTCAAAAATTGCATCAAAGGCAGGCTTCAAAGTTGAAAAAGCCGTAATTGAAGCTCGAGGCCTTTGTCACTCTTGCGCAAGCTCGGCATAGTACCGACATGAGCTTAATAACCATCGAAGGCCTTACCGTAACTTACGGCAGTGTTACTGCATTGAAAAATGTAAGCTTAGATGTAAACGCTGGTGAAATCGTCACTATCGTTGGTCCAAATGGATCAGGTAAAACCAGCTTATTAAAAGCTATAATAGGCGCTGTGACCCCACTGGAAGGCAGCGTTAGAATTAAGCAAGGTTTAAAAATTGGCTACGTGCCACAGAGATTAAATTTAGATCCAACTCTCCCAATAAGCGTGGGAAAGTTTATGCGCCTCACAAATAAAATTAATAAACGGTTGTGCGCAATAGCCCTACAGCAAGCTGGCGTAACAAAGCTAGCGGAAAAACAAATGTCTCAACTCTCCGGTGGCCAACTACAGCGCGTACTTCTTGCTCGTGCACTATTAGGCAATCCAGAAATTTTAGTTTTAGATGAGGCCACACAAGGTCTTGACCAACCTGGATCAGCTGACTTTTACCGACAGATAGAAAAAGTAAGGAAAGAAACTGGCTGTGCAGTTTTAATGATTAGCCATGACTTACACGTAGTAATGAGTACTTCTGATCGTGTGATTTGTTTAAACGGTCATATCTGTTGTTCTGGAGCACCAGAAACAGTTGTGGCAACTCCTGAGTACCAAGAGTTATTTGGAACTGAAACAAACGGAGCCCTGGCACTTTACCGACACAGCCATGATCATAAACATGATCACTCATCATCTGAAAATACTGAGACTGTTAATTGATGCTTGATGATTTTATGACCCGTGCTTTTATTGCAGGGCTGGGTTTAGCTCTTGTTTCTGCACCTTTGGGATGCTTTGTCGTGTGGCGACGCATGGCTTATTTCGGCGATGCAACTGCACATGCCGCGATGCTCGGAGTAGCACTGTCGCTTGCTGTACAAACAGACGTAATTTATGGGGCGTTGATATTCGCGATCATAATGGCTTGGGCGACAACCCAATTATCCGGTCGAAACTACGCAATGGACACGTTATTAGGTGTCTTTGCTCACTCATTTTTGGCAGTTGGACTTGTTATTGTTTCATTCTTAAGTGGTGTGCGCATCGATCTTATGGCCTATCTATTTGGTGATATTCTTGCAGTCTCCGTATCTGATTTAGGCATTATTTGGGCGGGCACCTTAATAGTTCTCGGTCTTATAGCATGGCGCTGGAGACCATTGTTTCTTTCAACACTCAATGAGGAATTATCTTATGCAAGTGGTTATAATCCAAAACGAGAACAGCTTTTTTTGACTATCGCGTTAGGTATTACTGTTGCGGTATCCATTAAGGTCGTCGGTGTACTTCTTATTACGGCCATGTTAATTATCCCGGCTGCAGCAGCAAGAAATCTAGCCCGCGACCCAGAGTTAATGGTATTTGCAGCAGGTTTAGTTAGTTGCATATCAGTAATTGCTGGACTTAGATCTTCATACATATTTGATACTCCCCCCGGCCCGACAATCGTATGCGTTGCCCTTTTTATTTTCATCGTTCTTAATCTATTTAAAACTTTCAAAAGGCTGCTCCATTAATAAATAATCTTGCAGGGTAATTACTCATGAACGATCAACGCATTCCTCTAACTTTACTCACCGGATTCCTCGGAGCAGGAAAAACAACTTTACTGAATGAAGTTTTAACGGACGCGAGTTTTGGCCGCGTCGCAGTAATTGTAAATGAGTTTGGTGAGGCCGGTCTTGATCATGACCTAATGGAGCAAAGCAGTGAAGAAGTAATTTTAATGCAATCTGGATGCCTTTGTTGCTCTATAAGAGGAGATTTATCAAACACGATATCAAGTCTAGTCGGTCGCAAAAACAGAAAAGAAATTGAATTTGATCGTTTATTAATTGAAACGACTGGTTTAGCCGATCCTGGCCCCATTACTCAAACACTTTTGGTAGACGCTATATTAGCAAGAACGACTGTCTTAGACGGAATTGTTACTGTGGCTGACGCCGCGAATGGTCCTAAAACTCTCGATGCTCAGTTCGAAGCGGTATCACAAGTGGCCATGGCTGACTTAATTATAGTCAGCAAAACTGACCTCATTACAGCAGCTGAAGCAGAAAGTTTTCAAAGTCGGCTTCGTACCATAAACCCGAGTGCAAAGCTTATTCAGTCACATAAAGGAAAAGGAACAAGCAAGCATCTTTGGAACCTTAATGCACTTAAGCCAAAATCAACAAAACCAGATGTGGTAAAATGGACTTTAGGTGAAGCCCCTAAACTCGACCCACTAGAAAATATCTCCGGTTTCGCACCAGCACAGAAACTTTCTCTTCCAACTTCCAGTCACGATAATCGAATTGGATCGGCCTCAATTGTTTTGGATAGCCCAATTAAAGATACAACTTTTGATTTGTGGCTAGACACGCTCATCGCAATGAGAGGCAAAGATATTTTGAGAGTAAAGGGTGTTGTATTTATTGAAGGTGTTGAGAAACCTTTTGTTTTTCACGGTGTTCAAGATATCTTTGACCCTCCAGTACTGTTAGAGGATTGGCCTAAAACTGACTCTCAATCACGGATTGTAATTATAGGACGTGATTTGTCAGACTCTCAGTTGCAAAGCACTCTAGACATGCTGAGAGCTCCGCCTGACGACAAAGCACCTAATTTTAAATTTATAAATCCTTAAAACTCTTACATTTAACGCTAAGAGATATGAACAACATTATGGTCCAACATAGTTCTTAAGCGTTCCTATTCTGTCTACAGAAACTTCAACACAGTCACCAGAATTAAGAAAGGCCGTAGGATTGCGACTGCCGCCCGTGCCGTCCGGTGAACCCGTAGCAATTATATCCCCTGGATTAAGCGGGAGTAGGTTCGAGATATAAGCAATCAATTCCGGCAGGCTAAAAATCATCTCACTAGCCAAGGCTGATTGCATCAACTTTCCGTTTACATGAGTTTCCAGCTTTAAAGAGGAAAAATCATCAATTTCATCAACTGTAGTAATCCAAGGCCCCCAGCTTCCAGAAGCGTGAAAATTCTTACCTGCATGAACAGAATGCTTCATCCAACCACGAACTGAACCTTCATTCATGATAGAATACCCAATAACATGTTTTAGAGCATCATCCTTGGAAATAAACCTCCCCGATGTCCCAATCACAGCGACGATCTCACCTTCAAAATCGTAAGTCTCTGATGCTTTTCCTGAAGGGAGTTCCAAATCAGCGCCATGCCCAACCAGAGTTTCGGTATGCCGAGCGAAAATCACTACGTTACCCGGATCAGGGGGCGCGACCCCATCAACTGGATAGGGCTTTCGATAATTCATCCCCGCACAGATAATTTTATCAGGGTTGGGAATAGGAGGTAGTAAAGAAACCTTGGATAGTGGTATTGGGTTATTTTCACAAAAAGTCTCAAAATCCTCTATTTTTTGTGAATCTATAACTGCTCTTAGATTAGGAAACTCTTTCTTGAAATTCTTAAGAACAGGATGAAGCCCAGAATTACCGAGAATACCAAAGCTCTCTTGGCCATTATTTGAAAAAGAAACAAGTTTCATGGTTTTCCATTTCATAAACACGATTTGAAAATCAGTTTAACACCGATACTTTTTCCAACATCACAAGGCAAGTGGTTCAAATGTTAGGCTGTTAAAAACCTTACTAATAAGATATGGGATTTCACAATCTATCTAAAAAATGAAGTTAGCTAAAATGGATGGTAAATATACAGGTTCTAAAAAGCCAAAATCATGCAAGAAATCATACTAAACTCAAGGCCAGACGGCATCCCAGACACTAATTCTTTTAAAATCGTGGATTGGAAACCTAAAGAACTTTCCATTGGCGAAGTTCTGGTTGAAGTGCAAAGCTTTTCTCTTGATCCTTACATGCGGGGTCGAATGGATGATGCAAAATCCTACTCTGCTCCTGTGGAACTAGGTACTCGGATGGAGGCAGGCGGAGTTGGTCGTGTTATAGAAAGCGCCTCTGCCGATTTTACCGAGGGAGACTACATATTTGGAATGACGGGATGGGCAACGCATGCAATTCTTAATGAAAAAGTTGTGCGCAAACTGAGTCTAGAACCACGACATTTAACACGCGCACTTGGCGTATTGGGCATGCCTGGATTTACTGGCTGGTTTGGCCTAAATCAGCACGGACAGCCCAAAAGTGGGGAAACGTTGGTTGTCGCTGCCGCCACCGGCCCTGTTGGATCGATAGTTGGTCAATTAGCGAAACGTGCAGGGCTTCAAGTAATTGGACTAGCAGGCACAGATGAAAAATGCCGTATTGCACTTGAAGATTTTGGTTTCGATCAGTGCCTCAATCATCGCAATTATAAAACATCCAGAGAATTACGTAACGCACTAGCCAGCTACTGCCCAAACGGAGTTGATATCTATTTTGAAAATGTAGCGGGCCCTATCCTGGAAGCAGTTCTCCCAATGATGAATGTCCATGGGCGCATCCCATTATGTGGAATGATTAGCTGGTATAACGCAGGCCGTTTAGGTGCAGATGCACTATTTGATACACTGAGTGTGCCAAAAATGTGGCGAACGATCTTAGTCAAACGCCTGTCAATAAATGGGTTCATTATCACTGACCACTGGAAGCAATTTCCCAACTTTCTTCAGGAAGTTGAGCCATTAGTAAATGGAGGCGTCATAAAATATATTGAGGATATCACTCAGGGCTTAGAAAATGCCCCCCAACAATTCATTGGAATGCTTGATGGGAAGAACCATGGGAAAACAGTAATCCAACTTTTCGGGTAAAAGCTAATCGCCAAGTATCACATAGTCGGACTAAATGTTAAATGTTCAGTGAAGATTGCTTTTACGTTTTAAAGAGACGATCATATGTAAAATGAAAATAAATAAAATACATCTACATCATGTCGCCATGCCACTTATTGAACCCTGGGTGACTGCCTATGGAAATCAGGCTAATATTGAGAGCCTTTTTGTTGGGCTTGAAAGCGACGACCTTATTGGGTGGGGAGAGTGTGCGCCTGCTCCTTTGCCATTTTACAATAGCGAATATACGGCTGGAGCTTTTTGCCTGGCACGTGATGGTTTAGGTCCGAGAATTATTAACCAAACTATCACCTCAGCGGATCAACTCACCAGTCTCTTTACTCAGTTTAAAGGAAACGAGTTTGCAAAATCAGCATTTGATACCGCCTGGTGGGATCTTTATGCCAAGGAAATGAAAACACCACTTTGGAAGCTTATTGGAGGTAATAACCCAGAGATAGAGGTTGGCGCAGACATCCCAGTTCAAACCGATTTGAAAAAATTAATAGATCGCACCGCCGAAGCAATTGAACAAGGTTACAAAAGGGTAAAGTTCAAATTTAACCGGCAGTGTAGTTTTGAGATGATGGCAGAAGTGCGTAATTCATTCCCTGATCTCACAATGCATATTGATTGCAATAGTGGCTTTACACTCGATGACTTAGACCTGTTTCGGAAATTAGATGAGTTAAACCTGAAAATGATTGAGCAACCACTGGCATATGATGACCTTGTTGATCATGCAAAACTTCAAAAGGAATTATCGACACCCATTTGCCTTGATGAGAGTATCAGTTCACCTGCTCGAGCAAAAAAAGCTATCGAGATTAAAGCCTGTAGATGGATAAATATTAAGACAAGCAGGGTTGGGGGTTTGACCAACGCATTAAAAATACAAGAGTTGTGCAGTGATAACAAAATTCCAGTTTGGGTTGGCGGGATGTTAGAGTCTGCCACCGGCCAAGCCCCTTCCATCGCTTTAGCTACAAAGGGAAGCATGGCTTATCCTTGTGATATTTTTCCTAGCAATAGGTTCTACACAGAAGATTTCTCTGAGCCCGAAATTGTTCATAGTGGACCGGGAAAAATTAGCGCTCCAATGGAACCAGGAGCAGGCTTTACTCCAAAGCTTAGTCTATTGAAAAAGCATGCAAGTAGGTCAGCTACCCTTTGATTAGGATTTTGGGCCAACCATATTCTCAGGTCGGACCACTTCATCAAAAGTCTTTTCATCCACAAAGCCCAAGGAGATGGCCTCTTCTTTAAGGGTTGTGCCATTCTTGTGCGCTGTTTTTGCCACTTTTGTGGCGTTATCATACCCTATTTTTGGCGCAAGCGCCGTAACAAGCATTAAGCTTTCTCGCATTAACTTATCAATACGGGTATCATCGGCTTTTAAACCATCGACTAAGTTATCCGTAAAAGCCGAACAGGCGTCGCCCAAAAGCTGTATGGACTGTAAGACATTATAGGCGATCATTGGCTTATAAACATTGAGCTCAAAATGGCCCTGGCTACCTGCGAAGCCAACCGCTGTATCATTTCCAATCACGTGAGCACAAACTTGCGTCATAGATTCACACTGGGTTGGATTTACCTTGCCAGGCATGATTGAGCTTCCAGGTTCATTTTCGGGTAGGATTAACTCTCCCAATCCGCAACGTGGCCCGGAGCCCAAAAGCCGAATGTCATTTGCAATCTTAATTAAACTTGCCGCTACGGTTTTAAGACTACCAGAAATTTCAACCATTGCATCGTGAGCTGCTAGGGCTTCAAATTTATTTGGTGCAGTTACGAAAGGTAATCCTGTTATCCTTGAGATATTTTTTGCAACTGAGGTGTCCCACCCCTCAAAAGTATTAAGCCCAGTTCCAACAGCAGTGCCGCCTTGCGCCAGTTCATATATATCCTCAAGTGATTTTTTTATACGCCTGATACCCATATGCACTTGATGAGCATAGCCTGAAAATTCCTGCGAAAGCCTAATTGGCGTTGCGTCCTGCGTATGAGTTCGTCCAATTTTGATAATACCATCAAATTCTTCTATCTTGCTTCGCAAAGCTTTCTCTAGCTTTTCTAGTCCAGGTATAAGCACATCGCTGGAAGCCATTGCCGTCGCAATATGCATGGCAGTGGGGAAGGTATCATTTGAAGATTGAGCCATATTGCAATGGTCATTTGGATGAACTGGATCTTTCGAGCCAATGGTGCCTCCAAGTATTTCTATAGCGCGGTTTGCAATTACCTCATTAGCGTTCATGTTTGACTGAGTACCAGAACCAGTTTGCCAAACTACGAGAGGAAAATTATCGTCAAATTGACCTTCAACAACTTCGGCTGCTGCTTTGATAATAGCATCAGCAATTTTTTCATCTAAATTACCAGCAGATTTATTTGCTTCAGCACAAGCCTGCTTGATAACACCCAACGCACGGATAATAGCCACTGGCTGCTTTTCCCAGCCTATGGGAAAGTTTATAATTGATCGCTGAGTTTGTGCCCCCCAGTATTTTTCGGAAGGTACCTCTAAAGGTCCAAAACTATCAGTCTCTGTCCGCGTTTGCGACATAATTAACTCCGCCGTTGTAATTCACAAAACAGACTATAGAGCGCCTAGAAGTTTGAGTAAACAAGGGGCTAGGTAATTGTTAATTAACCAAGCGAGTATCCCGCTCCACGAACAGTACGTATTGGATCAGGAGCAAGCTTTACTCCAAAGCTTAGTTTACAGGAAAAGTATGCAAGCAGAGCGGCAACGCTTTAATTAAAATTTTGGGCCAACCATATTCTCAAGTCTGACCAATTCATCAAAAGTCTTTCAATCCACAAAACCCAAGAATATAGCCTCTTCTTAGAGGTTAGTTTCTTTCTATGGCACAAATCCTTTATTTAAATTGCCACAATTCTTGAACTTTTTAAGAACAAAATTTTTACAATTTTATTGTGAAATGCTCTCAAAAGAAATGATCTTTGGGAAAATTTTTGATGAATACCTTGATAAAAGTAACACATAAATGTTCATGGGAAGAAATTGAAGCGCGAATAACATACGATATGAAAGATCATGCAGGTAAATTTATTACAAACTATTCTTTGTTTAAGGAAAGTGAAAATAGCCTTATTTGGCTTGCGGACGTACTTAATTACAAAGAGTTAAAAAAAATGATGAACTCTCCAGAAGAAAAAGCTTTAGACAAAGAAATGGGAGTAAAATATCAATTCTATTCCTTAGAGCCTTTGGAAGTTTAAACCTTGAAGTCTGCATTCCTTGGATTTCGACATTCTTGCCAAATATGATTATGGGATCAGAAATAATACTCAAATAGAGAAATTTCAGCCAAGCGAATACCCAGCGCTGCGAACTGTACGGATGGGATCGAGACCACCATTTTTTATTAATGCTTTTCGAAGTCGCCCAATATGTACATCAACTGTCCTACTTTCAACGTAAATATCTCGGCCCCAAACATGATCTAGAAGTTGTTCTCTAGTCCGCACTCGTCCCGGCCGCTCCATAAGAAAACTAAGCAATCTATACTCAGTCGGACCAAGTTTGACTTCAACACCATTTCGAAAAACTCTATGTGTATCACTGTCTAGCTCTATATCTAAATAGGTTAATTTTTCTCCAGTCATGGCTGCACTGTAACGTCTCAACTGAGTATTTATTCGGGCCATTAATTCAACGACCGAATACGGCTTTGAGACGTAGTCGTCAGCACCCATTTCGAGTCCTCTGACCTTATCAAGATCTTCAGACCGAGCAGAAAGTAAAATAATTGGAATTTCTTTTGTTTCCTTTTTAGATCGGAGCTCACGGCATACCTCTAGTCCAGATAATTTTGGCATCATCCAATCAAGAACAATTAAATCAGGGTGTTCTTCGTATGCCATTAAAAGAGCATCCTCGCCATTATCAGCAGACATTACTTCAAAGCCTGCTGCCTCCAAATTATATAAGACAACTTCACGTTGGGCCGCCTCATCATCAACAACAAGTATTCTAGGGCGTGCCATAACTACAAATCCTTGGACAGCTCTAAACTTATAGATGTGTTGTCAGCCTTATCTCTTTTTTCTGTAGGCATTTCTCCAGTAACGACAAAAACAACTTGCTCTGCAATCGAAGTTACATGATCCCCCATGCGTTCAATATTTTTTGCGATAAAATGAAGATGCATGCAGGCAGTGATATTTCTTGGGTCTTCCATCATATAAGTTAAAAACTCTCTGAACAGTCCACTATATAATTCGTCAATCTCCGTATCTCTCGCAATTACATCCAATGCCAGCTCTTTATCTCGATTAATATAAGCATCCAATGCATCCTTGAGCATAACTTGAACATCTCTAGAAAGCCTACGTATTGCAGCTTGCGAGTTCTCTACGTCCTTTAATTGGAGAAGCACATTTGTTCTTTTGGCAGTATTTTTAGCGTGATCGCCAATGCGCTCTAGGTTGTTTGAGACTTTTAGTATTGAAAGCAAAAATCTAAGATCAGTAGCAACTGGAGATTCTTGAGCAATAAATCGAGAAATTCCATCATTTATAATTTCTTCCAAATTATCGATTTGTTTATCTCGCTCACGAACTTTTTCGGCAAGATCAATATCTCGATCCTCAAGAGCTTTAGCTGCATCCATTATATTCACTTCTACAAGACCACCCATTTTTAACATGTTGGCTTGCAAGCTCTCCAAGGCTCTATCAAAAGCAGATCTTATGTGTTGACTATTTTGCATGTTAACTCCTAGCCTATTCGCCCAGTAATGTAGCTTTCAGTTCTTGGATCCTCAGGGTTTGTAAAAATTTTCTCCGTATCCCCAAATTCAACTAAACTTCCAAGGTGGAAAAAAGCAGTCCTATGGCTTACTCTGGCTGCCTGCTGCATTGAGTGCGTCACAATCACAACACAGAAGTTCTGCCGAAGCTCATCAATTAATTCTTCCACCTGAGCCGTTGCAATCGGATCCAATGCGGAACACGGTTCATCCATAAGCAGGACATCGGGAGACGTAGCAATTGCACGTGCAATACAAACTCGTTGCTGCTGACCGCCAGATAAACCCGTACCTGGCGCATCCAAGCGATCTTTAACCTCATCCCAAATAGCTGCACGTCGCAAAGACTGCTCAACTATGTCATCCAGCTCAGATTTATCAGACGCCAAACCGTGAATACGGGGACCGTACGCTATATTATCATAAACTGACTTGGGAAAAGGATTAGGTTTTTGAAATACCATTCCCACTTTAGCCCTAAGTTGAACTGGATCTACCTTTGCATCATAAATATCTTCGTTTTCAAGAAGTATCCGGCCAGTTATCTTACAGATATCAATTGTATCATTCATACGGTTCAAGCAGCGGAGAAATGTAGATTTGCCGCAGCCAGATGGACCAATAAATGCAGTGACTGCATTTTGCTCAATTTTCACAGAGACATCTTTAAGAGCATGAACCTCTTCATAATAGACATTTACATTTTCAGCCGTAATTTTTGGCATACCATTTGACAAAGAAGCCTCCCGATCAGAATTCAGTTGATCTTTCATAATAATTACCAACGCCTCTCAAATTTTCGGCGCAAAACTACAGCCAGTGTATTCATAGTTAAAAGAAAGATAAGTAAAATTATTATACCACCCCATGCGCGCTCAACGAAAGCTGGATCTGCTCGTTTTGCCCATTCATATATTTGTGCAGGCATAGCCGAATTAGGGGCTAATAATCCTTCACTGATATTAGCGGGCATATTAGTCGCAATATAACCAATCATTCCTATAAGTAATAGTGGAGCACTTTCACCAAGTGCCTGAGCCATGCCAATTATCGTGCCGGTAAAAATCCCTGGGGCAGCCAGAGGAAGTACATGATGAAAGACCATTTGCATCTTTGAGGCCCCAATACCAAGAGCTGCATCTCTAATACTTGGTGGAACAGACTTCAGTGAAGCCCGAGTGGATATTATTATTGTAGGTAGGGTCATTAAAGTAAGGACAAGGCCGCCTACTAATGGAGTAGACTGAGGTAAATTTACGTAATTAATAAAAACCGCTAGACCTAAAATTCCAAAAACAATTGAAGGAACGGCGGCTAAATTTGAAATCGTTATCTCTATCAAATCTGTAAATAAGTTTTTCTTCGCAAATTCTTCTAAATAGACTGAGGCGGCCACACCAAGTGGAAGAGACAATAGTAAAACAACTAACATCATATAAAAAGATCCAACCACTGCCACTCCAATTCCAGAGGCCTCAGGTCTCTGATCAGATGCATCAGCTCCTAAAATAAAGTCTAAATTGAATTTTTTTTCCACCACTCCGACCTTAATAAGTTCATCTATCAGATCAAATTGTTCGGCACTTGCAAATTTACTATTAGCTACACTTTCTCTAGTATAACGACCTTTTAAATAGCCATCTATCCAACCATTTGCTAAAAATCTGAATTCAATTGTCTGACCAATACGCGAGACATCCGCCAATACATATTCCCGTAATTGCGAGGGAGCACTTTTAGAAATAATGCCGCTTAATTCTTTCTTTTTAAGTGACGTTTCTATGCCGTTTTTTTCCAACGATCCTCTGACGGCATTCACTAAAATAGGATTATATCCAAAGGTCGAAACCTTTTTGATATCATCGATATTTCGATTTCCTTTTTTGTCCAGCTTAGATTCTAGAAGCTCCACATCTAAAGTAATGAATGTTTGCTGGAATGCGCTTGTGCCTCGCAAGACTATTGTACTGGCTAATACCAATAACATAAAAAGACCTATGAAAATTGCGATGATGCCATAAACCCTAAATCTTTTCTCAGCAGCATTTCTGCTTTTAGTCCTATCGGAAGTTTTGAACAGAGAGTTTGTTGGAGTAGTATCTGTCATTCATACTGCTCCCTATATCTTCGCACAATGTACAATGCCAAAACGTTTAAACCCAATGTAATAGTAAATAAAGTTAACCCAAGAGCAAATGCCACCAAAGTTTCCGCACTATCAAACTCAAGATCACCTGTTAACTGACTAACGATGCGGGTGGTAATGGTGGTAAGCGCCTCTAATGGATTACCTGCAAACTTTGCAACAGCACCAGCACCCAACACAACAATCATTGTTTCGCCTATAGCACGGGAAGCGGCCAGTAATATTGCACCAATGATCCCTGGTAAGGCTGCAGGTAGAATAACATTTCTAACTGTTTCTGATTGAGTTGCTCCCAAACCATAAGATCCATCTCTTAAAGACTGTGGAACTGCATTAATAATGTCATCCGAAAGAGATGATACAAAAGGGATGAGCATCATTCCCATTACCACACCAGCTGTAATAACAGATCGAGAGTCAGACATCCACTCAACCCCAAGAAACCCTCCATCACCAAAAAATTTTCTTAGAAAGGGCCCAAAAGTTGTCAGCGCAAACAAGCCGTAAACAATGGTTGGGATCCCCGCCAAAACTTCCAATAATGGTTTTGCAAATGCTCTAACCGGTCGAGAGGCATATTCTGAAAGATAGATTGCAGCATAAAGTCCTATAGGGACAGCCACCAAAAGTGCAACAAATGAAATATAAAGTGTGCCCCATAGTAGGGGAAGTATAGACAGCTCACTTCCAGCACTAAAAGAAGGTGCCCAAGTGCTGCCAAAAAAGAAATCTGTCCAAGGATGCATTCCAAAGAAGCGAAGCGCCTCAAACAGCATGGAAAGAACAATTCCGACACTTGTAAAAATAGCCAGCGTCGCCGCCGCCGCTAAAAGCACTAAAATCATCTGCTCAACACGAGGCCTAGCTCGAAAATTTAACTTTGCCTGTGTTAAAGCCCATACAAGCCCGATAATCGATCCTATGATAACAAGCCAGTTGCGAAAAGAATTACCAAGGGTTTCCATATAAAATTTTAAACGTGCAGCTGCTAAAATTGGTGCCTGAATATCGTCTGTAAGAAAAACTCCAGAGGCATTAAGAATGTTTTCTATTCCACCCAAACCAACGGTCTTGGCGCTAATCTGTTGGTACGTTAATGAACCTAACTCCACGGAAACTTTTAGGCCATCACTTAATCTGTCTACTTCACTTATAACTAAATTTATATTTTTCTGCTCAGCCAAAATCCACGGAGATAATTCTCTTTTAATTCTTTCATCTACAAAAATAGATTGAGCAAAAGTCCAGATAACTAAAACCAGTAGTGGTGGAAAGAAAGCAAGAAATACGGCATTTAAGCCATAAAACTGTGGTAAGGAGTGAAGTTTCTTTATGTCACCGTCAGCACTAGATAACGCCTTAATTCTACCAAAAAAAAAGCCAAATATGGCAATTAAAAATAGTAAACCTAAAACACCGTACGTTGACATAGTCTAACCTAAATTTGCTAACAGGAAGCACATCATATGTGCTTCCTGCAGTATTCATAGCGATTTAATTGATAGCTGCAACCAAAGCCTGTGTAGCAGCCAGTTCTGGATCTGATACGAGACCATAGTCTGCCAGTGGGCCATCTGGGCCAGCTATTTCGTCTGATACAAAGAATTCAATATATTCTTTCATTCCAGGAACCTGTGAAACGTGAGCATTTTTTACATAAAACTGCAAAGGTCTAGAAACAGGATACTCACCTGACGCAATTGTTTCTGTAGACGGTTCAATACCATTTACCTTAGCTGCGTAAAGCTTATCAGTATTGTTCAAGAGAAATGACAACCCAAAAACGCCAATGCCTTCTGGGTTTGCATCAAGAGACGCCAAAGTCTCGGTATAATCTCCATCGATATCGACTGAGGCACCGTCAGTTCTTACTTTAAAGCACTCCTTTTCAGCCGGTTTCTTTTCCAAACCACCGTCCATTAACTTCTTGTAAGTTCCAACAGTCTTACATCCTGACAACATAACTTTTTTCTCAAAAACTTCTCTTGTTCCGTGCTTTGTGCCTGGAATAAAAGCTTTGATTGCCACAGCTGGAAGTGAAGGATCTACGTCCGCCCAAGTGTTCGCATTAGACTTATCTGAAAGTGCAAGATAAATTTGTGCAGGCGTCAAATTGGCAAAGCCTTTGTTTTCAAGGCGTGTGGAAAAAGTAATCCCATCATAACCAATTCGAACTTCTGTGATTGTACCGACTGTTTCTTGGCATGTACCCCATTGTTCTTCCTTCATCAAAGAGGATGAGTTGGCGATATCAATTGTGTTCAGCCCAACGCCCTCACACATACGTTTCCGACCAGCGCCAGATCCACCGCCCTCTACGATTGGTGTTGGAAAGTCAAAATTTTCTCCAAAAGCCTCAGCAACAATTGAAGCATATGGAAGTACTGTTGACGAGCCAGCAATGTGAACTTGGTCACGCGCGGCTAGGGTTGTGGCGCTCAGTGCAGTTACCGCTGCGATTGACACCAACTTTTTCACAAAATACATTTCTGCTATCTCCTTAAAACAAGCATTTTACTCCGCACGAGATAAGCAACCATTGCAACAAGTTTATGACACTAATGTAACAATTTTGTGAATGCATAAATGCTATTCATCAGTTGGTAACAAAACTGAAACAACTGTACCCTTGCCAATTTCGCTTTTAATTCGCAAACGACCACGATGGCGGTGAATTATATGCTTTACAATCGAAAGGCCTAATCCTGTACCTCCAACCTGTCTAGAACGATGATCATCAACCCTATAAAATCGCTCAGTTAGGCGAGGTATATGTTGCTCCGGTATGCCTGGTCCCTGGTCCATTACATTGAGCAATAACCCGTTTTTTCGCAACAAAGGCTGATAAGAAGGTATACTTAAGATTAACTTTACCTCTTTTCCTGGCCCACCGTACTTCAAAGCGTTTTCGATAAGGTTGGAAATAACCTGTTGCATTTGGTCACGATCGGCATTGATAATAAGCGATTTTATGCCCTTCTCAAAAGCTAACGAATTTTTGCTTTTTTTACACGCTGGATCAAAACTTTCTATCGTGTCATTAATTAACTTGAT
>CACBXB010000024.1 GCA_902543185.1 Paracoccaceae bacterium
TGCAGAAGTTCTAATGGGCTTATTATTTAAAAATTCAGATTTAGAGATTCGTTTTTCTCTTAACATGAACGTATTGATTGATGGTGTGACCCCTAAAGTTTGCAGCTTGAAGGAGGTACTTAGGGCATTTTTAGACCATCGTCGTGAAGTGTTATTAAGACGATCTAAGCACAGACTTGAAAAAATAGATAAGCGTCTTGAAGTACTTGAAGGTTTAATTATCGCTTTTTTGAACCTAGACCGCGTTATCGATATCATCCGGTATGACGAAGATCCAAAGATGGCTCTTATGGCAGAGGACTGGGGTTTAGATCATCCTCGCGCGGCTGATGAGAATGACTATGTGTCTCCTAAAAGTGAAGAAGGTGAACTAACCGCAGTCCAAGTTGAAGCCATCTTGAACATGAGGCTTAGATCATTACGTCGTCTTGAAGAAATGGTACTTCGACGAGAAAGAGACGAACTCATGCAAGAACGAGTTGAGTTAGACGACCTGTTAGCTGATGAACCACAACAGTGGACTCGTGTCGCTGAACAAATTAGAAATACGAAAAAAACGTTTGGAAAAGAGTATATTGGCGGGCAACGTAAATCAGAAATTACCGAGCATGTTGCGATCGAAGAAGTTCCACTGGAAGCTCTTATTGAAAAAGAACCAATTACAGTGGTTTGTAGTAAAATGGGCTGGATAAGAGCAATGACCGGCCATATCGACCTCGATAGAGAATTAAAATTTAAAGACGGCGATGGCCCGAATATAATTTTTCACGCAGAAACAACAGACCGACTACTTATATTCGGAAGTAATGGCCGTTTTTACACAATATCGGCCTCAAATTTACCCGGAGGGAGAGGAATGGGAGAACCTCTACGATTAATGGTAGATCTACCAAACGAATGTGACATTGTTAGCATCCATAAATACAACCAAAAGGACAACTTAATAGTAGCTTCCTCAGCGGGCGATGGATTTGTAGTCCCAATGGATGAAGTATTAGCCCAAACTAGAAACGGAAAACGGATTTTAAATGTAAAAGGAACCGTGAAAGCGGCAGTAAGCAGAATAGTTTGTGGAGATTATGTTGCAACCGTTGGTGAAAATAGAAAGGTATTGATTTTTGCTATAGAAGAGCTTCCCGTTATGCCACGTGGCAAAGGGGTCAGGTTGCAGAAATATAAAGATGGTGGGCTTTCGGATGTAACGACATTTTCTTTCGCAGATGGATTAAGTTGGTTAGATCCTGCAGGGAGGACACGAACTGAAACTGAATTAGGCGAGTGGAAGTCAAAAAGGGCAAGTGCTGGAAAAATGGCTCCGCGCGGGTTTCCACGAAATAATAAGTTTTAAATTTGCATCCCAAACTACTTTAGTTAGAAAACAAGACAAGATAGCGTGGTCTTTTTTTAAGAAAAAAATTAAAACAGATTATATAATAGTAAAAGTATTATACGGTATTAAAGCAAAATAAGCGGAGGTCTAAAATATGGTTGATATTCCCAATGTTAAAGCCGCTGAGCCTATACCTTCTCAGGTGATGTCTGAAATCATAGATCTGGTCAATAACGGTGACCTTTTTAGATATAATTCAGAAGGTTCAGCTGCTCACAAACTTGAAATTGAGTTTTCAAAAGTAATGGGATCAAGGTACTCACTTGCAGTATCATCTTGTTCTGCTGCTCTTTTTCTGGCGCTCAAGTCGCTGAAACTTCCCCAAAACGCACGAGTGCTTATGCCAGCCTTTACTTTTGCTGCAGTACCTTCCTCAATCATACACGCTGATTTGATACCTGTCCTTTGCGAGTGCACAGACGACTACAGAATTGACTTGATCGATTTTAAAGAAAAAATAAAAAATGTAGATGCAGTTTTAATCAGTCACATGAGGGGTCATACCTCTGACATGGACATTATACTTTCTGAATGCAAACAAGCAGATATCCCATTAATCGAAGATGCCGCGCACTCACTTGGGACAACTTGGAATGGAAAAAAAATTGGGACCATTGGGGATATAGGATGCTTTTCTTTTCAATCGTATAAATTGCTCAACTCAGGTGAGGGTGGAATTTTCATTACTGATAACCCTGATTTTTTTGCAAAGGCAGTTATAATGTCAGGGGCATATGAGCACAATTGGAGAAAACACCAAGGTGATCAAGCCAACTTCAAAAAGTGGCAAAACAAACTGCCACTCTATAATTTAAGAATTAATAATTTATCCGCTGTTTTGATTAATGCACAGCTCCCCGAATTAAATAGCAGAATAGAAAAAGGAAGGCGGAACCATGATTTTACTGCGGAGCGGCTAAATACTTCCCCTTGGATTTCCGTACCTGAAAAGTTAACACCAGAAGAACGTGCTCCAGACTCTATTCAGTTTAATTTGATTAACCTGGATACAGTTGAAATTGATTTATTCGAAAAAATAACAAGTCAATCGGGTTTGAATGTGCAGATTTTTGGAAGGACAAAAGACAATGCGCGTGCCTTTTGGAATTGGCAGTTTTTACCAGAAACCTTTGAGTTACCAAAAACACGGAAAATGCTAATGTCAGCATGCGACGTTAGATTACCGTCAAGACTGACTTTAGACGAGTGTAAAGCTATTTCAGATGTTATATTGTCTGCCATATCAACGATCAAAAGCGGCGTAGCCGCATAAGAACAAAATTTATTTTAAAAAATATTCGGTAAAATTATTGTTTTTGGATATAAATTAACATTTAAACTGGTACTATTGATTCATGAAAAAGTAGGGCTCAGTTATCTGAGACAGTTTGTAAAGGATTTTAACTATGGATGGAACGCCTCGTGATAATGATATTTCTAAAATAGTTGAAGCTGATCGTGCTCATATTTGGCACCACTTAATTCAGCATAAGCCATTCGAGACAAGCGAACCTCGCATTATAGTTGAAGGCAAAGACATGCGGGTTTGGGACCAAAATGGCAAAGAGCATATAGATGGTGTTTCAGGCGGTGTATGGACAGTTAATGTTGGCTATGGAAGAGAACGAATAGCTAACGCCGTAAGGGATCAATTATTAAAACTAAACTACTTTGCTGGTGCTGCTGGATCAGTCCCCGGTTCAATCTTTGCCGAAAAACTTATCGAAAAAATGCCAGGCTTAAGCCGAGTATATTACTGTAATTCTGGCTCTGAGGCTAATGAAAAGGCCTTCAAAATGATAAGGCAAATTGCTCATAAACGTTATGGCGGAAAAAAAAATAAAATCCTTTACAGGGACCGCGATTATCACGGAACAACCATTTCTACTCTTTCAGCCGGGGGCCAAGATGAAAGAAACGCACAATATGGCCCATATACGCCAGGGTTTATCCGTGTGCCGCATTGCCTAGAGTATAGAGCGCAATGGGACTTAAGTGGTGAAGAATACGGTCAACGCACAGCTGATGCAATCGAGGAAATAATTTTAGCAGAAGGGCCAGATACGGTAGGAGGTCTTTGCCTTGAACCAGTTACCGCGGGTGGTGGGGTTATAACGCCCCCACCTGGTTATTGGGAACGTGTTGGAGAAATTTGTAAAAAATACGACATCTTATTGCATATAGACGAGGTCGTATGTGGAGTTGGGCGTACTGGAAAATGGTTTGGATATCAAAACTTTGGCATACGGCCAGATATGGTAACGATGGCTAAGGGAGTAGCGTCTGGTTACGCCGCAATAGCATGCTTAGTCACTACTGAAACAGTTTTTGAAATGTTCAAAGACGATGCTAGTGATCCAATGAACTATTTTCGAGACATATCTACCTTTGGGGGGTGTACAGCGGGTCCTGCGGCTGCGATCGAAAATATGAACATAATAGAAGAAGAAAATTTGTTGGAAAACACCCTGGCGATGGGTGAAAGATTGATGTCAAACTTGTGGAACTTATATGAAAAGCATGAGGTAATAGGTGATGTACGAGGAGCCGGATTGTTTTGTGGTGCCGAACTAGTTTCGGACCGACGTGATAAAACTCCTGCTGAAGAAAAACTTGTGCAAGCCGTTGTGGCTGACTGCATGGCTCAGGGTATTATAATTGGAGCAACCAACAGATCATTACCTGGATTAAATAATACACTTTGTTTCAGTCCAGCACTTATTGCAACTCCTGATGACATAGACGCAATTACAGAAGCAGTTGATTCAGCTTTATCAAGAGTTTTTGGGTAATTAGTTTTTGAAAAAAATTTATTGCTTGCGAAAAGTCTATTTAATAACGCGCAAATTTAGGAAAAACTAATTTTGTTGGTTTGTAACCAAATATTTCTTGGCATATTTTAATACGATACTGAATATTACTCATGGCTATACCCATAGAAAATTTTTTTCTAGATAATACAACCCAAGGAACACTACAAACCAGAGTGCAGCAGATGATTGCTTCTGGTATTTTGTCGGGGAGGTTTGCGCAAGGTGAAAAACTTCCTTCAACCAGAAAGCTCGCTCATCACTTGGGCGTAAGCAGAATTACTGTCTCATTGGCTTTTACAGAACTCCAGTCTAATGACTATCTTACATCAAAAGATCGTTCTGGATTTTACGTTTCAACAAACGCTCCTCCTCCACCAACGTTTTCCACAAAAAATGGAAGCCACGATAAAGTTGACTGGGCAAAAATGATTGGGCAGAGATTTAGCATTGAAAACTGGCCTTCAAAACCGCAAAACTGGTCTTCATTTCCATATCCCTTTATTTATGGACAAGCAGATCAAAGTCTTTTTGATCACTCTAATTGGCGACAATGTGCTCTGATGGCACTTGGAGCTAAGGATTTCAGTTCCTTAACGTCAGACTATTATGATCAAGATGATGTTGAGCTGATAGAATTTATTCTTAGGCATTCTCTTCCAAGGCGCGGGATTACTTCATCTACAGAACAAGTTTTGGTAACAATGGGAGCACAGAATGCTTTATGGCTTGCTGCACAGGTCCTATTAAATCAGCGCAGAACCGCAGCAATTGAAAACCCATCTTACCCACCTTTGAGAGACATTTTAGAACAATCTCGCTGTCGTGTAGCTCCTGTAAATCTCGATGAGTATGGATTAATACCACATCAAATTCCAAAAGAAACTTCTGTGATATTTGCCACGCCTAGCCACCAATGCCCGACCACAATTACAATGCCGTTAGAGCGAAGGCAGCAATTATTAGAGATTGCAAGTAATCTCGACGCTCTGATTGTTGAAGATGATTATGAATTTGAAATTTCGTCAAAAAAATCAGCCTCTCCAGCTTTAAAATCTCTAGATAGCGAAGGAAGAGTGATTTACGTTGGATCCTTTTCAAAATCCCTTTTTCCAGGACTTCGGTTGGGTTATCTTGTTGGATCAAAACCTTTCATCAGCGAAGCAAGAGCTCTCAGGGCAAGTGTACTTAGGCATCCGCCAGGACACATTCAAAGAACGGCAGCCCATTTTTTAAGATTAGGACACTACGATGCTTTAATAAATCGTATGGCAAAGCAATATAGTATAAGAAGAACCATAATGGCGGCGGCCATTAAAAAATACCATTTAGAAATTGCTGGAAATAGTTCCCCTCAAGGCGGTTCCTCATTTTGGATGAAAGCTCCAAAAGAACTGGACACGGATATTCTGGCTTCAAGATTAATTAAAAATGGAGTTCTCATTGAGCCAGGTAAGAATTTTTTTGCCCCTCCTGACCAACCAGAAAATTACTTTCGATTGGCCTTTTCTTCTATAAATGAAGAAAAAATAGAAAACGGCATAAGATTAGTCGCAGAAAATATTATCAAATTGACAGGCTCAAAATAATCTGGACATAATTTGGTTGTTAAACTGGCTCTAACCTTTTAAATAACATGAGCTTATATCAACAATTAAATAATACATTTAGCCACCTTAAATTACCCGCAGGAGAAAAATCATGAAAATGACTACAGAAGAAGCATTTGTAAAAGTACTTCAAGCTCATGGCATTGAACATTCATTTGGAATAATCGGATCTGCAATGATGCCAATTTCAGATTTATTTCCAAAGGCAGGAATTAAATTCTGGGATTGCGCTCATGAAGGAAGTGCTGGGATGATGAGTGATGGATACACTCGCGCAACCGGAAAAATGTCGATGATGATCGCTCAAAACGGTCCAGGCATTACTAATTTCGTGACAGCAGTCAAGACTGCTTACTGGAACCATACACCGTTATTACTTGTAACTCCGCAGGCGGCAAACAAAACGATAGGCCAAGGTGGCTTCCAAGAAGTTGAGCAAATGAAGTTGTTTGAAGACATGGTCTGTTATCAAGAAGAAGTGAGAGACCCCTCAAGAGTTGCAGAAGTCCTCACTAGAGTGATTGCACAGGCAAAGAGACAATCAGCTCCTGCGCAATTGAATATTCCCCGAGATATGTGGACCAAAGTTGTGGACATAGAAATTCCTGAGCCTATTGAGTTTGAGCACTCAAGCGGTGGCGGGAAATCAGTTTCGGACGCGGCAAAATTATTAAGTGAGGCAAAAAATCCGGTTATTTTAAATGGCGCAGGCGTGGTGTTATCAAAAGGTGGAATAAGTGCTTCAATGAGGCTGGCTGAACAGTTAGACGCCCCCGTTTGTGTCGGCTATCAGCATAATGATGCTTTTCCAGGTAACCATCCTCTTTTTGCTGGTCCACTTGGTTACAATGGCTCGAAAGCCGCTATGCAATTGATTAAAGAAGCAGATGTTGTTTTGTGTCTTGGCACCAGACTTAACCCATTTTCAACCCTACCTGGCTACGGTTTAGAGTATTGGCCAACAGAAGCGAAAATAATCCAAGTTGATATAAACCCGGATCGTATTGGCTTAACTAAAAAGGTCTCAATAGGGATCGTGGGAGATGCTGGTAAGGTTGCAATGGATATTTTTTCACAACTTTCTGAAACAGCCGGCGACACAAATCGCGAAACTAGAAAAGTAAATATAGCAGAAACAAAATCAAAATGGGCCCAGCAACTCTCTTCTATGGATCATGAAGATGATGATCCAGGCACAACGTGGAACCAGAGAGCTAGAGCAGACAAACCTGACTGGATGAGTCCAAGAATGGCTTGGCGTGCCATCCAAGCAGCTCTTCCAAGAAATGCGATTATATCATCTGACATTGGGAATAATTGCGCCATTGGAAATGCTTATCCTAGTTTCGAAGAAGGAAGGAAATATTTGGCGCCCGGATTATTCGGGCCATGTGGTTATGGACTTCCATCCGTTGTGGGAGCAAAAATAGGCTGTCCCGATGTGCCTGTGGTGGGGTTTTCTGGTGATGGAGCCTTCGGTATAGCCGTTAACGAACTGACAGCTATTGGCAGAGGCGACTGGCCAGCTGTTACGCAAATTGTTTTCCGCAATTACCAATGGGGTGCAGAAAAACGTAATACTACGCTTTGGTATCAAGACAACTTTGTTGGAACTGAACTAAATTATGAAGTCTCATATGCTGGAATTGCAGAGGCTTGTAACTTAAAAGGAGTTGTGGCTAGAACTATGGAAGATCTAACAGCGGCTCTAAACCAAGCGATTAAAGATCAAATGGAAAATGGGGTTACAACTCTTATCGAAGCTATGATCAATCAGGAATTAGGCGAACCGTTCCGACGTGATGCAATGACTGCACCTGTAGCAGTAGCGGGAATAGACTCCAAGGATATGAGATCTCAACAAGTTTAGTATAAATGATGGGCTCTTCTAAGACTGAACATAAACTACCTTTACAGGCCTTAGAAGAGCTAACTTTGGATCAAAAGCCAACAATAGTAATGAGCGAAGGCCATGATCCTCGAATAATTTCTGGGTCAATCGCAGCTTATAATGCTGGAATTTGCCAAATTGTACTACTTGGTAGTCAAATTACGATTAAAGCTGAATGTGAAAACTTGGGTTTAAATTTACCAACCGATATTAATATCATTGATCCAAGAAAATCAAACCTGCTTCCTGAATTTGAAAGTGAATACCTTCATCTTCGAAAGAAAAAAGGGAGCTCAACTAAAGAAGCACGAGTTAAAATAAAAGAGCCTTTATATTTCGCTGCTCTGATGGTCAGACTTGGGTACGCTGCCGGGACAGTCGGCGGCGCCGTAGAAACTACATCTAATGTCGTCCGTGCTGCGATTCAAATAATTGGTAAATCAAGTGATGCAAATCTCATTTCAAGCTGCTTTTTAATGTATCCAACAAATAATTATCCTATGGTTTATTCGGATTGCGGATTAGTGATAGACCCCAATGAAGAAGAGCTTGCCTCCATAGCAGAAATGGCTGCCCAATCATGTAAAGATTTATTACAAACGGAACCTCGCATAGCCATGTTGTCTTTTTCAACAAAAGGAAGTGCACTTCACTCCATGGTTTCTAAAGTCGTAACAGCGACAAAAATTGTGCAATCAAAAAATCCTCACATAAAAATTGACGGCGAATTACAATTTGATGCTGCTATATCTCCACAAATTGCCAGGTCTAAAGCTGAAAGATCCACTACAGCAGGAAATGCAAATGTAATGATTTTTCCTAACTTAGATGCAGGAAATATTGGATACAAAATTACTCAGCGACTAGGAGGAGCAGAAGCGATAGGGCCAATTCTTCAGGGATTAGCCAAACCAGCAAATGATTTATCAAGAGGATGCAGCTCCACTGACGTAACTCAAATGATAGCCGTAACAATTTTACAGGCTAATCGCCCTCAATGATTGCCGACATATTAGCGTTAAATAGTACTCACTTGTTACTTTTAATTCTTATTTGCTTTTTTGCTGGGCTTATCAGGGGCTTTTCCGGTTTCGGTTTGTCAGCCTTTGTAATGTCGTTGTCCGTAACAATCATCCCTCCCATCGAACTCATTCCAATTTGTTGGTGGATGGAGTTTATTGCAGGAGTTTTTATGATTAAAAACGGCTGGAAAGAATCTGATAAAGGGACTTCAATAGTTTTATGGCTAGGTGCGATTTTTGGATTGCCAATAGGCCTGTTCATCACAAAAATTCTAGATGTCCAGATGAGTAAATTTGTCGCTTTGGCATTAATATTAATATTATCAGTAATTTTATTTAGAAATTTTAAACTCTATTTTTTATCGTCAAAGTTAGGCACAGTTTCGTCAGGTATTTGTGCCGGAATAGCAACGGGTTTGGCGAGTATTGGTGGATTAATCGTGGCGACTTATGTTCTTGCAAGCCAGAACTCTGCAAGACGTATGCGGGCATCGCTGGTTGTCTACATATTGCTTAATTCACTTACAACTTTTGCTTTTTTAATTATATTCGACGTAATGGATCAAAAAGCACTGGTACGCGGGGTTTTATTAGCTTTGCCCTCTTCTATTGGGGTTGTACTAGGGTCAATTTTGTTTATGCAGAAACTAGAGAAATATTATCGGCCTTTTTCGTTAGGATTATTAATAACGTTTTGCACTGTCGGTTTGATCCGCTTGATAGGGTGAGTAAGTAACAATGAAAGACCAACCATACATAGAAACCTCTCCTAAAGTTTCTGACGAGATAAAAAAAACGACATGTTATATGTGTGCGTGTCGGTGCGGTATAAACGTACACTTAAAAGATGGGAAAGTTGCATACATAGAAGGAAACAAAGATCACCCTGTTAATCAAGGCGTCCTATGCGCTAAGGGTAGTGCGGGAATTATGCAAGTGAACGCGCCCTCCAGACTAGATGCCCCATTGATGAGAGTTGGCCCAAGAGGCTCCGGGGAATTTAAAAAAATTTCCTGGGAAGAAGCGCTGGGTTTGGCAGTCGAATGGTTAAAACCCCTCAAAAAGGAGGCACCAGAAAAACTAGCATTCTTTACCGGTCGAGATCAGTCGCAATCCTTCACAAGCTACTTCGCCCAAATGTTTGGTACACCAAACTATGCAGCACATGGCGGGTTTTGCAGCGTAAACATGGCCACCGCGGGAATATACACTATGGGTGGTGCATTTTGGGAGTTTGGCCAACCCGATTGGGATTACACAAAATTATTTATTCTGTTCGGAGTTGCAGAGGACCACGATAGTAACCCTATCAAAATGGGTATTGGGAAAATTAAAGAAAGAGGCGCTAAAATTGTTGGCGTGAATCCCATTCGTACCGGATACAATGCTGTTGCTGATGAATGGCTAGGGATAACTCCTGGAACAGATGGCTTGTTAATTCTATCCCTGATAAACATTCTAATAAAAGCAGGTAAAATTGACCTAGAGTATCTAGCTAAGTACACCAATGCTCCTGTTTTCTTAGACCCAGAAAACGGTTTAATTCTGAAAGACAAAAATGATAAACCACTTGTAAAAGATAGAATAACTGGAAAGGTTTGTGCGTTTGATACCAAAGGCATTCAACCTGATTTAAATGCAACCTATAGAGTGCGCGGAGCTACTAGTACCACTGTCTTTCACGATATTATAACTAAGTATCTTTCATCAGAATATGAGCCAGAAAAGGTTGCGAAAATTTGTGGTATCTCAGCAAAAAAAATTCGTGCGCTGGCAAATGAAATAGCAAAAGCAGCTTTCGAGGAAGTATTTGAACTTCCAATCGAATGGACTGATTTTCGGGGCGAAAAGCACAAATCCATGAAAGGAAGACCTGTTAGCTTTCATTCTATGAGAGGTGTTTCGGCACATTCTAATGGTTTTCAAACTTGCCGAGCCCTACATATGCTCCAAATTCTTCTCGGTACTGTTGAAGTGCCTGGTGGTTTTCGGTTTAAGCCTCCATATCCAAAGCCTTCATCTATTCATCCCAAGCCTCACTTTAAAGTAAAACCTAATGCTCCTTTGGATGGCCCACATTTAGGTTTTGTCCATGGTCCAGAAGATTTGGCTTTGGATGATCAGGGCAACCCCGTTCGTATTGACAAAGCGTTCAGCTGGGAAAATCCCATGAGTGCGCACGGACTAATGCATATGGTCATTTCGAACGCCTATGCAGGTGATCCATATAAAATCGATACTCTATTTATGTATATGGCTAATATGAGTTGGAATAGCTCTATGAATACCAGTGGCGTTATGGAAATGCTCACTGACAAAGATGATAAAGGTGATTATATCATTCCTCGGATAATTTATTCTGATGCTTACTCTTCAGAGATGGTTGCCTATGCAGATTTAATTTTACCAGACACCACATATTTAGAAAGGCATGATTGCATTTCCTTACTCGACCGGCCGATAAGCGAGGCTGATGGCGCAGCTGATGCTATAAGATGGCCAGTTATTGAGCCTGACCGTGATGTGCGAGGTTTCCAATCAGTTCTAGTAGATCTAGGAGCTCGGCTCGATCTGCCAGGCTTTATAAATGAAGATGGTTCTCCCAAATATAGAGACTATGCAGACTATATCGTAAATCACCTCAGGAAACCTGATATAGGGCCATTAGCAGGTTTTCGTGGGGATGGCTCTGCAGAAGGTAGAGGACCAGTAAATCCGAAACAAATAGAAGCTTATATTGAAAACGGAGGCTTTTACGTCTCTAACGTTCCCGAAGAAGCTAAATATTTCAAACCCTGGAACGATGCGTATCAGGATTGGGCAGTAGAACTCGGATTATATGATAGCCCAACTCCATATATTTTTAATCTTTATTCCGAACCAATGCGAAAGTTCCAGTTAGCTGCTGAAGGAATCGGGGAGCGTCTGCCGCCAGAACATTTGAAGGATCAATTGAAGAAAGTAATGTCACCACTTCCAATTTGGTATTCAACTGAACCTGATAACGAAGAAAAGTGCGAATATCCAATCCATGCCTTAACGCAAAGGCCAATGGCAATGTACCATAGCTGGGGCAGTCAAAACGCCTGGTTAAGACAAATTCATGGATTAAATCCCCTCTACGTACCAACAAAGATCATGAAAGATTACAATTTAAAAACAGGTGATTGGGTCAAACTCAGTTCAACACACAATTCAATTACTGTTCCTGTAGCAGAAATGGCTTCTCTAAATGAAAATACTGTGTGGACTTGGAACGCAATTGGAAAAAGAAAAGGGGCTTGGGCACTTGATCCAAATGCGCCAGAAGCTACAAAAGGCTTTTTACTAAATCACCTAATCCATGAGCTACAACCTAAAAAAGATGACGGTCATAGATGGTCAAATTCAGATCCAGTGACAGGCCAGGCTGCTTGGTTCGACCTTAAGGTAAAGCTAGAAAAAACAACGGCACCGAAGGAAAGCCAGCCGAGCTTTGAAGAAATTAAATCTCCAGTTGGAATCGGTCCAAAAAGTATTTCGTGGAAAGTGAGAAGTTAATGACTTTACTCCCGGAAAAAACGGAAAAAAAACTTGGTTTAGTTATAGATCTCGATACTTGTGTTGGATGCCATGCGTGCGTTATCAGCTGCAAAGGTTGGAACACTGAAAATTATGGTGCTCCTTTGTCAGATGAAAATGCATTTGGTGCTGAGCCAGTTGGGGCATTTCTTAATCGTATTCATTCCTATGAAGTTACACCAGTCGATAAACCTGCGCATTTGGTACATTTCCCAAAGTCATGTTTGCACTGTGAAAATGCTCCATGTGTTACTGTCTGTCCCACCGGAGCCAGCTATAAAAGAGTTGAAGATGGCATTGTATTAGTAAATGAAAGCGACTGCATCGGCTGTGGATTATGCGCATGGGCGTGCCCTTATGGAGCTAGGGAAATGGACCCTGTCGAAAAAGTAATGAAAAAATGCACCTTGTGTGTAGACAGGATTTACAACGAAAATTTACCTGAAGAGGATCGAGTTCCATCTTGTGTTAGAACTTGCCCGGCTGGAGCAAGACACTTTGGCGACCTTGGGGATCCAAATAGCGATGTTAGTATATTGGTAGAAGAGCGAGGGGGAACCGACCTTATGCCAGAGCAAGAAACCCTGCCCGTTAATAAATACTTACCACCTAGACCAAAAAATCAAATGGATGATACAGATATTTTGGCACCTTATCTTGAACCTATAGCTAATGAACCACATGGTTTTTTCAATTGGTTAGATAAAACTCTAGACGGAATTTGATATGCACCCAGCTCCATCAGTTATCATTTTTACAACGCTTTCTGGATTAGGGTTTGGATTGTTGGCTTTTCTATGCTTGGGATATCCCAGCGTGGGCGGCATAGTCGGTTTTATTTTTTTCGCAATTGGGTTTGGATTGGCCATTGGTGGCCTTTTATCATCGACTTTTCATCTAGGTCATCCTGAAAGAGCGATAAAAGCATTCTCTCAGTGGAAATCGAGCTGGTTAAGCCGTGAAGCATGGCTTTCACTTTTTGCTTTAGCATTATCTGGAATATACGCTTTAGGTCGGATTTTTTTCGAAATAGATTTAGCCATTATTGGATTTTTATCAGCTTTCTTTTGTGTTGCCACCGTTTTTGCAACTTCAATGATATATGCACAGTTAAAAACAGTACCACGTTGGAATTCAGGAATAACACCCATAACCTTTCTTGCATTTTCGATTGCAGGAGGGGCATTGTTAGCGGGACAAATTTCTATAGCACTCCCATTACTGGCTTTATCCGGGGTAATTCAGATTGTTTCTTGGATTTCTGCAGATAAGGCGTTTTCCAAATCAGGCACAAACTTAGCCACAGCTACCAGATTGACAGCAAACCCAAATGAAGTTCGGTCATTTGAATCACCTCACACTGGCACTAACTACCTTTTGCAAGAGTTTGTATACAAAGTAGGGCGAAAGCACAGTGCAAAGTTACGAATAATCGGTGTTATCTTGGCTTTTGGAATGCCAATAATTTTTCTATCAATTCCATTTTCGCATTATATCGCATTAGTAGCTATTATTGCTCACATCGTTGGTATGTTTATAATTCGGTGGTTGTTCTTTGCCCAAGCTGAGCATGTTGTAGGCCTTTATTACGGCAAACGTTAGATACAAACTCTAAAGACTTTAGAATATGAGACCATCCCCAAACTATCCACTGCATCTTCAAATACGCCTAAATGAATAAAAAATAAAAATTTTAACTTTATTTTTTATATAACGGCATGGCCTACAATCAGTGGCGTATCACCGCTCAATTTTTCTCATTTTTAAAAATATGTCAATTATTTGAATTTTATTGCAAAAGTTCAAATATTATACTGAATGAAGGTAAAATATTGTTTTTGTTTGAAAAAATATCTATTGGCATATGGTTTGCTCTTGAAAAGTATAAATTGAGGTGTTCAGGCAAAGATACAACGATGTCAATTGGAAAAAGTTATCCTAAGCTGGTATTTGCTGGGCTTTTTTTTGCAGGCAGTCATGCAACTGCAGGTAATCTATCTTTATACTCCATCGATGGAGGAACTATAAATGAAGGCATGGTCAATATTACTAGTGGGGATGGTAATGTTGCTATAGGTGCAAATGCCCTGGCAGCCACAACTAGCGGATCAAATAATGTAGCTTTTGGCGATGATGCCTTAAGGTCCAACATAGGTGGCGGCCAAAATACAGCAATTGGTAAAAACGCATTGTACTCAAATACAACGAGTTCTCAAAACGTAGCCATAGGTACTAACTCTCTCTATAACAACACTACCGGGGCTCATAATACAGCGATAGGTGTTAACTCTTTATATAACAATACCACGGGAGCCCAAAATACAGCGACAGGCGTCGGATCTCTTTTCTCTAACACCACAGGTTCCAATAACACT
>CACBXB010000025.1 GCA_902543185.1 Paracoccaceae bacterium
AAATCGAGGAATGGAATAAAGATGAAAGTATTTCCAGGTTGCCCAATTGGTTAAGGGACCCTCTAATCAACGCCTATGGAAAGAGTACTGTAACTGAAATAGAAAAAATACAAAGTATTACACCGCCCATAGATATTACCTTAAAAGATCCATCTAAAATCCATGATTGGGCCAAAGAGTTGGACGGAAGAATTGTCTTTAACGGAAGTATTCGTTTGGAAAGTGGCAAACAAATATCTGCTTTGCCCGGTTTTAAGGAAGGTGATTGGTGGGTTCAAGATATAGCTGCGTCTATTCCAATTCGGCTATTAGGAAATTTAAGTGGTAAAAAAGTATTAGATTTATGCGCCGCACCGGGTGCAAAGACACTTCAACTCGCCTCTCTTGGAGCGAATGTTACTTCGGTAGATATTTCAGCTAGTCGTTTAGAATTATTGAGTGAGAACTTAGAAAGGTGTGGGCTCCAAGCGGATATAATAGAAAGTGATGCTTTCGATATTATCGATAAATTCGACATAGTATTATTGGATGCTCCATGTAGTGCAACCGGAACGATCAGGCGTCACCCTGACCTAGTATATTGTAAAGATGGATCTGATTTTTCTGAATTATTTGAAATTCAGGCTAAGTTACTTGATCATGCTTCTTCAATTGTAAAGGATGATGGACTCATTATCTATGTAACATGCTCTCTTTTGCCAGATGAGGGTGAGTGTCAAATTGAGGAATTTCTAGATCGCAACGGCCAATTTGAAATAAAAAAGCCAAACAAAATAAGCGAAAACATCCCTGAGGCTTGGGTTCTGAACTCTGGTGATATTAGAATTACACCGGCTAGTTCGGATGAAAAGGGCGGTTTAGATGGCTTTTACATATGTTATTTACAAAAAAAACCAAATAAACCCTAAAGAGAGTTAAATTTGCGAATGTAAATATTTCGTGAGAACCAAGATAATTTATTTTAGAAAATGAGCCAATTTTGAGTTTTGCTACCGCTTTTACAAACAAATTATATGCTTGTCTGATTTGTAGGTCCAAATCTAATACAGAACTTATTCTTGAAACAGAACCTCGTTCAATTGGTAAAATATCTGCTGGTCGCCAGATGGTAGAGGGAAAAATTAATTTGGCGGGTCAGGTATTTAATCAAACCGATGAAGTCTGGAACTTTAAAACGAACAAAAAAGATTTTCATAATAAACTGCATAGTTTTGATTGGGTAGATGACTTGGCCGCCCTCGCTAGCGTAGAGGCCCGGCGGTTTGGTCAAAACTGGTTATATTTCTGGATGAATAAGTATAGTTCTGGTTTTGGCCCAGGTTGGACACCAGAATTAACAGGGAAACGTTTAGTTCGTTGGATGCATCATTATCTGTTTCTTACGCAAGGGTCTTCCAAAACAAATTTGAAAAAATTTAATCTCTTATTGGCGAGGCAAGCTAAATTTTTATCGAAACGAGCGGTGAAAGCATCCGTGGGATTACCTAGATTTGAGGCTTTATTAGGGTTGATATACGCGGGCTGTTATCTAAAGAACATGGAGAAATTTATAGAGCCTGCTACTGTGGCTCTTGCTGATGAGTGCCACCGATTAATAAATAGAGAGGAAATTGTTTTCTCTCGAAATTCCCAAGAGATTTTAAACATATTCACAATTTTAATCTGGGCTAAACTTGCACTTAAGGATTCAAATTGGAACCCATCAGTTACCCATTTAGAGACAATAGAAAAATTAGCGCCTATTCTTCGTAATCTAAGGCATTCTGATGCTGGCTTGCCAAGATTTCATGGCAGTTGTGGCGACGTAGATGGCCAATTAGATCAGGCGTTAAGTAATGCTGAAAGTCGAGAGATTTCTTCATATGAAACAAGTGTTGGCTTTGCAAAGTTATCAAACTCTCGAACTACTGTAATTATTGATGCTGCACCACCTCCCATGGGTAAAAGGGCTGTGAACGCGGATGCTTCCACTTTAGCTTTCGAGATGGTTTCGGGTCAAAGAAGAGTTTTCACGAGTTGTGGCCCTGGTTATCTTTTTGGTCCAGATTCGAGTTCTAAAAGTCGCCAGACGAATTCTCATTGCGCAGTTTATTTAGATAACCAAAATAGTAGCGATTTCCGTGATATAGAAGGTTGGCTCCAACCCCCAAAAAAGGTAATTATTAACGGACCTCGCAGTGTGCCAAAAGAGATTTCAAATGAAGAAGGCACAGGCATTTTTGAGGGCGCACATGATGGTTATGTTAAAAGCCATGGTCTCACGCATGTTAGAAAATTAAAGCTTTCTCAAGATGGTCAATCCTTGGAGGGAGAGGACTTAATGATTGCAATTGAGGATTCTCACAAAAGGCAGTTTGATAAAATTTCTAGAAAGAATAGTAGCAACCAAGTGTTATTAAAAGCGGCATTTCATTTGCATCCAGATGTTGCGGTGCGATTGGATGAAGAAAATAATCTTACAAGTTTGGCTCTGAAGAACGGTGAGGTATGGATTTTTAATTATAGTTTGGATTTACAGCTGCATTTGGAGCCCACTATTTTTTTTGAGAATGGTTTGTTCGAACCGCTAGAGTCCAAAAAGTTGATTTTATCTACAGATCTCTTGGATTATGGAACAAGAATTAAATGGTCTTTAGCTAGAGCTATCGATAAGGATCTTTCAGTTGGTGATCTTTTTTAGAATTGGGTTAAATTAATTTATAAACAGGAAAGTTGATGAGTGATCTTTATCCAATTAAGCGTGCGTTAATTTCAGTATCTGACAAAACTGATATCATTAAACTTGCGAGCGCTTTAGTTCAGCATGGGATTGAAATTATATCAACTGGAGGTAGCGCTGAAACGTTAAGAGCGTCCAATATAACTGTTAAAGATGTTTCACAATTGACAGATTTTCCAGAAATGATGAATGGCCGAGTAAAGACGTTACATCCAAGAGTACACGGCGGTCTTCTTGCATTGCGAAATGAAAAAGACCATCTCTCAGCAATGAAACAACATGGGATAAGTGAAATAGATTTATTGGTTGTTAATTTGTATCCCTTTGAAAATACTGTGGCTCGTGGAGCTGATTATGCAACATGCATTGAAAATATTGATATTGGTGGTCCAGCGATGATCCGCGCAGCAGCAAAAAATCATCAGTATGTAACAGTGATAACGGATACCTCAGATTATGGAATTTTTTTGGATGAATTTGTAAAAAATAAAGGGTGCACGAACCTAAATTTTAGAAAAAAAATGGCCTATCGAGCCTATTCGCATACTGCAGGGTACGATGCATCGATTTCTTCATGGATGAGTGAGCAAGAAAAAGATGATCATCCCAAGAAAATAATTGAAGTTGGCTCATTAGTTCAAAGGTTGCGATATGGTGAAAACCCTCACCAAAGAGCTGCATTTTATAAAGATAATAGCAGTAGTATTGGTGTAGCTTCAGCCTTTCAGCACCAAGGTAAAGAGTTATCCTACAATAACATCAACGATACCGATGCTGCATTTGAATTAGTTTGTGAATTTGATCAAACTTCAAAATCGGCTTGTGCGATAATTAAGCATGCTAATCCTTGTGGAGTTGCAACTGGTGCAAATTTGAAAGAAGCGTATAAGTCTGCCTTCAATTGTGACCAAACGAGTGCGTTTGGAGGTGTCGTGGCTCTAAATCAAACTTTGGATAAATCAACTGCAGAAGAAATTTGCAACATATTTACTGAGGTTGTTATTGCGCCTGGCGCAACAGCGGAGGCCTTAGAAGTATTTGCAAAAAAGAAAAACCTTCGTCTTCTAACTACCAGTGGTTTGAAGAGCTTAAGAGATAGTCGAAAAACTATTAGGCATGTTTCAGGAGGATTTTTAGTACAAGATAGAGATACCGAAACTACTCTGGCTAAAAACCTTAATATCGTTACCAAACGAAAACCCACTGATGTGGAATTAGAAGACATGCTATTTGCTTGGAAAGTTGCTAAGCATGTAAAATCAAATGCTATTGTTTATGCAAAAAATAATGCGACCGTGGGTATTGGTGCTGGGCAAATGAGTAGAGTTGATAGCTGTCGAATAGCAGCGCAAAAATCGATTGATATGGCTGATAACTTATCTTTGGGTTTTCCATTAACCAAGGGTTCTGCTGTTGCCTCGGATGCTTTTTTTCCGTTTTCAGATGGTCTTATGGTTGCTGCTCAGGCAGGGGCTACAGCGATTATCCAGCCAGGAGGTTCTATGCGAGATGAGGAGGTTATAAAAGCTGCAGATGATGCCAATCTTGCAATGGCTTTCACAGGTATAAGGCATTTTAGACATTGAAATGAGAAAATTTTATTTAATATTAATAGCTTCTTTTTGCTTTGATCAAATTTCAAAATGGTTTGTAGTCTTTTGGCTAAATTTAATCTCACTAAATTCAATTGATGTACTACCTCCATTTTTGAACTTTCGAATGGGCTGGAATTATGGTGTTAATTTCGGCCTTTTTGGGCAGCAAGGTGAGTTAAAGTCATATTTTCTTGTAATGCTATCAATTATTATTAGTGGCTTAATTACTTTTTGGATTTACAGGATAAAAGCGAGCAACTTTCAAGTCATATTTGGTGCTTTATTATGTGGTGGCGCGTTAGCTAACGCCTTTGATCGTATCATTTATAAAGGAGCAGTTGCTGACTTTCTGAATATGTCTTGTTGTGGTATGTATAATCCTTTTGTATTTAACTTTGCAGATGTTTTTATTTTTATTGGGGCAGTTGGTTTGGCTTTTTCCAAAGAAAATAAGACAGAGTAAAATAATTTTGATAAATTATGATTTTATTTTATGTAAATTCTGAGGAGAATTAAATAGTTTATGCGATCATCGATTTTTTCAGTTATGTTTTTGTTTTTTTGTTCGGGATGTAGTTCCGATAATGTTGAAGTGGTTGATCTTTATGATATAGATGTGGGTGAGGAAATAGTTGTTGTTCCATCTAGCGAACTTAAAATCCCAGAAAATTTGGATGTTTTGCCAGAGCCCACGCCAAATGGCTAAAATATCACTTGTCTGATAACTAAAGTCGCAGAACCTTTGAGAAGACCAATTAATTCTTTCAATAGATTATGCAAATTTACCTTGGCAAAACCAGCCAGATGACATTAATCCGCCATGTGCATAATAAATCCATAAACGATCGCCTGTATCGCACTGAATAAACCAGTAGTCTCGTACGCCACTACGCCACTTTGGATCATCTAACCACCATTCAGGCGAAATTCGTTCTGGTCCATAGCTTTCAGTAATATGCCATATTTTTCCGCGCCATTTGAACTCTGATAAGGGGTTTGGTTTGTCTGGCGCATTGATAATTTCTGGAACCCATAGTTGGATCGGTCGATAAGATTTTGGTTTTGGCCACTCTTTTGCTTGTTCTGACCATGCTGCTGACAAAATAGTGTAAGTTTTTTCAGGTATATTACTTTTTGCTGGGTGTAATCTAATAATATTTTCTAATCCAATTCTAACACCCAACTTGGAGATTAAGTTTTCTGGATTTATATTTTTTTCAATGCGTGATGCATTACGCTCACCCACTAAAACATGTCCAATATGATCATCTTTAGTGAGTACTTCAGTCCTGGTGGCTTCTAATCGTAAAATATCAATTCCAAATTGAACATTCAGATCGTCAAGTTTAATTATCATTAGATCGCGAATGTGCTTAAAAGAATTAGAAGGTTGGGCTAATCCCACGGCAATACTTCCTATTGTATTATCCGTTCGGAAAGCTTGTAATAGAACTTTTTGTGCGCCTAGATTTTTCTTTCTTAAATTAGAACAAAGACGGTCTAATATACGATCAATACTAGCTATAATATCAGACTTTAATCCAATTGGATCAGGAAAACTAATTCTTACACCAAAATTTAGCTCTGGCTGTAATGGTGAAATAGGTTCTGGGAGATTGCCCAGTGCTTGGTCTACTCTTTTTAGCAAACTAAGGCCAAATCTGCGATTAAGGCTTGCCCTTGGTTGGTTTATAATATCTCCAATTTGGCGGAGGCCCAGTTGAGCCAATGTATTCTGAGTTTGAATTCCTAGTCTAAGAGCTGCAACTGGAAAATTGGAGATTGACTGTCGTATTTTACCAGGCGGTGCAATAAAATATTTACTACTTTTCGTGATTTTTAAATTATTTGGTGTGTCTTTTAAAGATCGTTTTACAGAGCGAGAACGTGTTGCTCGCGCTTCTTGCTCAATAGCATTACCATTTCGATAGTTTTGTAATGTTTTTTCAGAATATCGAGATAATGCCCATGCTGCTCCTACAGTATCTGCACATCCTATTTTAGTCGTCAAACCAAGTTCATCATATGCGAGCAAAATATGGTTTATCATTTTATCTTCACCACCAAACAAATGTGAACATCCGGTTATATCCATGATTAATCCGGTATTTCCTTCTGGAGCTACCCATGGACTAAACTTGCTCGACCATCGACAAATACCCTTCAGGAATTGAGTTTCTGCATACGAATTTTGAGTTTGTACGAATAAATGTGGGCAAATAGCACTAGCGTCACGTAAAGATTGCCCAACAAAAAGGCCTTTATATTGAGCAGCAGCAGAGATAGAGGAGATAATTTCACTTTGAGATTTTTTGGCTACGACAACAACAGGTTTCCCTAGGCTGTGTTGGGTTTTGCGCAAAATACGTTCAGTCCCCATGTATGGAAACCAGATTGCAATAATTCGACGACTAGGCATTTTGAAACTTTAATTTTTTGTTCACTATTTGTTCTTTAATTGAATTTAACCCTAATAAGCAATTAAAATTTTCTGTTCTTACATAGAGATAAAACTAACTTATCAAAAATAATTAATGGAGAATGTAATGTTAAAGGGTATCATTTACCTACTAGTGAGCGTATTTTTTATGTTTATTAGCTCGATTTTGTTTGCGGCAGATAGTGGATATGTTGAGCGCTCTAAATTAATGCAAAATATTAGATTGGAATTTTCAATTCTTGCTCGGATGTCACGAGAAAAAATTGAGTTTGATGAAAACCGGGCTGAGACTGCGCGTCTAAATCTATTGAAATTTGCCGCTTCTACACCCGCTATTTTTGAAGATGATGATTTACCAATAAACTCTGAGGCTTTACCTGCGATTTGGGAAAACTGGGATGATTTTGTAAGTAAATCTGAGGACTTGGAATTTGTTTTGGAGGGAGTTGATACCTCAACATTAATAGATTTGAGAGGCTCACTCGGAAATGTTGGTGCTGCATGTGGCTCCTGTCATCAAAAATATAGAATGAATTAATCGATTTTTGTATTTACTTCTTTCCTACCAGTGAAAAATTTTTCTTGGCAAGTTAAAGGCAACCGTTCATGTTGTAGTTGGTGATGTATTAATGGGGGGTACTAATGAAAACAAGGGCAGCTGTTGCTTTAGAAGCAGGGAAACCTCTTGAGGTTATGGAAGTTAATTTAGAAGGACCTAAAGAAGGCGAAGTTTTAATAGAAATCAAAGCTACTGGGATTTGTCATACTGATGAGTTTACTCTTTCAGGTGCTGATCCAGAAGGATTATTTCCGGCAATACTTGGTCACGAAGGAGCAGGAATTATAGTCGAAATAGGGTCTGGCGTGAAAGATTTGAAAGTTGGTGACCATGTCATACCTCTTTACACTCCTGAGTGTAGACAGTGTGAATATTGCCTAAATCCTAAAACAAATCTTTGTCAAGCTATACGCGAGACGCAAGGTCAAGGACTAATGCCGGACGGAACCAGTCGATTTAGCATGCTCGATGGAACTCCTATTTTGCACTACATGGGGTGTTCAACCTTTTCAAATTACACCGTTCTCCCAGAGATAGCATTAGCCAAAATTAATCCCGATGCTCCTTTTGAAAAGGTTTGCTACATCGGTTGTGGCGTGACTACGGGACTTGGTGCAGTTATGAATACTGCGAAAGTTGAAATTGGAAGCCGTGCCATAGTTTTTGGCCTTGGGGGAATTGGATTAAATGTAATTCAAGGTTTAAAGCTTGCAGGAGCAGACCAAATAGTTGGCGTGGATTTAAATCCTGGTAAGCAATCCATGGCTGAAAAATTTGGTATGACAGACTTTGTTAATCCTTCAGATGTGAATGATGATTTGGTCGCGTACTTAGTCAACGTAACAAATGGTGGTGCAGATTATACATTTGATGCTACAGGTAATGTAAATGTGATGAGAACTGCCCTTGAGACTGCTCATAAAGGCTGGGGAGAAAGTATAATAATAGGGGTTGCTCCTGCTGGTGCAGAAATTTCAACTAGACCTTTTCAGTTGGTTACAGGTCGTGTTTGGAAAGGTACAGCTTTTGGGGGTGCACGCGGTCGGACCGATGTTCCAAAAATAGTCGATTGGTACATGGAAGGAAAAATTCAAATCGACCCTATGATCACGCATAGCTTTTCTTTGGACGATATTAATAAGGGTTTTGATTTAATGCATGAAGGTAAAAGCATAAGAAGTGTAGTGGTATTTTAATAAAACTCTCTTCATTCAAATACCTTGCCCGGTTTAAAAACACAGTTAAATGATTGAAATATTTTATAAGACAATTCCGTTCTTTGCTCTTATTGGTTTAGGTTATTCGGCGGCTATAACTCGTTTTTTTTCAGCCGAAGCTACCGCATATTTGACAAATTTTGTTTTCTATTTTGCTCTTTCGGCAATGCTTTTTCAGTTTTCATCGGATTTATCATTGAGTGAGCTTTATGATCCTGAATTTATATATGCTTATCTTTCTGCGTCATTAGTAATTTATTTTCTAGCAACAGCTGTTGCTATTTTCAGAAAAAAGGTTCCGTCGGAGGCTGCGGTTGAGGCTCAGTGTTCTGTTATTGGCAACGTAGGTTTTTTGGGAATACCTATGTTAGCTATTTTGATGGGTCCTAAATCTGTGGGTTTTATAATGATTATATTAGCTATTGATTTAATTGTTTTTGGATCATTAATTGTTCTCATAATTGTAGCTAGCAAAGACAAAAAATTAGATATTTTTCTTTTTTATCGCGTATTAATTGGACTAATGAAAAATCCAATGATTGTTTCGATAATTTGCGGTTTGCTATGGTCTGCAAGTGGTTGGTCAATTCCAGAGCCCATTAATGATTTTATAGTAATGTTAGGGTCTGCCGCCACACCTGGCGCCTTGTTTGCAATTGGTGCCTCTTTGGCACAAAAATCTACCGAAAGGTTTGAGGTTGCCGCATGGCTAAGCTTTTGCAAGCTGGTGCTACATCCTTTTGCAGTTTGTATAGCAGTATTTTATATTTTTGAGGTTGAACTGTATGCTGCAACTGTCATGATTGCTGCGGCGTCACTTCCGGTAGCAGGAAATATTTTTATGGTTGCCCAGCACTATAATGTTGCGCCTAAACGTGCATCTGCAGCAATTTTTTTATCTACAGTACTTTCTATATTTACCGTTTCTTTTACTATAGCGTGGGTTAGCAGTCTCAATTGACCCTTTTTTAGGATATCTTATGAAAACACAGTCAGAAAACAAATGCTTTGAAGGAATGCAGGGCGTATACCAGCATTGGTCGGAAGCTTGTAATTGCGATATGACTTTTGGAATATTCATGCCTTCAATTGCAACGAACGAGTCCGTTCCATTAGTTTGGTATTTGTCGGGTTTAACTTGCACGCATGAAAATGCCATGACAAAGGCTGGCGCTCAAGCAGCTGCGGAAGAGTTTGGCGTTGCAATAGTTTTCCCTGACACGTCACCTAGAGGTAGTAATGTGCCTGATGATGATGACTACGACCTTGGACAGGGTGCCGGATTTTATTTGAATGCCACAAAACAACCCTGGGTTAATAATTTTCAAATGTGGGATTATATCACCCGTGATTTAACAGACCTTATAAAGGAAAATTTTAATGTTGATATGGCACGCCAGTCCATCATGGGACACTCTATGGGCGGGCATGGTGCGTTAACAATTGGCATGGGAATGCCAGGTCGATTTAAATCAATTTCTGCTTTAGCGCCTATTTGTAATCCGACAGGGGCTGATTGGGGAAGAAAGCAACTCGCCGCTTATCTTGGTAATGACGAGCAAAGTTGGATAAAGCATGACTCAAGTATCTTGATGTTAAATGAAGGTTTTGACGGAAAAGTACTAATCGATGTAGGTAGCAACGATCAATTTATCGATTTGCTTAGACCAGAAACATTAGCTAATGCCATGACAGAGCGGCGCCAGTCAGGCGAATTCAGGATCCAATCTGGTTATGACCACAGTTATTTTTTTGTCTCTACATTCGTTGAAGATCACCTAGCGTTCCATGCAGATTTATTAAATAATGAATAGGAAAAATATTGGGTTTCAGCACCAAATCTCAAAAATAATATTTGTTTAAAGTTTAGCTATGAAAATTTATGTTGATGCTGATGCGTGCCCAGTAAAAAAAGAAATAGAGCGAGTTGCTACTAGAAATAAAATAGACGTTTTACTTGTTTCAAATGGTGGTTTACGTCCCATCTTGCATCCGTTTATTCAAAATATATTTGTTTCTGCTGATGCAGATGCTGCCGATAAATGGATAGTTGATAACGGTCATGTAAACGATTTGGTTATTACGGCTGACATAATTTTGGCAGATAATTGTATCAAAAAGGGGATGCTGGTTTTGAAACCAAATGGTGAGGAATTAAATCAAGCAAATATAGGAAATTCGTTATCGTTAAGGGATTTTAGCTCAGATTTACGAGCTGCAAACCCGTTTTATCAAGGTTCTGGTAAAACCTTTTCAAAACAAGACAAAATTCACTTTTTAGATAGTCTCGAAAAAATAATTCGAATTAATAACCAAAAAGTTAGGCAAACTTAGACTTTTTATACCTTCTTTTAAGCCCGACCCTGAATTATTTTGCTGAGATATTAGTATTTTAAGCATATGAAAATAAAAGTTTTGTTTATAGATTGTGAATGTCAATATTGCAAAATGGAGATATCAAAGTGCATATGATCTCTTATCAGGATTGTGATCCTATTCTGAGTTGGAAAGGTTTAAGCGAAGCTTTCCAGTTAGGGCATAAGCTAAATAGGGCAGAAATATCTGATACATTTTTATACCGGAGGGATGATACGTTGCTCTCAAGATCAGCATGGATTGATGGTATGGGAATTGCCATAAAATGCGCAACAATATTTCCTGGAAATAAAAATTTTAAAAAACCAGCAATAAACGGTGCCGTAAATTTATTCGATGATCAAACTGGTGAATTAAGCGCTGTAATCGATTTTCACTTGGTTACAAAATGGAAGACGGCTGGTGATAGTATTCTTGCTGCCAAATTACTAGCCCGGCCCAACAGTCGAAATATTTTGATCTTGGGGGCTGGAACTGTTGCTCATAGCCTTCGGCAAGCCTATGGAGATTTTTTCCCAGATGCTCATTTTTCTATTTGGAATAGGACCTCAGAGCGTGCGGAAAAATTTGCAGCCAATTTTCCAGATACAGTGGCAGTAAATGACTTAGAAAAGGCAATTTCAGCCGCCGACATTATTTCAGCGGCAACAATGTCAAGTGAGCCCTTGATAAATGGAAAATGGTTGAAGCCTGGGCAGCATGTCGATTTAATTGGAGCTTATCGTCCCGATATGCGTGAGGCAGATGATGCCACTCTTAAAAGATCAACGATATTTGTTGATAGTTTTGAAACTACTATTGATCATATAGGTGAGTTAAAAATACCAATAGCTAGCAATGTGATCAAACGTGAAGCGGTGATATCTGACTTTTATAATATTGGGGCATTTCAACGTTCTTCGGATAGCGAAATTACTCTATTTAAAAATGGGGGAGGTGCTCACCTAGATTTGATGACAGCGCACTTTATTCTTCAGACATGGTTAGGGAAAAATTGATTATAACTCTGCTTCTTCTTTTAGCTTTCTTTGCATTACCCATATTGCAAGAAGCTACCAAAAAAAAATTAGGGGAAAAAGAAAGAATCAATGCACCCGGTAATTTTTTAACCCTATCTAGGGGCGTAGTTCATTACCGTTGGTTTGGAGCAGAAACGGGCGACCTCATAGTTTGCATACATGGTTTGACTACGCCCAGTTTTGTATTTGAGGGTTTGGCAAGGCATTATGCTAATATCGGAAAGCGTGTTTTAGTTTATGACCACTACGGGAGAGGATATTCTGACCGACCCAAGGCAAAACAAGATAAAGCATTTTTTATTAATCAGTTAGATGAGCTTTTAGATAAACTTGAAATTAAGAAGCAAAAGTTCGAATTAGTAGGTTATTCTATGGGAGGGTCAATCGCAGTTGCTTATGCTGCACATAATCCAGACAGGCTGAATAAACTTATTCTAATAGCATCTGCGGGGGCGGCACATAATCTTGGTTTTTCAGCTAAGGTCGTAAAAATCCCATTATTTGGGTGGGCATTATTCTCAATATTTTTTGGCTGGCAACACGCTCGCTCAACGAAAAAAGATAGAGAAATCAAAAGTTCTGTTCCTAAAGTTGTCGAGCGACAGTTGAATGAATTGCTTTACAGAGGATTTTTACCGTCAGTTTTGGCAAGTATAAAAGGCGTTTTGTCAAAAGATAACTATGAAGATCATCAAGCTTTGCGAGAAGCCAATTTTGAAATCCTAGCATTATGGGGCGATTGTGACAAAGTAATTCCAATTGCAAGTAAAGAGATTTTTTCCAGTTGGAATTCTAGAATTAATAATATTGTTATCAAAAATGGTTCTCACTCGCTTCCTTTTACTCATGCGCGAGAAATTATAGATGCTACAAATCTAAGCGGTTAAAATTGTATTACTTGGCTGAATATTGATTGAATCAAGTTATACGCTAAAAGAAAGTAGTTGAAATTCAATCCAAGTTTTCAAGCCAAAAATGAAAAAGCTTACTGATATATACGAGAAAATGATTTCCGAGGGATCTCTTCAGGATGATCGCGGGCAAAGAGTAATACTGGAAGAACTTGAAAAAGTTGACTATGCGATTTCAAAAAGCAAAGCCAAATCGCTTTTCTTTAAAAAAGCCGATGAGTTGAAAGGTTTATATATTTGGGGTGGTGTAGGATGTGGCAAGTCCATGCTTATGGATTTGTTTGTAAAAAATCTTTTGGTTTCTAATCGCCGAGTGCACTTTCATGCATTTATGCAAGAAATTCATACATCTTTGCATAAAGCTCGTGGTTTAGGAAAAAAGGATCCTTTGGCTTTAGTTGCAAATAAAGTAATTAAAAATTTTAAAGTTTTAGCTTTGGATGAAATGCAGATAAAAGATATTACGGATGCCATGATCGTTGGAAGATTATTTACTCTGCTCTTAGATGGGGGAGTAAAGATAGTAACGACTTCAAACAGAATACCTTCAGATCTATATAAGGATGGCCTAAATAGGCAACTATTTTTGCCATTTATAGACTTAATCGAAAAACAGTTAAATATTTTAAATTTAGCAAGTAAAATTGATTATAGAAAAAATAAACTCCGTGGAGCTCCTGTTTACTTTAGTCCATTAGATTTAGAGTCCAAAAATAACTTGGATAATCTTTGGATCGATCTTTCAGGCAATGAAAATCAAGATTTTCATCTCATAGTAAATAAAAGAAAAATCAAGTTTCCTTTTTATTCCAACGGCGTGGCCAAGTTCACTTTCTTTGAGCTTTGTGGAGAAAATAGAGGCCCCGCAGATTTCTTGGCAATAGTTGATAACCTGAGAGTTCTAATCATTGAAAATATCCCTCAGTTGGGAAGGTCAAATTTTAATGAAGCGAAGCGTTTTATTACCTTAATTGATACCGTTTATGAGGCTGGTATTGTATTAATATGCTCTGCTGCTGCTCAACCAGAGTATTTATATTTGGACGGTGAGGGTGTTTTTGAGTTTGAGCGAACAGTAAGCCGGCTCAACGAAATGCAGTCTGACACTTGGGGTAAGAGCCTTGTTCTCTCCGATTAAAGAATAAGGCTCAGTCTATAAGACTGAGCCTTTGCCTGTACAAAACCGCGTTATCCAAAGTTATATTTCTTTAGGTTTAATGCAGCGTTACTCCATTAATGACAAATTGATTCGAATCAGTCAACACAGGTGATTCGTTTTTTAAGATTTTTTTTTCAAATTATTGGTTCTCGCTGAGTATATGCCCAGCTAAATATAGTGACCCACAGATTAATACTTGACAATTTGGAAACTGATTAGCCACGAACTGAATTCCTTCAGAAATTGATGTAAAGCTTTTGGATTTTATACCCAATTCACTTGCATGTTGGGCTGTTACTTCAGCAGGTAGTGTATTTTCCTCATTTGGAATACTCACCGCCGCGAGGAATTTAACTAATTTTGAGAAAGGAGAAAGGTATCCCGCGACATCCTTTGTTTTTAGCATGCCGCAAATTAAAACGGTTGGTTTTTTGTTCTGCGTAGATAAGTAACTTGCCAATGCTTCTCCAGCAGCAGGATTATGCCCACCATCTAGCCAAACATCTGAATGGCCAAGCGCGTTAAGTATTGGCCCAGTACTCAGTTTTTGCATACGAGCTGGCCATTTCGCTTT
>CACBXB010000026.1 GCA_902543185.1 Paracoccaceae bacterium
GGGTTTATCACCAGGAGCCGGCCTAGTCCAAACTTCTGCTCTGTTAATCAACAAAATAGAACCACTTGCCCATAATAGCATGAAACCAAAAAGGATAATTGAAGCAAGATCACCTTTAACTAAAAGATGAGCTACAGCCCAAATTTGTACTGAGTGCAGCATTGGATGCCTGAGTGCGCCCTTAAATCGGCCTTTAGTGTGCGAGACTGCAAAAACTGCAAATGCAAGTAACATTAAAAGGCTATTAAAATGAATAAAGAAAGTGGGAGGGTTCCAAACAGTAACAACAGGAGCGGACCTATATCCAATAATCATGAGAACAACTGAAACTAGTACCGCCAGTGCAACACCAATTCGACCAGTTTGGCCAAGGCTCTTTCTAAAATTGGGTAGCAAACACTTGAACCAATGCGGTAGAGCCCACAATATTATTCCAATTGTCAATGTTCCCATTTCAGGCTCCAATCTTTATTCTAGTTTTCACCACAAACAATTACTATTGATTTATTCATCCGTAAACGAATTTTAGCTAAATAATCGCAACCCATAGGAGTCTGATCCCAGTTAATGTGAGCAAAAGATATGTAAAAGCAAAATACAATTTTTCTGAAATCATATAATGTGCTTTTACACCAATCCAAACGCCTAGTAGAGCAAAGGGCGATAAAATAAGATCCAGAAAAAGAGTTTCAAGTGTAAATAAACCAAGAAAGGTGTATGGCACAGCCTTTGCCAAATTTACTGCCCAAAACACGATAACTGTCGTTGCTTGATACTCAGTTTTCGTTGGTTTTTTGGATAAAAGATAAATTGCTGCAGGTGGACCTCCTGCATGGCTAATAAAGCTAGTAAAACCAGCAAAGCATCCAAGAAAAATGCCGTAAATATCTGAAAGTGGTCGAATAGAATTTTGGATAACATTCCACTTTTGCAAAGCTCGCCATAAAACAAAAGCCAAACAAATAACTCCAATCAAAAATCTAAAAAAATCAGCGCTTACATTTGAATAAAGTATGGCACCTAAGATTACGCCAGGGATGCTACCCAAAACAAGTATCCATGATTCCCGCGATATCCATTTCTTCCAAAATGGCTTCAGACTTCCAAGGTCCATTAAAATGAGAAGTGGCAGCATTATTCCAATAGCACTTCCAGGTTCGATAATTGTTGCGAGAATTGCAGCCGACACAAAGGCTGCGTTAGATCCAAAGCCACCCTTGCTGATTCCTGCAAAAACAGTCGCGAAAGCGGCAATGAATATAAATTCAAAGTTTAAGTACATCTTCCAAGATTTATATCAATAATTAATGATTTCCTAAGTAAAAAATCCAAAGCTATAATAAAGAGTTTTTATATGTTGATTGTGATGACGCCTTGCAGAATTTGTAATAAAAGATTAGCACCCAAATCATTAGATATTCAAAGGAGTGAACCTCATGACCAGACCAAAGATTGCTCTAATTGGAGCAGGCCAAATTGGTGGAACCTTAGCCCACCTGACTGCAATTAAGGAACTGGGTGATGTAGTCCTCTTTGACATAGCCGAGGGTGTACCAGAAGGGAAAGCGCTCGATATTGCAGAGTCTGGGCCTTCAGAGGGTTTTGACGCCCAATTGAAGGGAACTCAGTCTTACTCAGATATCGCTGGAGCAGATGTATGCATAGTTACAGCTGGCGTGCCAAGAAAGCCTGGTATGAGCCGTGATGATCTTATTGGTATAAATCTTAAAGTTATGAAATCCGTTGGTGAAGGCATCCGAGATAATGCGCCAAATGCTTTTGTTATATGCATTACTAACCCTTTAGATGCTATGGTCTGGGCCCTACGTGAGTTTTCTGGTCTTCCTCATAATAAAGTTTGCGGTATGGCCGGCGTGCTCGATAGTGCAAGATTTAGATACTTTCTAGCTGAAGAATTTAAAGTATCGATGAAAGATGTAACGGCTTTCGTATTGGGAGGACATGGTGATACGATGGTCCCCCTTGCTCGTTACTCAACAGTCGCAGGAATACCTTTACCTGATTTAGTTGAAATGGGCTGGACCACAAAAGAAAAGTTGGAAGGCATAATTCAGAGGACACGCGATGGCGGTGCAGAAATTGTTGGTCTTTTGAAAACCGGATCGGCTTTTTACGCACCAGCTACATCAGCAATTGAAATGGCTGAAGCTTATCTTAAGGACCAAAAACGCGTCTTACCTTGCGCTGCTTATTGTGAAAATCAATTTGGCCTTAAGGATATGTATGTCGGTGTGCCAACTATTATTGGCGCAGGTGGTATTGAGAAAATAGTCGAAATAAAATTAAGCAAAGATGAACAAATTATGTTTGACAAATCGGTTCAGGCAGTAAATGGCCTGCTTAAAGCTTGTAAAGAAATAGATGAAACACTTGCTTAGCCTCCCGCTTTAACTAGCCATCTCAGCACGATTCATTCATCTACGAAATTAAAAATATTTACTTAAAAATTCAGGCAACAGTTTTGTGATCACTAAATTTTTTAATGTGATCACAAAAATGTAATTTTTGGAGATTTTTTAAACTTTTTTATAAATATCTTCTACTTGCTGAAATTTACGTGCCATTGTTCAATTAACCACCAACATAAGGTTAAATAATGAACATTCATGAATATCAAGCCAAAGGCTTGCTCCGAAACTATGGGGCACCTGTTGCAGATGGTCGTATTGTAGTCAAATCTGAAGATGCAAAAACGGCTGCCGGAGAACTTGACGGCCCAGTCTGGGTTATCAAAGCTCAAATTCATGCCGGTGGGCGAGGCAAAGGCACTTTTATTGAAAAAGATGCAGGTGAGCGCGGTGGGGTCAGAATTGCTAAATCCGTTGAGCAAGCAGCGGAAGAAGCAAAAAAAATGCTCGGCCGTACTCTTGTAACGCATCAAACAGGTCCTGCTGGGAAACAAGTAAATCGGGTTTATATAGAGCAAGGGGCCGAAATTAAAAGTGAATTATACCTCGCTCTTTTAGTTGATAGGGTAACGTCCAGAATATCTTTTGTATGCTCCACAGAGGGCGGAATGGACATAGAAGATGTTGCGGCTAGCAATCCTGAAAAAATTCTTTCTTTTTCTGTAGATCCAGCAACTGGATATCAGGCTTTCCATGGTAGAAAGATTGCCTTTGCTCTAGGACTTGAGAATTCGCAAGTTAAAGAGTGCATAAAACTCATGGGACAACTGTTCCAAGCATTTATAGAAAAAGATATGGAAATGTTGGAAATTAATCCCCTTATCGTTACTAAAAACGGTATGCTGAGTGTTTTGGACGCCAAGGTAGGATTTGATAGCAATGCAATTTATCGGCACCAAGATATTGCTGATCTAAGAGATACCACCGAAGAAGATCCCAAAGAGTTGGAGGCCAGTAAGTACGACTTAAATTATATTGCTTTAGATGGCGAGATAGGCTGCATGGTTAATGGTGCGGGACTTGCTATGGCAACGATGGATATCATTAAACTATATGGAGCTGAGCCAGCCAACTTTTTGGATGTTGGAGGGGGCGCCACAAAAGAAAAAGTAACAGAAGCCTTCAAAATAATCACGTCCGACCCAAAAGTAAAAGGAATATTAGTCAACATCTTCGGCGGAATAATGCGATGCGATGTTATCGCTGAGGGAGTAGTTGCGGCGGTGAAAGAGATTGGTCTGCAAGTTCCTTTAGTCGTTCGTCTGGAAGGGACAAACGTCGAAAAAGGGAAAGACATCATAAATAATTCTGAACTTGATGTCATAGCTGCGAACGACCTGAGAGATGGGGCAGAAAAAATCGTAAGAGCAGTGAAAGGTTAAGCTATGGCTGTGTTAATCGACGAAAAAACTAAAGTGATTTGTCAAGGCTTTACAGGTTCACAAGGAACATTTCATTCCGAGCAAGCCATAGCGTACGGAACAAAAATGGTAGGAGGGGTCACCCCTGGAAAAGGCGGCAGCGATCATTTAGGTTTGCCCGTGTTCAATTCTGTGCACGAAGCAAAACACATAACAAACGCAGATGCTTCCGTAATATACGTACCTCCGCCCTTTGCGGCAGACTCCATTTTGGAAGCAATCGACGCTCAGATGGATCTTATTGTGTGTATAACTGAAGGTATCCCCGTTCAGGATATGCTAAAAGTAAAGAGAGCACTCGAAAACTCAACTTCTATTCTTGTTGGGCCAAACTGTCCTGGAGTAATAACCCCAGAAGCTTGCAAAATAGGCATCATGCCAGGCCATATACATAAGCGTGGATCTGTTGGGGTTGTATCAAGATCGGGCACTTTAACGTATGAAGCCGTGAAGCAAACCTCTGATGTTGGCTTAGGACAATCGTCATGTATTGGAATTGGAGGAGATCCTGTAAAAGGGACAGAACATATAGATGTGCTTGAATGGTTTTTGAAAGATGATGAAACAGAAAGCATCATTATGATAGGAGAAATAGGTGGATCCGCTGAAGAGGAAGCCGCCCAATTTCTAAAAGATGAGGCAAAAAAAGGGCGAAGTAAGCCAACTGCAGGTTTTATCGCAGGTCGGACGGCACCACCCGGTAGGAGAATGGGTCACGCTGGAGCTATAGTGGCGGGCGGCAAAGGCGGGGCTGAAGATAAAATCGAAGCTATGCAATCAGCCGGTATAATTGTCGCAGAAAGTCCAGGAAGTTTAGGTGAGGCAGTGATGAAAGCAATTGGGAAAAAAATTTAAAAACATTTAAATTCAGAAACGTAATGCACAGGCAGAAAATATGAATGATCAATCCCCCAACTCAGAATTTAAAGCCTCTTCTTTTATGCAGGGGCATAACGCTGAATATTTAGAGCAACTTTACGCACAATACGCACACAACCCAGAAGCCTTGGATGAAACCTGGCAAGAATTTTTCAAAGCTATGGGCGATGATGAAGTAAGTATCAAAAAGGATGCAGCGGGTCCCAGCTGGGGGAGGCGCGACTGGCCACCCACAGTAAACGACGACCTGATAGCTGCATTAGATGGTCAATGGGTTCAAAGCGAAGACACCCAGCAAATTGTAGAAAAAATAACCCAAGTGGCCGAAGAAAAGAATATTGAAATATCCAATGATGCAATTCAAAGGGCCGTTCTAGACAGCGTTCGAGCTTTAATGCTGATCCGAGCTTACAGAATACGTGGGCATCTTGCAGCCGATTTGGATCCACTTGAAATGAGAGACACATCAGAGGCAAAAGAGGCTTTAGATCCAAAAAATTATGGGTTTTTAGAGACAGATTTGGATCGTCCAATTTTCATTGATAACGTACTGGGTCTTCAAATCGCTACAATGAGACAAATTGTAGAAATAGTTAAAAGAACTTATTGCGGCACTTTTGCTTTGCAATACATGCATATTTCTGATCCAGAGCAATCGGCATGGCTTAAGGAGAGAATAGAAGGTTTTGGGAAAGAAATAAAATTTACTCGAGAGGGACGAAAGGCAATCTTGAATAAATTAGTTGAAGCGGAAGGCTTCGAAAAATTTCTGCATGTTAAATACATGGGGACTAAACGCTTTGGTTTAGATGGCGGCGAAAGTCTAATTCCTGCAATGGAACAAATCATAAAGCGTGGAGGAGCACTTGGAGTTAAAGAAATAGTAATAGGCATGCCACATAGAGGCCGATTATCAGTGCTTGCTAATGTTATGAACAAACCGTATCGGGCGATATTTAATGAGTTTCAAGGGGGGTCATTTAAACCAGACGCAGTAGATGGATCAGGAGATGTTAAATATCATCTCGGAGCATCATCAGATCGCGAATTCGATGGAAATAATGTCCATCTCTCCTTAACTGCAAACCCGAGCCATTTAGAAGCTGTAAACCCGGTTGTTATTGGTAAGGCGAGAGCCAAACAGGAACAGTTAAAAGATAATAAACGAACTTCTGTTATGCCTGTACTATTGCATGGTGATGCTGCCTTTGCTGGCCAGGGTGTAGTTGCTGAGTGTTTTGGTTTATCAGGTTTAATTGGACACAAAGCGGGTGGAACAATGCATATTGTGGTTAATAACCAGATTGGTTTTACGACTGCACCCCACTTTAGTAGATCTTCACCTTACCCAACCGACATAGCATTAATGGTAGAGGCCCCTATATTTCATGTAAACGGAGATGATCCAGAGGCTGTTGTTCATGCAGCTAAAGTAGCAACAGAATATCGGCAAAAATTTCAAAAAGATGTTGTTTTAGATATCATTTGTTACCGACGATTTGGGCATAATGAAGGGGATGAACCTATGTTCACAAACCCTTTAATGTATAAACACATCAAAAAACAGAAAACTTCACTTTCAAAATATACTGAAAGACTAGTCAACGATGGACTAATCCCTGAAGGTGAAATCGAAGATATGAAAGCGTCATTTCAGGCAAAAATGAACGATGAATTTGAAGCTGGTCGAGATTATAAACCAAATAAGGCTGATTGGCTCGATGGACGATGGTCGCATTTAGATAGAAATAAAGAAGATTATCAAAGGGGGAAAACAGCAATTAGCGAGGAAACTTTCTTCGATATTGGTAAAGCTTTATCTCAACCACCAAAAGATTATGAATTGCACAAGACTGTTGCTAGGCTTTTGGGTACTAAAGGAAAAATGTTCGACAGCGGCAAGGGTTTTGATTGGGCAACCGCTGAAGCTCTTGCATTTGGATCTCTTTTAACAGAAGGATTTCCTGTTCGATTATCAGGACAGGATAGCACACGCGGTACTTTCAGCCAAAGGCATTCCGGTCTAATCAATCAATCGACTGAAGAGCGTTATTATCCACTCAATAATATAAGGAAGGGCCAAGCCAAATATGAAGTGATAGATTCTATGTTATCTGAATATGCCGTTCTTGGGTTTGAATACGGGTATTCTTTGGCTGAACCTAATGCACTAGTTTTATGGGAGGCACAATTTGGTGATTTCGCAAACGGTGCTCAGATTATGTTTGATCAGTTTATTAGTTCTGGCGAAAGCAAATGGCTCAGAATGTCCGGATTGACAATGTTACTACCGCATGGATTTGAAGGGCAAGGCCCAGAGCACAGCTCAGCAAGATTAGAGCGGTTTTTGCAAATGTGTGGCCAGGATAACTGGATAGTAGCCAATTGTTCTACGCCTGCTAACTACTTCCATATCTTGAGACGCCAAGTTCATCGGGATTTTCGAAAACCTCTTGTTCTAATGACGCCTAAATCACTTCTCAGGCACAAACTATGTACGTCTAAAATTGACGATTTTACGAACGGTTCATCTTTCCATCGTGTTTTATGGGATGATGCGGAAAAGGGAAATTCAACTACTAATTTAGTTAACGATAAAGAAATCAAACGGGTAGTTATGTGTTCAGGAAAAGTCTACTTCGATTTGTTAGAAGAAAGAGACGCAAGGGGGATAAATGACATCTATTTGCTCCGATTTGAACAATTTTATCCTTTTCCGGCTATGTCAGCAGTCAAAGAGCTTGAGAGATTCCAAAATGCTGAGATGATTTGGTGCCAGGAAGAACCAAAAAATCAAGGCGCATGGTCATTCATGGAACCTAATATAGAGTGGGTTTTGAGTAGGATGAACGCTAAATTTAAAAGACCAATTTTTGTTGGTAGGCCAGCAAGTGCTTCACCGGCTACAGGTCTCGCAAGTCAACATAAAGAGCAACAAAAATTACTTGTCGATGAAGCTCTTAATTTAGAGGAAACAAAAAAATGACCGATGTACGTGTCCCTACTCTTGGCGAAAGCGTAACAGAAGCGACAGTTGCAACTTGGTTTAAGCAGCCTGGTGATAACATAAATATGGATGAAATGCTCTGTGAACTGGAAACTGACAAAGTAACAGTTGAGGTCCCAAGCCCTGCCGCTGGAGTTATGGGAAGCATCATTGCCCAAGAGGGAAGTGTAGTAAGTATGGATGAATTACTCACAACAATCAGTGATGGCAGTTCCAAAAAACCTAAAAATGAAAAAACCCTAACCAAAAAAGAAGACAAAAAAAATATTGAGACAAATATAGATACAAGATCTCAAGTTCAAAATACAGATATCGAAAACGCTCCCTCAGCGAAAAAGCTAATGGCAGAAAATAAAATTTCATCTGATAAAATCGCAGGCACGGGAAAAGATGGTCGAATAATGAAAAACGATGTGCTCAAGGCTGTACAATCCGTTGCGATTGAGGACACAGAAAAGAGTTCAACCCCTCGCGCTCCTAGTTCAGTAGAGGATGCAGATCGAGAAGAACGGGTAAAAATGACGCGATTAAGGCAAACAATAGCGAAACGCCTTAAAGACAGTCAAAATACAGCCGCAATGCTAACAACTTACAATGAAGTAGATATGACGGAGGTTATGTCTCTTAGGTCTGAATTTAAGGAATTATTTGAAAAAAAACACGGTACTAAGCTTGGTTTTATGTCATTTTTTACAAAGGCCTGCTGCCATGCTCTCAAAGAAGTTCCCGAAGTTAATGCAGAAATAGACGCAACCGATATTGTTTATAAAAATTATGTGCACATGGGAATAGCTGCAGGAACTCCTACCGGATTAGTCGTTCCAGTTATTCGAAATGCCGATAGCATGTCTTTTGCAGATATCGAAAAGTCTATCGCTGAAAAAGGAAAGCGAGCAAGAGATGGCAAACTCAGTATGGATGAAATGCAAGGTGGAACCTTCACTATTTCGAATGGAGGAGTTTACGGATCTCTCATGTCCTCACCAATTTTAAATCCACCACAGTCTGGCATTCTGGGCATGCATAAAATCCAAGACCGCCCTATGGCAGTAAATGGCGAAGTAGTAATCCGGCCAATGATGTATCTAGCCTTGAGTTACGACCACAGGATTGTGGATGGAAAAGGAGCAGTAACATTTTTAGTAAGGGTAAAAGAAGCTCTAGAAGACCCAAGGCGGCTTCTTATGGATCTTTGATAATATGCAGAAGGGAAAAATGAGATGTCTAAATATGATGTTATAGTCATAGGAGGCGGGCCAGGGGGTTACGTGGCGTCTATTCGTTGCGCTCAGATGGGTCTTCACACTGCATGCGTTGAAGGCCGTGACACCCTCGGCGGAACCTGTTTAAATGTTGGTTGCATACCATCAAAGGCATTATTACACGCCAGTCACCAACTCCACGAGGCTGAACACAATTTTGAAAAAATGGGATTAATAGCAAAGCCACCGTCTATAGACTGGGCTAAAATGCAAAATTATAAAACTGAAACAATTGATGCGAATACCAAAGGCATCGAATTTTTATTCAAAAAAAATAAAATAGATCATTTAAAAGGGTGGGCGTCTATATCCGCCAAAGGAAAAGTTCAAGTAAACAAAACAACTTATGAGGCTAAAAATATCATTATAGCTTCAGGGTCAGAACCAAGTACAATTCCTAATGTCAAAATTGACGAAAAGATAATTGTGTCATCTACTGGAGCACTGTCTTTATCCAAAATACCAAAAACAATGACGGTTATTGGCGCAGGGGTTATTGGATTGGAGCTTGGCTCTGTTTATGCCCGTCTTGGAACCAAAGTTACGATTATTGAATATCTAGATTATATCACTCCCGGCATGGATACAGAGGTACAAAAAACTTTTCAAAGAATTTTGAAAAAACAGGGCATATCTTTTATTATGGGTGCTGCCGTGCAGTCAGCTCGCAAATCAAGGTCTATAGGAAAGGTCAAATACAAGCTTAATAAAGATGATAGCCTGCACGAGTTAGATGGAGATATTATCTTAGTCGCAACCGGTAGGAAACCAAACACTAATGGACTTGGACTAGATAAGTTGAATATGGAATTGACTGAGCGTGGCCAAATCAAAACTGATAGCGGATGGCAAACAAATATACCAAATATATACGCGATTGGAGATGTTGTCGAAGGCCCAATGTTAGCGCATAAAGCAGAAGATGAGGGCATGGCAGTGGCAGAGCAAATCGCTGGCAAACATGGACATGTTAATTATCAAGTAATTCCAAGTGTAATTTATACTGCTCCAGAGGTGGCCTCGGTAGGACTAACTGAGCAACAAGCAAGAGAAAATCAACGTTCTATTAAAGTTGGAAAATTTATGTTTATGGGAAATGGTAGAGCGAAGGCAAATTTCGCAGCGGATGGTTTTGTAAAAATTATAGCTGATGAGAACAGTGACCGTATTTTAGGAGCACACATCGTTGGACCAGCAGCTGGAGATCTCATTCACGAGCTATGCATAGCTATGGAGTTTGGAGCATCGGCCCAAGATGTAGCCCTCACATGTCACGCCCATCCAACCTACTCAGAAGCAGTACGAGAAGCTGCCTTAGCATGCGGAAGCGGAGCGATACATGCTTAACATTGACTTTTTAAGATAGATAAAGCGGAGTTAGCTAGGCTCTGGCTCCATGGTGCCACTCGGTTTCGCTTTAGGCTTTGTTTTTGGAATAGCAGTCACTGAAGGTAGTGACGCACCACCATCATCCTTGTCTTCATCATCAGAAAACGGTGGATCACCATTCATTACCTTCTTTATTTCCTCACCGGTCAAAGTTTCATACTCAAGCAAGCCAGCAGCCAAACGCTCCCATTCTTTTTTCTTTTTTGTTAGTATTTTAAAAGCTGTATCATAACCCTGTTGAATAAAATTTTTGACTTCTTCCTCTATCAACTCTTTTGTATTTGCCGACACTGAAAACCCAGCCGTGTTACCTTGGTAACCTTCATGAGCTTCAGTGTAATCGATATTCCCAACCTTATCGGACATACCCCACCGAAGAACCATAGCTCTAGCTAATCCTGAAGCTTGTTGAATATCTCCAGCTGGTCCATTGGACACATTATCGGAACCATATTTAATTATTTCGGCTGCTTTACCAGCCATAGTCATTGCCAACTTTTCTTCACACTCGGACTTATGCCAATTTAGCCGATCAATTTCAGGAAGTGATACAACCATCCCTAATGCACCTCCGCGAGGGATAATTGTGGCTTTGTATACGGGATCACACTGAGGTAAAGCTAGCCCCACGACTGCATGTCCAGCCTCATGGAATGCTGTTTTTTCTTTTTGCTCTTGTGTCAGAACCATCGAACGTCTCTCGGACCCCATCATTACTTTATCTTTCGCGTTTTCAAAATCGATCATTGTTATCACTGACCTACCTATACGCGCTGCCATTAGTGCTGCTTCATTTACCAGATTTGCCAAGTCAGCTCCCGAAAACCCTGGCGTTCCTCTGGCTATTAAGCGGAGATCAACATCAGGTCCCAAAGGTGTTTTTTTTGCGTGCACATTAAGAATTTTCTCCCGACCTTTTATATCTGGATTCGGCACATTCACTGTTCGATCAAATCGACCTGGACGGAGTAATGCCGGATCTAGCACATCTCTGCGGTTTGTAGCCGCCAAAATAATAACACCTTCATTAGCTTCAAAGCCATCCATCTCAACAAGAAGCTGGTTAAGAGTTTGTTCACGCTCATCGTTTCCACCACCGTAACCACTACCACGGTTACGCCCCACAGCATCAATCTCATCAATAAAAACTATGCAAGGCGCGTTCTTTTTAGCCTGCTCAAACATATCTCGTACACGAGAAGCGCCCACACCAACGAACATTTCAACAAAATCTGAACCAGAAATCGTAAAAAATGGGACACCTGCTTCTCCTGCTATCGCTCTAGCTAAAAGTGTTTTACCAGTCCCTGGTGGCCCCACCAATAAAGCACCAGTAGGTATTTTACCGCCAAGTTTACTAAACTTTTGAGGATTTCTAAGAAACTCTACAATCTCTTCAAGCTCTTCTTTAGCTTCGTCTATTCCTGCAACGTCATCAAAGGTAACCCTGCCCTGTTTTTCCGTTAACAACTTCGCTTTGGATTTTCCAAAACCCATCGCTCCACCTCTGCCGCCACCTTGCATTCGGTTCATAAAATAGATCCAAACCCCTATAAGTAGCAAAAATGGAAATACAGTCATTAAGAAAGACTGCAGACCAGATGTTTCCTGTTGTTCAGCTCTGATTGCAACGTCATTTGCTATTAATAAATTCGTTACATCAGCATCACCAGGGCGAATAGTAAATTGCTCTCTGTTATCAGGCCCCGTAAACCGCACTTTTTCTCCGTCAAGAGTTACTGCCCTAATTTCTCCCCCGGTCACATTTTTAACAAACACTGAAAAAGGTACTTCACGGCTTTGCATACTACTACTGCCAGTGCTGAAAACATTGAACAATACAACAATTAAAAGGAACAGAACTACCCAAAATGCTACGTTTCGATTATTTCCCAAGAAATTTCTCCAAAATTGCCTAGTTTTACTTGCTTACGTTTAAATATAGAAATTCAAACGCCAGGTTCAATGGGTCTTAAGAAAATCATTAAACTTTATTCCACAAAATGATAAATACCCTGAATTTTCAGGATCAAGTGTTGGGGCCAACAATAGTTTTTCTTTCAAAAAAATACCTGGTTGAATAACTCTTGATCGGAAGGGCATGGTTGATCTTTGTCGTTTCGATAACTGAATATTTCCATTAATTCCAATAGGAGCTATGTAGCCACCTTTAATTTCTCTTTTCACTTCCCAAATATTTCGCCACACCAAACCACGTGAGCAATTTATAGCATTATCCTTTAAAGACTTGAACTCGGTTGTGATCCTAATTTTTCCAGCATGGTGATAAAATACAGATCCACCCAGCACCGTTGCTCTCTTTTCCTTTATATTTTTCAAAACATCCAAAACTGCTTTAAATCTTGGACGGTAATGCAAATTTGCATTCCACATTACAGCAGAAGAAACCAGACGAAGCTTAAACTCTTCCGGCAATGCAATAAAGCCATTATAATCCCACAATAAATCTGTTACCTCTTGTTTGCCAATTTGTTTGAAATGGACAGGCAGCATTTGTTTTAAAGCATCATGAGCCCTTCGCATGTGAGCCACACTTAATTCGATACGGCTCTCAGAAAAACCTTTCGATTTCAATTTTTCCCAGGTTTTTCGCTGGGAAATTCTTTCAAAAGTCTCATTCAAATTAGATGGATCACTTACCCAATTTATATTTTTTTCCTGAAGAAACTGTTGCAAGCTTTCTCTTGAAGAATGAATTAATGGTCTGAGTATAAAATAACCTTCAGGTCTCTTGAAGCTTAGCGGCATACCTTTCAAACCTTCGATTCCAGATCCTCTTTTCAAATTCATCAAAAAGGTTTCAATTTGATCATTTTGGGTATGACCCACTAAAACAAAACTTAAGTCTTTGCGCCATTTATCAATTAATTCATATCTAGCTGAGCGAGCCAAATCAGACACGTTACCGCTGATGTTTCTTTCATGTTTCCATTCAACTATTTCATGATTAATGCCTAATCCGTCGCAGTGGTCTGCAACTAATTCTGCCTCTTTTGCTGACTCAGACCGAAGCTGGTGATCTACCGTTACGCAGTGCAGTTTAACTTTGTTTTTTAATGCCCAATCATTACAAATATATAGCATTGCTAGACTGTCACTTCCGCCAGAAACAGCTAATCCTAGTTCATCGAAACCATACTCTTCTTTTAGATCTGAAAGCGTCTGAAATATAGGCTTAGTAATTTTAACAGTTAAGGACACTGCAGTTCCGACATTATTTTCTCAGCATCAAGACTAAAATCAGAATCCGGAAAGCGCATTAGAACTTGCGCTAAAGTTTGGCATCCGGCATCTGTTTGTCCTAGACTGACAAGGGCATTCCCTAGAAGGGTTAGCGCTTCTGGGGCAACTGGCGATTCTTCATACAAAGAGAAGCTATTTAAATAAGCTCTTGCTGCTTTTTTGATCTCTCCAAGCCCCTCATATGCATTTCCCTTGGCTATAATAACGGAAGCGCTCAATGGACTATCTGGATAGTTCTCT
>CACBXB010000027.1 GCA_902543185.1 Paracoccaceae bacterium
ATTAGCGGAGCTTATAGATGAGGGTGAGCTGCGTGAACAATTAGACCATATCCGCAGTTTATCGTTATCTAGAGGCGAAAGCACGTGGTTGCGAGGTAATACATTCTACGGGAAAAGGCAGATGTTTCGTCCTGACTTTATGGAATGGTTTGAAAGATTAAAGCTACCTGCCTACCACTTAGAAAAAATAGATAGTCAATATGAGCTAACATTTGAAGGCTCATGGCCGGAAGTTATGCTTTGGGAAGTTCCTGCTTTATCAGTGTTAATGGAATTGAGAGGTCGCGTTGTTTTAAACACAATGGCAAAATTCGAATTGGAAGTTTTGTACGCGCGCGCAATGACCAAACTTTGGGAAAAAATAGAAAATTTACGGGATATTGAAGATCTAAAAATAGCAGATTTTGGAACGCGTAGACGACATTCCTTCCTTTGGCAGGATTGGGCTGTTCAGGCAATGTTAGAGGGGTTAGAGGATAAGTTTATAGGTACCTCAAACTGTTTGATTGCTATGAAACGAGATATCGAAGCAATTGGAACTAACGCTCACGAGCTTCCAATGATTTATTCTGCTTTAGCTGAAAATGATGAAGAACTTGCTAATGCGCCGTATCAAGTCCTAGCAGATTGGCATGAGGAACATGACGGAAATTTACGAATTATCTTACCTGATACATACGGCACAGAGGCTTTTTTAAAAAGAGCACCTGATTGGTTGAAACAGTGGACGGGTATACGAATTGATAGTGGTGATCCCGCTGAGGGCGCTGAAGCTGCAATCTCTTGGTGGAAAGACAAGGGAGAAAATCCCGAAGATAAGTTGGTTATTTTTTCAGACGGCTTGGATACTCCAAAAATTAGAGATTTACATCAAAAGTTTAATGGACGCGTAAAAGTTTCATTTGGCTGGGGTACAAACTTAACAAACGACTTCCGAGGGCTAGTTTCAAACGGGTTGCTAGATGCGTTTTCACTTGTTTGCAAACCTATCAAAGCCAATGAAAAGTCAACAGTAAAACTATCTGATAATTTAAATAAAGCTATGGGACCTTCTGAAGAAATAAATCGCTACAAGCGCGTATTTGGCATTGGGCAGCAAAAATCATTTGATATTTTTGTATAGTTTAGAGTGGTACGTCTAAAATGTATCCAGTAATTCGCATGGCCAAAGAATTTTGGGTAAATAGAAATGCTGAGCCAATAAATCTGGGTAAATTTCATGTTTCACATCATATCTGCTGGCCCTGGGATTTAGATTTATGGTTGGAATTAAATAATGGCCGCACCCTTACGCTTTATGATTTAGGGAGACTTGTCCTCGCTAAACGCTCTGGCTTGCTTTCATTATTAAAAACTATGCGTTGGAGTATGCCGATAGCTGGGGCCTCGGTTCGATATCGTAAGCGTATTCGGGTATTTGAACGTTTTGAGATGCGCAGCAGAGGATTATGTTGGGACGACCAGTTTTTTTATATTGAGCAATCGATTTGGAAAAAAAATGGTGAGTGTGCTGGTCATATAATCTATCGAAGTGCGTTTGTTGATAGTGTTGGAATTATAAGTCCTGACAAAGTAATACAGGCGTTAGGCGTAAATTTAGAGCGACCTCAAATACCAAACTGGGTTGCGAGTTGGATTGAAGCTGAAAATAATCGCCCATGGCCACCAGATAAAGAATAACTTGGTATAAATTAGTAAATAATGTTTAAGTGACATAAGTTATCTTGGAGATTGCTAATGTCACAACGCAAGCGCATTTGGGGCTGGTTTTTTTATGACTGGGCTTGCCAACCATTTTATACATTAATGCTGACGTTCTTCTTTGCGCCTTACTTTGCAACTGTGGCTGCAGACTACTTTATTGCATCAGGTATGGAGACAGAGGTTTCCAAAGCAAAAGCACAGACCATGTGGTCGATTTGCCTTTCTGCGTCTGGCTTATTTATAGGCATTAGTGCTCCAATCTTAGGAGCAATTGCAGATACATCAGGCCGCCGCATGCCCTGGATCTATTTTTTCTCTGTAATGCTGATTTTAGGTTCTTTGGGAACGTGGGTCGGTGTTCCAGATGGGTCGAATTTAACCCTTATGCTGTACTTTTTTGCGTTGGGGTACATTGGTACTGAGTTTGCTTTGATATTTACTAATGCTCAATTAACGACCTTGGGCAGTCAGAGTGAAATTGGAAAAATTTCTGGTTCAGGGTTTGGGTTTGGATACTTAGGCGGCGTCTTTGCCCTGGCTATTGCCCTTTTGTTTTTAGTCGAACAGCCCAATGGCAAAACATTTATGTTGGGGATTGAGCCTCTTTTTGGATTTTTGGATCCAGAACAAATGGAAGGAACTCGCTTTGTTGGGCCACTTGCAGCAATATGGTTTATTATTTTTGCAATACCATATTTTAGGAATATTCAAGATAACCCTGCTCTTTTAGATAAGATTAATGTTGGTAAAGGGTTGAGAGATCTAGTGCAATTGTTAAAGGGTCTTAGGTCCAGGCGTAGCATGAGCGCCTATCTTGTTTCTTCAATGTTTTACAGAGATGCGATGAACGGCCTCTATAGTTTTGGTGGGGTATATGCAGCACTTGTTCTTGATTGGACAATAACTCAGCTGGGAGTATTTGGAATAATTGCGGCTCTTGGTGCTGCACTTTTTAGTTGGCTTGGTGGAAAGGTAGACAGCTTGCTGGGTCCTAAGCCTGTCATTACTTTTTGCATTTATGTAATGATCATTGTTTGCATAACAATTGTTGGAATGACACCTAATTCCCTGTTTGGGATGCGGTTAGCGGAAGGTTCAACGTTACCCGACACAATCTTTATGATTTGTGGTGTTTTAATTGGTGGTTTTGGGGGAGCTATGCAAGCTGCTAGCCGTACCATGATGGTCAGGCATACAACAATAGAGCGAGCAACCGAGGCGTTTGGTTTATATGGTTTAATGGGGCGGGCAACAGCTTTCCTGGCGCCAACATTAATCGGGATAGTCACAGCAATTACGCAAAGTCCCCGTATTGGTGTCTCGCCTCTTATTGGACTGTTTATTGTTGGTTTAATTATTTTGATTTGGGTTGATGCAGATGGTGAGACGAGTAGTTAATTTAATAGGCTTTTTTAATCTCGCTATATTTTTGAGTTTTGTATCGTTTCCATTGCTTGCGGCATCTGTTAGCCAAAACTCTCCGGGTGAGGCGAGGGATTATTTTGGTAAGTTTTCTAAACCATCAAATCAATTATCGAGCCCAATAGGAGGTTATTCATTTGGGTGTTTAGCCGGGGGTCAAGTATTACCTGAGAGTGGTCCAACTTGGCAGGCAATGCGTCTTTCACGTAATAGAAACTGGGGTCATCCAGTTTTATTGGATTACTTGATAAAGCTTTCAGAAAAAGCTGCTCAATTAAAGGGTTGGAAAGGTCTTTATATAGGTGATCTCGCACAACCTAGAGGCGGGCAAATGGTATCTGGCCATGCCAGTCATCAAACTGGATTAGATGTTGATATTTGGATGTTACCAGCAAATAATTTGAACCTGACAAGAACTGAGCGTGAAAATATTAGTTCTATTTCATTACGCAAATCAAGAGGTGCATACGTCAATGACTCTTGGACACCAGAGCACCATAAATTGCTGCGCTCAGCAGCCAGTGACCCACGCGTTGAGAGGATTTTTGTTTTTCCGGGTGCAAAGGTTAAAATGTGCATGGATGAGAAAGGAAATAGAGATTGGCTGAGAAAAATTAGACCTTGGTATGGGCATCACTATCACTTTCATGTGAGATTGAAGTGTCCAAATGATGCGAGCGAGTGCGTAAACCAGCATCCTCCGCCTTTAGGTGATGGCTGCGGCGAAGCGGAAAAGTGGGTTAAGAATATTCTAAACCCGCCAAAGAGAGACCCTAATGCACCGAAGCCAAAACCAAAGCCTCCGCTTACATTAAAACGAATACCAGAACAGTGTATTGCAGTCTTAAATGCGCCAGATATTAATTCTAATTAATTCTGCTTGTTTATAGTATGAAACGGGATTAAGTGATCTATGTCTCCGATGTGCGGGGGCCAAGTCTCCGAACACCTTGAGAAAACGGAATATAAAATGAACAAGCTTTTTCCTGGCATTTTTGCCATGGCTACAATTGTGGTAGCCTCTAATATTTTAGTACAGTTTTTTATAGGTAACTGGCTCACTTGGGGAGCGTTTACCTATCCATTTGCATTTTTAGTTACTGACCTTATCAACAGAATGTATGGTCCAGCAGATGCGCGGCGGGTCGTGTTTTTTGGGTTTATTGTTGGTATTGTATGCTCCCTAATCGGCACACAAATTAATATAGAAGTTGCTCCTGACTTTATGGCCCCAGCCGTTACCATCAGAATAGCAATTGGATCTGCCACAGCATTTCTGTGTGCTCAGCTGTTAGACGTGATAATTTTTGATCGGCTTAGGCATGGGACTTGGTGGAACGCACCATTGGTTTCCACGTTGATTGGGTCAACTATAGATACTATCCTATTTTTCTTTATTTCTTTTTCATTGGTGATGACAAGCCTGCTTGGTAGCGATCATAACATCGATTTTTTTAATGAAATCGTTATGGGTCCTTTAGGCTTTGAACAGACGCGTTGGATCGCAACAGCTATGGTGGACTGGTCGGTTAAAGTATCCATAGCCTTGCTTGCACTGGTCCCGTTCAGATTGATCATTATTTCCTATCACGCTCGAAATAATTAGCTTTTGACATTTTCGTTTTTTATGTCAAGCTGTGGATAAGTGAAACAAATGAAAGGAGGTGGTCCAGTGTCTAAAGAGGTATTGGAGAGAGGTGTTGGAAAAGTTGAGGAGTTCGCGCTCTAAGGCAGCCCTTGAGGAGTGAAGTCCGCAATTGGTATTTCCTAACCGACCCACTTCCCTACAATCTCAAAAAGTTTATTTTGGGCGGCCTATTGGCCGCCCTTTTCATTCAATAATTTAATTAAAAGTAATGATTAAAATAAATGAAAATATTATAATTGAAGACTGGGAGCTGACGGAAAATTTTGTACGATCCTCAGGGCCAGGTGGTCAAAATGTAAACAAGGTAAGCACCGCTGTTGAGCTTCGATTTGAGGCTTTAAGATCTCCCAACCTTCCTGATCAAGTAAAGGTCCGGTTAAAGAAGATTGCTGGTAGACGTTGGACAAATGACGGGGCCATAATTGTCCAAGTTGAAGATACCCGCTATCAAACGAGAAACCGGGAAATAGCGCGAAAAAGACTTAAAGATCTGATATTAAAAGCTACTATCGTGCAGAAAAAAAGAATTGCTACTAGGCCAACTTTAGGTAGTCAAAGACGAAGAATAAAAGATAAAAAACAGCGAGGTGAAGTAAAACAAGGCCGCAAAACTATTCGAAAAGAAAGTGACCTTGATTTTTGAAATGGAAGTTAAGAAGCTTATTTAACTTTAGCCTTAGCATTCATCGCCATTGAGCCATCTTCTCTTTCAATCCAAAGAGAATATTCACCCGGTTCTTGCTCTATTCCTTTAACCTGAAATTTCATATTATCAAAAACTGGTGCCATGGCTCTGAATTCAAAATTTTCAACAATAGTATTCGGTTTGTGACTGGCCAAACCATCCAACAGCAAGGTTGCCAAAAGAGGACCATGTACGATCAATCCATCATAGCCTTCCGTGTCTATACAGAAAGGATGGTCATAATGAATTCTGTGACCATTAAAAGTTAATGCTGAGTATCTAAACAGCAAAACAGGATCAGGGTTTATATCTACTGAAAAATCAAAATTTTTAGGAGCCTCTATCAATTTAGTAGGTTCCGAAGAACCCGTAGCCTTTTCGCGATACACAATATCGTGCTCTTCACTGATATGTATTGTTGGCCCACTACTTACTTCGTGGGAAACGGTTACGAAGACTAGATCTCCAGAGCGCCCTGATTTAGCCGTGACATTTTTAATTTTGCTCGTTTTCTTGTATTCATTGCCTACTTTTAATGGTGATGCAAAGTCTATTCTGCTGCCTGCCCACATTCTTCTGGGTAGTTGAACTGGCGGTAGAAAATCCCCTAATGCAGCATGCCCATCATAGCCGGCTTCAGATAACTTAAAAATTGGCAGAAAATACAGCCAATGCCAAAGTGGCGGTAACTTTTTGTTCTCCGAATAATCTAATTGTTTGTGGTTTAAAGTGGCAGCCATTGCGTTGGCCGGAAAAGCGTTTAGAAGATCTCTTCTCTCCTCAGTTTTTCCAATCCATTCCTGTAAATTTTCTGTCTTCATATCAATCCGTTGGTATTGTTTTAATTAATGCTGGAAGCTTCATCATTTTAACATTCCAAGAAGCTAAGTTTGAGTGCCCAATACGCCACTGTCTAGCATCATGCCGAAAATCTAAATAACCAAGTGCACAGGCGACCGCTATTTGCCCCATATTCATTTCGCCATCCATAGCTTTGAACTCTCCTTCATCAAGAGCTTTGACTGCATGTAAAACCTTAGACCATTGAGCTTCCATCCAAGATGGAGATTGCTCATTATCAGGTCTCAATTTACTTTCGTGTGTAATTGAAACAGCGCTCTCCATTATCCCATCTGCTAAAGCTTCCAGTGTTAGAATATCATAAATTTTTTCCTCTGGATAAAGGTTTGATCCGGCAAACTCGTCGAGATATCGAGTAATAACACGACTATCAAATATAGCTTTTCCATTCCCCAAAATCATAACGGGAATCTTCCCCAGTGGATTGGCTGCTCTGGCTTCCTCTGCCACAGAAAGTGCTGTTGTTTTGACATTAATAAGCTCAATATGATCATTGAGACCTACATGATGAATAAGTGTTGTTACTTTACGAACGAATGGTGATGGTGGTGAGTAAACTAGCTTCATCAAATTGCTCCTGAATAGCGTTTAGCTTATTGTATAGATTTTTGATTTACCAGAAAATTAGCGAGTCAAAAATGTGAAATAAGTCATATTTAGATATCAAGGAAATAAAGTTACTGGATCATTTTCTTCCCACTTGGGATATTTTTTCATGACCAAACTGAACATCTCAGAAGTTTTGAAGTTTTCCAGCCATTGTTCGGTTTTTGGCCAAGGTTGGGACAAGAACCAATCAAAATCAATATGAGCAAATTGTCTAATAAATGGAAAAATAGCTATATCGGCCAGATTAAAACTTTCTCCAAACAAACAGGGGTTAAGCTGGCTTTCAATTAAATCTAAAAACTCACTGGCCAGTACTCGATTTTCCACTGTATTCTCATCAGGATATCGGTTGGGATATTTTGTTCGATCAAGCGCATTTTTAAATGGGCCATCACAAGTCTCTATTAATTCAAGGCTTTTATCGGTTTCTCTAAGCCAGTTGTTGGGGTCGTTTATTTTTAGAGCCCAAATCATGATTTCAAGACTTTCATCTAAAATGTCATCGTTAGTTTGCAAGCACGGAACAGTTTTGCTTTTGGATACTTCTAAAAACTTAGGAGCTTTGTCTCTCAATAAAACTTCACGTAGTTCTAATTCTATACCTGCTGAGTAAATAGCCAGCCGGGCCCTTATTGCATAGGGGCACCTGCGAAAGCTGTAAAGTATGGGCGTAGTATTCATTTTCTTAGATTGCAGTTGCGAAAAGTTGCTTTTCATTTGCATCGATTATTTTACCTAAGACAATATTGCCCTCGATTTGCTCCTTATCAAATTTTACTTCGGTAAACTGCTCTGTTCTACCCATGTAGGCATTTTCCATGAGAATACGATGATCTTTTCCAAGCTGGGACGAAAGATGAGACTGTATTTGTTTTGCTCCATGACCTCTCAAAATTGCAGCTCGCCTTTTTATTTGGTCTCCATTCACTTGGGGCATCCTGGCGGCTGGCGTGCCCTCTCGAGGAGAATAAGGAAAAATATGAAGCCATGTCAGCCCACAATCTTGAATAAGGTTAACAGAGTTTTCAAAGTGCTCATCTGTCTCGGTTGGGAAGCCAGCAATAATATCGGCACCAAAAGTTATTTCAGGTCTCACCTTTCGGGCTTCCTCACAAAACTTAATTGCATCAGTCCTCGAGTGACGACGCTTCATACGCTTCAGAATTAGATCGTCCCCGTGTTGGAGACTCAAGTGTAAGTGGGGCATTAACCTTTTTTCAGTTGCAATTGCTTGCATTAGATTTTCATCAACCTCAATACTATCAATTGAGCTAATTCGTAGTCTTGATAAGTCGGGTACTAACTTTAAAATTCTCATCACCAAATCGCCTAACTTTGGAGAGCTTGGAAGATCCGTACCCCAACTGGTTAGATCAACACCCGTAAGGACTACCTCATTAAAACCTTTATCAACTAGTCGATTTATTTGATCAACGATGACACCTGCTGGAACAGAGCGCGAATTGCCTCGACCGAACGGAATAATGCAGAAAGTGCATCGGTGGTCACAACCATTTTGCACCTGAACATATGCTCTACTTCTGGAACCGAAGCCGTCGATTAAATGACCTGCAGTTTCATTAACCGACATAATGTCATCGACTTTAATTCTTTCAGTTTCAAAGCTTTCTTTATCTGAAAGTTGTGCCCAAGTCTCTTTGGCCATTTTTTCAGAATTACCGATTACAAAATCTACTTCAGCCATACTAGCGAAACTATTAGGATCAATTTGAGCCGCGCAGCCTGTCACAATTACTTTTGCACTTGGGTTTTCTTTTCGTAGTTTTCTAACTTCTTGTTTTGATTTTCGTACTGCTTCCGCAGTCACTGCACAGGTATTAATGATAACCGCATCGCTCAAGCCTGACGATGTCACAAGCTCTTGCATCGCTTCAGTCTCATATGCGTTGAGCCTACATCCTAGTGTTGATAATTTTGGTGTGGGGAAACTCATAAGCTATTTAAAAACTCTTCAGAAAAGCTACCGGCAAAAACTTTCATTGTTGGCCCGGTCATCCAGACCCCTTCCTCTCGCCAACTAATATTTAAAACGCCGCCGTCCAGTTCTATCTGGACTTCTTTTCCAGTTAACCCTCGTCTGTGTGCAGCAACGGCCGTTGCACAAGAAGAAGATCCAGATGCCAAAGTTATGCCTACACCTCTTTCCCAAACGCGCATTCTAATTTTGTCTGGGGCCGATATAGATGCAAATTGCACGTTTGTCCGTTCTGGGAATAGAGGGTGATTTTCAAATTTTTGCCCTATTTCTTCTAGATTTATTTTTTCTGCATCTTCAACAAAGAACGTACAATGAGGATTGCCCATTCCTGTCGCAGTTGGTGATCCTTCTATCGGTAGTTCCAAGGTTGAGATATTTTTAGCTATAGGTACTTTGTCCCATTCCAGTTCAGGTTGACCCATATTTACTGATGTGACGCCGTTACCCAAATCCACAGCAGGTATTTGTCCATGCATTGTGGTAAGAATCAAACTTTCTTTAGACGCTTCGTCCATCAAATGACGGGCTATGCATCGAGTTGCATTTCCACAAGCCAAAGACTCAGATCCATCTGCATTATAGAACCTAAGATGTGCATCAAATTCACCTTTGGATATTACGGCCAGTTGATCGAAGCCTACGCCAAAGTGCCTATCTGCAATGCCAGATATAACGCTTTGAGAGAGTTGGATATCCCTTTCGCGGGCATCAATTACGACAAAATCGTTGCCTAGGCCGTGCATCTTGATAAACGGCAAATTATTTGTATTTATCGAGTCCATACGCTGCGTATACGCCGCCAAACCATATGAATCCAGTAATACAGTGATTATTTTCGTTTTCGGGGTTGACCAGAGGAACTGTGCTTCCTAAGTAGCTCTCTAG
>CACBXB010000028.1 GCA_902543185.1 Paracoccaceae bacterium
ACAGGAACCCAGCAAAACCAAAATGCGTTAACGGCACCCCAACACCAGTTATTGCAAGTGTGCCTATCATCATGGCCCAAAAAGTATATGGGATTTTTTTACGGAGCCCACCATAATTACGCATATCTTGCTCATGGTGCATTGCGTGAATAACTGAACCGGCACCAAGAAACAGCATCGCTTTGAAAAAGGCATGAGTAAACAGGTGATACATAGCTACCGAATAGGCACCAACACCAGCGGCAACAAACATATATCCTAACTGGGACATTGTTGAATAAGCTATTACGCGCTTTATATCATTTTGAACTAAACCAATAGTTGCTGCAATAAAGGCTGTAAAAGCTCCAAGGATCGTAATAAAACTCAGAGCCGTTGGTGCGTACTCCATTAAAGGTGACATTCTACAAACTAGAAAAACACCGGCAGTTACCATTGTTGCTGCATGGATTAAAGCAGAAACAGGTGTTGGTCCTTCCATAGCATCTGGCAACCAAGTATGTAAAAAAAGTTGAGCAGATTTACCCATAGCTCCAACAAAAAGAAGAAAAGCGATTAAGTTTGCTGCATTCCAATCACTCCAAAGAAACCTAAGACTTGTATCGGCCAATTTCGGAGCTGCAGAAAAAATATCATCAAAATTTATACTTCCAGTCAGCATAAATAAACCAAAAATACCTAATGCAAATCCAAAATCACCCACCCTATTAACTACAAAAGCCTTGATAGCTGCCGCGTTTGCACTTTGTTTCCGGTAGTAAAACCCAATCAGTAAATAAGAGGCTACCCCGACACCTTCCCAGCCAAAAAACATCTGAATTAGGTTATCAGATGTTACCAACATTAACATTGTGAACGTAAAAAAAGATAAATAAGCAAAAAACCTTGCTTTATAATGTTCATCCTCTTTCCAATTTTCATCATGAGCCATATAACCTACACTATAAAGATGCACTAAGGCAGATACTGAAGTTACAACCACCAGCATTATAGACGTCAATCGGTCTAACCTTATCGACCAATTGGCTGACAAATCTCCACTGTTTATCCAACGAAAGAGAGTAATTTTTTCTACATGAGCACCGTGTGAAAGGAAAACTATCCAACTTAAAAAACAAGATAAAAATAGTAACGCTATTGTAAGATAAATAGCTTGGCTTTCACCTATTGACCGCCAAAAAAAACCACCAAGAATCGCCCCTAAAAGAGGTGAAAATAAGATAATTAGCTCCAAAAAATCACCCTTTCATGACATTCACGTCTTCAACAGCTATTGTACCTCTATTACGGAAAAAGCTGACTAAGATTGCCAAGCCAATGGCCGCCTCTGCAGCGGCTACGGTTAAAACAAATAACGTAAAAATTTGCCCGACTAGATCATTCATAAAACTAGAAAAAGCAATGAGATTTATGTTTACGGAAAGAAGCATAAGTTCGATCGACATCAATAAGATTATGATATTTTTTCGATTTAAAAAAAGACCAAAGATGCCAATTACAAAAAGTACCGCTGCAACAGTAAGATAATGTTCTAAAGTAATCATTTTAAATTCTTTCTTGCAATATCGAGCATCAGTATTTCAAAGCCCCTGTCCTGGCTTTACATTTTTCAAAGACAGCGATTTGTCTGGATCACGGTAAATTTGAACTAAGATATCCTGACGCTTGACATCTTTCCGATGTCTTAGCGTTAATACTATTGCTCCTATCATAGCAACAAGAAGAATTAGGCCAGCCAATTGAAAAAGAAGAAAATATTTATCGTAAAGCAATAATCCTAGGGCAGCGGTATTATGAAATTCTATTGGAGTTGGTGCATCACGAGCTGCTTGGGCACCATCTGCGGGAACCCAAACAGCTAAACCCATTGCTAACTCCATCAAAAGAATAACCACGATCAATAAACCTAAAGGTAAATATTTCGACATTTCAGCTTTTAAACTGGCAAAGTCTACATCAAGCATCATGACAACAAAAAGAAACAGAACAGCAACAGCGCCAACATATACGATAATTAAAAGCATAGCGACAAACTCAGCCCCAAGTAGGATAAATAGACCTGCAGATGATAAAAAAGACAAAATCAGCCACAGAACAGAATGAACTGGGTTTCGGCTTAGAACAGTAAACAACCCACCGGTTATGGTGCTCAGTGCAAAAAGATAAAATGCGAAAACCTCTGCACCCATTTTATTTATTCCCGTTAATTTCAGATTGTCGAAAGGTTTTCACTGGTAATCTCAACTTCAAATTGTTTTCATAGTTTCATTATCGATATGGCGCATCTAGCTCTAAATTACGTGCGATTTGTGCTTCCCATCGCTCGCCATTTTCCAAAAGTTTTTCTTTATCGTAAAAAAGTTCTTCTCTAGTTTCCGTGGCAAACTCAAAGTTTGGACCTTCGACGATTGCGTCCACTGGACAAGCCTCTTGGCAAAACCCACAATAAATGCATTTGGTCATATCAATATCATATCGAGTCGTTCGCCGACTTCCGTCTTCTCTAGGCTCAGCATCTATAGTTATAGCTTGGGCTGGACATATAGCTTCACATAATTTGCAAGCTATACACCTTTCCTCACCATTTGGGTATCGACGCAGAGCATGCTCTCCTCTGAACCTTGGACTTAGTGGCCCTTTTTCATATGGAAAATTTATGGTTGCCTTGGGTTTAAAAAAATATTTGAGCCCAAGCCTCATCCCTTGCCAAACATCAGCAAGAAAAAAGTATTTTACTGCACGAGTATAATCAAATTTACCCAAAATCAGCCTCCAATTAAGTAGCGAGCATAAAAGCTGCCAAAAACTTCAAATTTTGCGAGAAAAGCCACAAAAACAACCCAAGCTAAGGAAAATGGCAAAAACACTTTCCAGCCAAGTCTCATTAATTGGTCATATCTATAGCGAGGGGTGATTGCCTTGATCATCGCAAAGATAAAAAAGAAAAAGCCCATTTTCAAAATCATCCAGAACACCCCATCGGGTAAAGCAGGAATTGGAGACAACCAACCCCCAAAAAACAAAAGGCTAGTAAGTGCACACATCAAAAAAACTGCTATCAATTCACCAGCCATAAATAATAAAAATGGCGTGGAGCTGTACTCAACCTGGAAACCTGCTACCAGTTCCGATTCAGCCTCGGGAAGATCAAATGGTGGCCTATTTGTTTCGGCCAAAGCAGAGATAAAAAATAAAAATAACATTGGCAAATGGGGCAACCAATACCAACCAAAAATTCCATAATCGGTATCTTGCGCAGCAACAATTGCGCCAAAATTCATAGATCCCGTTGAAATTATAACACCTATAATAACCAGTCCTATTGACACTTCATATGAAATCATCTGAGCAGCAGAACGAAGAGAACCCAAAAATGGATATTTGGAATTAGATGCCCAACCGCCCATGATAATACCGTAAACTTCAAGAGACGATATCGCAAAAACATAAAGTATGGCGACATTAATATTCGAGAGTTGCCAACCTTCATTTAATGGAACTACCGCCCAGGCTAAAATAGCCATCACAAAGGAAACCACTGGGGCTAAGAAGAAAACAAATTTATCTGATCCAGCTGGAACAACAATTTCTTTGAACACTAATTTTAACATGTCTGCACCAGACTGCAAAAGTCCGAATGCTCCCACAACATTTGGACCCCGCCGTAATTGAACAGCTGCCCAAACCTTGCGATCTGCATAAATTAAAAAGTATGCGGAAAGAAGCAAAAACACAGCCATAAGAAGGCCCTGGCCTAGCAAAATAAGTACAAAACCAAAATTAGAAGACATCAGATCCGAGAGCACCCCCCCAATCGTAAAAAATAATTGTGAAAATATCTCTGTCATTTTAAATCAAACCATTTCATTCCGCGGCAACTTTTGAATTATTTCGAGCCTTTGCGCCAGCGGACAATTCTGCCATCACACTCGAAGCGCGCGCGATGGGGTTTGTTAGGTAAAAATTATCTATAGCATTTAAAAAATCTCTCTCAAGCATCTTACCAGCTTTCAATGGCTTCCATTCATTTAATGGAACCTCGTCTATTTGCTCTAAGTTAGGGTATAATCCGACTAAAAGTGCTCTCAATTGACTTAGATTATCAAAGGGCAAATTATTGCTCAGCTCTTCGGATAAGGCTCTAAAAATTGCCCAGTTTTCTTTTGCTTCTCCAGGTGCAAAATTTGCTCTGCTACTTAATTGAGCACGACCTTCCGTATTTACAAATATTCCATTTTCTTCTGTATATGCGGCGGCTGGGAAAATAATATCTGCATTATGTGCGCCTCGATCACCATGGCTTCCTTGATAAATTACAAAAACACGTTCAGGGAGTTCAATTTCGTCAGCGCCTAAATTGTAAATAACATCTGCGTTTGCAATCTCAGTACTTAGTTCGCCATTTGTAACAGCGCCAATATCCAAAGCTCCCACTCTAGATGCTACTGTATGTAAATTTAAAAACTTTGACCCTGTTTTTTCTGCTAATTCCATCACATTAGATAAAACAGACAATCCATCTTCATCCTGAATAGCACCTTGCCCCAATATCACAACGCTTTCCTGATCCCCGGCTAAAGAGGTTTCGCTTTTGATTAAATCTTTTAAAGATTTTCTGCCTGTGCCGCAGTGGTGATATTCGTAGGATAAGTCACAGGGCTCTCCTATAAGTTTTACTTCTGCTCCATTTAACCACGCTTTTCTAATACGGGTATTCAACGTTGGGGCCTCATTCCGTGGATTGGAGCCAATTATATATATAGTTTTAGCTGTATCTATATCTGCAATCGATGCTGTTCCAACATAAGCACTACGATTATCGCTTGGAAGCCGAGCTTGATCCAAGCGGCATTCAACTGAACCTCCCAAGCCCTCAATTAGCTGTTTCAGAGCAAATGTGGCTTCGACTGAGACTAAATCGCCAACAAGACCAAATATTTTCTTATCAGTTATTGCTGATTTTGCCCTCTCTAAAGCTTCTGCCCAAGTCGCTACGCGCAGCTTCCCATTTTCACGTACATAGGGTGTATCCAGTCTTTGACGCCTCAATCCATCCCAAACAAACCGAGTTTTGTCTGAAATCCATTCTTCGTTAATTCCATCGTGGTTACGCGGCATAATGCGCATAACTTCTCGACCTTTCGTATCAACCCTAATATTCGAGCCCAATGCATCCATAACGTCTATAGTTTCAGTTTTACTAAGCTCCCAAGGACGAGCTGTGAAAGAATATGGCTTAGAAGTTAGAGCTCCAACCGGGCATAAATCGATGATATTTCCTTGCAAATTGCTTTCTAATGTTTCACCTAAATAACTTGTGATTTCGCTATCTTCACCACGCCCCGTTTGCCCCATTTGAGATGCCCCTGCCACCTCAGTTGTGAAGCGCACACAGCGAGTACAGCTTATGCAACGGGTCATGTGAGTTTCAACAAGAGGGCCAAGGTCTAAATCATCCGAAGCTCGCTTAGCTTCCCTGAAACGCGAAAAATCTACTCCATAAGCCATAGCCTGATCTTGTAAGTCACATTCCCCCCCTTGATCACATATAGGACAATCAAGTGGGTGATTGATTAGTAAAAACTCCATTACACCCTCTCGGGCTTTTTTTACCATCGGTGAGTTGGTCTTCACTACTGGAGGTTGCCCATCTGGACTAGGACGTAGATCTCGAACTTGCATGGCGCAAGATGCAGCTGGCTTGGGTGGGCCCCCAACTATCTCAACCAGACACATTCGACAATTTCCTGCAATGGAAAGACGTTCATGATAGCAGAAACGTGGAATTTCTATGCCAGCTTCTTCACAAGCCTGTATTAGGGTCATCGAACCATCTACTTCCAATTCGACTTCGTCAATTACAACTTTTCGCTCATCAGCCATAATGCTACCAATCGAACCTTTTTGGATTGCGGGAAAACGCCCAAACTTTGAGTTCATCAGCATGAGCAAATAGAAAATTTATAAAAAATAAATTTATAAAATTTGGCATTTTAATTCTCATTATACATCACACTGTCCGCTGAGTTTTAAAACTTTACCAGTCAGGCCAATACTCTGATCATCGGGATCCAAAACCCATTTGATATCCGAAGTTCCATAATTTTTAATACAAAACCGTGTCGCTTCATATCTCCCAGCCTCACGAGCCCCTGAGAGAGATCGATTTGCACGCCTAACTGTTAAATCAAATGACCGGTCATCCAATTTACTTCGGCTTAGTTTAGATGAAAAATAATATCCATCAAAAGAAACTTTGTTTTCTTCAAGTTCAAATGGATTTGAACAACCCGTCATCATCAAGAAAGAGGATGTCGCCAAACCCATAATAAAATATTGGCTTTGAGGCCAAGTGATACCTTTAGCTAGCTTCATTGCGCGGCCACCAAACTGTTTTGCATTGAACTTTGATTTTTTAAACGATCTTCAATTTCGTCTCGAAAATTTTTTATAAGTCCCTGTATAGGCCATGCTGCTGCATCACCAAGTGCACAAATTGTGTGACCTTCAACCTGTTTGGTCACGTCAAGAAGCATATCAATCTCACTAGGGTCCGCATCGCCATTTACTAACCGTTCCATAACCCGCATCATCCAGCCAGTACCCTCTCTGCAAGGTGTGCATTGTCCGCAGCTTTCGTGCTTGTAAAATTTGGAAAGACGCCAAATAGCTTTGATTACATCTGTACTCTGGTCCATAACAATAACGGCTGCAGTTCCCAAGCCAGAGCCCAACTCTCCCCTAAGATAATCAAAATCCATGAGTGCTTCTCGCATTTCTCCGCCCCGAACACATGGAACTGAAGCGCCTCCCGGGATTACAGCCTTTAAGTTTTTCCATCCACCACGGATACCACCACAATGCCTTTCAATAAGTTCTTCAAACGGGATAGACATCTCTTCTTCAACGACGCATGGATGGTTTACATGGCCAGATATAGCGAATAATTTTGTACCAGCATTATTCTCACGACCGAATTTCGAAAACCAATCTGCCCCACGGCGAAGAATTGTTGGAACAACAGCTATAGATTCAACATTATTTACGGTCGTAGGGCAGCCATACAAACCAGCACCGGCTGGAAATGGTGGCTTCATCCGAGGCATTCCCTTCTTACCTTCTAAACTTTCTAATAAAGCCGTTTCCTCCCCGCAAATATATGCACCAGCACCATGGTGAAGAAATAAATCAAACTTCCAGCCAGATTTTGATGCATTTTTACCGATTAGACCTGCTTCATATGCTTCATCAATTGCAGCTTGAAGCGCTTCGCGCTCGCGAATGTACTCGCCTCTGATATAAATATAGCAGACGTTTGCATTCATAGCGAAGCTGGCTATTAAACATCCTTCAACTAACGAATGAGGATCATGGCGCATTATTTCTCGATCCTTACACGTACCAGGCTCAGATTCGTCTGCATTGACAACCAAGTAAGCCGGCCGGCCGTCACTCTCCTTGGGCATAAAAGACCACTTTAGTCCAGTTGGAAAACCTGCGCCGCCACGACCTCGTAAACCTGAGGCCTTCATCTCGTCCACGATCCAATCACGGCCCTTCTTTATAATTTTAGCTGTATTGTCCCAATGCCCTCTGGCTCTAGCTCCCGAAAGCGATCTGTCATGCATGCCGTAGATATTTGTAAATATTCTATCTTGGTCTTTGAGCATTACAAAACTATCCTCTTCTTTCCCGACGCGATCTAACTATTTTATATAATGAAATCATGGCCCAAGCTAACGCAGCTAAAGTAAAAAAATCTATCAAGAGCATATAACGAGCTGATATCCCAAAGGAAGGGGCTGCGCCTTGCAATACACTCCAAAATAACACAGAACCAGCAATTATCAGAGCAATCAACCGCCCCTGCTTTTCTTTTCCATTTTTATTTAACTCGCTCATTTATTCTTTTTCACACTTCAAGTTATCTTTATCTTCTGAAAACAAACTTAACTTCACTGCTTTTCCCAATTGACTGACAAATTAGCCTCTGTCCCATCAATTTTTTTAATCGTATCCTTAAACTTTTTAGCTAACGCCACACTCTTATTAACAGCTGAACCAGCTCCTTCACCTTCCAATAAACTAGTTAAACCGATGGCCGGTTCGACCGAAAAACGTCCATTTTGCGGACCCGGGATGGGAGCAGACCCATTTCTCAAATCTTCAATCAATTCCGCAAACCTTTCACTTGAAAGATCTTCGTAATAATCTTTTCCTATTTGTGCCATCGGAGCGTTAGCACAGGCTCCTAGGCACTCCACTTCTTCCCAAGATAATTTACCATCCTTTGAAACTGTATGCGCTGTCGGCGAAATTCTTTCTTTACAAACCTCTATAAGATCTTCAGCGCCGCATAACATACAAGACAAAGTACCGCACACTTGAACATGTGCCGCTGAACCGACTGGTTGAAGCTGAAACATAAAGTAAAAAGTCGCAACTTCTAGCGCCCTGATGTGTGCCATATTTAACATATCCGCTACTAATTCTATTGCTGGACGTGAGAGCCATCCTTCTTGCTCTTGAGCACGCCATAAAAGAGGTATTATAGCTGATGCCTCTCGACCTTCAGGATACTTTGTCATCTGAGCTTCAGCCCATTTTTGATTTTCTGGTGAAAAAGCAAAAGATTCAGGCTGGTCTGGATGCAATCTACGGAGCACTTTTAACCCCCCCCCTAAGTTTGATTTTGAAGCTGCTGTGTGACAAGACTTTACTCATCGATCAATTTCTCCAAAAACTACGTCCATGGTTCCGATAATAGCGGCGACGTCTGCTAACTGATGACCCGAAGCCATATGGTCCATCGCTTGAAGATGTAAGTACCCTGGAGCTCTGATCTTAACTCTGTAAGGCTTGTTAGTCCCATCTGATACAAGGTAGACACCAAATTCTCCTTTCGGAGCCTCCACGGATGCGTACACCTGCCCTTCTGGAACATGAAAACCCTCAGTATATAGCTTGAAGTGATGTATCAGAGCCTCCATTGACTGCTTCATCTTTACCCGTCTAGGTGGACACAATTTACCCTGTGCTAAACAAGGCCCATCTTCAAAATTTAGCTTTTCTATAGCCTGCCTAATAATAGCCACAGATTGACGCATTTCCTCCATACGGACTAAATAGCGATCGTAACAATCGCCGTTATTGCCAACAGGTACCTCAAAGTCGAATTCATCATAACATTCATAGGGCTGAGCTCGCCTTAAATCCCAGGCCAATCCGGACCCCCTCACCATAACTCCCGAAAATCCATATTTCTGAATATCGTCTTCTGATACAATGCCTATATCTACATTTCTCTGCTTAAAAATTCTATTTTCGGTAAGAAGCGCGTCTAT
>CACBXB010000029.1 GCA_902543185.1 Paracoccaceae bacterium
ATTGCAGTATTTTGCTTTTCAACAAATGACGTTGCAATTAAATTTATTAGCAAAGAATATGCTCTGCACTTGGTGGTTTTAATCCGTTCTTTAGTCGGATTAGTGGTCTTATTTATGTTTATTGTTCCACTATCAGGTGGCGTCAAAGTACTATATACAAACCGACTTGGCTTTCATCTTTTAAGAGGTTTATGCGTTGTTTTTGCAAATATTACGTTCTTTTTAGGATTAGCCGCTTTGCCTTTAGCCGAAGGTGTGGCGATCTTCTTTGTAAGTCCTTTATTGATAACAATTTTTTCTGTTATTTTTTTGAAGGAAATTGTTGGTCCTAGAAGATGGGTTGCAGTTATAATTGGGTTGATTGGGGTCTTAGTAATCTTGAGACCAGGCTCGGCAACTTTTCAAGCAGCATCAGTTCTTCCACTATTAGCAGCCTTCGGATATGCCACCCTGCACATGCTCACACGTTATATCGGAAAAACTGAGTCAGCCGCTTCAATGTCATTTTATATTCAGTTAACGTTTCTAGTTGTTTGCATAATATCAGGCTTAATAATAGGTGACGGAAAATTTTCAGGGTGGAATGATCCTTCTCTGGAATTTTTATTTAGAGCCTGGTCATGGCTCAGTAGGGATCACTACCCAATCTTAATTTTAATTGGTACCACCAGTGCCTTTGGAGGGTTTTTTATTTCATATGCCTATCGAATTAGTGAAGCTGCAGTCGTAGCCCCTTTTGAATACATAGCGTTGCCAATCGCGATCTTTTGGGGGGTACTAGTATTTGGAGAATGGCCAGATAAAACTACTTTCTTCGGAATAGCGCTTATTTTAGGATCTGGACTTTACATAATTTGGAGAGAAACGGTTTTAAAAGACGCAGAAACTCCAAAAATACCACGCTATAGAAGATGAATACTTCTATATATTTTAAAAGAAATTAAACTTTTTAATTATAGAAACCCGCCATTAAAACGCCATCTTTTATTTCTGCGCATCTAGTAAAATGAACGGGATGACAAATTGCAATTTTGTGAACTTCATTTGAAAAAGCTGAAGCTGTTTTAACGCTAAAAAAAGGAGAGGCTAAGTTAAGCGTTAAGACAAAAAGTATCGCATATAATGCTACGATGACTGACCTTGGGATTTTTATTTCATAAGTAATTTTTCTATTCATTTTTTATTCCTTATCTTCACTATTATCTGAAAAAAACTTTTTAAATATTATCGTCACAATGATAACAAAAATCAAAAATATAAAAACAGAAGTTAATACGGCGGCAACATATTCATCTTCTGCAAAGTCAAAATATAAAAGTACTGCAAAAAATGCAGCCACTATCCATACTGCAACTGCTCTCAGTCTTCTTATTAAAATAACTATGAAAGGCAGTTCATCCATAGAATATTTCTCCAAGTTTCTGAGATAGTCATAAGGTTAGATAGTCAAAGTACAAAATTTAAAATTCCTAAAAAATAGTAATTTATTTAAAAATTTAACTCATAGATGTTGATTTAAAACCAAGTTCGCAGCAGCTTCACCAGCAAAGCGCCCTAAGTTAGTAGCGGATAATAGGCCAGATCCAGACAAATAGCCCCAGTCTGCTGGACCTGAAAACCCACGAGCAGCACCACCACCAGCAAAAAGGTTGGGGAAAAGCTCACCATTCGTTCTCATAACACGAGCACTACAGTCAACCTCAAGACCGCCCTGCGTATGAAAAAGTGCACCTTGGATTTTCGCTACAAAATATGGTGATTTCAAGGGTGGTTTTCCAGTAAAGTTTCTTCCAAATGCATCCACCGAATTGCCTTCACACATTTCAAAAACCTGGCTAAGTGTATCCTGAAGCTTTTTACTCTCGCATCCAATATAACGCGCAACATCCGTGACATTATTATACTTTTTTATACCACCGGCCTTCATTGCTTCTTGATGGCTGTGCATCTGCAAAGCAATATCCTGGCAACGCTGATCCCAAATAGTCCACGCTACATGGTCAGGCTGCTGCACAACATTCAATGCCTGCTCCGAATAGCCGTGGTTCTCGTTTGAAAAACGAAGACCATTTTTATTGACCTGAATTCCACCCTCAGTAATCGCTGGCCAACCAATATGTATATTATGGGGCGTAATTACCGCACCGTGACCTTGGAAAGCACCCATATCTTTTATCGATGCCCCAAGACTTTCACCCCAAATAATAGCATCACCTTGATTACCATCGTGCCCATGATAATGCGCATCAACAATCTCTGGGATGTATTTCTTTAATAACTCCTTATTTCCACCATACCCATTGCAAGCAAGTATCAACGCTTCACACCCAAAATCCTCTAATTTACCATCTGGACGAGCCATCCTGATCCCACGAATTTTGCCGTCTTGATCTGCATATAGATCAGTTACGGTTGCTGAGGTTATTATCTGAATACCTTCACTAGTTACTGCTTGCAGAAGAACATTAAGTAGCTCTGCTCCAAAACGGCTAGGCGAAGCATGCATATGCGGGACCGTGTGACCTGGATAAACAAAATCATTTATACACGATAAAGGTAATTGCCACCGATCAACCAGCCAGTCTACTGTATTTGCAGACTCATTAGCTACGTAACGAACCAGCTTTTTATCACATTTATTCTCAGCTTTAGCTAAAATATCTTTGTACAAAATATCAGCCGTATCTTTGATACCAGCCAAACTTTGCAGCTTTGTGCCCCCTGCTGGAATTTGGCCACCTGATAAAGATGTATTTCCATGAGGAGTTTGTGATCTCTCTAAGATCATCACCTCTGCACCCTTCTCGTGAGCTGCCAGCGCTGCTGTACAACCACATGCACCAGCTCCAATTACCAATATTGGAACAGAAAAATCAAACTTTTTACCCTTGGCCGAAAGCACATTGCTCATTATCTTGTCTCCGCTGTAAGTCAAAATAGCAGCAAACAGATCACCATAGTAGAATTTTTTGAAGAGCCAATACTATTTTGAATTTTGAAATTCATCCGACCAGAAAGCTTACCTTTAACGCCACGTACCAAATCCTCAAATAAAAAAATATATCAAAAATTCAAAAGATGACTACAATAGCAGCGACGAGTCAAAAAATATGTAAAAGTCTCGTAAATAAAATATCAGGGAGTATCAAAAGTGCAAATTACTATACTTGAGAAAGCAAAGAAAGTCAGTATTGGTTTATCTTTAGCTGCAACTTTTTCACTTATACTATCACTGTTTTCTTCAGTGGTATATGCGGAAAATTTAGTTGCCAGAATGTCAGGGCATTGGAGCCCAAAACACCAGAGTGCGATCCACTCTCAAATATTTGCCGACGAAGTGACCAAACGTTCAAACGGCCGCTTAACGATTGAGTTTTATCCATCAAAGCAGCTTTTTGGTATTAGAGAGGTTATGGGAGCAATTACTTCAGGAGCAGTTGAATTAGGTGGGGTTGTGGGAGTTGTTAGCTTTCCTCCAATAAATAAAAACTTTAATGTCGCATCATATCCCGGCCTCTTCTCATCTTATGAGCAGCAGAGAAGTTTCTTTAAAGATTCTGAAGCAGGAAAAGCCGTTTGGAATGACCTGACAAAGAAAAGCAACTCAAAATTAATCATGTATAATCCAGTTGGGCCTGTGATGACGTTTTCAAGTGAAAGAGAATTAACAGGTATAGACGTAATGAAGGGCCTTAAAGCTCGAGCACTGCTAAAAAGTGAGAGACCCATGTGGGATGCCCTCGAAGCCAATACTGTCTCACTGCCGACAGGGGAAGTTTACACAGCATTACAAACTGGAATGATCGATACAATTAATTCTCCACCTGGCAGTATTGAAGCCTATAGTTGGTGGGAGTATCTAAAATACGCGCAAAAACCATATCAGTATTTTGCTGATGCCTACATTATGGCTAATCAAGATTGGTTCGACTCACTACCAGCAGACTTACAAGATTTGGTTATGGAAGTTGGGGCAGAAGTGGGTGCTTTAGCAACCAATACTATTCTGGACGCTGGAGAAAGCACTCTGAAAAAATTTGCTGAACGCGGAGGAATAGTTACAGAACTCAGTGGCGCTGAAAAAAGTAAATTTGACGCGATGATGACTAATAAAGTCATGCCTGCGATGGCGGATATGTTTGATCAAGAAGTTCTGCTAGCTGCTGAGGCCTTTGCGAAATAGTCAAAGCTAAATCAGTAGAGCTTAGGGATTAATAAATGTGGGTTTTGACAAGGCTAAATAATTTTCTGTCAAAGCTATCGTACTCATTAGCAATGCTGATAGTTGCAATAATGGTGATGGCGCTAAGTTTAAGTGCCATCACCAGATATGTATCGGGAACGGGCTACGACTGGTTGATTGAATTGCCCCCGATTTTAGTGTGCTGGTTAGTCTTTCCACTTTTAGGGCCACTCTTGAAAGAGGGAAACCACATTCAAGTTGATTTTCTTTCGTCTTTGGTCTCACCAAGCGCCAATAAACACATTAAAATTTCAATGAACATTACTGCTTTTTTTGCATCTTTAGTTTTTTTCAAAGCAGGATTTGACGCCACTATACTATATTATCGCCTAGGTCAGATGATGGAGTTGGAATTAGATATTCCAATTTGGTGGATGTACTTATCGTTTCCAGTAGGTTTCGTTATTCTTGCTCTATTTTCAATAGAAATGACTATTCAATCTATTCTCGATGCAAGAAAAATTCATAAAGAGACAATTTGATGTACCTATTTGCATTCATATTATCTCTTTTTCTTCTTTGTATATCTGTCCCAATTTTTTTGGTTTTTGGAATTGGTAGTTCTATAGCTGCTTTGGTCGGACTTAAATTACCTTGGTCTGTTTTAATTCAGGTATCTTTTGGAGCATTAACAAAACATGTTCTTATCGCAGTTCCACTTTTCATTTTCGCTGGCACGGCAATGCTTCGCGGAGGGGCTGCAACACGGTTGGTGCACTTTGCAACAACATTAGTTGGCCATTGGCCAGGTGGTCTTGGGATAGCCATGGTAATTTCTATGGGCTTCTTTGCCGCTTTCTGTGGGTCAATTCTGGCGGCTATTACTGCAGTTGGTACGATTATGATGCCCAAAATGATTGAAGAAGGCTATCCAAAACCCTTCGTCGTCACACTGGCAGCATCAGCCGCCTTGTTGGAGGCACTCATTCCACCTTCGAATGCAGCAATTTTGTTTAGTGCTTTGACAAATGTGCCAGTCTCGCAAACATTTGCAGCGGGAATGATCCCAGGAATAATTCTATTATTCTTAATGATAGCAGTAGTACTGTTTAAATGTAGCGACATTAAAGGAAGTAAAAAGGCAACTGGTTATGAAAGGATCACTGCCGGCAAAAATGCTGTTCCTGCTCTGATTACACCTGGAATTATTTTAGGTGGAATTTATGCTGGACTGCTTACTCCATCGGAATCGGCTGCAATAGCTGGCCTCTGGGCTCTAATAATGGGATTTATTGTGTACAGAGAACTAACCTTGGAAGGCTTGCTGAAGTGCCTCAAAGAAACTGCCGCAATTACAGCAGTTATATTTGCGATAATAGCAACAGCTACTTTTCTTAGTGTAGTTCTAACCTACACACAATTACCCCAAAAAATAATCACATATTTTACGAGTTTAGGGGCTGGAATTTATTTCTTTTGGTTTGCTCTCGCTTTAATCTGCCTGATCTTGGGAACATTTATCGAGATTGTTCCAGTGTTTTACTTAACGGTGCCCATTTTTGCTGCAATCGTAGTTTCGCTTAACCAAAACCTACTTCATCTCTACGTAGTATTTGTAGCATTCGCTGGAATTGGTATGATAACACCACCTGTTTGCGTTGGAATATATACTGCTGCTGGGGTTATCAGAGAAGACCCATCTCGTGCGTTCAAAGAGGTTCCACTATTCGTTGGGGTTGGAATATTTTATGGTATCCTTATGATCTTCCTACCCATTACTGCCACCTGGTTACCTAATTTACTGAGGTAAAAAATCTTACAATATACGAGGCAATTATTTTTACTTTCAAAGTCATAATCATCATTATCTTTTTAAGTCTTGTTGGAATTATGGCTGCCTGGTATTTAGTGCCAAAATTTCTTGAAACGCCTTCGTATAAAGTGGCTGAAAAAGATGGAGATATCGAAGTCAGATACTATGAAAGTATGTTGCTTCAATCAGTAAAAGTATCAGGCGATCAATATAGGGCTCTCAGGCTAGGGTTTAGGCCACTGGTAAATTATATCGGAGCAAAAGCTCGAGAAGGAGAAAAAATATCAATGACTACTCCAGTGATGCAGTCTCTAAGTGACATTGATAACGAATGGATCGTGTCATTTTCTATGCCGTCAAAGTATAACAAAAAAACCCTGCCAGAGCCCAATAATAAACAAGTATATTCTGAAGAAATAAAACCAATAAAGGCAGCCGTTATAAGGTTTTCAGGAAAAACAGATAGAGATAGTTTCCTTATAAAAGAAAAAGAAAAAATACTTTTGGACTGGGTAAAAAATAGAGACTTTAAGATAATCTCTAAATCAAAATACCTTTTTTATAATGATCCTAGTACACCAGGCTTTCTGCGGCGAAATGAGGTTATGGTTATACTTGCTGAATAAAACTGATATGGGCTCCAACCCATAAAGTAATCTGTAAACAAAAAAGCTTCTTTTAGTTTGCTTTTTCTAAGTAGAAAACTTGATGCACTAATTTTCATACATTCGTTTTTTTCTTGCTCTCGTTTTCAAAGTAGCAGCCTCTGTACCATCATGAAATGACCCAAACCATCTATCCCAAGGCATCTCCACGGTACCATAATTACATTCAAAGTATCGATGATGAAGCTGATGAAAAAAGTCACCCATGCTGGCGCGCTCCTTATCCGCTACATACAGCTTTTCAAAACCAGAATGGCTGAATATTGGATGGATTGACTGCATATATCCATGAAACATTAAGTGGACAGGGCTAGAAGCCAAAATGAAATGGATTAAGAAATTAGTATAAAATAAGAAGTGTTCGATTGGATGCATTGAGATCCCTGACCAAGGACCCACATTAATGTTGCGATGATGAAGAGCATGTGCAATCCGATACATTGGAGGCCAATGTAAAAAGCGATGGATCCAGTAAAAATGAAAACTAGCCCAAACGATTAATATTGGAAAAACCAAAATAAAGAAGACTGGGTTTTCAGAAAAAGTTAAAAGTGGCGCAAAACCATTTGCCATCGCCCACAAAACTGCTGCCTGAAATAGTGTCCAGATTGTAATACCACTACAGATAGTCCAAAACATATTATCTTTGACTTGATCCCTAAAAGTGTAAACTCCGCTATCTCTCGCTGGATCACGTACATCGAATTTAAATTTTTTAGCTTGTCCCTTATATCGGTAAAGCCAATGGTGGATACTACCAGCAAAAAAACAATGGGGGATCAAATTAAGGAGGTAAAGTGTGCCATAAGACCGCCAGTTCAACTTTTGAAAAGACGATATAGAAGGGAAAAAAAATACCCAAGCAAGCAAAGCGAGAATGAGTGCTAATGTAGTTGTTGAAAGTTGAAACCAGTATGAGGCGTACCAGTCAAAAATAGCCCGGATGCTGATGTTTCTGGAAAATAATGGGTTTAATTGAACCTTTCCATTAGGTTTATAATTCCAGCGCTCTGACTCTTTATCCATATTTCTTAGCTTTTAAATTTTTTACAATATTTTGTTATTTTAAACAAATTTGCAAAAAAGCAGAATTTCTTATTCAAATACGACGATCTTTATCAAATACGACTCAAGTGATGATACGATAGTGATTAATTCTCAGCTCTCAATGCTTTTGAGCGATTAGAGACGTTGGGTAATTCTTTAAGCTTAATGAAGTTACCCATAATCTGATTTACAAACGAGTTTTTTGACACATTTTCAAAAAACAAAACTTTGTGTAACATCAACTTGAAAAGATTTAGGTTCCTATAATGTATCCGATTGCAGATAAGTTGCCAAATGAGATTGAGAGAGCTGCGTTCGTGGAGGCGTTAGCACTTATTGGAACAGATCAGCAGGACGAATTCTATGCCTTTTGTGAGATAGGAAAGTTGCTTTCTGGTTTCTCAAAAACAATGGTTTCGTTAATTGACTCAACTCATCAATGTGTACTCTCCGGTATATCTCCAGAATCAGATGAAGACAGATCTTGGCCAGTGGGAAAATCTTTTTGCCAGCATATTTTAGCAGATATTGAACCAACAATTGTTTATGATATTTCCAAACACCCAATCTTTGGAAAACACCCAAATGTAGTTTCTGGGAATATGACCGGTAGTTACTGTGGGTTTCCTATTCGAACTAATGATAATCTTGTTCTTGGCACCTATTGTTTGGGAAATGACGAGCCCAAAACTATAAGTACCGAAGTTGTATCAGCAGTGGATAATATGGTCAAAAAATTGGGTGCCTATCTCCAGCGTCAGAGCAATATTCAGCGGGATAATTCTCAAAAATTACTACTGGGCTTAAAATATCTTCAGGAACATATTCCCAAAATGACACTTACCGAATTGATTACACTTATTGAATTTCGAAACGGCACCATGAATACAGAAGCAGAGTTAAAGTCTCTTCA
>CACBXB010000030.1 GCA_902543185.1 Paracoccaceae bacterium
TCACATCGATTTAAGTTCCGCAAAGTATCCATTACTAATCGTTGGACAAAAGCTTTTTCATTAGGTTTTAAATTTTTAAGGACCCCAAGCGACCTTAGCTCATGGAAGCTTTTTTTGTTTCCTAAAATCTCATTTAGGATATCTATCGCGACAAAACGAGGTTTACTCCTAGAGGGGTTCATGCAGAAACTTTCTTGAAAGAATTTTGAGGCCGCTATATCAGTCTATTATGATTAAGGAAAGTTTATATGCCTGATAAAGAAAAAGAACTTCCCCCAGAAGCTTTAAGAGCACTGGCAGAGGCTGAGAAGCGACGGTTAGAAAGAAAAGAAGTAAATCTTCCGAAAGAATTCGGAGGCCGCGATGGTTTGGAACCTATCAGATTTGGAGATTGGGAGAAGAAGGGCATCGCAATAGATTTTTAAAAATCAATCCAATTTACTGCCTTGCTGCAATTTGAACCCTCGTAAAAAAACATCTGAGTTTTGAGCAGACTTACCTGGTCTTTGTGCTTCGGTTATTTCGACTGCTTTTTGACCACAAGCAATTGAAAACCCTTTATCTAAAACTATCCCAGGCTCATTTTCTTTATCTATGACCTTGGAAGCTAATAGTTTGACCCGCTCTCCATTTATTTCGGTCCAGGCTCCTGGAATGGGAGACAGAGCCCTAATTTTTCGATCAATGGTTTCCGCAGAGAGCGACCAGTCAATCTTTGCCTCAGACTTATCAATTTTTTTGGCGTAGGTTATACCTTTAGTCGGTTGAGCCTGAGCACTATGACTAGAAAATGAGTCAAGCACTTTAACTATAAGCTTTGCACCCTCTAAACTTAATCTTTTTGACAAAACTTTTGAAGTGTCATTTTCCAAAATTTGAATTTTGGTTGAAGATAAAATAGGTCCAGTATCTAGTCCCTCATTCATTTTCATTATACAAACACCGGTTTCATCATCGCCATCCATAATTGCTCTTTGAATTGGAGCTGCACCACGCCACCGTGGCAAAAGAGATGCGTGTATATTAACGCATCCAAGCTTAGGCGATAATAAAATTGGCTTAGGAAGTAACAAACCGTAAGCAACAACAACAGCCACATCAGCATTTAAGTTCCTAAAAATAATTTGATCTTTTTCAGATTTGAAGTTCTCAGGATGATGGACAGTTAAACCCATATCAACGGCTTCTCGATGCACTTCAGATACCTTTAATTTTTTACCACGCCCAGCGGGCCTTGGTGGTTGAGAATAAACCGCACATATTTGATGGCTGCTCTCATTCAATGCCTGAAGAGCTGGAACAGAAAAGTTTGGTGTTCCCATAAAAACCAACTTCATCGTTTCTTTTTGACCTTTCTTAGCAAAATATCTCTTCTAACTTTGGATAAATTATCAAAAAACATTTTCCCATTTAAATGATCAATTTGATGTTGAATAGATGTGGCCCAAAGCCCTGTAAAATCCTTTCGATCTATAAAGCCTTCTTTGTTTAAAAAACGAATGGTAACTTTTTTAGGTCTCTTAATTTTTGCCGATATACCCCTCAAATTTGGGCTAGCCTCTTCTGTTTCACTATACTCCAATGATGCTTGGAGAATTTCAGGATTAGCCAGTTTTACTGGCTTATTCCGGGCTTTTGATGCGTCAACCACAGCTAAACGCAAGTTAATTCCAATTTGTGGAGCCGCTAAACCAATGCCGGGCATAGCATTCATTGTATCTACCATATCATCCCAAATCGAAAATATGTCTTCTGTAATTTCAGTTATTTCATTTGCTCTTGAGCGAAGTCTTTTATCCGGCCACTTTAAAAATTTTTTGACTGCCATTATTCTTCGCCGCGCAATTTTTCTCGTTTAAATTTTTGCATTTTACGCGTTATCAGTTGTCGCTTCATAGGTCCTAAATAGTCAATAAATAATTTTCCATTCAAATGATCAATTTCATGCTGTACACAAGTTGACTTAAGCCCATTAAACTCCTCAGAATGTTGCTTTCCATCTAAATCAACCCACTCAACCTGTACAAGCTCTGGTCTGGTGATCTCTGCAAAATGTTCAGGAATAGAAAGGCACCCCTCTTCATACACGCTTTTTTCAGCGGAAGAAGCAGTTATTATGGGATTAACCATAATAATTGGATCCGGTTCCTCGCCCTCTTTTTTGGCACAATCCATTACAATTAACCTTTCTAATACACCAATCTGAGGGGCAGCCAAACCAATTCCAGGTGCATCATACATCGTCTCTATCATATCGTCTGCCAATTTTATAAAGGCATCAGTTATGTTCTCGACTTCCACAGATTTTTTTTTCAGCCTTGCATCTGGATGTAAAACAATTGGTCTAATCATGATATTGATCTAAGATAATATGAACGACAACGCAACGCCTCTGTGCAATCAGACAAAACAATGTTAATGACCAATTTTGACTGGGTAAATTTCAGAGCATACTTTATGAATTTTGATGAAAAAATCGAACGTCGTGGCACTCACTCCGACAAATGGGACATGATGGAAAGTAAGTACGGCGTATCACCCAAAGATGGAATACCCATGTGGGTTGCTGACATGGATTTTCGCCCACCTGAATGTGTTCAGAAAGCGGTCGAAAATTTATCTAGCCACGGTGTCTATGGGTATTATGGCGATGATACTTCGTACAGAGAAGCAATACAATGGTGGATGAAAAACCGCCATGGTTGGAAGCTTAATACAGAATGGATTTTTAGTACGCATGGCTTGGTCAATGGAGCCGCTGTTTGCATTGAAACATTCAGCGATCCCGGTGATCATATTGTTCTATTTACACCGGTTTATCACTCTTTTTTTAAGGCAATAAAAGCCGCTAATCGTGAAATTTTAGAATGCCCTTTGGTAAATAATCAAGGAAGATATGAATTTGATTTTGTTTCTTACGATAAATTGATGACGGGTAAAGAAAAAATTGTCATTTTATGTTCACCTCATAATCCTGGGGGACGCGTATGGTCGATGGAAGAATTGAAACAGGTTGCAGGTTTTGCAAAACGCCACAGTCTCGTTTTGATATCAGACGAAATACACCACGATATTGTCTACCCTGGGACCGACCATATCCCCATGGCAACCATTGGTGAAGATATTTTCGATCGACTAATTATGATGACAGCAACGACAAAGACCTTCAATATTGCTGGAGCACATACAGGAAACGTAATTATACCAGACGAAAATTTAAGACAAAAGTTTTCAATAAAAATGTCTGCGCTGGGCCTAAGTCCTAATAGCTTTGGGTTGTTTATGGCAAAAGCCGCTTATAGCCCGGAAGGCGCTTTTTGGGTTGATGAATTGATAAAATATTTAGACAGAAATCGACAAATATTTGACAGAGCAATAACAAAGATACCTGGTTTAGACACAATGAAATTAGAGGGAACTTATTTAGCTTGGGTCGATTTTTCAAGAGCCGGTATGGAGCAAAAAGAATTTGTAAATAGAGTGCAAAATCAAGCAAAAATTGCTGCAAACTTAGGCTCCACATTTGGCAAAAATGGTCACAGCTTCCTTAGATTCAATTTCGCTACAACAACTGAAAATGTTATAATTGCAGCAGAACGTTTAGAAAAAGCTTTTTCCGATTTACAGTAGTCGTGGTAACAAGGCTACAACTTTATTTTCTTGAAAAAAGTCCTTTGGAGCAGAAGTTTGCGTGGTGGTATTTCGCTTATAATCAAAATGAACAATCCCATTTTCTTCCTTTGCAGCAACAATTAAACACTGTTTCAAATGTTTATCTCTATCATATAAATCCACCAGTCCTCTAATCATGGGAGCCTTTTCGGCTTCGACACAAAAGCCACTTTTTGTAAGCTTTATTACGGGATAATGTTTTTTATTAAATTCAACTCGAAAACGATTTTTCTTCTTTAAATCAGTTTTTTGAGCAGCTTCTAATCCAGCAAGAACATCTTTTGATAAAAAAGTACTCATGAAAATACGACCGATTAATTTCCAAAGAAATTATGTATTCGGTTCCTATCGACTGTCAAATAATTTCTACTTTTTGCAAGATAAGTTTCTTATAGTTCTAGTTAACTTTGTCACTTTAAATTATGATCAAACCAACATTCTAATTCCAATCATACAAGAGACCCTTCAAGATGCCATTAGTATTTAAAGTAATAATCTTGATATTTGCACTAAGCAGTGCGGCTTCAGGAAACTGTGGAGGTGAGTTTAACAAGTTTATTGAGGATATTAAAAAAGAATCTCGAGAAATTGGATATACAGAAGAAATTGTAGATGCATTTTTTGAAAACGTATCGCTAAACCCTAAGGTACTAGAGGCTGACCGAGCACAAGGTATTTTTCTAAGACCTTTTAACGAGTTCGCTCCACGGTTAATAAGTGAGTACCGAATTTACCATGGTAAAAAGAATTTAAAAAAATATTCTTCTACCTTCAACGAAATTGAAAATATTTTTGGTGTTTCTCGTGGTGTTCTAACATCTTTTTGGGCCTTGGAAACTGATTTCGGAGCGGTACAGGGTAACTTTAATACGCTTGATGCATTAGTAACTCTGGCATTTGATTGCAGAAGGCCATTTCTTTTTCGACCCCAAGTTTTTAGCGCATTAAAATTATTTAGTCGTAATGAATTCAATCCCGTTACCACCAAGGGTGCCTGGGCAGGAGAAATTGGGATGGTTCAAATGTTACCAAAAGATATTTTAGAAAATGGAGTGGATGCTGACGGAGATGGTAAAGTCAATCTTCAAAGCTCAACACGTGATGCCCTGTTTAGTGCTGCCAAAATGCTTAAAAGTTTGGGCTGGAAGGCAAATGAGCCTTGGTTGCAGGAAGTAACTTTAACAAAAGAATTAGATTGGTTCGATACGGGTACCGATAAAATCAAAACTGTTGAAGAATGGGTGAACCTAGGAATAAATGGCAAGTATACTGACTTGCCGGACGGATCCGATAATGCCTCCTTAATTATTCCGCAGGGCCGAAAGGGACCAAAATTTCTAGCCTATTCAAACTTTCATGTATTTTTCGAATGGAACAAAAGTTTTATTTACGTATTGACAGCTGCCCATTTTGCAAATCAACTTGAAGGTTCTCCAGCTTTCTCCCCGGGCAACCCAGATAAAGGTTTAAATAAAAACCAGATGAAGCTTTTACAAATCAAGTTGATTAATCTTGGATATGACGTTGGTCAAATTGATGGAATTCTTGGAGCAAAAACTAGAAGATCCATACAAGAAATACAAAGGACTCTCAAAAAGCCTGCCGATGCATGGCCAAACATCGAGTTGCTAGAAATATTGTAGATCTAGGCAACTAAACTTTCAGCCTTCTTTAAATCGACTGAAACCAATTGGCTTACACCCTGCTCCTGCATTGTTACGCCAAACAATCTATCCATTCTCGACATGGTTATTGCATGATGGGTTATTATCATAAACCGAGTTTCAGTTTGGCGACACATCTCATCAAGGAGTTCGCAAAATCGGGCCACATTGGCATCGTCTAGAGGAGCATCAACTTCATCTAGAACGCAGATAGGGGCCGGATTAGCCAGAAAAACGGCGAAAATCAATGCTAACGCTGTTAGCGTTTGCTCTCCCCCAGAAAGTAACGACAAAGCTGCTAATTTCTTTCCAGGCGGCTGACACATAATTTCCAAACCAGCCTCTAGAGGATCATCACTTTCTACAAACTCTAAATTTGCCTCGCCGCCACCAAAAAGATGTTTAAAAAGCATAGAGAAATTCGAGTTTACTTGTTCAAAGGCAGTAAGAAGTCTTTCTCTGCCTTCACTATTGAGGCTTGCTATACCTGTTCTGAGTGTCTTGATTGCTTGCTCTAAATCGGCTTTTTCTGCAAAAAGTTTATCATGTTCTTCTTGTACTTCATTAGCATCTTCTTCCGCTCTAAGGTTTACAGAACCTAAAGCTTCTCTTTGCCGCTTTATCTGACCAACTTTTACCTCTAAGCTATCTGCATTCGGTAAATTTTCACCGTCAATTTCAAATTCCTCCAGCAAATTCTCGACTGATAATCCCAGAGTTTCTCTTATCCGATCTGCCGCTAACTGTAAATTTTGCCTAGCCGCTTCAGATTTTGCGTCACACCTAGCCCTATCTTCGCGAGCCTCTGAAGCTACTCTTTCTGCTTCACGCTCCTCGTTCAGGACCTTATTTAATTCGGTCTCAGTAATCGATAGTTCGTCATCAATCTCTGCTTTTTTCTTTTCAGTCTCTGCAATCGCAGAAATTAGCTTTTTTCTGTTCTCTTCAATCTTTGACGGTGTTCTAGATGCCTCTTTTAATTCCCACTGTGAGCTATTCTTACGATCGATTAGCTCTGCCATTCTTTTTTCGGCCGTTTCAAGTCGATAAGACCAACCACTTATTTCCTTTTGCACCTCTTGAGCTCTCTTGAGTTGGATTTCTCCGTCTCGCCTGACCTCATCATGAAGCGAACGTTTTGTCATCATCGTGACCCGAGCCGCCTCTACAGTCAGCTTAACATCCTCAACCTGCTTGCGCATTGCGGCTAAATCATCAAGTTCAACAATAGCCATTTTTGCCAATTCAACTTGCTTTTTAGATTGCTGCGCCTCTTCCTCAAAACGGCGCTTCAATATTTGGTGGTTTTCTAGCTGAGCTTTTATCAAACTTGCTTCAGATTCCACTTTATTTAACTTTTTAATCTTTTCATTTACGACCTGATCAGCACCTCGCCTGGCTTGCCTTGCAATTTTTTCCTGCTCTGTCAATGTAGACAGTTTGCCAACTAATTCTTCATGTTTAGTCCGAGAAACTTCAATATTTTTTTCCAAAATATCTAGTTGAGCACCTAGACTCTTCAATGTATTAACCTGCTGTATTTGTAAGGCAGCTGCCGATGGCGTGTCCTTTGAACAGATTTTATATCCATCCCAACGCCATAGATCACCTTCTAAACTAACAAGACGCTGCCCAGGTTCCAAAAATTCATGCAAACTATCGCCTTGATCACGATCAACCAATCCAACATATCTCAGCCTTCTATTTAGCACAGCAGGTATTTCAACCACATCAGAGAGAAATTTTACACCATTGGGCAGCGCGCTCTTAGTGGAAGAGTATTGGCTCAACTGGACCCATCCCGTTTCATCTTTATTTTGGGATAAAGGTGCTCTTAAATCATCAGATAACGCAGCCCCAAAAGCTTTCTCAAAACCAAGTTCAACTCGAACGTCATCAATGATATACGACTTTTCCTTGGAATTTTTTTCAATGAGCTTTTCTAGAGCTATAAACTCAGCTCGAATAGCCTTAGCTTCTCCTTCTACCTCTGATCGTTCAAAATTTGCAGCCTCCTCCTTAACTTGCAAAGAAGAACGTTTTTCCTCTAAATCCAGCAGTTGCTGTTCGCATTTCTGTGCATTGGTTTTTGCACATTTTTCCTCGTTTTTTACTTTTTCAACGAGTTTTTTTACTCTTTCCAGCTCAATTGATGACCCAGAAACCTTAACTTCCATATGAGCGGCTTCTTTATTATTTTTGCTCAACGCATTTTCACTATCCGACATGAACCTTTCTGATGACTGATGACGTGCAGCTAACCGTGCCATATCTTCAGTTAATTCTGATAGATTTATTTCCCTTTCTTTCAAAATAGCTGATGCCTCCTGAGCATCAGAGGCAACTTTTTCAAGTTTTTCACTATGTGAGCTCAGTGCAATTTTTAACTTATCTTGTTCTTTTGATAAAATATCAATTGTTTCTCCAGCATCTTTATTCAGGCTGTTCTCACGATCAATATCTTGGCCAAGTTGCCCTATACGAGAAGATAATGTTTCAATCCTTTCTTTTGCTTGACGGCCCTGCTCGTCTAAAGTTTCCTGCTCGACTACTAAACGCTGAAGCATTGCACCAATAATGGATGCTTCCTCGCGTAATGGAGGCATATTTTCACTAGCAATTTCTCGAATTCGTCTTGCCTTGGCTACAATCGCTTCTGCTTCT
>CACBXB010000031.1 GCA_902543185.1 Paracoccaceae bacterium
AAGAAGCTATACTAACTTAAATGCACTTTTGTAACTTTTTTTGTGACGTTGAAGGCTTGTAATGTTTAGTCACAAAAATTTTACATTAAATTTATATCGCTTTAGCAGTCGTAGAGGGGGCGTAGTTGCTTCAAAAGGTCTAAAAATTAATTTTCAATGGCTAGTGGCTTTTATGCTTATTTAAGGAAAATATAATATGGCGCGCATTGCAATTAACGGATTAGGCCGTATTGGCAAACTGGTTTTAAGGGATCTTATAAAGAACGGTGCCGGTGGAGATATAGTACTACTTAACGAGCCAAATGCAGACGTGGAGCAACTTGCTTTGTTAATGGAGTTTGACTCTGTGCATGGTCGATGGGGAAAAAATATTTCTTGGCAAGATGGCCTTTTAGTTTTCAATGGGCAAAAGATAAAAGTATCCCATATGAAAATTGTCGAGGCAATTGCTTTAAAAAAGAATAATATTGATGTCGTGATTGACTGTACTGGTAAATTTAAAACATCTAGTAAAATAGCACCATATTTTAATACTGGTGTAAAAAAGGTAATTATCAGCGCACCAGTCAAAGATAAAGATGCACTGAACTTAGTTTATGGAATAAATCATGATTTGTACGACGGATCTCAAAATCTAATTACTGCTGCCTCGTGCACTACAAATTGTTTAGCACCCATAGTAAAAGTTATTCATGAAAATTTAGGTATCAAACATGGGTCAATAACGACAATTCATGATGTTACTAACACGCAAACTATAGTTGACCGACCGTCCAAGGACATGAGAAGAGCCAGATCAGCACTAAATAATTTGATACCAACAACAACCGGATCCGCAAAAGCAATTACGATGATCTATCCGGAGTTAAAAGGTAAACTAAATGGGCATGCTGTACGTGTGCCACTGTTAAATGCATCACTTACTGACTGTGTCTTTGAGGTGGAGCGCGCAACCTCAGCAAAGGAAGTGAATGCTCTTTTTGAAGAAGCCTCCAATAAGTCGCTTAAAGGTATTCTTGGCTTCGAAAAACGTCCCCTTGTTTCCAGTGATTATACGAACGACCCACGGTCATCGATTGTGGATGGGTTATCAACAATGGTCGTTAACAAAACTCAAGTGAAGGTATATGCTTGGTATGATAACGAGTGGGGTTACGCATGCAGATTAGGTGATATAACCCGCATGGTGGCAGGCTCACTTTGAACAAATCTATAAAACTGGAAAAACCATTGCGTGCCTATACAACTGTAACGGTATCATACTGGTCGTTTATGCTAACAGATGGCGCACTCAGGATGTTAGTCCTTCTGCATTTTAACGCATTAGGCTTTTCTCCATTACAATTGGCCTGGTTATTTCTTTTATATGAGTTAGCGGGAATAATAACTAATCTTAGTGCTGGTTGGCTCGCTGCGCGTTTTGGGTTGCTAGCAACACTCTACAGCGGATTGATAATACAAATAGGAGCTCTTAGTGCATTAGTAGGTCTCGATAATACTTGGTCTATTACTTCTTCTGTTATTTTTGTCATGGCTGTCCAAGGCGCAGCAGGTATTGCGAAAGACTTAACCAAGATGTCTTCAAAATCAGCCGTTAAATTACTTGCGCCATCAAAAGACGGAACCTTATTTAGATGGGTCGCCATTCTGACGGGATCTAAAAATGCAATAAAAGGGTTAGGTTTTTTTCTAGGAGCGGCTCTTCTTGCCCTAGTGGGTTTCAAAGCAGCCCTTTGGATAATGGCGATTGGTCTTTTAATTATTTTGATCGCTATCTTTTTCAATATGCCACCTGGTTTGCCAGGGCGATCAAAAAAAGCTGAAAAATTGACAGATTGGCAATCTAAAGATGCTCGCATAAATATTTTAAGCCTTGCACGCCTATTTTTATTTGGCGCCAGAGATGTTTGGTTTGTCGTCGGGCTCCCAATTTATTTTCAAAGCGTATTTTCGGATGGAACGCCTGAAGGCAATAGAGAAGCCTTCTTTTTGGTTGGTAGTTTTATGGCTATTTGGATCATAGGTTATGGCTTTATTCAGAGCCTAGCTCCTCGTTTAATCGGTTCAAAGAATCAAGGATTATCTATGGTAGTTGGGAAGGCTATTTCTTGGTCTGCTTTACTCATGCCATTGCCGTTCATTCTTTCAATAACTGTCTGGTTTGCTGACGGTTCTTCCACTTGGCTTACGTTAGCCTTAGTCTTTGGGCTTCTTATTTTTGGATTTATCTTTGCAATAAATTCCTCACTTCATTCATATTTAATCTTAGCATTTGGAAATACAGACCGGATAACAAGGGATGTTGGTTTTTATTACATGGCTAATGCAGCAGGCCGACTTATTGGGACATTATTGTCTGGTTTAAGTTATCAGTTTGGAGGTTTAGCCTGCTGTCTAGCAGTTGCTGGGCTAATGACATTTTTAAGTTGGTTCACAGCAAAAAAACTTAAACACATTTAAATCTATTCTCTCTAATTTACTCCGTACACCAAGCTGACATTCATTAACCTTTGAATACTACATGTTCAGCCTCTTCTATTCATAACCTGTCATTTCTAGATAACCGCGCCCAGAATGACTACCCGAAATACCCACTGGCCCTTCCCAATAAGGGATGGACACATTCATCCAAGCCTTTGGCATCAAAGCTAATACTTCAGCATCTAAATCTCTATCAGGCAGACGTACCCGCCAACGTATTGGGACATCACGTCCTGCCACTCTTGTCTCTTCGAGTGGCTCAGCCATGAATGCACCATCTGGATAGCTTTGTGTCTCACCATTAGCTTCAATCCACGTAGCAGATGTATAGTAGCTGCCGTTTGACTGTCTTAGTTGAAAACCCATAATCTTCTCTCCATTTTCAAAAGATAAGGAAAACCAGTCCCAACCCTTTTGATCGTCGGATAACGGCTGTGAAGACCACTCGCGGTCTAACCAGGCCGATCCAGTAACCGGTATATCTCCTTCAGGTAAATTAAAGGTTCCAGAAATCTTGTAGAATGGCTGAGAGTAGTAATAGCTGGCTTGCCCCTCTGCTGATTTTTGAGAAAAGCCATTCTCACCGTGAAAAACCAACGGCCCAGTTGCAAGCAAGTCCATGTCAAAAGCAAAATCTGGGCTCACAGCCTGGACTGAAAGGCTATTCATGTCTGGACCTTCTAATCTCCATTCATCAATCCAGGCGCGAAAAGGCTCCACCGTGACACCTGCTTGACCTATTCCACCGCGCGCAAAACGCTCGGTCGAAAAATGTGCCTCAGGCGTAGTCACCGCTGCATGGGCAAACCAAACTTGAGGAGAAGACCAACCTTCTTCTTCTCCAGGGGCAACAGCGGTTCGAAATAATGTCCACTGCAATCCATATTGCACTCCTGCTGGATCTTCTAAATTTGCAGTAAGATACCACCACTCGATCCGGTAATCGGGATGAGAGCCGTGGTCAGCTGGAAAATCAAAGACAAAATTTCGCTGAGGCGTTGCAAACTCCTCAGCAGCTTTTGAACCCAGACCACCAAAGCTCTGCGCCAAGGCCATAAAAGGCAAAAAGCAAGCAAGAAGAAATACTCTACCGTTCATTTGAGAACACTTTAAGTAGAGCTGCGGGAGGCTTTTGGACCATTTGAATTGCGGGCCAAGCGGCCGCTATCAGCGTTGCCAATATCGCCAAACCGCCTAGAAATGCATAGTCAGCAGGAAAGAAAAACATCGGCAGCTGCCAGCCAAAGGCTTCAACATTCACAACGTTTAAAAGTGCCCAGGCTAAAGCTAGACCTAGGGGTACCGCACATATAAACACGATGAGACTCAGCCCCAAAGCACGGGCCAATTCCAAGACTCCAAGCCGAGTGCGCGTCAGTCCCAAGGCCCAAATGGGTGCAAGCTGAGGTGTTCGCATACCCGCAAGTGTCAACAAGCTCATCAGCATAGCAAACCCAGCAACTCCAAGCGTAAGTATATTCAGTGCGGCAGTAACAGCAAAAGTTCTCTCGAATACTTCTAGTGACATACTTTTAATCGACGCTTGGTTGATAATTCCGCTATCGGGCACTTTTAAATCCGCCTGGATCGCTTTACGCAAATTTACTGTATCCGTAGTTCTAATACCGAAAGACGTCGCAACTGCGTTAGGATATAATTTACGAAAAAGTAGTTCCCCCATTACCACCTGTCCTTGCGGGTTACCATAATCTCCAACAACAGCAGCAATGGGAAGGTTGAGCCCTGGCGCTATATCAACCTCATCGCTAACCCATAAATTGTTCCGGCGCGCAAGTTGCTCATTCACAATAACTGCCTCACCTTTAGAAACTTGATCCCAAACATCTGGATCAGCACCTAAAAACTGCCAACTTTCCCTATAAGTCCGACCAACTCGAACTCCATAAAGTTTGGCAGGCTGACCAACCACAGGACGCTCCACTGTCAGAAGCGGTAGGACTTCAAGCTCCCGCTCCAGCAGATATTTTTCCAACGCTGATGCAGTCTTCTCTTCTTCTACTCTTACAAACAGCTCTGGAGCTAGCCGCTGGTCTAAAAATGAGACAAAAGTAACTCTAAATGACGAGACCATTGTTGAGACACCAATGTTTGCACTAACCGCCAGAAGCAACGCAATAAGTGCTAAACTAAGTCCAGGCATTTGCTGACGGGTATCGGCCCAGAACCAGGAAGTGACGACTCCCTTTCCTGGCGCAAAGTCTAATAGCTTTATAGTTAACCAGGGTAACACAAGAGCTGAACCAATAAGAAGAAAACCTATTAGTGCAAAGGCCTGCCCTAGACCGGTTCCAATTAGAGCCAAAAGGCCAGAAAACCCAAGAAAAATCATACCAAGTATTGCAATGCCACGGATCCGCTTAGCGCTAGCGATAGCCCAGGCTCGTGGCTGGACTGCAGAAAGCAAAGGCATCTGCATAATTTGCCAAATACGAACAGCAAGTGCCATCCCTGCGCCCAAAAAGGCAAGTCCAATTCCAGAAAGCCACCACTCTAGTCGTAAGCTTAAAGTTCCCGATACTCGTGCACCATAAAGTCCTTCGACTGTCGCCGCGACATCAGGAAGTAACATGGCTGCTATAGTATAACCCATCACAATACCCAGAATGGCTCCAACCAATACCAGCAAACCCATCTCAACTATTACTAATGCAAGTAACTTGCTTAACGGAACGCCAAGTGATCGAAGGGTCCGGATCATTCCACGCCTTTGTTCGAAGGCCAAACCAATCGTCGAGTGTACAATAAAAAGACCGACAGCAAAGCTCAGAAAACCAAAAGCTGTGAGATTTAAGTGAAAACTATCAGTCAAGGCAGCTACATCTGCAATTTGCTGACTGGGTTGCACCACCAAATCAGGGGCTATCTCCACTAGGTCTGGTCGCCGGATTGGCTGCTCTGGTATAATCATAAGACGGCTCAGGTCACTACGTTTGAACAATCGTTGGACGACACCAATATCGGCAATCGCAATCCCAGGAGGAATAGACTTATCTATAGTAACCTCAACAAAGCCTTCCAGTAATGAAGCCACTTCAGCATTACCAAAAATTAAATCTGTGTCTTCGAGAGAGAAACCTGAATCGGAGGAAAAACTCATTTGAGTAGGCGTCGTTAGCGGGTCAATTCCTACAAACCGCACCCCCTTAAATGTAACATCAAGTATTGGCGAAACTAACCAACCAGCCCGGCGCAAATCAATATAAACTGATTGGGAAATTTGATCCCCAACCCGTGGCACGAGCTGATCAAATTGTCCTTCTCCTAGCGTAGCCGCTGCCGCATCGTAACTTGTACGGGCTTCAGAATTTATAGCTTGCACCCCAGACCACAGCCCAGTAGCCAACGCCAAGCCCATTAAAAAGGTGAATAATTGTAATGGACTGCGCCACCAGTAGCTCAACAGAGCCCGCAAGATCGTATTTGTCACAGGAGAACTCCACCCTTCAGCCGTACTCGCCGATCCATTTTCTCAGCTAAAGCAGCCGAGTGCGTCACAACCATAAGTGCTGCTCCAGTGCGTCCAACTAAGTCCAGCATGGCAGTTAGAACCGCAGACGCAGTGCTTTCGTCAAGGTTGCCAGTTGGCTCATCCGCTAATAGTAACTTTGGGCGCACTGCCAAAGCTCGTGCAATTGCAACTCTTTGTTGCTGGCCGCCAGACAATAACTCAGGGTATTTTTTAAGTTGATCTTTAAGCCCTAAAGCTTCTACTAACTCACTTTCAAATGTCTTATCGCGCCGCCCAGCTAAGGACGCCTGAAACCCAATATTTGCTTCCACCGTAAGTGACGGGATTAGATTGAATTGTTGAAAAACAATCCCTACCTCGGACCGGCGTAAGTTGGCTCTTTCAGCCTCGCCAAGCCCATTAATCTCAACCCCCTCCAGGTGAAGACTGCCGCCATCAGGAACTTCTAGGCCAGCGGATATATGTAAAATTGTACTTTTACCACTTCCACTCTCACCGGTTAAAGCTAAAGTCTCACCTGCATCTAGTCCAAGTGATACACCGCGCAGAACTTCCACGTCTCCATCTACCCCGGAAAAGGACTTTGTTATATCTTTTAACTCCAGCAGCAATTATGCGCCTCCACTTTTATGGATATAGGTCGGTCTCAATACGGCACAAGGTCGGAAACCTTCCTAAAAAGTGTGGTTTAATTCTTGAGTACCTATTTAGTTTTTTAAGAAAATTACTATTACTTTATCTTATTGATGAGTGGGGCTCCATTTATCAAGAGCTTCTAAAAACTTATCTTTTTCTCCATCATGCATTGAGATATTGGTCTGGGGATATGGAAAATTCCCCTTGGTGACTTCACTGTGAAACTTGCCTAGTGCAGCTACACGCTCTTCATGGATCTGCTTGAACAAACGTCCTACATTGCCAAAGGCGTAAGCGTGTTTAGGTGGTTTCTCTTCTTCACTGTCCTCTCCACATATATCTGCAACAAAAGACATAATTACATCACCTGCCATACCTGATCCTAGTGAGAAGGTTACAATTGATGTTTTTTTATTCACTGCCTCCAGTACTTCTTCAGCAATACATTCCGCTTCCACGGCGACAACACCAACATCTTCCATCCTTTTGAGGTTTTCATATATTTTTATGGCTTCATCAGCTTTGCGACCCCATCCCCGAAGTCCCCCGCAATACTGACTGAAAGTAGGTATAAGTCCGATATGGCTCTGTACCGGTATGCCTTCGCGTGTCATCTTTTCGACCGCATCAAGTGATCTCAATGTGTAATACATATCCGCACCGCGGCGCATCGCTTCAAAGGCATCAGCCATAAGTTCTTCATTTGAATCAAACTGTGCCCACTTTGAGCCTACACGGCAGAAATGAGTTGGCGCAATTGAACGAACATCATCTATTTGATCCATGCCACAAACA
>CACBXB010000032.1 GCA_902543185.1 Paracoccaceae bacterium
ACAATGGTTCCTACGCCAACAACTCCTCCCAGCCACCAACCGATTGTAAGCACTGTAAGTTCAATACTGCTACGTACCCATGCAATTGGAAACTTTGTAACCCTTTGCAACCCAGTCATTAAACCGTCACGCGCACCAGGGCCCAAATTTGCGATTAAATAGATTCCACCACCAAGCCCAGTAATAAAAACTCCCAAGATAGCTTGAATTAATCTAAAAAAATTTTGCTCAAAAATAGGCAAAAAAGGAATGGCAAAATGTAAAACTAGCGAAATAATAATTGCATTTAGAACCGTGCCTATACCTGGCTTTTGCTTTAATGGGATCCATAAAAAAAGTACGAATAAGCTTATCAGAAATGTTGTTAAACCAAGGCCTATTTCAGAGACATTAGCCAGACCCTGACCAAGAGCTGTCCATGGGCTCACTCCTATTTGAGAGGTTACTAAAAGAGCTTCTCCTAAGCCAAAAAGTATTAGGCCCACTACCAAAGCCATAAGAGTTTTTGGCCTTGGTTTTAAATTAAAGGTTTCGTCAGAGCTCCAACTGGTCTTGGGAACCTCTCTAATTTTAATAAAATCAAACATTATAAATTATTTGAAATACGATATTATAAAAAATGCAGCTAAAGCTTAGAAATTCATAAAGTTAGGCTTGTAGCTTTTCAAATCGCTGATCGCATCGAGCAGCAAGTATCAAATCATTTAAATGAATATTTCCAATTTTATGGCTCCACCATCTAACCAAAACACTACCCCACTCTGTTATGATCTGAGGATGATGACCCTCACTCTCTGCTACCTCCCCAACCAGATTAGTGAATTCAAGGGCATCTCTAAAATTCTTGAATTTGTAAACTCTTTCTATTTTTTTTGCATCATCACTTTGAATGAGAGACCAATCAGAATTATTTGATAGAAATTCAATTATTTCTTCATTCGTGGCGGGATCAGCATCTGGCTGACATGCCTCACATATTTTTTCAGAATAATTTGTCATTCACTCTTCCACTTTATTGAACAACCGATCGAGGGAGATTGCTCTCGAGGACCCTCACCAGTTTCAACAATCATATTCATGGCTTCGAATAAATCCCGCTTTACAACCTCTGGATTTTCTCTCTTATTGTTGAGTCTACCTCTATACTGGAGTTCTAAGTTGCTATTGAAACCAAAAAAATCAGGCGTGCACTCTGCATTAAATAGTTTGGCTATAGACTGATCTCCATCATGTAAATATGGAAAAGTAAATGAATAATCCAAGTCAAATTTCTTCATATTTTCGTAATTATCTTGTGGATATTCTTCAGCATCATTTGAACATATTGCTAAAACATTTACTCCTATTTCTTGCAAGGCAGATGCTTCCTGAATAATATCATCCAGAGCTCCAACAACATAGGGGCAATGATTACAAATAAACATTATTAATGTTCCTTTTTTACCTGAAGCACTCTTTAAACTGACATCAACACCTTTAGTTGATGGCAAGCTGAATTGTGGGGCTTTCCAGCCAAAATCGCATACTGCAGAAGATTGAGCCATTTTTTTTACCTAATATTAAATTTTCATTCTAAATAAATCTGCACCCCTCACAAAAAGATAGTCATGAAAGGCATTGCTTCTGTTGATCAATTTAATGGCTAGCAAATAAATTGCCAGCTTTATCGAAATATGTACATATAAAAGATAAAATATAATGTTGGAGGATTTAAATGAATCGTTCTGCTTTAATAGTTGGTGCTGGCTCTGGTTTAAGTTCCTCACTTGCTCTGCAATGTGCAAACTTGGGAATGGATGTAGCTCTAGCAGCCCGAAACATTGGGAAGTTAGAAGATTTAGGTTTCAAAACTGGGGCCAGCCTCCACAAGTGCGATGCGTCTAAAATTGAGGATGTTAATCGCCTATTTCAAGATCTTGATGAAAAACTGGGAATACCGGAACTAGTCGTCTACAATCCTTCTGCAAGGTTAAGAGGTGGTATCGAGAGTCTTGATCCAGAAAAAACAAAGGAGGCTTTGGATGTTACCTGTTTTGGAGCGTTTTTAGTAGCTCAACAGGCAGCTAAGAGAATGTTAAAGCGAGGTAGTGGCAGTATTTTTTTCACAGGTGCTTCCGCGGGAGTCAAAGGTTTTGCAAACTCTTCAGTGTTTGCTATGGGAAAATTTGGACTACGTGGATTAGCACAAGCATTGGCTCGTGAATTACATCCAAAAAATATCCATATTGGTCACTTTGTTATTGATGGCGGAATAAAATCAAATAAAAGTTTAGATAGAAAAGGCAATGGAGATCATGACATGCTTGACCCAGATGAAATTGCCAAAACTTATATTCAATTTCACCAACAGAATAAAAGTGCATGGGCCTGGGAAGTGGAGCTACGTCCCTGGGTTGAAAGCTTTTAAAAAATTTAAACGATTCGTTAGTTTACCTTTATCCGTTCTAATGAAGCTTCACCCTCATAATTAAAGATTGTTACTCCAGGAAAACCACCCTCTTTAAACGTAAACGTTTTCCGGAGTTGTTGAAGTAGACTCAGCGCAAATTTTTCGAACTTTTGAAGATCACTGTTGTTATCAAATTTTGCAACTATAGATAAACTAGCACATTTCCCTATGGTAATGCTCAAAGACTGGATGTTGAATTTATCTATCTTATCACCAAGTTCCATCGAACAGTGATTAGCAGCAACTTTTGCTTGCTCTAAATTGTTAAATTTATATTCGAAAATTCTGGCAAACATCTAAAGTTCTCCTAACAAGTCGTCAAGAAATGTAGGTTTACTACCCGCATCAATTATATTTCTCTTCATAACTTTAGGTTGTAACTTCATTTCATAAAGTAGCGCATTTCCACTTTCGGTTAAAACAACCTCGCCCGAAAGATCCCTATCGGCTAAACCAAGTTGTTTTAGTTGGTCAAAATCCTCTAGCGCTATAACTTTTCCAGAACACACATTTAGAAATTTATTGAGCAAACTCAAATCATTTACATTTACCTGATCAGAAAACTTTTTTATGGCTTGGTGCACCGTATCAGATGTTGCTTCCTTTTGGTCGGTTTGCAGGTCAATTTGATGAGCAATACGTTCCGCCAAACTTTTAATTAGGCCAACCTGTTTTTGACTGAGAGAAGCTGGCTCATAGCTCAATAAACACAATGTACCCAAAGCATAATTGTCTTTATTTATCACAGGAAACCCAGCATAGCCCAAATATTCAGCTTCTCCAGAAAGTATTTTTGGATGAGTTTTCCATTTAGGGTCTTTCGATAAATCATGTATCAGAGTTGGTTCGGAGCTAAGCAAAACGTAAGAGCATATATTAAATTCAGTACGTTCAAATTTTCCATTCGCTCCATTTTCAGTTGCAGATATAGTACACTGAAAATTTTCATCAAATAAACTAAAGTCAGCGTAATCAAAACCGGTGAGCTCTCTACTCAAATCACAAAAAATTGAGAAATTATCTTCTTGATTGTTATCTATCAGACCAGTGCGCTTTACCGCAACAACGCGCCTTTCTTCATTTCTAGGTCGCGGGGCAAGTTGAACTGTCATTATTAAATCTCCCAAGAAACTGACTTACACAATCTATTTACAAAACAGTCATAAGATAAAATAACCATGATAATTATCCAAGTCGGTTTAATTTTGCAAACATTAACTAACGAGTCCTGAAGCAATAAGTAAATCTTAGGAGTTCTTCTCAAACATAATGGTTACTTCTCCAAGTGGAATACCCCACTTAGACATATATGCCTTGTTTAAAACTCTATCATTCGAAAGCATCCACATATAATCTTTAAATGATACTCTTCTCTCTCCGCTGGGCGTCGGTAAATCTATTGTGTAAGCCCAATAAAACATATCACCAGCTGTCTTACCTTCCGCAGTCCCAACAACACCATCGGCAGAACCGATCCAGCGATTTTCGTCAGCTTTCGTCAAGGTCCAAATTCTTTGTTCTTCTGAACCGTCTTCGTATTTGAAATCCTCAACTAGAATTAAATCTGATCCATCCCACGAACCTTTTATTTCTACTAAAAAGCGCCTGGATACATTTCCCAAAATATCTTGGAATTGACCATATGCTACCGTATCACCGTTAAAGAATTCTTCCAAAGCGAAATTCCTATCAGAGAGTTTCGCATCCTCAATCGAGGGTTTCATACCACAACCTACAATGAATAAAAACGGCACCAAAATATTTAAAAATTTAAACATAAAACTTCCCATCTATTAAAGTAATAACGGTTAGAGTAAATTTACTCTTTCCAACCTTAATTTGACTTTACTTCAAACTATTTTTTGCGATCTTCACAGCTTTCTTTTACATAATCTTTCAGGCGTTTTACTCGCTCTTGATTAGATAATGTAGAAACAGCAACAGCTCCGCATATTGTCCCTGCAATCATACCTGACATAAAAATATTTGCTGCTATAAATTTTATTGGTAGTAGCATTTTGCCCTCCTGTGATAAATCCATTGTTAAAAAATTAGCTGACTTTTTATTAGATACGATAAACAAATTGTCGCGGCGTGGTAGGCATTTCAGAGGTAGTCATCACAATAGACAACCGGGCCTGAGAAAGAATGAAAGCTCTCACCATCTTCGTAAGGTTCTAAGTATTCCCGCATCATTTGACTTACGCGATTATCCCTATTCATAATATCAATAAAACTATCCACACTATGATGAACACCGATCAGGGCAAATTCTCCATCACCTTAATCAATAATTTTATGCATTATGTCATCAAAAGGATAGTCTCTGACATATTCAGCATAAGCTTTAAACAAAGCCTCTGCCTCTTCAGTTTTAGGTCTAAATCTCATACAGTTTATCATACCCGCCATTTTGACTTTCCTCCGTTTTAGTACCTTTTCCAAACATCATACTTAGGCCAAAATTTACAAAACTTATTATCCACCATTATTTGACCAAAATCTTTACCCTCAATTGAGCAATAACCAACAACTCTATCATAGGTCTTTGCGCCAGTGAGTTCGCAAACAGCTTGCTTGCCTTTGAATTGCCTCGTAAATTGGGTAGCTTTTTGTCCTGAGCTTGTGCTGTTTTCGGGACAATCCAAGGCTGAGATGCGGACAGGTGTCCAATCAACTTCAAAAGTATCACCATCTCGCACATGAGTTATAGGGCCTCGCAAAACAGAAACAGCACGACCATCAATTTCTTTGTCTGAAACTTCTGTGTTAACGCCAACAAATCTATCTATAGAAGTTAAAACTAAGAAGACAATTACGATAAGTGTTAAAGAATAACGCATTTTAAAAACATACTTGGGCATTCAAATGGGTCAAGTCGGTGAAAATTTTAGTGAAATAACGCCAAAGCAAAGCGCACTTATTTTATTAATAATTACATATTATTTTGGCAGGGGCACAGGGACTCGAACCCGGGACCTACGGTTTTGGAGACCGTCGCTCTACCAACTGAGCTATACCCCTTCGCTAGGGATGGGTATGCTTTTTTGATGCTTTGATCAAGTACTTACAAAAATAATCTTGAAACGAAGAGACACCTTGTAACAAGTAGCAACAATATAATACCATCGAGCTGATGAAATGAGGGGCACAGATGCAGATTAAAAAAGTTGGCGTAATTGGCGCAGGGCAAATGGGAAGCGGTATAGCGCACGTACTATCACTGAGCGAGTACCATGTTATTCTTAATGATATTGATAAAAATACACTCGAAAAAGCTTCACATCATATAAAAAATAATTTGGAAAGACAGGTAAATAGGAAAAAAATTTCGACCGCAGAAAGTAACGCTGCATTAAAGCTAATTGACTATACAATATCACTTGAAGAGTTTAATGAAGTCGATTTAGTTATCGAAGCAGCTACAGAAAATGAACAAATCAAGCAAAAAATTTTACATTCTTTATTACCGCATATTCAACCCCATACCATATTGACCAGCAATACCTCTTCAATTTCAATCACACGTTTAGCTAGCTGCACTGATAGACCAGAAAAGTTTATGGGCTTTCATTTTATGAATCCTGTTCCCGTAATGCAGTTGGTGGAACTAATTAAAGGTATAGCCACAAATAGAGATACCTATGAAAGTTGCCTACAGGTTGTTGAGAAGTTAGGGAAAACAGCCGCCAGCGCTGAAGACTTTCCCGCGTTCATCGTAAATCGAGTTCTTATGCCAATGATTAATGAAGCCGTTTATGCACTATACGAAGGAGTGGGCTCCGTAGAGGCAATTGATACATCCATGAAACTTGGAGCAAATCACCCGATGGGTCCTTTGGAGCTCGCCGACTTCATTGGATTGGACACATGTCTAGCAATAATGAATGTTTTGCATGAAGGCCTCGCAGACACCAAATACCGGCCGTGCCCACTGATGACTAAATATGTCGAAGCTGGATGGCTGGGAAGAAAAACTAAGCGGGGTTTTTATGATTACACAGGCGAACAAACGATACCGTCTAGATAGATTTAACCTTTAGAACCCAATTCCAAAGTTTGTTCGCGTAACCAGCGCATAAAACCGCGAGGGTCACTCTTCCAAGATGCAATTTCTTCTTGCTTAACTAAACTTCCTACTAATGGGCTTTGTGGTTTATTCATTGCATGGACAACTTCATAGATTAGTAGTCCTTGCCTTAACGTCGCCGATATTTGGTTTGCGACTTGGTATAGTCGCGAGTTTGATCCTGGGAAAAATATAGGTAACACATTTGCACCAGATTTTTGGATTAACTTAGCAGTAAATGGGTTCCAATCGCCTTCCACCACATTACCAAACATTGTTTCTGATGATGCAACCTTTCCCGATGGGAAAATTACAATCACTCCACCTTTTTCCAAATGTTCCATTGCGCTTTTCCGCATCTCTAAACTTTTCTTCAGCGCATTTTCTTCATGGTCGAATGGAACTGGGATCATAAATTGATCAATTTGTTTCACACCTGTTAAAAGTGATCTGGTCAGTATTTTATAATCAGTTCGCACTTTTCCAATT
>CACBXB010000033.1 GCA_902543185.1 Paracoccaceae bacterium
CTTATGTAATCACAGAGAGTTCTAAATGGGTTTTAAGGATAAACATTTGCTAGGGATAGAGCCCATGCGCCCTGAAGCAATAGTAGAAATTTTAGATCTCGCTGAAAATTACGTAAAAGTGAATCGATCGCAGAATAAAAGAGCAGAATCCCTAACAGGGCTGACCCAAATCAACATGTTTTTCGAAAACTCAACACGAACCCAAGCAAGTTTTGAGTTGGCAGGAAAAAGATTGGGAGCGAACGTTATGAGCTTATCTATGGAGGCTAGTTCCCTTAAGAAAGGTGAAACGCTTATTGATACAGCACTCACTTTAAACGCCATGAAACCTGACCTTTTAATTGTCAGGCATCCTCAATCTGGTGCAGTAGATCTACTAGCACAAAAGGTTAACTGCTCTGTTTTAAACGCAGGAGATGGCAGGCATGAGCATCCTACACAAGCGCTCCTAGATGCTCTAACAATCCGTCGCGCTAAAGGAAGATTACACAGATTAAGCATTGCGATTTGTGGAGATATTGCTCATTCAAGAGTCGCTCGTTCTAACATTATCCTTCTTGGAAAAATGGAAAACCGAGTAAGATTAATAGGACCATCTACTCTAATGCCATCTGAAATTGATGAATTGGGAGTCGAAGTTTACCAAGACATGCGCACGGGTTTGAAAGATGTGGATGTAGTAATGATGTTAAGATTGCAAAAAGAGCGGATGGACGGAGGCTTTATACCATCTGAAAGAGAATATTATTACCGCTATGGGCTCAATAAAGAGAAATTGTCGCATGCTAAAGGGGACGCAATTGTTATGCATCCTGGCCCAATGAACCGAGGCGTTGAGATTGATGGCGAATTAGCTGATGATATTAATAGATCAGTTATCCAAGAACAGGTCGAAATGGGCGTCGCAATAAGAATGGCAGTAATGCATCTTTTGGCAAGAAATGACAAATCAGGCAAGCATGGCTAATTGAATGAAAACACTTCTAACCAATGCAAAAGTGATTGATCCTGTGACTGAAACCATTTCAGATGGAGAAGTCATGTTTGAAGACGGTATAATTATTCCCAAAGAAACAGCAGATGAAACTTTTGACTGTCAGGGACAATATATTAGTCCAGGGTTAATAGACCTTGGTGTCAAGGTCGGTGAGCCTGGAGAACGGCATAAAGAAAGTTATAAGTCAGCAGGGGCAGCCGCTGCAGCTGGCGGTGTAACAACGATAATTACTCGACCAGACACAAATCCAGCGATCGATACACCAGAAGTTTTGGAATTTATACGGAGAAGAGCCCAAGAGGTTTGTCCCGTAAATGTGTTCCATATGGTAGCTTTAACAAAAGAACGCGCTGGACGTGAAATGACGGAGATCGGTTTTCTGAAAGATGCTGGAGCCGTTGCATTCACAGATTTTACCAACGTAGTTAAAAACTCGAAAATCCTTATGAGAGCATTAAGCTATGCGAAATCATTGGATGCCCTTGTAATTGGGCACCCTCAAGATCCAGACCTCTCAGATGAAAGTTCTGCAACATCAGGAAAGTTTGCCTCGTTGCGAGGGTTACCAAGCGTGACGCCTCTCGCAGAACGGATGGCTCTTGATAGAGACATGGCTATGGTGGAATTGACTGGAGTACAATACCATTTCGACCAGATAACTACTGCACGTTCAATTCCAGCACTAGAAAGAGCAAAAAAAAATGGGCACAAAATCACAGCAGGAACATCAATACACCACCTCACTCTTAACGAGTTCGACATTGCGGATTATAGAAGCTTTTTTAAACTAAATCCGCCACTAAGATCAGAAAATGACCGGCTGGCTATTATTGATGCCGTGAATTCTGGGGTAATAGACATAATATCATCCTTTCACACTCCCCAAGACGAAGAAAGTAAACGTCTACCTTTTGAAACAGCTGCAGCTGGCGCAGTTGGACTGGAAACACTCCTACCAGCAAGCCTGCAACTATTTCATAATCAATCAGTAAGTTTAGAAAAACTAATAAAGACCATGACACTAAATCCCGCACTATTACTGGGCTTGCCAAGTGGAAGAATCACCCCGGGTGCCCCAGCAGACTTAATTATTTTTGATGCTGACATTCCCTTCATTTTGGATAGAGAAACCTTAAAGTCGAAATCAAAGAACACACCATTTGATGGTCATAATTTACAAGGAAAAGTAAGACGTACAATCGTTGCAGGGAAAACTATTTTTGAATGTTAGAGTTACTACCCGAATTTACTAGTAAAACAGAGATCTTACTTGCAGCTTGTGCACTTGGGTACTTAGCAGGCTCAATCCCTTTTGGAATTCTTATCTCAAAAGTTTTCGGGCTTGGAGATTTGCGGAAAGTAGGATCCGGAAACATAGGAGCCACCAATGTTTTGCGTACTGGAAATAAACTTGCAGCATTTTTAACCCTTCTTTTTGATTTCTCGAAAGGTATTTGCACAGTTCTAATAGCCAGACAGTTTTTTGGTGAAGATGCAGTTCAAGTTTCAGCTATTAGTGCCTTAGTAGGCCACTGTTTCCCAATTTGGTTGAGATTTCGAGGTGGCAAAGGTGTGGCTACATTTCTAGGGGCTACGATTGCTTTATCGTTTACAATTGGAATTATCTGCTGTTTTGTTTGGTTATTTGTTGCTGTGTTGAGGAAAATGTCTTCGCTTGCATCTTTAACCAGCTCCGCAAGCGCTCCGATTGCAGCAATATTGCTCGACCAGCCAAATAATATTATTTTACTAATTCTCTTGGTGGGTATCGTATTTTTTCGTCATAAACAAAACATCGATCGAATTATTAAAGGAGCTGAACCAAAAATTGGGAAAACAAAGTAAGCTAAGGTTCAATTGTTTTATTAATAATCTGTGCACAAATTTTAGGATGCGTGATAGGCAGCATGTGCCCAGCATTTTGAATACACTTAAGTTCTGTTTTAGGTATTCTAGCCGATAAGGCTTTGCCGACGTAGGGCATTATGAAATGAGAACTATCACCATAAATTATTGATGTTTTGCCAGTTAGTGAGGAAAAAGCATGCTCTTTAAGCATATCGTGAGGGTCGCTATAAATAGCTTTCGAAACTTCAAAAGTTAAAGGAATTCTTTGAGCAAATTGTCTTTTTTTACTTTCACTTAGCAAGTTCCAATCCTCCTTGTTACCCCATAGATTTAGAAATAATTCTGCTGCTAACTTCCAGTTTTTATTCTCACCCGCACTAAAGTAATCAGCATGATCCAGCATAAATCGTGCTTCTAATTCAGGGTAATCAAAAAATGCTGCTGCAAAAAATACTGGCTCAATGAGCGAAATGGATTTAACAAAATTAGGAAAACGTTGCGCCACACGCAAAGCAACCGTTGCTCCAAAGGAATGTCCCACAAGATGGATTGGCTTATTTATAAAAGTTGAGCTTATATCGAGGCAACGGTCTTGATAATCTGAAGTGTAGTCCCAATCTTGGCTAATACCATGGCCTGGCAAATCGAATGCAATCATAGAAAGTGTATCCTTAAATTCATCTGCTAAAGGCAACCAAGCTCTGCTATTAGCTAAAGAACAGTGCAATAATAAAGCTTGTTCATCCCCTTTACCTAAAGTTAGCGAGTTTATTTTAAGTCCTGCGCGCCTTTCTATGGGCATTTTGAATCCATTGCTGATACGGAAACCTAATTCTATGATTTTAAATTGGATGCAAAAATCCTATCACAAAAGTCAAAAAAAAATAAAATCATTTATTTTACCCATCAATTAATCAAATTTTCAAACTGTATCTTTGCCTGATCGCAACACCATGTTATCCGAAGGCATCAGTATGATTCTTTCAACTCAAGCGAGGATTTCTTATAGATGCCCGCCTTAAACGAACCGAAATTAATATCCGGCAACGCAAATAAAATCTTAGCCAAAGCGATCACTCGACGAATGACTGTCCATCGGGGGCTTAATGTTGATTTAGTTGATGCTCGCATTGAAAGATTTAATGACCAAGAGATTTTTGTGGAAGTTTTTGAGAATGTTCGTGGCGAGGACATGTTTATAATTCAATCAACATCCAACCCTGCCAACGATAATCTCATGGAGCTTCTCATTATGGCCGATGCTTTGCGTCGCTCATCAGCAAGTCGTATTACAGCCGTAATTCCTTACTTTGGCTATGCTAGGCAAGATCGGCGATCAAAAGCTCGAACCCCCATAAGTGCTAAGCTTGTAGCTAATTTATTGGTAGAGGCAGGGGTGGAAAGAATTCTAACCCTTGATCTTCATGCTACGCAAATACAAGGTTTTTTTGATATACCTGTCGACAATTTATATGCAGCACCGGTTTTTGCTCTAGATATTATTCACCAGTTTTCTAATAAACTTAACGATCTAATGGTTGTTTCTCCTGATGTTGGAGGGGTTGCTCGCGCTAGAGAGCTGGCCAAGCGGATAAATGCCCCACTCTCAATTGTTGATAAGCGAAGAGAAAGAGCTGGAGAAGTGGCCGAAATGACAATCATCGGCGATGTCAAAGGCAAAAAATGCATTATTGTTGACGATATTTGCGATACAGCCGGCACACTATGTAAAGCAGCCGAGGTCCTTATCGAAAATGGAGCGGCGGAGGTTCATTCTTACATTACCCATGGAGTTCTATCTGGACCAGCCGTTGAACGAATTAGCAACTCTGTGATGAAATCTTTAGTGATAACAGATTCAATTCAAGCTACAGGCCCAGTAGCAAAAGCTGCAAATATTAGAATAGTTCCAACGGCTCCAATATTTGCCCAAGCTATCCTCAATATATGGAATGGAACCTCTGTTTCATCTCTATTTGAAACTGAAACCTTGGAGCCCATTTATGATGGTCAGTTACAAAGGTTATTATAACAAATTGATAAACGGTAAATTTTAGCCATTAAGATCTGAAATCTTTTGCTCTAAGCGAGCTATTCTCCTCTTCATAATATCGTAATAGTAAGCAGTAGTTAGCGCAAAAAGCAGCCAAATCCAAAATGGTGTATAAACCGAAAAACTTAGTAATTCCATTTTTAATCCCCCTTAAAATCAATATGCAGAGGCCGTTTATCAAGGCCTCTGCTGTGCTTATTAAATAAGACTCACCCTTTTGAAAATTCAGGATAAGCTTCCATACCAAGCTCAGACGTATCCAATCCAGCGACTTCCTCTTCTTCGCCGACACGTATGCCCATAGTTGATTTTAGAATAGTCCACACGATACCCGAAGTTACTATAACAAACACCCCAACTATAATAATTGAGATAAATTGTGTCACATATGATGCATCACCATTTGTTGCAGGAACAACCATTGTTCCCCAGATACCTGCAAATAGGTGAACTGGAATTGCACCGACGACATCATCAATCTTAAATTTATCTAACATAGGAACAGTGAAGACTACTATTAAACCGCCAACAGCGCCAATCAACGTTGCAGCACCCAATGACGGTGTAAGTGGCTCTGCAGTTATAGAAACCAGGCCAGCTAAAGCACCATTCAACACCATCGTTAGATCTGGCTTTTTATAAAGGAACTGAGTTAGTAACAAGGCTGCAACAGCACCACCGGCAGCTGCGGCGTTTGTGTTAGAAAAAATCCTCGAAATATCAGCCACATCGCCAACAGATCCCATTGCTAACTGTGAGCCTCCGTTGAAACCAAACCATCCCATCCAAAGAATAAACGTCCCTAATGTTGCTATTGCTAAATTGGATCCAGGGATTGGAACAACTTTACCATCTTTAGCATATTTCCCAATACGAGGACCGAGTATTATTGCTCCCATCAAAGCAGCCCATCCACCGACAGAATGCACAACTGTTGAACCTGCAAAGTCTAGAAAGCCCATACCGTCTAAAAATCCTCCGCCCCATTTCCAGCTCGCCTGAATAGGATAGATCAAAGCTGTAAGAATGATTGTGAAGACTAAAAAAGGCCATAATTTAATTCTCTCAGCTAAAGCTCCGGACACAATTGAGGCCGTAGCAGCACAAAACATGAGTTGAAAAAAGAAATCGGAACCTGTTGACGCATAACCATAATCATCTGCACCATCTGCAGTTACTCCTACCGCCTCTAAGATTGCGACACCCCAGATACCGGATAATACTCCGTCGTACATCCATGTTCCAAGGGGATACATGACATTATATCCAATCAAGTAATAAAAAATCGCAGCCAAGGAAAACAAGCCCATATTTTTAGTCAATTGTGTCGTCACGTTTTTTGAACGAACCAAACCAGCTTCAAGCATAGTAAAGCCAGCAGCCATCCAAAAAACAAGAAATCCACCAACTAAAAACAGCAAACTATTTAAAATAAAGACTGAATCTGTTGGAACTAAAGCGGGTGCGTCTTGCGCAATTGATTGCGATGCTACAGTAGCAAGAATAGCACTCACGCCAAATATTTTAAAAAATGATTTTTTCATCGAAAACTTACCTCTTTTATATTGCGTCGGCGCCGGTTTCACCGGTGCGCACACGAATTGTTTGCTGAACATCAAGAACAAAAATTTTCCCATCACCGATCTTCCCGGTGTGCGCAGACGTTTTTATCGTCTCAACGGCTTGCTCTGTCATTGATTCTTCAACGACGATTTCCAGTTTAATTTTTGGAACAAAGTTAACGGCGTATTCAGCGCCCCGATATATTTCAGTATGACCTGACTGAG
>CACBXB010000034.1 GCA_902543185.1 Paracoccaceae bacterium
TATTAACCCAAAACAGCTTCAGCGTATTTGCTGCGAGAAGGAGACAAAAGAATGAAGAAACTGCTACTTATCTTGACGTTCACTTTGGGAATAGCGTTTTCTGCTTTTGCTTTATAGAAAGGAGCCGCAAAATGATACATGTCATTCTTTCTTGCTTTGTTCGGTATCTGATATAAGCTCATATTATGGCAAGTAGCACAACTTCTTACAAACTTTATGGCATACCTTATTTAGGTTCTATGGCTATTGAATTATTAATGGAAGAGGCCGGAATAAAATATGACATCATTTTTCCAACTCAAGAGGAAAGAAACTCTGCAGAATTTAAAATGATTTCGCCTCGAGGATTAGTGCCTGTTTTGATTACCCCAAGTGGGCAATCTATTTTTGAAGGGCCTGCAATTATTAATTTTCTATTAGAAACACATCATACCAATTTAATCGCCCCTATAGGCGATCCAGATAGAGCCACGTGCTTTCAATGGCTTTCTTTCCTTTCTACAGCACTAGGAAATGCCAACAACCGTTTTTTCTTTCCTGATCGATACGGCTCTACGGAAATTGTTATCAAGGAAAAAGCTGAGTTAGATAGGAAGGCTTGCTACGATATTTTGGAGAAACACGTTGACGGTTTCTTATCAGGAAAAACTTGTGGGATTGCAGACTTCTACTTTTATGTTTTGATGAGCTGGGATAACAATAAAACAGATGAACTCGCCAAAAGACCAAATCTTGAGAAAATATTTAATCAGGTTAACGAAACCGCATCAGTCCAAAAAGTGCTAAAAAATCAAACTTCGTAGCATTAGGTCCAATGATATATCCGTCAGAACCAGCTTGTTTGAGTTTAGCTTTTAGATAGACCATGTGCTGTATATTTGCATGGTCTATTTCCTTGTATTATAGAGATATTGCTGTGTTATATAATTTTTGCGCTTTCAGAGTTTATATCGCTTTGTTCAAATATTATTTGTATCTAAGGAGAGCTTAGATGACTGAAGATCAGATTATTCGCAAAATCGCAGTTATATTTGTGACAGACGTGGTTAATTTTAGCACCCTTATGGAAAAAAATGAGAATTCTACACTTAGAAGTCTTCGGGCCTGTCGTGATATCCTGGACCAACTTTTCAAGAAATATGATGCTCGTATTTTTAATACAGCAGGAGATTCAGTTCTTGCTGAATTCCAGAGTGCAGTAGCTGCATTAGTTTGTGCTACTGAATTTCAGGAAATGATTAATAAACGTAATCTCTCTGTATCAGAAGATTTACAGATGCAGTTTCGTATCGGTCTTAATGTAGGTGACGTTATTGTCGAGGGGACAAACCTTTATGGCGAAGGGGTAAATAATGCTGCACGGCTAGAAGTATTAAGCCAACCAGGGGGGGTGTCTTTATCAAAAGCAATATATGATTTTGTAAATAAAAAAGTGGAATTTAAATTTACTGACCTCGGTACTCAGAAAATAAAAAATACTGTATTACATGCTTATGACGTGATCATAGAAGGATTAGAACAGCGGGCCTTAGGGTCTTTAATTGATTCAAGCGAAACAACTGAAAGCAAGCCACCAACAATTGCTGTAATGCCGTTCAAAAATATGACTTATGATGAAGAACAAGAATACTTTGTTGATGGGGTTACAGAAGATATAATTGCTAATCTCTCTTCTTGGAAATCTTTTCCAGTTATCGCTAGAAACTCTACCTTTAGCTTCAAAGGACAAGAGATAAAACCCTCAGAGCTGGGTCAGCGATTGGGAGCGGATTATATCGTTGAGGGAAGCGTACGCAAAGGTGGCAATAAGATAAGAATTTCAGCAAGCTTAGTAGACTCAAAAGATGATCAACAAGTTTGGTCTAAACGCTGGGATCGCTCATTGGATGATATTTTTGAGGTGCAAGACGAGGTGTCACAGGAGGTTGCAGCATTAATTTTTCCAGCTCTTAAAGGAAAAGAGCACGAACGCATACGAAACAAATCGCCTTCATCTTTGTCTGCTTGGGACAGTTACTTGAAGGCGCTGGCTATATATAACCAGACATGGGCTGGTGACGACCCAGATGAAGCTGCAAACAAGGCATTTTTCGAACTTTGTGATAGAGCAATAGATATGGATCCAGATTTGTGCGACGCTTACGTACTTAAAGCTCGACGCATTTATGGCAATTTATTTGCGTCTGTGCATCAACATCAACGCACAGAAAACGAGGTTTTATTTCATGATCTGTCTTTCAAGGCTTATTCTATCGACCCCAATAATCCTGAAGCAGTCGCTATGTATAGTAGATCTTTTAATCTTAAAAAAGATTACCCACAGCGATTGAAATATGCCAGACAGGCTTTGGACCTGAACCCGAGCCACGATGGGTCAAATAATGACTACGGCTGGGCTCTATGTAATGAAAAGCGTTTTGAAGAAGCAGAATATTATCTATTGAAAGCAATGGACATGAATCCAATTGGCAGAAGAAGCTATGAGGGATTAATGCCTTTTCTTTACATGGCAATGGCTGATTCAAATAAGAGCTTAGAGTGGTGCAATATCCTTTATGATAGGGGTTCGCATAGTCGTTATAATGGTTGGAGGGCAGCAATCTATGTTCATCTGGGAGATTTTGAGCGCGCTAGAATATTTTTGACAAAATTTCGTGAAGAGCGTCCAGAAGTGAAGACAATAGAAGATTATAAAAAGGTTGCTCCGTCTATTTGTAAGGACTACCTAATTGAAGGACTTAGTCAAATTTGGAAAGATTGAGAACCTTAAACTTTCTCGTGGATCATGAATTAAATGGTGCCCCACACTGGGGAAACATTTTCAAGTAAAACCATCAGATTAAGGGGTGATATTTTAGTGGAACCCAAAACGGAACCCAGAGTGAGAAGCGGAAAATATCTAAGTTATTGATTTTAAATGATAGTACGGGTATAAAAATATAATCCCACCTCCTCCGCCACCTACCTCTATATAAGTAAATTATAACAATGCTTTGGGAGAGTAGGGGTAAACTGTATCCCCCATTTTATCCCCCAATAGATTTAAGCCCAATATTCACCAACAAATGTGCCATCAGCCCAGTAAATCTTATACAGCTTCTTTGTAGGCTTAATCTTCTTTTCTAGCTTATTTATTCTGGATTTGAAGTTACGCATGGGTTTTCGTAAAAGTAAAAAGATTTTAATTCGACTTAAGAATTTTCACTATCGTAGACTTAGCTGAACAAGAAATAATAAACTTACTGAAATGGCAATAACCGTTCGTATGTTGTTAAAGTAGTTCCATTTTTTTTCAAAGTTTATACGTTCATCAGCTAAAGCCTTATCATTCAGATCTTCGATCTTAATCTTCTGAATATGGTTATTTAAGGGAATATGGATTGCCGCTGTTATACCTTGCACACCTAATAAATAAGCAACACCAACCAAAACTATTAACCAAGTCTCTACAAGCCCAACACTAAATAATGAAATTAAAATTGTAGCTAGCACAGCCAAAATAGAACCTATCCAAGTGAACATAAAGAGTGGTTGATTGTTTTGTATTACGGCGTCTGTCACCTGAAATGCTTTTAGAAAGTCTTTATCATTTAGGTTAGACAAGCCAGGCATTACAACAATTGAATAGGTAAAAATGAAACCACTAACCAAACTGCAAAGTGTGATGGAAGAGATTAGTGAGATGCCCAATAAGTCCATTTAGTATTTAGCTTTAAAATGTATTGTTAATTATTTAGTACACATTTTTTATCTAGATTACTTATTCTTCGCAACTTACTTATTCTTGCTTTGAAGTTGCGCATTTTCACCTTTTGACAGCGCGAAGTAAAAAAGACCCGCTTCAAGAGAGCACTGAAGCAGGTCCAGTAATTTGCACATGGACACGACCGGGAGGGAAGTGTTTAGTGTACAAGTTAGGTTGGCTGCAATGCGGCAAATATCGCAAGTAAACTTTTCTTTAAATAATTAATTATTTGTTAAAAACTATAAGCTGCTGAATTAACTGGCGAATTTGACTATATATTAATCAAAAGAATAAACGAAACCCAATAGGCTTAAGCTTAGAAACTCCCTATAAATGTGCCATCAGCCCAGTAAATCTTATACAGCTTCTTTCTGGTATTAATTTTTTCTTAATGTGTTATGTGCTCAATGGCATATTTTCGTAACTGTGTGATTTTGGATCGGTGTATCGTTTGAGTTTATTTCTATCAGTTCTAGAAGTTTGTGCGCCTGTTTTCATCGTCGCTGGAATTGGTTTTTTTTGGAAGAAGTTTGGATACGAATACAGAATAGAATTTGTCACTAAACTTGTGATGAGCCTAACCATCCCCTGTCTTATATTTAGTGCTCTCATACAAACTCAAATTGATTTTGAAATATTAAAAACTTTATTCTATGCCACCCTAGCCGTTCTCGCTATGATCGTTGCAGCGGCATATTTAGTTGTTGTGATTTTGGGCTTGAACCGTCAGACATTTCTCGCGCCAATGATTTTTGGAAATAGCGCCAATATTGGTATTCCCATCTGTTTACTAGCTTTTGGGCAAACTGGCTTTGAGCTGGCAATCTTTGTATTTTCAATAATGGCGATTTTTAGCATGACCTTTGGCGTTTGGCTGATTACCGACAGGGAACCTCCTGTCAGGTTGATTAAAGAACCTCTGGTAATAGCGGTGCTACTGGGTACGCTATTTTTATTAAATGGCTGGAAACTGCCAGTTTTTTTTACAAATACTCTTCAACTGGTAGGCGAAACGTCAATTCCACTCATGTTGCTAACGCTTGGAGTAACCATTGCTAAATTGGAAATCACAGCGATTTCAAAACTGCTATGGCCCTCAATTTTGAAATTCATTGTTTGTCTGTTTTGTGGTGCCCTAGGAATTTATTTTTTTAAATTAGATGATTTGGCCGCTGCCGCATTGCTGTTGCAAGTTACAATGCCGGTTGCAGTTTCTTCTTATATGCTGGCGGAAAAATATAGTTCTGAGGCTCAAGAAGTTGCGGCGTTCGTTGTGGTTTCGACACTACTTGCGCTTATCTATATACCTCTTACGTTGGCATTTCTTTTACGTTAAATTTGTAAGAGAATAGACGAGGTGCTAAATATCATTCGGTAAAAACAATCGCTGATTTTTTAAATTTTGCTTCGCGTCTTGTTATATAAGCAGTTGACGAAAAGATTATCGCTCCGCCTAGCCAAGTCCAGTGTGCTGGCACTTCAGAAAAAATTACCCAAGCAAGAAATGCTATCATTGGTAATTTAATAAACTGAAATGGCTGCAAACTAGTTATTTTAGCAAGAGAATAAGCACGCGTAAAAAAACTATGCCCAATTGTTCCGCAAATCGCTAAACACCATAAATATAGCCAAGTTATCGCACTAGGCCATTCCCAAACAAAAATTGCTGGTACGAATGAAATAGGTACAAGCATAATAACCATCCAAACAATAATGGAATTAGCGGTTTCGTATGCAGTTAATTTTTTTACAGTTAATAAATTTAGAGAATGGAAAAAAGCGCCAATAAATGCCAAGATAATTCCAAACGAAATAACTTCTCCACCAGGCTGAACAATAACAAGCATTCCAATAAATCCAACCAAAATAGCTGCAATTCTCCTTAACTTTATAACCTCTCCAAAAATAAAAATTGCTAAAATTGTTACAAATATAGGCGTTGTGAAACTTATAGCGGTCGCCTGAGCCAGAGGAATTAAAGTTAACGCAGAAAATCCGGCAAACATTCCAATACTTACAAATATAGCACGCCAAACAAACAGCCCTGGCTTATGCATTTTAAAAGAAGCCAAGCCGGAACTATACATCAAAGGAACTAATATAATACAGGCTAAAAGGTTTCTAAAAAAAATAACTTCGAATATATGGATATTTTCAGAGGATTTTCTGATAAATATGCCCATGAAACTAAAGAAAAAAATAGATATTAGGATATAAGCCATTGCTTTATTTTGGGATGGTAATTCTCTTAAATATAAGTAGGGCTGCCAAGACATTTTATCTTTCTACGACTGGACGCTTGAAAGTTTTTCCAAGAAAGTCATTTTTGCAAAATTATTTCTGGCATAGTTCACGTATTTTAAGCTTATAACTTAATTGCCTTCATAGCCACCTTCAAAATATTATCTTCTTGTCGCCTAAGTTTAGTTTTTTAATTTACACACTTGATTGAATATATTTCTTGGTCTGTTTCTAAGCCCAATATTCGCCAACAAATGTACCATCAGCCCAGTAAATCTTATATGGCTTCTTTCTGGGCTTAATGTTCTTTTCTAGCATTCTTATTCTTGCTTTGAAGTTTCGCATAAAAATCATTTAAACTAATT
>CACBXB010000035.1 GCA_902543185.1 Paracoccaceae bacterium
TAACTGGGCAGCGGCCAAAAACTAGCAGTCGTTAGGTTACTCTTTTGGTAGGTACAATAGCATTTGCAGGCAGCTGGGCTTTTATTTAGCGTGGTATCTCAGAATAACTCAGTGCCTCTGTGCAACGTTGCAAAACTGTTCTAAGATTTTTGCCCAGCCGTAATTTGTGATCATAGGGATGAATCGAAACGCGCAAAGGCTTTGTTGTAGGCATCTTTAAAGCCACACCATTGAAAACGCGAAGTGCATGTTCGCGAGTGAAAGTATCGGCTTCAAACCCTACCAATGGAAGCCGCTTTGTTTGCCCGGATTTGGGGAAAACCACACCTGAAAGCGTTTCGACCTGAGAATACCCGCAGCTTCGCATTGCCCTTTTTGACACTTTCCCAAGCGCCCAAGCCGGGGGTACATAAAGCGAAGGTTGGTCAAACCCGTTTTCAACGAACCAATTGCCCGACTTATGCATAAGCTCGATAACGTCGTCAGGTTCCAAGCTCAAATGCTCGGCAACATCGCGAGACAAAATTAAACTGTGCACACGGTGCCAAAGTGACTTATTCGTGACGCATCGATGGACCCATCCATGTGCTGCCAATTCACAACCACTTTTCTGCCACTGCCGCAGTTGATCAATCTGTTCTGATTGCCAATCTAGCCCCGGGACGACAAGCAATGTGACCTGCTGAACGCCGGATGAACGGCAAATTTTCAAAAGCTCTGCCACCTCGGTCATCGTGCCAGGCATCACGTCATGTATGGAAATAAGTGCCTTCACCGGAAGGATCCTCGCTATCAGGGCTTAATTTGGTTTTCTCGGAGTTGTAGCTTTGTCAAAAAAATCCAACCAATCCGATATCGCTTTTTCATTAAACTCGCGTACGGCTCGCCAGCTTTGTTGAGCGTGATTGTTCCGGTTGTCCAAGCTTTGCCGAGTGATACTAGATATGGCTTTAGTAAGAGATACTTCTTGTGACGTTATGAAAATTCCATTGGCAAGTGAAGGCCATTTTGAGATGCCGCATCCCTCACTCACAATCACAAAACGCTCTCTCGCCAGAGCTTCCAAGGCGACGGTGCCGAATGTCTCGTAGGCGGAAGGCAACAGTAGAATATGCGCTGCATCAATTTCTTCACGCACACGTTTGCGCGGGAGCCATCCAAGATATGAGATGTTTTGACACGTCTTGGCTGTGTTTTGCACTTCTTCTCTCAAAGGACCATCTCCTATGATCGTGAAATGTATCTTTGGTAGTGAATGCGCTGCATTCAATATTTCATGAATACCTTTTTCCGGCGCCAAACGACCAATAAAAATTGCTCGATTTATGGCACCTTCGATTGGCCGGATCGGATGGGTCAGAAAGTCTGTGTCTAGTGGAGTCGCCATGATCTGAACTAAACAGGCTCCATCTTGCCGCGCTTTCTGCTCCTCTTTGGCGTTCATCACACCTACTCCAACCGCTTTATTATAAAGCCAACGGTTTATCGTTGCCAGGGTTTTCCGAAACGGTCGTGACAGCCAGTTTGGCCAGTAGAGTGAAAGTAAATGATCAAAATCTGTATGATTAACTATGATGAGTGGAATTGCGTTTTTCCGAGCATAACGTAGGGCAAAAAACGAAAACATACCTAGCGATGGTATCACTATAAGGGTCGGGTCTAATGCGTCTAATTGTGCAAAAAGCTCTCGTTTTTTTGGCCAGGCCAAGCGCTGCGTCTTATCCCCTGGAAGGGGTAGAGCAAAACTCTCCAAAGTCCGATCTGGCTTCACGCTCGGCGAAAAAAGCTTGGCCGCGCCCACTCGCGTCTGAATTTGGGTCAGCAAATCGGGATAATATGTCCCAACACCGTTCCTGCCGAGAATAGCATCGGATACAATAGCGAGTCGAAGATCAGACCTCTGTGTAGTCTCCGTTTGCGTTAAAGGGAATGCCGTTTTTTGGTAATGAGTGTTGAATTGGTCCATAATTATCTTCATCTAAAGAATTAAGCCTCTGCGTTGTTCAAGAGTGGCGATTTCGCTTGCGCCCTAAGGTCCTGAACTTCCAACCCAAAATCGCTTAATGCATATGAGTGCTTAGACTTGTACGCTTTTGTCTCAGCCAATAGGTCCGAGAGCCGTGTGGCATCTAGATTATTTCTTTTAGGTAGTTGGAAATGCTGATACAAAGCTACAACGGTATTTTCTGGTGCACTAGCAATTGCTTTAAAATCTAATGGCAACATCCGCGAACCAAGATTGGATGTGTACTCCTTTATTGCGTGCTCATAAAGCTTGAGGAGAGTTACGAACTTTTTGACAATCCGCGGGTCTTTTGCAGAGTAGCCAAATATCTGCAGTCCAGAGTTTACAGAACTGAGTTGCGACGGAACAACCTGTTCCAAATCCCGATGCATCCCAACAAAATCCGAATCTGGGAAAGTTTTTGCCAAATCATTAACCCATGTTGTGAAACTGGGGTTTTTGGACAGCAGTCGCTTGTCCTCGCCTCTAAATACCAAATGTCGCTGCACCAGCCCACGATACGCCGTGAGCAGCTTCTGACGCTTGGCCTGGGGCAAAGATGAAAAATCGCCCAGAGCCCATGTTGACTTGGCTAAGGGGAACATCAACACGCGCAGAAAGCAGCCGTCGAAGGGAAGTAGAGCAAGGTAGTCTTCTTCCGGGTCCGTCAAGCCTGTTGGGTGGATATCATCTAGTTTTGCGGCTAGCTTTGCCTGGACCCAATTGACCGCTTTGGTTGCAGGCCTGCCAATAGCTGCGTCAGCACGATAAAGCCCCCAAATAAGATATTTTTGACACAAGGCAGGCGCAAAAAGTAATTCCCACAACGGCATCGAGGTATAAAGCTCGGTATGGCTGGCCATCAATCGATGCGCCGTAGTCGTCCCGCTTCGGGGAAGTCCCACTATGAAAAGAGGTTTTTTTATCGAAACTTTTTTAAGCTGGGGAAACAAGATAACGTCTAACGAGAAGGCTAACCGGTGGATCAAAAACACCATTATTAAAATTGGTAGTGCAAGAGTTCTTGGTAGAATAGCTGGCAAATTGACTCTACCAATTTTGGAGGTGCTATGATGCAAAATCAAGTCCGAACCTCTTGCTCGTCCATCATGGGCTCGCCAGAAAACAGTACAGACCGCGATTGCGAATTCGGCTCAGGTCTCCATTTGAATAACTCGATGTGGCCATTGTGATCTTCGGTGATAGCTGTGAGGCTATCAACCCAGTCACCACAATTTGCAAACATGATATTGTTATGCGTCCGCAAGCCAGGAAGGTGCGAGTGCCCGCAAATGATACCGTCCGCGCCTATTTCCTTTGCCATAGTTGTGAGCAGTCGTTCAAAGCGCTCGCCCATGAACATAGTCTTGTTGAATTGCACAATGATTTTTTTAAAAAAATTTCTTTGCTTAGATTTTACTTTCACGTTTGAATTTAGCCATTTATCCAACGACCTTAGCAAGGCGTCAATACGGCTGCCTAAAAGCGTCATAAAATGAAACCGAAGGATCCGATTATCTGCTTGGTCGCCGTGGGCGATGAGATAGGTTTTCTCGTTGGCTGCGTGATGCAGAGCCGTTTCTTTTATTTCAAATTTTTGGAAATATTTGTGTGCAACCTCTCGAGCTTTCCGATCGTGATTTCCAACTAAATAAATCATGCGCGTCCCATTATGACATAAACGGTTAAGTTCTGCTATGATGTCGTCGTGCACCTTGGACCAGTGGATTTTGCCTACATGCCAGAAGTCAAAGATATCTCCGACCAAATAAATTGTTTCTACACGACACCCTTTCAAGAATTTGATAATTGCCTCTGGCTGGCACCCTCTCGCTCCTAGATGTAGATCGGAGATAAAAAGGGCTCTGTGAAACCTCGCTTGAACTCTACCTGTGGAAGGATGTAGCATGCTCTTTCTCTACTAAGACCTGCCCTCTGTATCGCAACATGTTGTTAAACTTTTATGACATTAATCTAAATGTTGCGGAAGCACTGCAAATTATAAGCTCAGAGATAATCCGCTGCTGGGCGCCACTTTGCAAACATTCCCAATGACAAAAATGACAAAATCTCCTTTATCAGGCGTAGGGAGGAGGTATCGCATATATATATATATCAATAGGACGGTGGATAAGGTGAGTTTTGTCATTGGGAGGCGGATGACAAACAAACGATTATTGACTGGTTGGATGAACTTGGTGTGAATGAATACATTTCCACCGAGGTGGCAGGAGTGTGCCCCAAATATACTTCTGTCACCACTTTTACATACACTATTTTTAACCTTCATATATTTTTTACAAACTGCGTTAATATTCTTCAAATGATAAGGAGTTGAATTGATGGCCAAAGGTTACTGGGTTAATCATGTTGAAGAAATAATAGATGCAGGTGCTTTTGGTCGCTATGTTGCAAAATGGAATGCTCTTATTAAGCGAGGAGAAGCCAAAGTAATTGCCATGGGACCGGTAGCCAAAACACAAATTGGCGCTAAAGAGATGAAGTTTGCGGCTATCACGGAGTTTGAAACCTTCGAAAAGGCCATGTCTTTTAAAGACCACCCTGACTATGTGGATGCTCTGAAAGAGCTAGGTGATGATGAAACCAAGGTAGTGAAGAGAACTAGTTGCGTGATAAGCGGCTAAGCCCATAGTATAAAAAAAATAGTCTTAAAAGCCTGAATAAATTGAAGGTGGAAAAGCCCCACACTGTACTTGAGAATCGATGTGCTGGAGAAGGGCTTTTTCGTGCCCGCAATGCCGCTAACGATGGATTTGTAACTTTTTTATGACAAATTATCGGTTTAAATAAGCGCCTTTTTTACAATTTCTTCATTTTTTTTTTACACAGATTTTACATTAACCATCGACATTCAATAGAGACAATTTGGAGTTAATCGTTGCTTGAGATCAAAAGTCTGACAAAGAAGTTTGGCGACAATGTCGCTGTAAACGAACTATCTTTCTCTGTTTCAGAACCGCAAATCATTGGGATTATTGGTCGCTCCGGTGCCGGAAAGTCAACATTCTTGCGGATGATGAACCGGATGACTGACGCCACGAGCGGTGAACTACTTGTCGATGGCACAGATGTGCTTTCGCTTAAGGGTCAGGCTAAAATGGACTGGCAGCGTAACTGCGCCATGATCTTTCAACAGTTCAACCTCGTACCGCGTCTGAACGTCCTGACCAACGTGATCCTAGGCCGGCTGAACCAGCAATCGATCCTGCGGTCGTCGCTGTTGTTCTTTACGCAGTCCGAACGGCACGAGGCTTTGCGCCTGATGGACCGATTCGGAGTGGCGCAGACCGCGTTGCAGCGGGCCGAGACCCTGTCAGGCGGCCAACAGCAGCGCGTTGCCATCTGCCGAGCGATGATGCAGCAACCAAAATTCATTCTGGCAGATGAACCCATCGCCTCACTAGACCCGTTGAACGCGCGGCTGGTGATGGAGGCTCTGCAAAAGATTAATCAAGAAGAAAAGATCACTGTGATCTGCAACCTTCACACACTGGACACTGCGCGCACCTATTGTGACCGCGTCATTGGCATGCGTGAGGGTCAAAAAGTGTTCGATGATGTGCCCACCGCGCTGACCGACACGATGGCACGCGAGATTTATGGAGCTGAGGCTGAAGAAGCTTTTGAAGGATCCATAACATCAACCTCTCTGGGTGGGGACGAATCAGCCGCCCAGCTAGAGCCTGAGGCCGCGAGAGCGGCTGTTTAATGATTGGTGCCCTTTGCATCTAAACCCACTTTTTTGGAGAAAATAACATGACCAAATTAACGAACCGTATGGCAGCATCCTTTGCTGTTGCCGCAATAGCAACTTCTGCTTTAGCAAACGCGTCCAACTACACTGGTCCAAAAATGGACCTGTCCTCCGTTCAGCCTGAGTTCCGTATCGGTCACCTCGGTGACGAAGCCGCACAAGACATTATTGCACGTAACCAGTGCCTTGAAGAATATGTCGAAGCGGCGTTTGGCGTTCCCGCTAAAACTTTCACATTCAAAGATTATGCGGGTACCATGGAATCCTTTGTAGGAGGTAACCTGGACTACACTTGGTTCGGCGCATCTGGCT
>CACBXB010000036.1 GCA_902543185.1 Paracoccaceae bacterium
TCATGAACTAAATCACACTAGAAAGGTAGCCTAGTTTTTTTACAAATTTATGACAAAACCAAATTTTTTACTGAGCAAGCTTCTTTATTTCTAGCAAGGCCATAAAGTTATAATCGCTGTAGCAAAAGATTTACATTTCTAAGCTAGGCGACCGGTGAGGTAAGGTCGGCCTTGATGCATGCTGTAAAATGGAGTTCTAATTTTCACCTTTAAAACTCCTTACCTCACCACTAAAATCAGCATCTTGCAAGAATTAAAGTGCTAAGCCCAAATCCCCAAAAAAGAGTAACAAAACTGTTACGTACAATAGTTATTGAGTAAATAGTAATTTGTTGGGGAAAAATATGCTTACTGATAAATATACCGATACTGTTTTAGTAAAAAATAATGAGAGTGAAGCCATTGCTCAAGCTGTTCTTACTGGCAAAACTTCGGCAACACTTGATGTAAATTTGAAAGGTGTTCCACTTATTTTTGCACTAGGTAAGAATGATAGATACACTGCAACTTTCTCAAGTTTAAGTTTGGAGTTGGTTAGTGACTAAGGGTTACGGCGACCTTCTGCAATAAACTAACATGAGTGTTAGTAACGCAGACCTCACTTGCGGTTCTGAGCCCCCTTCGAATTTTCAAAATCGTATAGGCTGAAATACAGAGTTTTGCCTTATAATGAGCGGAGAGCTCGAAGTTGAGTTAAGTTCAAATCCGCTCCTGAACTCTACTTTCTACCCCCAATGACAGAAATGACAAAGTCCCCCTTATCAGGCGTAGGGGGGTGTCAATTATATCGGCAGGATGGTGGATTATTTCGTCTGAACAGGGTTCTACTTTCTTCGTCCTGTAAAATAAGGACAGTAGCCTAACCTTAGACCAGGTTTGGTAATATTCGCTGGTGAGTTCTGCCATTCGCGATCACCGTGCAACCGATACGTCAAGCGCAGTTTTGGATTACGAGCCTGCCAATCCAGCTTAATACCCAAATTTGGTTGACGCAGAAACCGAACATACTTTTGGCATTTTGTACCCTTGCAACCCAGATCAAACACCCTGTCACAAAAGTGTAATAATTTGTCACAAAAGTGTAATAGACGGGTCACAAAAGTGTAATATGCGGATGTTCAAATTTTTGGAGTTATTAAATTGCATGCCTATGAAAGGGGCTTTCTTCATGTTTAAACTTTTCTCACCGCTTAAACTTTTTCCAGCAACGCTCGCCGTTGTGCTCACCGCCGGCGTGTTCTCTACCGCTAGCGCAAAAGATTACAAAATCGCTGTTACAGATATTCAAGGCATGGATGCGCTGATCTCCGAGTGGGGACCATTCAAGGAAGCCCTTGAAAAGGCCACAGGACACAGCTTCGAGTTTTTCCCGGTCACCAGTCAGACTGCAACTGCTGAAGCGCTTCGCTCCAAGAAGCTAGACTTCGCCATCACTGGTCCGGCTGAATATGTCGCCATCAACAAGCTTACCAACGCTGAAGCCATGATTGGTCTTGCGCGCCCGGACTACTATTGCGGCATCGTTGTTAAGAACGCTGACGGCATTAACCGCGTATCCGACCTAAAGGGTAAGGCCGTTTCCTTCGCCAACCCGGGATCGACCTCTGGTCATTTCTGTCCGATGCAGGTGCTGATGGATCATGGCCTCAACCCGATGAAGGACATCAAAGTTGTTCACACTAAGAAGAACCTTCAGCATGCCGGCCTTGTTCGTGGTGATACAGCTGCGATTGGTGTGAAAGTCTCCTCCTGGATCAAGTATGATCGTAGCAAGGAGGAGAACGGCAATGGCGATTACAAGGTTCTTGCACGTTCTGGCGACCTGCCTTACGACATGATCATGGGTGCCGGTCACCTAACCCAAACAGAGCGTGACGAAATCAAGAACGCCATCGTTGCCAATGAAGCCATGATGGTTGCTGGCATCCTGGCCGGGCTGGACGACAAGGGCGAGATGGCCAACGACAAGTACGAAGGCACCCGTCTTCTTCCGGTCGACGACTCCGATTACGACATGGTCCGCGACATGTACATCACCGCTGGCTTGCCTGAATTTGGTATTCAGGAGTAAACCCTCTTCGAAAACAGAGTGCGGGCACGGCAACTGCTGTGCCTGCAGCGCATTTGGAGATCCAGATGGTAGCTATCGTCACCGCTGAAGATATAGCCATGAGCTACGGCAGCACGTCTATTCTTAAAGGCGTTTCTTTTGCTTTGGAAGCAGGGGAGTCGCTGTCTCTGATCGGCTCGAATGGGGCTGGCAAGTCAACATTGATCCGCTGTCTCTTGCGTCTCGAACCGATTACAACCGGGCGGATATCGCTGTTCGGTCGGGAAATACAAAACCTGAAGCCATCCGAGTTGCGGTCGACCCGCTGCCGTGTCGGTGTTGTCTTTCAGCGTCACAATCTGGTGCCACGCCTGTCAGTGTTGTCCAACGTTGTTCACGGCGCACTTGGCCGAAACACCCAGACATTTGGCAGCATGATCTCGGGGATCACTCTTTGGTCTCATATCACCGCTGGCAGTGCTCACCGTGAGCGTGCTATGGAATGCCTCGAGCGGGTCAATCTCGCAGATCTGGCGCATCGCCGTGCGGACTCGTTGTCCGGTGGACAGTCACAGCGCGTAGCGATCGCCCGTGCCTTGATGCAGGACCCTGACCTAATTATTGCTGATGAGCCTGCCGCCAGTCTTGATCCGATTGCTGGCGAAGAGGTCATGGGACTGTTTTCCGAATTGTGTCGGGAGGCCGGCGTTAGCCTGATTTTCTCAACACACAATATTTCGCATGCAGTGGACTTTGCAGACCGGATGATGGCGATGAAATCCGGTAGGATGAGCATTGACTGTCCCACCGGGAGTGTCGATCTGAAAGCGTTGAAAGCTGAATATGCGTAGAGCCGCTGTACCTCCACGTTTTGGTAACAGACCAATTGCAGGATTTTTGGTGATAATCCTGTTTATTCTGGTGTCTGCCTGGTGTTTTGATGGGTCTGGTTTCTCGATCGCGCAGCTTCTTGGATCATCGGAATATCTGCTGCGTTTCCTTCGCGAGGCGTTTCCGCCAATCGATGAGCATCGGCTGACTTTTGAACAATTTCATCGGTACTGGCTGGCCCTGATTGAAACCTTCCAGATGGCTTTTGCGGGAACACTTCTAGGCCTCGTCATCGGCTTCATTCTGGCGCTGTTTGCGTCACGCGGACTGATGTTCGAGTCGCGCCGGTCAAATTTGCTGCAATGGTCAGTCAAAATGCTGATCTCGCTGTTTCGCACAGTTCCTGATCTGGTGTGGGCCATCATCTTTGTGATGGTCGTCGGGCTTGGAGCCTTCGCGGGAACGCTGACTATAATGGTGGATACTATTGGTTTCTGTGGGCGCTTTTTTGCCGAGGAGATGGAAGATGTCGATCGCAGTTCCGCAGAAGCGCTGTCGGCAAGCGGTGCGCGCCGATTCGACATCGTCTTTGCGGCTGTTGTGCCGGCGGCGACACCGGGTCTGATAACAACTTCGCTGTTTGCCTTTGAAAAGGCGATCCGATCCTCGGTCGTTCTTGGTCTCGTCGGGGCTGGGGGAATCGGTCTAGAACTACAAAGCTTGATGAACTGGATGGCATATGACCGGGCCATGGTTATCATCGGGATGATCTTTGCACTTGTCCTAGTGGTCGAGCAGTTGAGCTCCTACTTACGCAAATTGGTGATGAAAAATGAACGATAATACTGAGTTAAAGACAGATACCGCAGATCAACATTGGAATAAAATTTGGGACAATATTGAGGAAGGTTCAAAATGGCTCACGCCTGAACCGGACGTAAAACGTTGGGCTAAAAGTTTGAAGGCAGGCTCAGCCATACTTGATCTGGGTTCTGGGGTTGGTCGACATGCTTTAGCATTAAGTTCTGCAGGATTTGACGTAACGGCTCTCGATGCAGCACCTGGAGGCCTGTCTGAAATAAATAATGCTGACCCAAATATTGAAACTAAGTTAGGTCGCATGGATCGATTGCCATTTGCTGACGCTTGTTTTGACCATGTACTGAGTTGGAACGTAATTTATCACGGTGACGAGACAGTAGTTTTAAATACGATAAGTGAGGTCCGCCGTGTGCTTAAACGAGGAGGAACGTTTTTGCTCACAATGTTGTCCAAACGTAGACTAAGGATAGATCAAAAAAACCTTAATGGACCTCGTGAAATTTCGCGTAACACATGGGTTTTCGATGAAAAAAGTTCTGACAAAATCCATCCCCACTACTACTGTGGAGCCACCGAAATGCTTTGCCTATTTCAGGGTTTTGAAGTGCTCTGGATGGAGGATAGAGAGCATGAAAAACCGGGTTCGTGGCATTGGCATCTAATTTTGGAGCGTCAAGCATGACGCAGACTTTTGTTGGGGCGGAAGTATATCTCCCCGGAGAAATTGTGAACACAACCGTTACAGTGGCCGACGGAGTAATTGTTGAAATTGGTGGGCCGGTGCAAGGCTTGGAAATAAGTGCACACGGTAAAATCGTTGCGCCAGCAATAATCGATGTTCATGGTGATGCATTCGAGCGTCAACTTATGCCACGTCCAGGGGTCTATTTTCCGATAGAGGTCGCGCTAATTGATACGGACCGACAATTGGCGGCAAACGGAATCGCTACAGCCTATCATGCGATTACACTCGGTTGGGAGCCTGGGTTGCGCAATGTGGCGCGTGGACGAGAGCTAATACAGTCAATACGGGATCTTGCGCTACGATTAACCGTTGAAAATCGAGTTCAATTACGGTGGGAAACTTTCGCTTTTGAAGCTCTGGATGTCATCGAGTTGGCGCTTAAGGGACCATTGCTACCCTCTGTTGGATTCAACGATCATACATCAATGACAATGCGCGCTTATGATGTTCCTGTTCAGGAAAGAGAATTCGAACTTTCGCCTGAATTTTCAATCGCTTCCCTCGACGACGACCGAATGAAGCAGCGGATCTTGTCTAAGGCTCAACGCGCTGGCCTAAGTCAAGAAGACTATATCACCATGTTAGGAAAGGTTTGGGACCGTAGGAGTGAGGTGCCTAATAAAATTTCCGAAGTTGCAAGCATGGCATCTGCTGTCGGAGCACCAATGCTCAGTCACGACGACACCAGGTCAGACACAAGGGCATATTTTCGTAATCTAGGTGCGTCAGTAGCGGAGTTTCCAATGGTGATGGAAGCTGTGGAAGCTGCACGAAATCATGAGGACTTGATTATCCTAGGCGCTCCAAATGCTGCGCGAGGTGGCAGTCATATTGGGTCTATCGGTGCTGCTGACATGGTTGAAGCAGGTCTATGCGATGCGCTTGCTTCTGATTATTTTTATCCAGCCATGTTAGCAGCGATTGACCGGCTAGATCGCGAAAAGCGTGCTGACAGAGCTACCCTTTGGTCCTTACTGTCCAGCGGCCCAGCTCGTGCAATGAGACTTAACGATCGAGGCAGTATAACAATTGGAAGCCGGGCAGATCTAGTTTTATTGGATTGGACGAAGGGTCAAGCACCAGTAATCGAGGGTACTTGGATTGCTGGTAGGGCAGCATATCGCATTAAAAATCACTTAAATTGACTATTACATTTTCGCATTAAAACTCTTTAACCCACAAATATCTGTCTCTGGACATGGTTATATTGGGTCTGCTAAGGACGCCGTTGCAGTTGAGAAAGATTAAGCCATGGAATTTGAGTTTTTATTAACTTCCTTTGTAGCTCTTTTTATCATTATTGATCCCATCGGCCTTACCCCAGTTTTTATAGCTATCACCCAAGGAATGGATGATACACTTAGGCGTAAGGTGGCTTTGCGGTCTGTATTAGTTTCA
>CACBXB010000037.1 GCA_902543185.1 Paracoccaceae bacterium
TTTGCTCCAATGCTTTCGCAGTTATCACCTCAAGTGCTTCTGTGTCTTGTTTCCCAATAACAACTGGACAAAAAGGTTTTATTATACCAGCTTTCTCACCTGCTATTTGTTTAATAGTGTTTCCTAGGAATTGTTCATGATCGACTGAGACTGGCGTTATAATAGTCAGAGCAGGACGTGCTATAACATTTGTAGCATCTAATCTGCCTCCCAACCCTACTTCTAGTAAAACATAGTCTGCATGTTTGCGCGACATCGCCAAAATGGCAGCACAAGTGGTAATTTCAAAATACGTTATAGGTCGATCTTTATTAGCTGAATAACATTCATCTAAAATCTTGGTTAAGTCGCTTTCATCTATGAAATTATTATTTAGCTGAATTCGTTCATGGAAACGAACCAAGTGAGGTGAAGTATATGCGTGGGTTTTGAGACCAATTTCATTAAGTCCCGCACGCAGCATTGATAGTGTACTGCCTTTTCCATTTGTTCCGGCAATATGAATAACTTTGGGAAGATTATTTTGGGGATTCCCCAAAGAGTCCAAGAGAGACCATACACGATCTAGAGTTAAATCGATAACCTTTGGATGCAAAGCCATCATACGATTTAAAATAAAATCAGAACTCAAATTTCTCATTTTTTGGACGCTTTTAAGTTTCTTGCGTCGGTGAAGGTAAATCACCCTTTATTTGTGGTGAGTTGTTAGTGAGTATGCGAATAACTGTAATTAGTTCATCGCGCATTTCTAATCTAGAAGTCACGCGATCTAACATACCGTGGTCTAAAAGGTACTCGGCTCGTTGAAATCCTTCAGGTAGTTTTTCTCGAATGGTTTGCTCGATCACTCTAGGCCCAGCAAAACAAATTAATGCATTTGGCTCTGCAATATGGATATCGCCAAGCATAGCATAAGATGCGGTAACACCTCCCGTAGTTGGATGAGTTAAAACCACGATATAGGGAAGTTTTGCTTCTTTTAGCATTTGTATTGCCACGGTTGTTCGGGGCATTTGCATTAAACTTAAAATGCCTTCTTGCATTCGTGCGCCACCCGCTGCCGAAAATAAAATCAACGGGCGTTTAAGTTCAACAGCTCGTTCGGCAGCTTTGACGATGGCATTGCCAACATACATACCCATTGAACCGCCCATGAAAGAAAAATCTTGAGCCGCTATTACAACCGGAGTTCGGCCCATTTCTCCTTCTGCAATCAACATAGCTTCTGCTTCACCTGTCGTTTTTTGAGCAGACTTCATACGGTCAGGATATTTTTTTTGATCCTTAAATTGCAGCGGATCAATAATTGGTTTAGGGACCTTTACTTCTACAAAAATTCCCCCATCAAATAAATTACCAAATCTATCTCTGGGTGTAATGGGCATGTGGTGTCCACACTCTGAACAAACATTGAGATTTTCGCTAAGTTCGCGGTGGAAAAGCATGGTTCCGCAAGAGGTGCATTTGGACCATAGATTATCTGGGGTTTCTCGCCTTGAAAAAATAGAATTTATTCTCGGGCGAACGTAATTACTTATCCAGTTCATTATTTTTCCACGCGATAGAACCTTATGAGTTACAGTCTTAAGCAGATTGCTTCAAAAATGCAATTACTGTCCTAATGCTTACAATGACAATTTCATTAAAAAATTATTTAGATTTGTATAGACTTAGACGGAACAAGGTATTTAAGTGCACTAAAGCCTAATCCCACGGAATGAAATTTAAATGAGAAGCATATTTTTTCAAGCCGGGCAAGAAATTCAAAAAAGGAAAATTGCGTTAGGTTTTTTCATAATTTCCGTTTTTTATATTCTTGGCTCATTTGCAATTGGTCTGGCTTGCTCAAACACAAGTATCTGTTCCTTCTCTAGCGGCTTAGGCAGAACTCCATTAAATCTACTTTTTGTGCTGCTTACTTTTGTACCCATTTGGGTCGGTGTTTGGATAGCTATGAAGTTCATTCACCGTCTTCCAATGAATGTGCTTTTAGGTTCCTCCAGTAAATTAGATTTACAACTTTTGTTAAAAGGTTTTCTTGCAATGCTGTTTTTAGGGATCGGTATTGAGATTATACTTCAATTTATACCAGCAGTAAGCAAATATATTTATTATGAATCAAATAAAGTTTTGCTTTTATCTGATTGGGTTAAATGGCTTTTGCCAGTGATATTGTTTATTTTTGTCCAATCATCTGCTGAAGAGCTAGTTTTTAGAGGCTATTTGCTGCAAACAATTTGGTCAAAAAGTGCTAGCTATTTATACGCCGTTATTTTTCCCTCTCTTATTTTCGGGCTGCTACACTTTGATTTTCAGTCATACGGCGTTAACGCCTGGTATTATTGCTTAAATACTTTTGTAGTAGGTTGCCTACTTTGCCTTGTCACCCTTCATACAGGAAATATAGCGTTAGCATTTGGTCTCCATTGGGGTGGAAATACAGTTTCTTTGATTTTCTTTGGTATCCATGGAAACTTAGATGGAATGGCATTATGGCTAACGTATATTGATCCACAATCTGAATCTATGGGCGTGGTTTTGATAGTTTCTACGATTTTTATCATTTTAATTTATTCTCTTTGGGCACTGTTTTATTTTGGTGGTTTTTTACCAAAATTTGGGGTTAAAGAACCAGAGAAATGAATTCAAAAAGGTTGTGACTTAATTTTAATGAACCGATTTTTACTGATCACACTTTTAATTTTTATATCTGGCTGTGCAAGCGATTTTGGCTTTCAAGGCCAATCTCAGAATATTGTTTCAATTTCAGAATTTAAGTTTAAGTCTGGAATATCGGGAAATGTTCCCCCAGGTCTTTGCCAAATAAAAGAACTAAAGTCAGAAAGGGAGGGATACGGTGTTGTATTCTTCTCGAATTGTAATCCCTATACTAAAAATAAAGCACTAATAACGTTAACTTATTTGAATTTGGACCAAACTCAGAACGCAGGGTTTTTTTCCGAAGATAAATTGAATAATTCACTGGGCAGTTTTCAAAAGTATCATGACTTGAACCCAATGGTTGATAAAAAGTCTCTGCGTATCCTCAGAGTAAAAGAAAACTATATATTTATGGCAAATTATTATGTTCCAAAAGGCAGGAATTTACCTAATTTTAGAGCAAAATCTTACCTAAACTCTATTCTGATATCTATTAAAGTTCCTAAAAATATATCTTCTGTTAAGGTAAATCATAACAAAAGTTTAGATCATATTCCAAGACCAAGAAAACGGCCTTCTGTCAAAGTCCCTAAAAATCTTTCCTTGGATAAGGTAAATTTTTACGAGTGGGTACATCCTATTCCAAGACCAAGAAAACGGCCTTCGATATTTTGATATTCTTTTTTTTATTTATAATTTATAGATCCTATTACGCTGCGTTTTATTTGAAACTTTTTTAAAGTCTGAAGTAGGCAGAAGTGAACTAGCAAAAAGAGTTTGCAAAATGAGTATGAACTTCCCACATTTATTAAAACCATTGAATTTAGGTTTTACAACCCTGAAAAATAGAGCCCTTATGGGCTCAATGCATACTAATCTTGAGGAAACTAAAGATTGGAACAGGGTGGCAGAATTTTATGCAACTAGGGCTCGTGGTGAAGTCGCTCTGATGGTTACTGGTGGAATTGCCCCAAATGTTGAGGGTGGGGTTTTTCCTGGAGCTGCAGGTTTATTTAATTCAAATGATGTTGCTAATCATAAAATTGTAACGGACCGTGTACATAATTCAGGTGGTAAAATTGCAATGCAAATCTTACATGCTGGACGTTATGCCTATGGGCCTAATTGCGTTGCTCCGTCTCCAATAAAGTCACCTATTTCACCCTACGCACCTAAAGAACTCAACGCAGCTGGCATAGAAAAGCAAATCGATGATATAGTAACAACCGCTTGCCGAGCACGCGATGCTGGGTACGATGGAGTAGAAATTATGGGGTCAGAGGGCTATTTCTTAAATCAATTTTTAGTTCGTCATACTAATAAAAGAACCGACCAATGGGGTGGAAGTTATGAAAATCGTATGAGGCTACCAATTGAAATTGTGTCGCGTGTTCGAGAAGCTGTAGGCCATGATTTTATATTAATTTTTCGACTATCTATGATTGATTTAATCCCAGATGGGTCAACTCATGATGAGGTAGTTACGCTGGCTAAGGAGGTCGAGCGAGCAGGTACAACAATAATTAATACTGGTATTGGCTGGCATGAAGCCAGAATACCGACTATTGCCACTTCTGTTCCGCGTGCTGCTTTTGCGTGGGTTACAAAAAAGTTGATGGGAAAGGTGTCTATTCCAATCATAACTTCAAACAGAATTAACACTCCGGAGGTTGCAGAGGAAGTTTTAGAGGCAGGCTGTGCTGATATGGTTAGCATGGCGCGCCCCTTTTTGGCTGACCCAAATTTTATGAAAAAAGCAATATCAGGTGACGAAAAAAAGATTGCACCATGTATTGCTTGCAACCAAGCCTGCCTAGATCACACCTTTAGTGGTAAAATTAGTTCATGTCTTGTAAATCCAAAGGCCTGCTTTGAAACAGAGTTGGTGAGCACTAAGACCTTGAACAAAAAATCAGTTGCCGTTGTTGGTGGAGGGCCAGCAGGTATGTCCGCGGCCATTGAAGCTGCGGAACGAGGACATGCGGTTACTTTGTTTGAAAAGGCTCAGGAAATTGGTGGGCAACTAAATTTAGCCAAAATGGTGCCAGGTAAAGAAGAATTTTGGGGGCTGGTGGATTGGTTTGAGGAAATGCTGAATAGCAGTGGGGTGGATGTTAGATTAGGCAAAACAGTTACTTCTGATGATGTTATAGGGTTTGACGAAGTCATCGTTGCTACAGGTGTTATCCCGCGTGATCCTAAGATCAAGGGTCATGAAAAAAACAATGTATTAAGTTATGCGGAAGTACTGAATGGTGAGGGAAAAATTGGTCAAAAAGTTGCTGTTGTTGGAGCTGGTGGCATAGGTTTCGATGTGTCTGAATACTTGGTTCACGAAAGCAGAAGTGACTTTAAACAAATAGAAGTTCTTAATTGGATGAAAGAGTGGGGTGTGGGAGACCCAGAGCAAACAGCTGGAGGATTGGCAGAAAGTGGGCCAAGACCAGAAGAAGCCAAGCGACAGGTTACTTTGATGCAACGGAAAAAGCAAAAGCTCGGTAGGAATTTGGGTAAAACTACTGGTTGGATTCATCGTAGTGCCCTCAAGATGAAAAACGTTCAAATGGTTGGAAACTTAAATTATGAGGAAATAAATAAACACGGCATTATGGTTTCTGATGGAGAAATACGTGAAAATCCAAGATTGGTCGCCGCGGATACAATCGTTATCTGTGCAGGCCAAGAGAGTGTACGCAGTCTAGCTGATGACTTGGTGAAAAAAGGCAAAACGGTCCATATTATAGGAGGAGCAGATGTTGCTTCTGAGCTTGATGCCAAGCGAGCTGTTGATCAAGGTGTAAGACTGGCTATCTCTTTATAATAAAATTTTGTTAAAAATAATAGGCTGTTCAGGGCATTATTAAAATTGCTTCGACGCGCCTATTTTTCTTTCTAGATTTTTCTGTTGAGTTGTTAGTTTTTGGTGAAAGAAACCCAATTCCCTGGGCCGATATTCTACTTTGGTCAATACCATGTTTTTTGATTAATCTATCTACTACTGCTTGTGCGCGGTTTCTAGATAATTCTATATTTTTATTCAATTCTCCGACAGCATCGCTATGGCCAACTAATATTATTGAAGATCTAGGTGTTGATTTTAAGAAAGTAGCCAAAGCTGATAGGCTTTCAAAAGGGCCGTTGCCTAGTTCAGA
>CACBXB010000038.1 GCA_902543185.1 Paracoccaceae bacterium
AAAAAACAACTTCCACTGATGGCCATGGTGCTATCGAAATAAGCTTGAAATATTTTGATGGTGTTCCTGTGATAAGAGAGTTGAAGCGGGTGTCTAAACCAGGACGACGGGTTTATCTCGGTGTAAAAGATATACCGCACGTTCGTCAGGGATTAGGTGTCTCAATAGTTTCAACGCCGCAGGGTGTCATGTCAGATGCAAATGCTCGAGCTAAAAATGTTGGCGGCGAAGTACTTTGCACGGTATTCTAAAGGGGATAACTAATGTCTAGAATTGGTAAAAAACCCGTAGAGCTGCCATCCGGAGTAAGTGCAACGGTTTCTGGTCAAACTATAGAGGTGAAAGGTCCTAAAGGCACTCTGAATTTTAGTGCGACTGATGATGTTACTATAACTATGGCTGATAATTCTGTTGCAGTCGAACCCAGAGGGCAGTCTAAGAGAGCTCGTCAACAATGGGGTATGAGCCGCACAATGGTAGCCAATATGGTTAAAGGTGTATCTGAGGGATTCAAAAAGGAACTGGAAATTAATGGTGTTGGTTACAGGGCACAACTTCAGGGCAACACCTTAAAATTAAATTTAGGATTGTCTCACGATGTAGATTTTCCAATACCTTCCGATGTTACAGTTTCAGCACCTAAACCTACGCAAATTATTATTGAAGGTATTGACCCCCAAAGAGTTGGTCAGGTCGCTGCTAATATTCGTGAGTGGAGAAAGCCTGAACCGTACAAAGGCAAAGGTATTAAGTACATTGATGAGTATATTTTCCGCAAAGAAGGTAAAAAGAAGTAAGGACGTAGAGTAATGGCAAATAGCAAAAGAAATTTATTCTTGAAGCGGCGAATGCGCGTTCGGAACAAGCTTCGAAAAGTAAATCCTGGCAGAGTCAGATTGTCTGTTCATCGCAGCAATAAAAACGTAAGTTGTCAGTTAATTGATGATGTTAAAGGCCTTACTTTAGCGGCAGCGTCTTCTATGGAAAAAGATTTGGGTGTTGTAGGCAAAAATAATATTGAAGCCTGCTCCAAAGTGGGAACTGAGCTAGCCAAGCGTGCAAAATCAGCTGGTATTTCAGAATGTTATTTTGATCGCGGCGGTTTCCTATTTCACGGCGGCATAAAGGCATTAGCTGATGCAGCCCGTGAAGGTGGTTTGAAGTTTTAAGGAGACGAAATAAATGGCTAAAGAACCAAATCAAAAGGGAAGAAACCGCGACGAAGCGGCTCCTGAGCTTGCAGATCGTCTCGTAGCGATCAATAGAGTGTCTAAAACAGTAAAGGGCGGTAAGCGCTTTGGCTTTGCTGCTCTGGTCGTAGTTGGAGATCAAAAAGGTCGTGTGGGTTTTGGTAAAGGCAAGGCGAAGGAAGTTCCTGAAGCTATTCGAAAAGCCACGGAGCAAGCCAAGAGACAAATGGTAAGGGTACCCTTGCGCGAAGGACGTACTTTGCATCATGATATCGATGGAAGGCATGGCGCTGGCAAAGTTGTGATGAGAACTGCGCCGACAGGTACCGGAATCATCGCTGGTGGTCCAATGCGCGCGGTGTTTGAAATGCTTGGCGTTCAGGATGTCGTGGCAAAATCAATAGGTTCTCAAAATCCGTACAACATGATCCGAGCAACTCTAAACGGGTTGGGGCGTCAGGCAAGCCCTCGAATGGTAGCACAGCGACGTGGTAAAAAAGTCGCTGAGATAATCCGGCGCGATGAAACGCCTGCTGCAGAATCTGCTTGATATCAAAGGATATTCTTATGGGAAAAACAATCATAGTAAAGCAAATTGGATCACCTATCCGTCGTCCTGAGAAGCAGCGCCAAACTTTAATTGGGCTTGGTTTGAATAAGATGCATAAAACTCGTGAGCTGGAAGATACTCCGTCTGTTCGGGGAATGGTAAATAAGATACCGCATTTGGTAAAAATTATAGAAGAACGAGGATAGTCTAACTATCGCGTTGAAATTGTAACCGCGTTTATCCCTTTCGTCGCACAATCGGGGGGTAATTCCGGTAAAAGGAGAAGCGACATGAAACTGCATGAATTACATGATAACGAAGGCGCAAATCGTAAGAAAAAACGAATTGGCCGCGGACCAGGTTCTGGTAAGGGTAAAACTGGTGGCAGAGGGATTAAAGGTCAAAAGTCCAGGTCGGGTGTAGCTATAAATGGTTATGAGGGCGGACAGATGCCTTTGTATCAAAGATTGCCGAAGCGTGGTTTTAATAAGCCAAATAGAAAATCTTATGCTGTTGTGAACCTTGGTTTGATAGAAAAGTTCATTGCGGCAAAAAAATTGGATGCCAAAGCCGAGATCAATGAAGATACACTTGTTGCTTCTGGGCTAGTTCGTAGAAAACTTGATGGCGTTAGAATTTTGGCAAAAGGTGAACTGAAATCAAAGGTAAACTTGGCCGTAACAGGAGCATCAAAAGCTGCGGTAGAAGCTGTTACGAAAGCAGGTGGAACACTGACAACGGCAGCCTCTTCTGAATAAATACTTGTGAAAGACAATCTGTGTGCTTACATAATATTTGAATTTTAATATAGGCCGCTAAGGAGTGACTTATTAGCGGCGTTTTTCCTAAGTGAGAACCAAATGGTATCTGCAGTTGAACAAATGGCCGCCAACACGAGTTGGTCGGCATTAGGTAAAGCAAAAGATTTAAGAAATCGCATTCTTTTTACGCTCGGTTTATTATGTGTTTATCGTTTAGGTACTTTTATTCCAGTACCAGGAATTGACGGTGCAGCTTTAAGAGAATTTATGGAACAAGCTCAAACCGGCATTGGTGGAATGCTATCAATGTTTACGGGTGGCGCTTTGGGTAGAATGGGCATTTTTGCCCTAGGCATAATGCCGTATATCTCCGCTTCGATTATTGTTCAATTACTAACTTCGATGGTGCCTTCCCTTGAGCAGCTGAAGAAAGAAGGCGAGCAGGGTCGCAAAAAAATTAACCAGTATACGCGCTATGGAACGGTTTTATTGGCTACATTTCAAGCTTACGGTCTTGCTGTTAGTCTTGAAAGTGGAAACTTAGTTACGGATCCAGGAGCATTTTTTAGGACAGCCTGCGTGATTACACTTGTGGGTGGGACTATGTTTCTGATGTGGCTTGGAGAGCAAATAACCGCCCGAGGCATTGGGAATGGTATTTCTTTGATCATTTTTGTTGGTATAATTGCTGAAATACCGGCGGCGCTAGCACAATTTTTTGCATCAGGTAGATCTGGAGCGATTAATCCTGCAGTCATCGTTGGCGTGATTGTTATGGTGGTAGTAACTATAGCATTTGTTGTTTTTATGGAGCGGGCGCTTCGAAAAATAATGATACAGTACCCAAGAAGACAGGTAGGCATGAAGGTGATGGAGGGTCAAAACTCTCACTTACCTGTGAAAGTAAATCCAGCGGGGGTAATTCCGGCAATATTTGCCTCATCACTATTATTGTTACCCACTACAGTTAGCACATTCTCTGGCTCCCAGACTGGGCCTGTTATGTCGACTATCTTAGCCTATTTTGGACCTGGTCAGCCGGCGTATTTAATCTTTTTTGCGGCAATGATTATTTTCTTCACCTACTTTTACACCTTTAATGTGTCTTTCAAAGTTGAAGATGTGGCAGATAATTTGAAAAATCAAAATGGTTTTATCCCAGGTGTTCGCCCTGGTCAGAGGACAGCTGAGCAGTTGGAATATGTAGTAAATAGAATTTTGGTTCTCGGTGCTTCTTACTTGGCGCTGGTGTGTCTTCTCCCGGAAGTTTTAAGAGGGCAACTTAATATTCCTTTCTATTTTGGGGGAACTTCTGTTTTGATCGTTGTGTCAGTGACTATGGATACCATACAGCAGGTTCAGTCACATCTTCTGGCACATCAGTATGAAAGTCTTATCCAAAAATCCCAACTCAGAGGTAAAGGGAAGGGGCGTAGGAAAAAAGGAACTGCGCGTAAATGAATATTATATTACTTGGGCCACCTGGTGCGGGTAAAGGTACTCAGGCCCGCCACCTTGTAGAAAAAAGGAATATGATACAGCTGTCTACTGGCGATATGCTAAGAGAGGCTAAGAATTCGGGAAGTGAAATGGGAAACCTAGTCGCCGAAGTTATGGCGCGAGGTGATTTAGTCACTGATGAGATCGTTATTGGATTAATAAAAGAAAAAATTTCTGGCGAAAAAGCTGGTGGCTTTATTTTTGATGGATTTCCTAGAACACTTAAGCAGGCAGACGCATTAGGTAGGCTCTTAGAAGAGTGTGGAGAAAACCTAGACCTGGTTGTTGAGATGAAGGTTGATGATGATGCTCTTGTTTCGAGAATAAGTGGTCGATCGTCTTGCGGGAACTGTGGTGAAGTTTTTCATGATGTAACAAATCCATGGCCAGCTTCTGGCGAATGTCCAAAATGCTCAAGCATGGAAGTAGTGAGGCGAGCTGATGACAATGAAGATAGTCTACGCCAACGTTTGATGGAGTATTACAAAAAAACCTCGTCACTAATAGGGTATTATTATGCAAAAGGTGATCATGTATCCGTGAACGGTCTTGCAACAGTGGAAGAAGTTGAAAGGTCGATTGCTGCAGTCTTAGATGGATAAATATAATTTTATGATTCTAACTCTTGACCATTCCTTCTAGACCAAATAGACGGCAGATCTCTAGTAATAGAATCAATGGTCAACTGATCAGCTTAAACTCAAAAAACACCTGGGTTTAATGTTGTGAAAAAAGGTTCTGGAGTTACGGAACCGCAACGAAAGGAAATGACGTGGCACGAATAGCCGGCGTAAATATCCCTACCGGAAAAAGAGTACCAATAGCACTCACTTATATAACAGGAATTGGTCGGTCAACGGCCGAAGAAATATGTTCTGCTGTAAAAATTGATGCAATGCGAAGGGTTAATGAACTTTCTGATGCTGAAGTTTTAGCAATAAGAGAGCATATAGACGCAAATTGTTCTGTTGAGGGTGATCTGCGACGAGACGTTCAGATGAATATAAAACGAATGATGGACATGGGTTCTTACCGGGGTCTTCGTCATCGTCGAAATCTCCCTGTTCGTGGCCAGCGCACGCATACAAATGCTCGCACACGAAAAGGCCCAGCAAAAGCAATTGCTGGTAAGAAGAAGTAGGGAGATACGTTATGGCTAAAGAAGCAAGGCGCGCAACAAAAAA
>CACBXB010000039.1 GCA_902543185.1 Paracoccaceae bacterium
CTGATCCTATAAATTTAAAAATTAAAGGACGCATTGGTATTTGCTATGATGTTTGCGTTCCAATTGAATTCGAAACCCAATCTGAATTAAAAACCGTATCTAAAGATTTAAATACTGATTTGTTAGCGGCATTAGCCAGTTTACCACTTTCGCCTTCTGATCTCGATAAAAATACAGCACGTTGTACTATAACTTTTGGTCCCACAGGTTTTAAGATCGAGGCGAAGATTCCCTTCTTAGAAAAAGAAAGCGCTAACATATTTTTTTCAATTATGGATTACCGTGACGCTCTTAGCATCGAGCAGCCCAAGCAATTTACACCAGGAAAAATTATCTCTGCTAATGGCGATTGGTATGATAAACCAAATGTAAAAATAAGTGGCGATTTAATCACAATAACTCAAATCGATCAGGGTCAGGTTATCGAGCAGAAAGGGTGTTAAACCTGCTGCAAATTTCTAGACCTCCAAAACGAGACGTATCCTATCAAAGCAAAAATAAATATTAGTAAAAACGAACCAGTTATAAATAAAGCCAGTGCGGATAGCATGGTCTCTGGAAGGGCTTGGATGAAATTTAATCCGCTAAGTAGTGGGGCTAGAGATCCCGAAACAAGCATGAACCCTAAGGTCAATCCACCCCATAATATAATAGCTAAAGTTAAGCTCACAAATGTACGTTGAATGAATTTATTTTGCGATCGCATAGCAAATAAATAAGCTTTCCTAAATCTCTTTATATCTTCTTGCATCGCGACTAGAGCGGGAATAACCAAAAGAACGATCAATAGTCCAAAGCCTAGGCCATACACTAAGGTGATAACTGTTGGTTTCAAAAATTGGGCTTGAGTTGAGCGCTCGTATAAAAGTGGCGCAAGGCCTAAAACAGTTGTAAATGTTGTTAGTAAAACAGGTCTTAAACGATCAACGGAACCATCAATGATCGATGGTATTATTCCTCTTTCTTTTGAGTATTCATCTATAGTGGAGATTAAAACTATAGAGTCATTAATTATAATTCCAATCATTCCAATTAGTCCCACAATCGTAAACATAGACATAGGAACATCCCAAATGAAGTGTCCGTAGATAGTACCTACAAGGCCAAACGGAATTATTGACATAATAACAAAAGGTCTTGTCCAACTAGCAAATATCCAAGTTAAAACAAGATAAATGCCTAGAAGAGTCAAAATCATTCCAACGCGTGCATCATTGAGAAAATCTTGTTCTTGTTCAGCTAAACCTGACATTCGCCATTCAACTTGGTTTACCGTAGCAATCTCCGGCAAAATTTCCTTTTTTAGAGCTTCAAATACCTGTTCTGCCTCTTCGGGGTTATCTTCCGAAACATCACCAGTTACAGATATAAGCCTAATGCCATTCTCCCTTCGCCCGGTTGAGAAACCAACTTGTCGTTCAACACTTACGATATCAGCTAGCGGTACGTAAATCCCGCTGTTAGCGCGGAGTTGTGTTCTCTCCAGAAAGTCTGAAGTTAATTCACCTTCGGGCAGTTCAACCCGAATAGTCGCACTGCGAGGCCCCAATGGGTATGAAGCCGCTTCTAAACCATTCAAGCGATTTCGCAAAACAACCCCTAGCCTATCGATAGTAAAGCCCAAAGCTTTACCCTGAGGGGTTAGTTCTAAAATAATTTCCTCTTTATCATAAGCCAAATCATCCTCTATTGCAGAAACAGCGGGAAAAGCTTCTAGTTCAGTTTTTAAAGCCTCTGCAGCACTTTTAAGGGTAACAGCATCAGCTCCGTAAAATTGGATATCTAATGCATCACCGCCAGGCCCAGAACGCCAACCTCTAAATGATATTGCTTCAAGGAGCGGATGACGAACAATCTTATCCTGTAAATCTCCAACAAAAGAAAAACTAGAGTAAGATCGCAAATCCGCATCAATAAGTTCAATAGAAATTCCACCTAATAGATCTTTAGATTTATTTTCTGTACCCGAAAGTCCACGACCTGAATTCCCACCTAACTCGGCCAACACATACTTTGCTGGGTTGCGTCCATGTTCTTTTTCATACTCAGTTGCAAGTTCATCAACTGTAGTCTGTAATATTTTCATCATTGCGAGCGTGTCGGCACGTGTTGCTGAATTAACCATTGCAAAGTTTCCAGTTACCGAAGACTGCTCAGGTGCATTAAAAAATCGCCATGTTACTGAACCATTGATAAACAAAACGATTTGCGATGCTAAAACAAGCAACGTGCCAGCTAAAACAACATATCGAGCACGGATAACAAGCTTTATGAAAGGACGAAATATATTTTCTCTAAACCAAACAAAGCCTATGTTTACTACATAACTTGGACGATCATACCATTTTATTTTTGAACTATTGTTGATAGAATGAGCCATATGGTTTGGTAAAATCAGGAAACACTCAACCAAAGATGCGATAAGAACTACACTTACTGTAAACGGTATGTCAGCAATAAGATCCCCAAACCGGCCTCCTATCGCAACTAAGCCAAAGAATGCAATAACTGTTGTCATCGTTGCAGCCAAAACGGGCATAAACATTCTTTGTGCCGCCGTTTCAGCTGCCACAACAGGTGGTAGTCCGGACCTAGCGCGATAATCAGCATGTTCGCCAACCACTATTGCATCATCAACGACGATACCTAGCGTTATAATAAGCGCAAAGAGAGAAATCATATTTATGGTGATACCTGCTGCATACATAAGAGCTATTGCTGTTAACATTGCAGTTGGGATACCCGCAGCCACCCAAAATGCTGTTCTGGTGTTAAGAAATAAAAACAACAATGTAACAACAAGGCCAAGTCCCACAAGTCCATTATCTAAAAGCATGTTAAGTCGGCTAGATATGGTCTCAGCGCGAGTACGAATTAATTCTAATTTCGTACCTTCAGGTAATGTCGCTTCTAATTCCCGAGCAATACTTTCAACTTTATGCTGAATATCAATTGCGTCACCTTGCTGATTACGATCAACTCTTATGCTAATAGCTGGATCAGTTCCTACAAAGTAAGTTCTTTCCCTATCTATTCCATTTACATTCAATTCGGCGACATCAGAAATTGTAAGTTTTGAACCATCCGAATTAGAACGTAAAACAATGGATCCAATATCCTTAGCTAGCCGCTTCTCAACCCCTGTTCTAACCCGCGCATTTGCGCCATTTACGTCCCCAGCAGGGTCCGCACTCACCTCTTCAGAAATTGCCATGGCAATTTCATGCATGGTTATATCGTGCATAATTAGATTTGATGTAGGAACTGCGACAACAGTCTCAGGAGCAGCCAACCCTCTCATGGTGGTACGTGTTACGCCTGCAGTAAAAAGCCTCATGACAAATTCGTCAGCAAATAATCCCAACTGGCCTACTGCCACTGGGCCCGAAATCACAACATCGGTGACGCGGTCACTCCATCTACCTCTAATGATCGTGGGATCTTCACTATCTTGCGGTAAGGAAGTAACGCTGTCCAAAGCTGTTTCCACATCCGCTTTCGCTCTCGCCATATCCCAGCTAGGTTCAAATTCAAGCGATATTCGTGCTCGACCTTCATTTGAGGTACTATTCGCACCGCTGACCCCATCAACGCCAAGTAAAACTGGTTCCAAAACTCGGACAATAGCGGCATCAACATCTTCTGCACCAGCACCTTGCCACACAATACTTAAATTTATGTTGTCAATTATTATATCAGGAAAAAATTGTGACCGCATTTTGGGCAACGCCAAAAGCCCAGCAACTATCAAAATCACTAAAAGCAGATTAGCCATAGTTTTATGGCGAGTAAAATATGATAAAATACCATTTGCGGTTTGAGGTGATAATCGGGTCAACTCTTCATCCACCCATTCTGCTCTCGATACGACTTACCATTTCAGCGGGTACTTTATCTTTTTTCAGTTTTCCAATAGTCCGCTGTTTAGCAGTTTTTGGTATCCATTTATTGCCTTCAATAAAGTTGATTAATTTTTGTCGCCTCTCTTCAGTCAATTCTATCATTTCAGGAGCCTTTGGAGGTTTATCTGCTTCACCCAATCTTACAGCTCTCACTTTTATGCCTGTACCTAAAAGCGGGGACCGTTGTGCAACTACTTCTTTACCAGGCAAATCACGTGACCTAATTATCACGTTATCACCTTGGCGACGTAATAAAGAAACGTTGACGTTTTCGAGACGGTCCTCATCATTCAGTATTAGAACTTGATTATCTGCATTAAGCGCCGATGCAGGTAAGTTTATGGCAAATCGTAACTCAGGTTCATCCACCTTTACGACTACGTAATCGCCTGGTTTAAATCCAATGGCTTTATCTAACTTAGCATAAAGCAGTCGTCCCGTTTGTCCTTCAGCTACTGAACCACTGTCTCTTTCTAATACCGCATTTGTGGTTATTTCGGATCCCATGAGATTTAGGGATACAGAAGCACGCGCATTAATAATCTGGCCATTTTCGTCTAACAGTCTGCTGTATTGCTCAGTTGAAACTCGAAAAGCCACTTCCAGTGAATTGGGATCAATTAAACGTCCAATGCGTTCATTTGCAGTCACAATACCACCTTCAACCAAGGTTATATTACTTAAAATACCATCAAACTTGGAAAAAAGTTTTGTATCTTCTAAGCGACGAGACGCATCATCCAATGCAAGCTTACTTCTTAATAATCGTGTCCCTGCACTCGCTCCACGAGCTTTAGCCTGATCAACAGCACTTCGCCTGTTCAAAACAGATTGTTCTGCAGAAGACAATGCAAGTTCGGCAGCTTCAACAGCAGCCTTGGTGCCCACGCCCCTAACTTGTAGGTCTCGTTGACGATACAAGGCAGTTTCTCTAAGCGAGGACTGTTTAAGAGCGGCTTCAAGTTCATCTTTACTTAGCAGCAGAGCTCTCTCAGCATCCTCCACTTCAGCTTTCGCGTCCATAATATCAGCTTTTGCTCTCAGATAAAAAGATTGGGCATCAGCATCGTCGATTTCAACCAATTTTTCACCCGACTTTACTTGCCCTCCATCCACAAAATTGTCTGATAGACCAGTTACCTGACCACCTA
>CACBXB010000040.1 GCA_902543185.1 Paracoccaceae bacterium
ATGTTGCCTTGCTCGTCGAGATACGTGGTTTGCGTACCCGTCCGTGAGGTACCATCAAAAAACTCCAGAGATCTAGTGCTGTATAATGTATTACCACTAGCAGCTTTTAATTGAGCTGGAAGGTCAGCTAAATCATTTGACGAAACAGTAGAAAGTCCCGACACGCTCATTTTCTCACCTTGGACTTCCCAATTCGGACCAAGAGTGACAGTTCTGCCATCTGGGTGCGTTTCTGTACCACCCGTCATTTCACCGGCAGCGTTGAAGTTAAACTCAAAACTACGCGTTTCTTCTTGGTTCTGATCATTCTTCCAAGTATTAAAACCTTTTTCAGTATAACCGGTTAGATTTCCGTTACTGTCGAACGTATCTATTCGGATGTTTTCACCAGATCCGTACTGGTCTGACCAGCTACTCCCCAGGAAGTTCCACTCTCCATCCATGAACGAAGAGCCACCCCCACCTTGGCCATCTGACCACGTATCCATATAACCCAGTATGTTACCATTAGCGTCAAAATATGTTGTTTGTGATCCCCCCCACTCAAAATTCTGCACAGATGCAAATGTATCGCCGGAATCAGCCAGCAATGGAGCTGGAACATCCTCCTTCTGTTGAGTAGTTAGGGCTGTCAAAGACGACACATCCGCCTTCGTTCCTAAGATTTCCCAGTTAGCACCATAGGTAGTGGTTCTACCATCAGAGCTTGTCTCTTCACCCTCAATGAGGTTCCAATCCGCATCATATTTGTACGTAAAAGTACGCTCTTCAGTATTACCATCTGGATCTTTCCAGGAATTTTTTCCCGTCTCAGTGCGAGATACGAGTTTTCCATCACTGTCAAACTCTTCCGTAGTAAAATTAAAACCAGATCCATAGTCATCAGACCAACTACCTCCGATATGGTTCCAGTTCTCATCCATAAAACTTTGACCAGAACCCCAATCATCTGACCAGGTATCCTGATAGCCCAATACGTTACCAGCTTCATCATAGAAAGTTGTTTGGCTACCGCCGCCCCAATCGAAGTTTTCAGTTGAGTACTTAATCGGTGCTGACGGTGTCTCACTACCAAAAAGAGCTATTTTAACAGGAGCATCAAGAGCCGACAATTGTGAGCTTGAAAGAACATCGAGGTTAGACGTATCAGTTTTTTCACTGACAATAGTCCAGTTCGCGCCAAAAACTATTTCCGTGTCTCCGCGCTTCTCTGTACCACCCAGCATGTTCCAGTTTTCATCAAAGATGAACTCACGTGTGGTAGTTTCTATCACATTGCCATTGTCATCTTTGTGTGTGTTTTCTCCAGATTCAATGTAATAAGTGGCTCCTGCAGTGCCCGTTACGCTACCGTCTGTATCTATGGCCTCAACTGTAAAGTTAAAACCTGAGCCATATTGATCATTGTAAAAACTACCCAGATGGTTCCACTCCGCATCGTTGTAGCCTATGCCATACTCACCAGAGCTGACATCACCCCACTGATGCGAGTAGCCCAGTATTTGGCCATCTGCCGTTAAATATGTTGTCTCGATATCACCCCAAGGTGTCGTATGCGTTTCTGCGTATGTGTCTCCAGTGTCCGCAACCAGAGCATCCGGCAAAGCATCTTTTTCAGAATCTGAAAGCTTTTTGATTTTGTCAGATTCCAGATCAACCGTACGCTTTTCACTGACGATTTCCCAATTGGCGCCAAAGGTAATCTCTGTTCCGTCACCGTGCGTTTCTGTACCACTAATCAGGTTCCAGTCAGCGTCATATTTAAACTCAAAGCTTCTGGTTTCTTCGACACCTTCATAATTTTCCCATGTGTGCTCACCGACTTCCGTCCTGGAAACAACATTGCCATCTGAATCGAGTTCCTCAACAGTAAAATTAAAGCCAGAGCCCCATTCGTCGCTCCAGCTGCTGCCAATATGGTTCCAGTTCTCATCCATATAACCGCTGCCAGTACTATCGGGTGTGCCATCTCCGTCCCAGTCGTCAGACCATGTATCGCCATATCCCAAAATATTACCATTAGCGTCATAATATGTGGTTTGATTTCCACCCCACTCAAAAGTTTGAGTAGAAAATTTTACAACAGCATCTTCACTACCAAATAAAACAGTAACAACCTGCTTTGGAAGTTTGGTTAAATCTAGTGTTTCGAGGCCAGATGTATCTGCCTTCTGGCTAATAATTTCCCAGTTCGCGCCAAAGACAATATCCGTATCGCCGCGCTTCTCAGTACCACCCAACATGTTCCAGTTCTCATCGAATTTGAACTCATGTGTGCTGGTGTGTTCGTTACCTTCAGGATCTTTGTGCGTATGACCGCCCGTTTCAATATAATACTTGGCACCTTCCGTCCCGGTCACACTACCGTCTGTATCTATGGCCTCAACGGTATAGTTATACCCTGAACCATACTCATCTTCCCACATGCTTCCCAAATGGTTCCAGTCCGCGTCGTTGTAGCTAACCCCAGATCCTCCATATTCCGGATCACTCCAAGCATGAGAGTAACCAAGAATGACACCATCAGCCGTTAAATAAGTGGTCTCCGTGTCACCCCACGGCATTTTGTTCGTTTCCGCGTAAGTCTCGCCAGAAGATGCCAAAAGTTGATCAGGGATATCCGCCTTTTGCTCATCTGTCAGGGCAACAATATTGTCCGCTTCCAGATTAACTGTACGTGTTTCACTGACAATTTCCCAATTGGCGCCAAAGGTGATGGTCGAACCATCATCCATTGTCTCCTTACCACTGATCAAATTATAATTTTCATCGAATTTAAAATCAAAGCTACGTGTTTCCTCTTCGCCTTCATAGTTCGTCCAAGTTTGCTCCCCAAACTCATTATAGGCAAAATCATCAGACTCGGATCCCTGGACCGTAAATTGATACCCAGAACCCCAATCGTCGTCCCACTCACTTCCAATAAATTCCCAATCAGCGTTCATATAGGTGGTACCAGAACCCCAGTCATCGTCCCAGGAATCCCCGTATCCAATCACATCACCATCAGCCGTAAAATATGTTGTCTGTTTACCGCCCCATGGAAACTCTTCTTCTGCGATGTAAACAGTTTCCTGACCCGCAAAAAGATTGGCAACCACTAGATCAGGTAACTCGTCTAAATCTAAAACAGCAAACTCGCCAGAATCTAAATCAATCTCAGTTGATGAATCTGTAATCTCCCAATTTGCACCATAGGTATATGTGGTAGACCCACGTGTCTCAGTTCCACCAAGCATGTTCCAATTCGAGTCAAAACGCCAAGTAAAGCTACTCGATTCACCTGTGGTGGTGTCCTTGAAGCCACCCGTTTCGATATAAATCAAATTGCCGTCGTCATCCTTAGATTGCGATGTGGAGTTATATCCAGAACGACCCTCGTTGTCGCTCCAACTGCCACCCAACCAATTATGGTTTGCGTCCTCATAACTAACACTCGAACCAAAACTATCTTCAAAACTGAATGAGAACCCTAACGTCGTTCCCTCAGAGTTAAAATATGTTGTCTCGCTTCCACCCCAATCAAACTCTTCTGTTTTGGAGTACGTTAAACCATCTTCAAGACTTGAAACCAACGCTGTCGGAACACCTGACAGTGCCGTCTCATTTAATGCATTACCAAGCGCAGACACATCCGCAGTCTCACCAGTAACTGACCAATTCGCACCGTACTTTGTTGTAACGCCATCAATGGTCTCCTCACCACTGATCAGGTTGAAGTCCTCATCAAAAACAAAAGTAAACTCACGAGTTTCACCACCATAAGTTTCACTTCCAGTTTCCGTTATCGTGACATTACCGTCATCATCCTTACTACGGGTTTCAAAATGGCTCCACTGCGCTTGACCATCGCTACCGCTATGGCCCAAGTATTCAAAATCAGCATTCATAAAATCTGTGCCAGTCATGGTTTCGTTACCCCATGAATGACTGAAAGCGTTTGAATAACCTAAAATTGAACCATTGGCATCATAATACGTTGTCTCACTAAAATCATCGCCAAAAGACTCAGTTGAAGTAAAAATTGAAGCGTCGCTGGCCACAGAGGATATCATCGCCGCCGGCAATGCAGAACGCGCTTCTTCTGATAATGCTGTTAAGCCAGAGGTATCCGCAGTAACAGAAGTAACGGCAAAGTCAGCGCCATACTTAATCGTTTCACCATTTACAACCTCTGTCCCTTCTGTCAGCTTTCCTGAGGCATCATACTTAAACTCAAAAGTTCTCTCAAAAGTTTCATCTGAACCCGCAACCGTGTATTTTTCACTACCACTCTCTACATAACTGCCGTCATCTGCCTCCACTACTGTATTCGAAAACGAAGTGCCAGCAGCCGAGTCAACAACCGACTCACCAATCTGTTCAAAATTTTC
>CACBXB010000041.1 GCA_902543185.1 Paracoccaceae bacterium
GCGGCACTAGCTTTTTTTAAGGGTCCAGCTAAACTTTTGGAACCAAGAAAAATTTCGGATGATGGGTTAGCTGTTTGTGCCATTGCTGAAGGGGAGAACTCATGACGGTTCATTTTATAGGAGCAGGTCCGGGCGCTGCCGATCTAATAACACTGCGAGGACAAAGGTTAGTAGCAACTTGCCAAGTTTGTCTTTATGCCGGATCCCTTGTTCCATCTGAGATACTTACTCATTGCCCAGAAGGTGCTCGTATTATCAATACTGCTCCACTCGATCTGGATGCTATTATAGAAGAATGTAAAAGAGCAACTGAATTAGGTCAGGACGTTGCACGGCTTCACTCGGGAGATTTATCCATATGGTCAGCGATGGGTGAGCAGCTTCGGAGACTTCGAGAAGAAAAGATAAACTTCAAATTGACACCAGGGGTCCCAAGTTTTTCTGCCGCCGCTGCGGCTCTTGGTACAGAATTAACTTTACCTGGCGTTACGCAGTCAGTAGTTTTAACTCGTACTTCGGGTCGTGCGTCGGCCATGCCTGACGATGAAACACTAGAAAATTTTGCCCTAACAAAAGCTACTCTCGCTATCCACCTTTCAATTCATAACTTAACTCAGGTCGTTGAAAAACTTATCCCATTTTATGGTGACGAGTGCTCAGCAGCAGTAGTATATAGGGCCAGTTGGCCAGACCAAAAAATAGTTCGTGGCACTCTTGCGAGCTTTAAAGGTGGGCTGTCTGACGGCATCGAAAGGACTGCCCTAATTCTAGTAGGATCTGTGCTTGGAAATGAGACATTTGCTGAAAGCTCTCTATATTCCGCTGACTATGATAGACGTTTTCGTCCTCAATCTGCATATGAGGAAAAAAAATTATGAGGCAACCACCTGGCCTTTTGATATCGGCGCCAAGTTCAGGCACTGGAAAAACAACGGTAATGCTGGGCTTATTAAGGGCTTTGAGAGACAAGGGTTTGGAAGTGCAGCCATTTAAGAGTGGACCCGATTATATAGATCCAGCTTTCCACTTAGCAGCAGCTGGTAGGAATTCATATAATCTTGATAGTTGGGCTATGTCAGATGCGTTAATGGAAAATCTCGTGGCATTATCAGATGGTTCAGATTTAATTCTCACAGAAGGTTCTATGGGGCTTTATGATGGGGTTGCTAAGCGGGGGCAATTTGGCCACGGCTCAAGCGCTGAAACGGCTTTAGTTTTTGGTTGGCCAGTAATTTTGATAGTCGATGTAAGTGGGCAAGCGCAGTCTTCGGCAGCAACAGCGCTTGGTTTTTCTTATTATAATAAAAAAATTAATATTTCTGGTGTAATTTTAAATCGTGTCGCTAGCCCTCGCCATGAACGTCTTGCAAGACTTGGATTTGAGAAGGCTGGATTGAAAGTGTTGGGAAGTTTACCTAGGCGTGGCGATTTGGTTTTACCAGAAAGGCACTTAGGGCTTATACAGGCAGTTGAGCACCCAGATCTAGAACAAGCTATTGCTGACTATGGTGTTTTTTTAGCATCAAATGTCGATCTAGATCAGCTACATCAGTTAGCCCAGAGTGGGGTAAAATCATCTAAATCTAAGTCACACCTGAACTTACCCAATCCTCCTGGCCAACGCATTGCGCTTGCGCGAGACGAGGCATTTTCATTTACTTACCCCCATATAATGCAGCACTGGCATGCAACTGGAGCTGAATTGAGTTTTTTCTCTCCACTTTTAGATGAAATGCCTGATAAATCAGCCGATGTAATTTGGATGCCAGGTGGCTATCCAGAGCTTCACGCAGGAAAACTGGCAGCAGCAGAAAATTGTTTTTCTGCAATAAGGGATCATGCGCAAACACGGCCAGTTCATGGTGAATGTGGTGGCTACATGGTACTTGGTAGCCAACTCATCGATAAAGAAGGAACATCACATAAAATGGTTGGGCTTCTTGGACTTGTGACAAGTTATGCTAAACGAAAATTTAATCTTGGATACCGTCTGGCCGAGACGAATTCACCTGTCGAAATTTTTTCAGCAAATAAAAAGTTGAGAGGACATGAATTTCACTATAGCAGCATTATTGAGCAGCCTGACGAGCCATTATTTTTTGTCAAAGATGCTGAGGGAAATGCGGTATCCGAGACGGGTTCGGTTCGTGGTAAAGTATCAGGTACATTTTTTCATATGATTGCCGAGGCAAGTTGATGGTAGGGATTGTAAGTTTTGTAAGCTCTGGGCCCGGTGATCCGGAATTATTAACACTCAAGGCAGTAGACCGCTTGAAACGCGCCGATGCTGTGCTGTTTGATGATTTATCTTCAGGTCCAATTTTGAGTTATGCTAAAGCCGGTGCAGATTTGATAGGCGTGGGGAAAAGGGCAGACCGAGCTTCGCCTAAACAACATGCAGTTACGCGACTTCTACTCGACTATGCTAAAGCTGGTGGACGCGTCGTTAGACTGAAGTCTGGTGATGGAGGATTATTTGGTCGACTAGAAGAAGAGCTAGTTGCCATGCGAGATGCGGGTATAGACTATGAAATTATTCCAGGTGTGCCATCTGCTTTTGCAGCTGCTGCAGTCGCTGGAATACCGCTAACCCGAAGATTGGTCGCTCGGCGTATTCAATTTGTGACTGGTCACGATATAAAAGGAAATTTACCTAAAGATATTAATTTGCCTGCTTTGGCTGATCCCTCTGCTACGACAGTTGTATTTATGGGGAAAAGAACTTTCAGCCAATTACAAAAAAAACTTGCAAGTCAGGGTCTTCCAGATGACACACCTGCACTTTTAGCAGAGGCAGTTTCGACGCCTCAGCAGACGTTGACTTTAACGACTATCAAAGAGCTTGCCCAAAAATTGGATAAAGAGATTTCACCTAAACCTGCTCTTATCTTTTACGGTCCATTAGCAGAGGGATACATGGATCATGAAAATTGATCTTTATCTAGTTGGAATAGGGACTGGCAATATTGAGCATGTTACAAAACAGGCTGTGAATATTTTAGTTAGCTCAGATATAATAATGGTTCCTAAAAAAGGCAGTGAAAAAAGTGACTTGGCCAACTTGAGATATCAGATTTGTGACCAACTTTTGGGCTCAAAGACACCACCTATAGTTGAATTCGATATACCAAAACGTTCATCTGAGGGAGAGTATTTGGAAGCCGTTGACCAATGGCATGAAGCTATTGCGAATGTCTGGCAATCGACAATTGAGCAGGCGCGGTTAACTTTCAAGCACTCAGTTAAAAAGGTTTCTTTAATGATCTGGGGAGACCCTAGCTTGTATGATAGTGCTTTAAGAATTGCTGAGAGGTTGAGCCCAATGCCATCTATTACAGTGGTACCTGGGATAACTTCTATTCAGGCGTTGGCTGCAGCTCATCAAATACCTATCAATGATTTGGGTTCATCATTTTTAGTTACTACAGGCCGAAGATTGAGGGAAGATGGATTTCCAAAAGGTTATGATAAAGTAGTTGTTATGTTGGATGGGAATTGTTCATTTAATTCGTTAAAAGGATCTGACTTTTTTATATGGTGGGGGGCGTATCTAGGGATGCCAGACCAAATTATTTTGTCTGGAAACTTGAATGATGTT
>CACBXB010000042.1 GCA_902543185.1 Paracoccaceae bacterium
GCGCCGACCCGCTCTGCAGCTTGCAACGCTTTGAGATACCGATTCGTGACAACTGGACGGACTTCACAATCTTTGTTGTCCATGTCGAGCCCTTCATATGGCCCGTGTATTCCAAGACGTCCCTTAAACCCAGCTAATGCTTTTCTTGCAGCGCTGATGCGATCTTCAAATTCGGTCGTCAGATCTTTATGCAGGCTGAACCCCTGCAACTCAATGTCGCGATCGGCGTCAAAAAGCCAATTGCGGTGATCTTCAATTTCATGTGGCATAAGGCAGGCGCCAATTTTAAGCGGATTCATAAGCAAGTTTCCTTCTTGGATCTTCGATTTTAATATAGGCGAGTAATGAAACAAATACGCAAAGTGCCATGACTGCAAAACTCCACCATCCGCCATAAATTTGCGTTAACCAGGCAAAGACAAATGGCGCGGTTGCGTTGACAGCCATGGACGCGGACGCAATCCATCCCAGGCGCACTCCATATCCTTTATGGCCAAAAAGTGCGAGTGGAAGTGTTCCACGAACAATCGTTTTGATGCCATCGCCCATACCATAGATTGCAGCAGCGATCATAAGTCCGGGTAATGTGAAGCCAATAAACAAAAGTACAGCAAAACCAACGAACTGGAGCGATAATGCGAGAAGATAGGTACCCAGCGGATGCATGTTTTTACCGATAAGCATTTCAAAAAACCGCCCAACCGTCTTGAAGGGTCCTATGACGGCTCCGGCTAGGGCAGCCATAGCCGCAGTATGCCCAAGGTCTTGTACATTAGTAACCCAAAGAGCCATTACAGCACCCATAAGGTAACCAGAGAATATAAAGGAAATCACCATCCAAAGCATCCCACGCTTACGGGCAGCGCCTTGCAGCTCGGGCCAATCTCTGCTTTTTTCCTGATTTTCCAACACTGTGAGATGTGCTGGACCACGCAGAGCAAACGCATGAAGCGGTAAGCACACAATTAGATAAGCCACCCCAAGGATGACCCAGGTAGTTTGCCAGCCGTGCTCATTGAATAGAAAGAGTGTCAGCGGCCAGAAAATTGTCGAGGCAACGCCACCAAAAAGAGTGATGATTGAGATCGAGCGCTGTGCGGGCACGCTCAGATCAAGGCGCACCACAGCGGCAAAAGCAACGTTATACAGTACGAACATGCCCGCGCCTTCAGCAACAATGATCGTGAAAAAAAGCTGCCGCCAATTGGTGACTTGACTCATTGAGATCAACGCCAGTCCCGCAACTACCGAACCGCCTACCATTATCCACCGGCCGCCAAAACGGTCCGTCAGGCTCCCTGAAAGAGGCGATAAAAGCCCGCCAAACAACAGACCTGCCGAAAGCACACCAAAGATCTGGCTCAGACTCAGCCCAAGTTCTATCGCCATATGCGGCAAAAGCACCGCGTAGGCGTACATGAGTGTACCGTAGCCCATGATCTGCGTGATACCCAGGCCAATAGCAGGAAAATAATCAAAATTTAACCTCATGCAATCAATGGCACCCTAGTGTACAGGCTCGTTTCTCGTTTCAGGGGCATATAAGAACTCTACAAATCGTGTTTTGGAATTAGTAATGGTTAAACTTTGTGAAGCTAAATTCTTCAACAATGAATCTTTCAAAATAAGGCTCCATTAGATGGTAACAAAGGAAGTTAACCCTTCAGTCCTCGAACATGCTGAAGTGAAGTTAATTTACCATCCGACAATTCTGCGAACATCATAAAGATATTCTCGCCATTTTCTTCCATTGTAAGTCCGGTGAATACCAATGCTCTGCTACTCTCATATAGCAACTGAAAAGTCACCCCGCCTGTCGAGTTTCGGATGAAATCAAACCATTGAACTTTATTTCGAGACTGCGTTTTGAGACCTGATTTCGTTAGTGAAACCCAAACCGCTCTTTCGTCAATCATACTATCTAGCTGATCTGGTATTTCTTGGTTGTTATGCGCTTCCATAAGAGCATTTATAAAATTGTTTCCAAATGACATCAGTCTCACCACTGTTTATTTTAACAGCCACTGATGATATGAGAATGTAACAATTTTCACACAGCTAATTAAAATTTTTATGACACGCACCTGTGCTAAAAAAACTCTTTGTTGCTAAAGACATTCATAATAACCTATGCAAAAAGTGGTGACAGGAGCTGACTCTACGCATGGGGACGTACTCCTGTCACCTTGGTGGACAACCTAATCAACAGGTTATGGATTGTTTCTAACTTAGATTCGTTAAGGTTTTGTGACAGAACATGACTTCACATAGGTAAATACACGTTAGCTATGTAGGTTCAAATTTAGCCATTAAGCGCACTCTTGAAAATTTCATAATCAATCTTAGGTCAGATTTATGAATTCGATTTACTTTATTGCAAACTATATCATTCAGCTGTTCTTCACCTGTGTGTTTGGAATACAGGTAAAAGAACTGTATATTACACCCAAGAATAAGCCCTAGTTCACGGGCTAACAAATACGCTTTGGCTATGGCGAGAATTAAAATTAATAACCTGAACCCTCAACACGTGTCATGGGGCTTATCCATAGCTACAGACACACTTTGGAGCTGACTGAGATAGAAGAAAGGCTTCAGGCTTTAGAGAATGCTCAATTAATAGGCTAAGCTAATCATACCATTATAGCTGACGGTGCGTTAATTAATATTTTAATAGACCTGTTACAAAACACAGATAACCTGACATCAGTAATACAGTATAGGAGGATATAATGCTTTTTGAAAAGATGGTAAAAGCACAAGATGAAGCTGATGTAAATTTATGGCGCGAATGTTTACATGATGATTGGGAGTTTCTTATGCATTCATCTGGTAAGGTTCATCGCAAAGGAAGCGCCGAACCAGAAGAATGGGCTAAGTTAATCAAGTCCATTACACGCGAAAACCAACGTTGCATCTATGAAAACGACGAAATCTTAGTAACTCACTCTTTTAATACTTACGCGTCAGGCGACAAGGAAGCCCTGCTAATGGTGCATAAGAAGAAAGACGGATTGTTTTGGAGAAGTGAGTCTGGGGCAACACCAATTACATAAAATTTTACTGAAAGGAAAATATAATGCATATTCAAGTAATTAATTTCGGCATC
>CACBXB010000043.1 GCA_902543185.1 Paracoccaceae bacterium
AACGCGTAATCTAAATGATCCTCTGCCAGTTTTGTAAGTTTCTGCAATAGAATTGGCATCTTCTACAATAACGCCTCCAGTAGGAAAATCTGGTCCAGGAATAAAATTAAGCAGAGTATCATCGCGCGCATCTGGTGTTTTGACTAAGTGCAAACATGCGTCACAAAGCTCTGAGATATTGTGAGGAGGAATGTTTGTCGCCATTCCAACGGCAATCCCACTTGCTCCATTAGCGAGTAAGTTTGGGAATGAGGCAGGTAACACTACTGGTTCACTTAACGTGCCATCATAATTTTCCCTAAAATCAACGGCATTTTCATCTAAACCTTCTAATAGTGCTTCGGCAATTATTGTCATACGTGCTTCAGTATATCTGCTGGCAGCAGGGTTATCTCCATCAATATTTCCAAAGTTACCCTGGCCATCAACTAACGGATATCTAACATTAAAATCTTGTGCCAACCTTGCCATGGCATCATAGATTGCGGCATCACCATGTGGGTGGTAATTACCCATTACATCGCCTGAAATCTTTGCAGATTTACGAAATCCACCATTTGAGGCTAACTTCAGTTCACGCATCGCATAGAGAATTCTTCTATGTACGGGTTTAAGTCCATCTCGAGCGTCAGGCAGCGCTCGATGCATGATCGTTGATAGAGCGTAGGTCAAATAGCGATCCCCAATCGCCCGCCTCAAAGGTTCAGTAAAAATTTGGCCTATCTTGTAGTCATTATCTATTTCACTCATAGATGTTGTGATATATTGTGTAATTGGTGAGGTAAAGTAAACTATTTAAAAATTTGAATTTTATTAGTTGTATTTGTGGTCTTTGGGTACACCTTTGATACAAGTGTAAATTTTGAGTGAAAATAAAATTTTAATAACGCCATGGATTTGGTCGATTGAGGAGACTAAATAATTTGAGAAGTATATTAATAACAGGTTGTTCTTCTGGAATTGGCTATGACGCAGCCTTTGGATTAAAGGAAGCTGGGTGGAGGGTATTTGCCAGTTGTCGATCCGAAAAAGATTGCAATCGTCTTTCAAAAATGGGCCTTGAGACAGTTAAGCTAGATTATGCAAATGAGAGTTCAATCAATGCGGCGCTTCAAGAATTGTTGGAAAAGACTGACGGAACACTGGATGCGCTATTTAATAATGGAGCATTTGCCTCTCCTGGAGCAGTTGAAGATCTCCCGACTGAAGCCTTGAAACAGATTTTTGAAACAAATTTCTTCGGATATCACGAATTAACTAGACAAGTTATTCCTGTAATGAGGCGACAAGGTCATGGACGAATTGTAAATTGTTCTTCAGTTCTGGGGTTTGTTACTTTGCCTTGGCGTGGTGCTTACAATGCTTCAAAATTTGCCTTGGAAGGATTGACGCACACTCTTAGGATAGAAATGCGAGATACACCAATCAAAATAATTCTGATAGAGCCAGGGCCAATTACCTCAGATATTCGTAAAAACGCGATACCGCATTTTGAAAAGTGGATTGATTGGGAAAGTTCACCTATTGCTGAAAAATACAGAAAAATATTCATTCCCAGATTGTACAAAGATGGTAAAAAAGACAGGTTTGAATTGCCTGCCAGCGCGGTCACAAAAAAGCTGATGCATGCGTTGGAAGCTAAATCTCCCAAGGCCTGTTACTACGTAACTACCTCCACTTATTTAGCTGCGTTTTTGAAGGCAGTCCTACCCATAAAATTTATGGATAGGATACTTGCAAAAGTATGATTTGGATTAACTTTAATTAATTAATATGATTTAGAACAAAAACCAAAATTTTTGGTGTGACTATATTAGGAATTAAAATGGCTTCTGATCCTTTATTTGTGCTCGTAATCCTTTCTATGGCTGTCGTGGCAATCGTCCTTTTAACGGGGATAGGCGGTTTTGGACGAGGTGGGGAATTCAATAAAAAATATGCGAACAAGATAATGCGATTAAGGATAGTCGCACAATTTGTTGCAGTTGTTTTGATATTGGCCTTTGTTTACTTTAGCGGAGCAGGAAATTGATATGGTAATTTTGAATAAGATTTACACAAAAACTGGGGATAGTGGTGAGACGGCGCTGGGAAACGGAGCCCGAGTGGCTAAGTTTTCTCTGAGAGTTGAAGCCTATGGAACAGTAGACGAACTCAATTCTCAGGTTGGAGTTTCGCGTCTTTATTCTGATGGAGCGATGGACGAAGGCTTGACGAGCATTCAGAATGATCTTTTTGATCTAGGTGCAGATTTGTGTCGGCCGAACTTTGAAAAAGATAAGGATGAAGAGTATCCACCATTGCGAATTATTCCTAGCCAAGTAAGCAGATTAGAAAATGAAATTGACCAAATGAATGAGAAATTGGAACCACTCAAAAGTTTTATACTACCCGGCGGATCAACATTGGCAGCTCATCTTCACGTTTGCAGAACCGTAGCGAGGCGTGCTGAGAGATTAAGTTTTGAACTTGCGACTATGGAAGAGATAAATCCAAGCTCGATCAAATTTTTGAATCGGCTTTCTGATTGGTTTTTTGTTGCAGCACGTTTGGCAAACAATAATGGACTAGGTGATGTTCTTTGGGTTCCTGGCGCGAATAGGTAATTATTTTAAGCATTAAAATAAACCTAGCGGCGTTGAATTATCTTGGTGTGACGATTTTGACCTGTTTAATACTATTACAAAATTATAAATCTTATTAAACTTTAGAGTACGAGTCGCCGAAGCGGCTAGAAACACAGGAGTAACCGAATATGAAAGTCTTGGTACCCGTTAAACGTGTCATTGACTATAACGTAAAAGTTCGTGTCAAGGCAGATGGAAGCGGCGTTGATCTCGCAAATGTAAAAATGTCGATGAACCCATTCGATGAGATTGCGGTTGAG
>CACBXB010000044.1 GCA_902543185.1 Paracoccaceae bacterium
TTCAACGATCATTTCCTGTTCTTCTGTTAATCCAAAATACATATTCTTACCAATCTTAAATTTTTCTAGATAAATTTTGCAAATTTTCAGCTACCGGTGATACAGGTAAGGAAGATGTTCTTTTTTCCATATCAATATGAAGTAAAAATTGTTCACAAGTTGATAGAATACAGCCATCTTCTGCACGCTGCATAGAATGAAAAAGTTTGAGTTTCTTTCCATCAATAAGTTTCACCGTTGTGTCTACTATGATATCCTGACCGGCATGCGTTTCATTTAAAAACTTTACTGACGTTTCAACAGTAAAATAACTATAACCAGATGCCACATAGGCCTTATCGGCTCCAACGGCCCAAAGAAACCCATCTGCCGCATCACTATATACCTGCCCATACCTTCCCTCATTCATATGCCCATTATAATCCGTCCAATCCACTGGAACTTTTCGAGAAACTGTCCTCATTTTAGGAGCAATATCAGCCAAATTAATAATCTTCTTTTCATGATTATTTACAATTTTACCAGCAGCTTGGTCTTGTTGTTTCAGAGCCCGAAGTATTACTATTAGATTATCATCGCGAATCCGTTCAAGTTCCCTAATCGAATATTTCCCTGACTGGAAATCAGATTGATCTGCAATATCCTTGATAAGTTCTTTTGTAAGCTCAGGAACATCCATAAGTTTTGTCCAAGGCCATTTTAAACAAGGACCAAACTGCTCTATAAAGTGGGCCATACCTCCCTCTCCACCAGCAACTCTATAGGTTTCAAAGAGCCCCATTTGAGCCCATCTAAGGCCAAATCCATATCTAATCGCATTATCGATTTCTTCCGTTGTAGCAATTCCATCCTTTATTAACCATAGCGCCTCTCTCCAAACCGCTTCAAGAAACCGGTCAGCAATGTGAGCATCTATTTCTTTACGAACATGCAAAGGGAAAAAACCCACCTCTTGAAGCAATATTTTAGCCGATCCAAAATGCTCATCACTTGTTAGATTTCCAGGAACAACTTCAACTAAGGGAAGCAAATAGACAGGATTAAATGGATGACACACCATTATCTGATCCGGAAATGATGAATTTTCCTGCAATTGAAAGGGCATAAATCCTGAAGTTGAGGAGCCAATAACTGCTATTTTTTTACAGTAGGTTTGTATTTCTGATAGAACAGCCTGTTTTATTTCTAAACGCTCTGGCACACTTTCTTGTATCCATAATGCGTCTTCAACTGTTTCTTTGATTGTAGAACAAAAATATAAGTTGCCTTCTTCTGGCAGTTTAAAATCATACAACATGGGCAAAGCCCTTTTTGCATTTAAAAGTACTTCTTCAACTTTTCGTTCTACTTCTGGATCAGGATCAAATACTCTTACATCCCATCCATTCAACAAAAACCGTGCAAGCCAACCTGCTCCTATTACACCGCCACCAATAATTGCAGCTACTTTATTCATAAATTACCCTTTGCACTAAATAGCATGTCTGAAATTCACTTTGTAAGTTAGTTAATCGGAGCTCTTTTATTCAGATTTAACTTTTTTCGCACCTCTTGAGGTCCGATGACTGTGGCCCCCATGGCTTCAATAATTTCCTTTGCTCGCAATACTAAATCTTCATTCTTGGCCAAAACTCCCTTTTTAAGCCAAAGATTATCTTCCAATCCAACTCTTACATTACCTCCAGCCAAAATTGCTGCAGCAACATAAGGCATCTGGTTTCTCCCAAGAGAGAATGCGCTGAAAGTCCAGTTTTCAGGCACATTATTCACCATGGCCATGAATGTATTTAAATCATCTGGAGCGCCCCATGGTACTCCCATGCATAATTGGACTAAAACATCTTCTCTTATAATTCCGTCTGCGACCAACTGTTTTGCATACCATAGATGCCCAGTATCAAAGGCCTCTATTTCGGGCTTGACGCCCGCCTCAGTCATTATCAAACCCATTGCCTGCAACATTCCAGGAGTATTGGTCATCACATAATCTGCTTCGGCAAAGTTCATAGTGCCACAATCCAATGTGCATATTTCTGGAAGACACTCAACAATATGCGCTACCCTTTCTTCAGCCCCAATCATATCTGTTCCTTCGGCAACTGGTAACGGGCACTCAGTACCACCAAATACTATATCTCCGCCCATACCAGCAGTTAGATTAAGAACAACATCTACATCTGAATCTCTAATGCGGTCCGTGACTTCACGATAATAGGCTAAATTTCTACTAGGTTTTCCGGTTTCAGGATCTCGAACATGACAATGAACGATGGCAGCACCTGCTTTTGCTGCATTGATCGCACTATCAGCAATATCTTTTGGGCTTCGAGGAACGAATTGACTGCGATCCTGCGTGCTACCTGATCCTGTCACTGCACAGGTTATAAAAACTTCATGATTAAGGTTTAGTGGCATCTCTTTCTCCCAAATAACTATTTATAAATTGTCAGATAGACGAAACAAAAACTATGCTATATTTACTCATTTAAAACGCAACCGCGACAATAACAAAAATTAGCCTCTAAAACCTAGAGCCACTACATATTTCTCCGAACTATCCGATCGGCTGCTTGGAGGCTTAACGTTATATACTTTTGTGAATTTTTGTTTCAGTAAAGTTTGCATATCACTTTCCGCTCCACCTGCCAAAACCTTAGCAACAAAAGTTCCACCCTCTTCCAAAACATCAAAGGCAAAATACGCTGCAGTTTCACACAGAGCCATTATTCTAAGATGGTCTGTCTTTTTATGGCCCGAGGACGATGCTGCCATATCAGACATTACAACATTTGCTTTTCCTTCAAGAA
>CACBXB010000045.1 GCA_902543185.1 Paracoccaceae bacterium
GCGCGTCATATTGCTGCTCAGTTAGAAAACGGTATTACCATCCATAATTTTTATGTTCCTGCTGGAGGTGACGAACCAGATCGCCAGAAAAATGAAAAGTTTGATCAAAAATTAAATTATCTCACTGAGATGAGGGATTATTTTTACGCAAATGAACCAAAAAAATCCATTCTAGTTGGGGATTTAAATATTGCACCACGTCCGGAAGATGTTTGGGACCATAAAAAGATGGCTAAAATTGTCAGCCATACTGAGGTCGAAATAGATCACTTGGATGCGGTTCAAAGAGCGGGGAATTGGGTGGACGTCACACGTAAAGACATTCCAAGGAAAAAATTATACTCATGGTGGTCTTACAGAGCTAAGGACTGGCGAGCTTTAGATAGAGGTCGAAGACTTGATCATATTTGGGCTTCAGCCGACATTGTATCGAATATAGGTAATAGTAGAATACTGAGAGAGGTTCGCGGTTGGGAAAGACCGAGTGATCACGTACCCGTTTTAGCTACTATTGATCTATGAATTGGCAAGTAAACGTCCTATATGCAAATTAAGAAGGCAAAGAGGTAATCATGTTAGAATTTGAACAAAATACAGATGGGTCTCTGATTAAAGAAGTATCCGAGGCTACTTTCATGCAAGATGTAGTTGAGGCCAGTAAGGAAAAACCAGTTATTGTCGACTTTTGGGCACCTTGGTGCGGCCCTTGTAAAACACTCGGTCCCCAGCTTGAGGCGGCAGTCAAGGCTACAAATGGAGCCGTGACAATGGTAAAAGTAAATGTAGACGATAATCAGATGATTGCAGGGCAGATGCAGGTTCAGTCAATTCCTACCGTATTTGCTTTTTCTAATGGTCAACCAGTTGACGGTTTTCAAGGAGCTGTTTCAGCTTCTGAGATCAAGGCTTTTGTAGACCGTGTTGTAGCTGCTAATGGTGGTGAGGTTGAAAGCGGTCTTGAAAGTGCCGTTACCTCAGCCGAGCAAATGCTTAACGATGGTGAATTTGAGTCAGCAATAGAAACATTTTCAGCCATATTGGAGGAGGACCCGAATAATTTAAAGAGCTATATGGGCCTCATAAAAAGCCATATTGCTGCCAGCGATTTGGATCAAGCCGAAGCAATTTTAAATGGAGCGCCATTGGAGATATCCCAAAGCCCAGAGATTGAAACTGTTCATGCTCAGATTGAATTGGCTAAGCAGGCCCGAGATGCTGGTCCAATCAACGATTTGGCTTTATTAGTTGAGGAAAAACCGGATGATAGTGAAGCCAGATTTAAACTTGCGCAGGCTTTACATGGAGCTGGGCAAGTAGAAAACGCTATTGAGCAGTTGTTGGAGCTTTTTCGAAGAGATAGAGAATGGAATGATGGGGCGGCCAAATCACAGTTATTTATCATCTTTGAGGCTTTAGAACCAAACAACGAAATTGTGTTGAATGGCAGGCGCAAATTAAGTTCTTTGATATTTGCTTAAATCAATATTCAAACTAGTATCTTTATTATGTCCGAAAAACTTGATCTCCCAGAATCGATACCTATCTTTCCTCTTCCCAAGGCAGTTTTACTACCAAGGTCTCGGCTGCCGTTGCATATTTTTGAGCCTCGCTATCTGGCAATGATAGAGGATTGTATGAAAACGCCTCACCGTCTAATCGGAATGCTGCAACCGACGGGTAATGATGGCAGGCTCCACTCTATTGGTTGCGCTGGAAAATTAACGCAATTTTCTGAAACTGAAGATGGTCGTTATATGGTTACCTTAACAGGTATAAGCCGATATCGAATTGAAAATGAAATTGAGGGTTTTTGTCCATATCGTCGTTTTAACGTATTGTGGGATGATTTTGAAAAAGATCGTACACTTCCTGAACAAGACCATGAATTTGATCGTAATAGCTTTTTTAAATTACTTGGAAAATTTTTGGAGGGCGAAAGCCTGTCGACAGATTGGGAAACACTTCAGCAGGCAGACAATGAACTTTTAATAAATTCTTTATCAATGATGTTAGACTTTGATCTGGAAGACAAACAGGCTCTTTTAGAAGCTCCTTCACTACAAACTCGGCGCGAAACGTTAACCACTTTATTTGAGTTTAGTTTGAGAGGTGGTGCTGATGATGAGGCGCTGCAATGATTAATCTAATAAAGCATGACCGAAAAATGCTTGAAGCGCTTGTCTGCCCCCTAACACAGGAAGTTCTTGAATATAATGAAGAAAAACAGGAATTAATCTCAAAATCTGCCGGTTTAGCTTATCCTATCAGAAATGGTATACCAATCATGCTCCCCGATGAAGCTCGATTGATGAATTAACGCATTAACTTTGGCAATTCACCGGTTAGCCCCGCTGCCTGTCTCATGAAGGCTCTTTTTGCGTAGTTAGATTTCTCAATCATGTTCAGACTTAAATTTCTCAAAGAGCCAACTAGGGGATTATAAGAAGAAAATATTTTATTTAAATTATCAGTCGCAAAGCCAAGTGTTTGATTATCAAATCTACGCCACTCCTGATATC
>CACBXB010000046.1 GCA_902543185.1 Paracoccaceae bacterium
TGAGCAGCACGGACACCCACTGTATCCATCATATAAGCTGCTTTAAGGCACAACAATCGAGACATTTCTATTTCCATACGAGCGTTTGCAATAATATCGTAATTTCCTCCTAAATCCGTAAGCCTTTTCCCAAATGCTTCGCGAGACAAACCACGAAGACACATCATTTCCAACGCTTTTTCAGCCTGCCCAATTGCTCGCATACAGTGATGTATTCGGCCGGGTCCTAACCTACCCTGGGCAACCTCAAACCCCCTACCTTCACCGAGTACAATACTAGAAGATGGAATGCGAACATCTGTAAATTTTAAATGCATATGTCCATGAGGCGCGTCATCATTGCCAAAGACTTGCATTGGTCTCAAAACTTCAATACCGGGTGTTTTTGGATCAAGAACAAACATGGTATGCCGATTATGTTTTGTTGCGCTTGGATCCGTACATGCCAATAGTATATATAATTTGCATCGCGGATCCCCTGCTCCAGAAATCCACCATTTTTCACCGTTAAGCACCCAGCTTTCACCATCTTTTACAGCACTAAATGTTAACTGCGCGGCGTCAGACGAAGCAGTATTGGGCTCTGTCATGACATAAGCTGAGCGAATTTTTCCATCTAATAAGTCATAGAGCCATCGGTTTTTATGTTCACTGGTCCCATAACGCTCAAGAACTTCCATGTTCCCAGTGTCAGGAGCGTTACAATTAAAAACTTCAGCTGCGATGCTAACCTTTCCCATTTCTTCGGCCAAATAGGCATATTCTACGGTTGTTAAACCATATCCTCTTTCGCTGTCAGTTAACCAAAAATTCCATAACCCACGGTCGCGAGCTTTAATTTTCAATTCATCCAAAATTTTCATCTGTCTATCAGTATGCTGGAACCTATCTCCACTGGGATGTTTGCCTACCTCAGAATGAAATTCGGCATCTAGAGGCTCTATTTCATTTTCTACCATGTCTCGAACGGCATCGATCAAGGGAGCTACTTTTTTTGTGATACCTAAATCCATTTTTTTTGCCTCAGCTAAGCTAATTTATAGTTTGCAAACTTTTCTCTGAGCGTAAGTTTTGAGACTTTACCAGTAGCCGTTAATGGTAAGGCATCTAAAAACTCTATTGCATCTGGCAATTGCCACTGTGCAATATGCTCGAGAAGTAAATCATCAATTTCTTTCTTGGTAACACGATTTTTTCCATTTGACACGACTACAAGAAGTGGTCTTTCCTCCCATTTTGGATGAGAAACAGCAATGACAGCACAATTTGCAACTTTCGGATGACCCATTACTATATTTTCAATATCAATCGAGCTAATCCACTCACCACCTGACTTTATCAAATCTTTAGCTCTATCCTGAATATTGAGAAAACCATCTGAGGTTATAGATGCGATATCACCTGTTCCAAACCAGCCTTCTTCATCAAAAGCTTCTTTCGTGGCTTGTTCGTTGTTATAATAGCCAGAAATAATTGCATTTCCCCGAACATGTAATTCGCCCGAAGCTTTGCCGTCATGAGGTAAAGAATTACCTTTTTCGTCGATAATTTTTAAATCAACTCCAAATACTCGACGTCCTTGATAACATTTTTTTGATATTTGCTCACCTGGAGAAAGCAGTTTATTCATAGATTGAGGCAGAAAACCTTGTGTCCCAATTGGGCTCATTTCAGTCATGCCCCATGCATGACAAACAGTAATTCCCAACTCCTCGAATTCTTCAATCATTGATTTAGGAGCTGCCGAACCACCGATGACAACATTTTGGAATTGGCAAGGGGCTCTATCCTGCTTACGAATTTCCTCAAGAAGTCCAAGCCATACCGTAGGCACCCCCCACGCAGAATTAACACGTTCATTATCGATTAATTTAAATAATGAGGCACCATCAAGGTTTGAACCTGGAAAAACCAATGACGTTCCTGTTAAAGGCGCACCATAAGGAAGACCCCAAGCGTTAACATGAAACAATGGGACCACTGGCAAAACTTTCATACCATGACCAAGATAGCGTCCCATATTTAATGAAAGGGTAAGTGCGTGAAGTACTGTAGACCGATGTGAATACAGCGCTCCCTTTGGGTTTCCCGTAGTTCCTGAGGTATAACACAAACCCGCTGCCGAGTTTTCTGGCAAATCTGGCCATATAATATTTTGAGAACTCTTTGATATTAAAGCTTCATAGCACAAGTAGTGGTTGGAAAAGTTAGACATACTGGCGGTGTCTGCCATAACAACAACCACTAAATTTTTAGGTAGCTTAGGAGCTAGCTGCTCTATAATTGGAACAAAAGTAGTATCAACGAATAATACACTATCGCCGGCATGCTCAATTATATAAAGCATTTGCTCAGCGCTTAATCGGGGATTGATTGTATGGCATAT
>CACBXB010000047.1 GCA_902543185.1 Paracoccaceae bacterium
TTAGGCGACCAGCTGGGTGACCTGAACAAATATTTTGAGTCCGCAGAATTCCAAGGTGGCCATGAAAATGGCGTTCTAGCGGTTCTTAATGGCGACATCGATGCAGCTGTTACCTGGACCTCCGGTGTTGGCGAGTGGTCAGAGGGCTACACTTCCGGCAACCTGCGTAAGATGGTGGACAAAGGCATTCTGAACATGGATGACATTAAGCAAATTTGGTCATCCAACCTGATCCCAAATGGCCCCATCGTTGTGCGTAAAGCGCTTCCACAAGAAGCGAAAGACGTCATGGTTGGCATGAAGCAGTGGATCCACAAAAACGATCCAGAATGTTCCGAAAACGTTGCTGCTGGCATCGTGAAAGCATGGGTGCCAGTAGATCACTCCTTCTACGAAGTGATTGTGAAAGCACGTAAAGCAAAAATCGAAGCAGCTAAGTCCAACTAAGCCGCTTATACGGGTGTGCGGATCACCGCACACCCCATCCTTTTTGAGGTTAACGATGACTGCTATCCTACCCGAACATCTAAATCAATTGGAAAACGAACTTCATCGGCTTCAGCGCATTAAGACGCTGTACACGGTGTTTGGGATCGCGATCACCGCTGCGATAACGCTAATCGGCATCGACATGGCCAATTCGGCCAACGCGACGCCCTTCAGCCAGGGTATCACCAAAATTTTTGACTTCCCTCGCGACATGTTTGTACTCGCTTGGGATATCGGTTTGTCTAAATGGCTCAACCGAGTTGCCGAATTCGTTCCCGACCTACTGCTGACGCTTAACATGGCACTGCTCAGCACATTCCTTGGCTTCATCATAGCGGTAATCTTGTCGTGTTTCGCCGCGCGAAACATAATGAAGTCGACTGCCGTTGTGCAGGTCACCCGCCGGCTGCTTGATCTGATGCGCTCCTTCCCGGAAATCGTGATTGCGCTGATTTTCCTCTACCTGATGGGCAAAAGCCTGTTGCCCGCCGTGATCGCCATCACGATCCACACTGGCGGCGCCTTGGGAAAACTTTTTTCTGAAGCCATTGAAAATATTGACAGCAAACCACTCGAAGGCCTGGAGTCCACCGGAGGTAGTTGGCTTAGCCGGGTGCGGTTTGGGGTGCTCCCACAGGTGATGCCGCTGTTTTTCAGCTACGGCATCCTTCGTCTGGAAATTAACGTGCGTTCCTCAACAATTCTTGGGTTTTTTGGCGCGGGCGGCATCGGCGCGGCCCTGTCTGAAAACATCCAATGGCGGGATGGCGGCCGGGTTACGGCGATTTTTGTCCTGCTGGTCGCTACAATTATTGCGCTCGACTACCTGTCTGACTGGGTCCGCGCCAAACTGATTGGAGTGCGTCGATGAGTATTACGATGGATCAAACAGCCTATGAGGCTATCCAGACCGACATCGACAAGGCGGCAGGACGGCAGCGGCTGTTCTTCTGGAGCGTGATGGCGGTTATACTGGCGTACTTAGCGTTTTCCTGGGTGCAGTTCGACATTGGCTCACTGAAGAAGAAATGGAAGCCCGAACGCGCGGCGCTGTTTGTGCTTGATACTTATGCGCACAAGGATCATGTGACGACCGGGTGGGCCTCGCCAGATGAAGTTGTCATCTCCTTCGAAGGTGGGCACCGTCACGTTTACGACCCCAAACCCGACTGGTATGCAGACAACGGAGCCGACGGGCGGGTTGTGACCTTTGGCAATGGCGGCAAGGTCATTCTGCTGGATGACGCAGTCGAACTTGACTGGCCCGGGGAGGATGAAATTTACCGGTTCGAACTGAACAGTGACGGGAAACCCTTTGTGGTTGGTTATCAGGACCGGCTGGACGAACTGCCCGGTTGGATCCGCCAAACGGCCAACAAAGTCGAAATCCGTCCGTCGCTGTTTGAACGTCTGCAGGTCGGAACCCGTAAGATTGAGGCGCACCGCTACAAAGTGGGCTGGGCTTATTTCTGGTTCGACTTTGACAGCCCGCTGCGGGATTATGGTTTCTGGTCCGGGCTGGGACTAATGTTCTCGGGTGACCGGGTGGTACCGGAGATTTCCAACGCGAAATTGGTATGGACCGAATTCCGCGACAACACGATCTGGGCCCATGGTACGATCTTGTATGCGATGCTGGAAACAGTGTTCATGGCACTATTAGGCACGATGATCGCGGCGGCTGTCGGTTTGCCTCTTGCATTTATGGCGGCGCGCAACATTCAGCCGGTCAGTGGCATCCGCTTTGCCCTGCGGCGATTGTTCGACGTGCTGCGCGGCATCGACACGTTGATCTGGTCGTTGATCTTCCTGCGAGCCTTTGGCCCG
>CACBXB010000048.1 GCA_902543185.1 Paracoccaceae bacterium
AACAGCCGCAGTAAAAATAGTAAAAAATCCCTGCCCACCTACCAAGGTAACTATTAAATCGGCAGGCAGATACTTAATCATTAGCGCCTCTATTGTGTAAGCAAGAGCTAACCATTTTAGGAGAAAGATCGCGTTTTCATAACCAGTGGACTTGAATATCTCTAAACGGTCTGCTTGCCGCCAAAAACTCCAAACTGGCTCACCTTGGAACGGTTCCTTTATTCCACAGCAGCCACCAATTTGTGGCTTTTCTTTAAGTGGGTCTGTAAAAACTGGAGTCTTATAAAACATCATGGTTAATCCGCCACCCAATATTCCAATACCCACCGCAAATACAGTTTTGCCGATTGCAAAATCCCAACCAAGCGTTCCGCTTGTAATCAAAAACATGGCAGGGTCCATCAAAGGTGAAGATAGCCAAAACGCCATAACAGCACTCAAAGGTGCTCCAATAGCTAAAAGTGCTGCTATAAACGGAATAACCTCACAAGAGCAAAACGGCGATAGACCACCCAAGAAAGCTGCAAAAATAATCATTCTAAGTTGTGGCCCTGAGAAGGCTTTCGATAATAAATTTTCAGCACTGGTAGCTTTTAAATAAGCAACCGCGAGAACTGCAAAGAGAATGAACGGAGCAGTACCCAGTAATGCTTTCAGCATGAATGATAGCGTATCGGTGAATACGTCCAGATCCCAAATAGAAAGAAAAAGAAAAATCAAGATCAACGTAGCAAAGGCTTTATCAATCGATTTATATGATTTTTGAAAATTAGTTAGATCAGTCATTTCAATTATTTATCTTCAGTCTAAGTCTATAAAACCAAACTACTAAGGAATTACACAATGCGCAAAACTTTTTCACAAGAAAACCTACACCCAAACATCTTTTAATATTTTTGTTACAAATTTTTGTCATCCTAAACGCCTATTTTTAATGTAATCGAAAGGAGTTTAGAATGTTTGCCTCAAGAAGAATTAGTACCCCTATTGTAGGAAAACGTGAAATGGCGCTGAGTAGAATGAGAACTGCTGCAGGTATAATTTCACGTTGTGGTGCTACGAGCGTTGAAATTACCCAGGTGCTAGGCGGTTATGGCGCTGGCACATTTCATTTATATGCATACTTTCAATCTATGGAGCATAGCATGGAAGTTTCAAATAATCTCATGAATGATGTTGCATTTGCAAAACTGGCGGAGGAACGTGAGTTAACTCCATCTGCTCACGTAACAGGCCCAGAACTTGCTCGGATACTCGCAGGAGAGCCTGATCCAAATAATACTGCAGCAATGGTACGCGAGTACGTAATGCCAAGAGAAAACTTGAGCGAAGCAGCTGACATGGTTCCAGGTATTCAAGACATGTTAAAGGGTCATAATGTAAATATTACAATGTGGGTTCCAGTAATTGCAGAAGACATGAAACGACTTTTAGTTGTTTATTCTGCTCCAGATATGAAAACACTCGGAAAAGGTACAGATGAAGTAGGGATGACTGAAAAGTTTCAGAAAATGCTGGTTGATGCATCCAAACTTGGAACTTTGGACCGTTCATTTGGTATGGTAGAAATTAAATAACACAACTATGCAGGGTCAGCAGTTCAACGTTGGCCCTGTATTAGCAGGTAGCTACCATTAGGGCCCGCAATATGCAAATACCACCTCTGTATGTATGAACGACCTAATGTTATCTTAAAAACTAGTATTCTTTATAATCACGCATCTCATCTGACTGATTATAAAAAGATGTGAATCTCCACTGTTCATGGAGCTCGGTGGAGATGTATTCATTCACACCAAGTTCATCCAACCAGTCAATAATCGCTTGTTTGTTATCCGCCTCCCAGTGACAAAACGCAATATCGTCACCCGCAAACTCCTGACGGCATTTCACGTTCTTTTTGGATTTATTCCCAAACTCCGCCCATTGGCGCTTTGTTCTTGGTTTACCTTTATCTGAGCAGTATATTTTTCTTGCCTCATTACTATGGAACTTATGGATTGCTATGAAATGGGGCATGGTATTCTCCTCTTTGTCCGGAATCTATAAACGCTGTGTAACCTACTAATGTTTCATTTTTGTGATAGCGTATTTGCAGCATTTCCTGCCTTTGCCAACGTAAGTTCTACATCAACTATAAGTAGCACCCACTAATTATGTGAAAACATTAACGTTACAAAAAGTTCATCAATTCGTCATCAAACCGTCACACAACTCA
>CACBXB010000049.1 GCA_902543185.1 Paracoccaceae bacterium
TGTTTTGACATACTCTGAAGACCCTGTAGCAGCAGCTAAAGTTTCTGAAGAGTTCGCAAAGGAGTACGAGAGTTTTGAAATTCTCGGCGGCGCAATGGGTGAAATGTCACTAGATAGAGCCGGTGTCACAGCCGTTTCGAAAATGCCATCTCGTGAAGAGTTAATTTCTTCAATTGTTGGCTGTCTCGGAGCGCCTGCAGCAAATGTCGCTGGTGCAATTGGTGCGCCTGCTAGCAACATCGCTAGTATTGTGTATGCCGTCGAAGAACGGGCAAACGCGGCGTGATTGGTAATTGGAAGAACTGCGTGTGGAATATTCATACGTTGGAACACGAAACTTAGAACGGAGAGCTTAAAATGGCTGATCTGAAAAAACTAGCAGAAGAGATCGTTGGTCTAACACTGCTTGAAGCACAAGAACTTAAGACAATTCTTAAAGATGAGTACGGCATCGAACCAGCAGCAGGTGGAGCAGTAATGATGGCTGGTCCAGCTGGAGACGCTGGCGGTGCGGCCGCTGAAGAAAAATCTGAATTTGATGTTGTTTTGAAAAATGCAGGAGCCTCAAAAATCAACGTCATCAAAGAGGTGCGTGGCATAACAGGGTTAGGCTTAAAAGAAGCAAAAGACCTTGTTGAAGCTGGCGGTAAGATCAAAGAAGGCGTCGAAAAAGCTGAAGCTGAAGAAATAAAAGGCAAGTTAGAGGCTGCTGGAGCAGAAGTAGAACTAGCATAAATGAATTTACCCGGTATTTCCGGGTTATCTTAAAGGCTGGGAGCGAAACTTCGCTCCCAGCTTCAACTGTCTTAATAAGGGCCTTTTAAAAAGGGTGTTTTTTCAGATAAGTTGAAAGGCCGGGAGACTTTCCTTGGGAAGAAAGTCAGGCATTGGCCGTATTTATCGTCTCAACTTTGCCCACCGCTGGGTTCCCGACAGCGTGTGCGGATGATGAGAAAGAAAGGTTATATTGACCATGGCGCAATCTTTTATCGGTCGAAAACGTCTTCGCAAATATTACGGAAAAATTCGAGAAGTTTTGGATATGCCAAACTTGATAGAAGTTCAAAAGTCCTCATACGATCTGTTTCTAAACTCTGGAGATCAAGACTCACCTTTAGACGGTGAAGGAATTCAAGGGGTTTTCCAATCTGTTTTCCCAATAAAAGATTTTAACGAAACTTCGATTATGGAGTTCGTTGGATACGAGCTCGAGAAGCCAAAGTATGATGTTGAAGAATGTCAGCAGCGCGATATGACTTATTCTGCACCGCTTAAAGTGACTCTTCGATTGATCGTATTTGATATTGACGAGGAAACCGGAGCTAAATCCGTTAAAGATATCAAAGAACAGGATGTTTTTATGGGTGATATGCCCTTAATGACACCTAATGGTACTTTTGTAGTCAATGGAACAGAGCGAGTTATTGTTTCACAAATGCATAGGTCTCCGGGGGTATTTTTTGATCACGATAAGGGTAAGACCCACAGTTCCGGTAAGCTTCTATTTGCCTGTAGAATTATCCCATATCGGGGTTCTTGGTTGGATGTTGAGTTCGATGCGAAAGATATCGTTTACGCACGAATTGATCGAAGAAGAAAATTACCTGTCACCACGCTGCTCTATTCGCTTGGTATGGATCAAGAAGACATTATGGATGCCTACTACAATACAGTGGATTATAAGGTATCGAAAGATAAAGGTTGGGTGACTAAGTTTTTTCCCGATCGCGTCAGAGGAACTCGTCCTACTTTCGACCTGGTTGACGCTGCTACTGGTGAAGTTGTGGCGGAAGCTGGAAAAAAAGTAACGCCACGTGCTGTTAAAAAATTAAAAGATGATGGCAAGGTTACCGAATTAATAGTGCCTTTTGACTCTATAGTTGGGAAGTTTATCTCAAGAGATATGATCAATGAGGAAAACGGTGCTATCTATGTCGAAGCTGGTGACGAGCTGACCCTGGAATATAATAAAGAAGGTGAAGTTATTGGTGGAACGGTAAAAGAATTAATCGATGCTGGTTTCGGTAATATACCAGTTTTAGATATCGATAACGTAAATATCGGGCCATATATCCGTAACACACTAGCGCAAGACAAAAATATGAACCGTGAAACGGCACTTATGGATGTTTATCGGGTAATGAGG